>JAUNLJ010000001.1:42945-148604 GCA_030532305.1 Tissierellia bacterium
CCATGTTCCAGGCATGGTCCACCCCACCGGCCTGGCCCACAACAAAGTCTGCCTCCAGGCCGGCCTCCCGGGCCATCATCAAAAAAAGACTGGCATAGGCCTGGCAGACACCCCCCTGACCATAAAGGAGGGACTCCGGCAGGTAGATGGAGTAGGTGGAGGAGGGGTCTAGGCCGGACTGGCTGGAATAGTAGTCGTTTTTAAAGACAATGGCGTCATGGATGGCCTTGACCCGGGCCTCCTGGTCCAGGTCTAGGATCCCCTCTTCTTGGATCCACTCCCGGATGGTGGCCAGGGTCCTTTCCTGGTCTCCCCCTGGATAGTAGTCTATCTGAAAGCGGTAGTCCAGCTTGTCCTTTTCCCACTGGAAGCCCTTGTAGTAGATAAAGCCATAGGTCTCTCTGGAGGAAAAGGCCTGGTGGAAGCGGTCATTGACCTGGTCCACAGGAAGGAAGAGGTCCTGGCCTAGAAGCTTAAAGGAAAAGTGCTCTTGCCCCTGGTCCACCTGGCTTCTGGCAAAGACCAGGGCCTCATCCAGGCTCCCAAAGGCCCCTGCCTTTTGGGCCTCCTCAGCTAAGACCTGGCTTACTTCTTCCCGGACGGGCCCCCCTTGTCGGAAGCTAAAGAAAAGGGCTCCTCCCAGGACTAAAGCGCTTAAAACCACCAGCAAACAGCCTCCAAGGGCTATTTTAAGGCAGCAACCCCTATCCCTATCCATGACCTATTGGTCCATCCAAGAGGGGTCCTTTGGGTCCTTTCGCCAGGCCCTTAATTTGTCCAGGTCCTCCTGGCCAATAAGGTCTCTTTCCAGGGCCAGGTCCATGAGTTCTTCATAATGGGTTAGGCTGGAAGCGGCCAGGCCGGCCTCCCTAAAGTTGTCTTCACAGGCGGGCAGGCCATAGGAGAAGATGGCCACCACCCCTAGGACCTCTAGGCCAGCCTTTTGGGCCGCCTGGGCCGCAGCAATGGAGGACCCCCCTGTGGACAGGAGGTCCTCAACCACCACCACCTTCGTCCCGGGCTTAAAGTCTCCTTCAATTTGCTTGCCCCGGCCATGGTCCTTGGCCTTGGACCGGATAAAGCCTGTGGGTAGACCCATCTCCCAGGCCATAATGGAGGCGTGGGGGATGCCTGCTGTGGCTGTCCCTAAAATGGCCTGGGCCTGGGGATAGGTTCCCTTCACATGACGGACTAGGGCCTCTTCCACCTGCCTTCTCTCTAAGGGATAGGATAGGACCAGTCGGTTGTCACAATAAATGGGGCTCTTAATACCAGAGGCCCAGGTAAAGGGGGCCTTGGGGGACAGGGAAACTGCCCCTATATCTAAAAGTAGACCTGCTATTTCTTTCATGCTTGTCCTCCTAAAAATGCCTTCCTCATCTCTTCATAGGCCTGCTTGGGGTCCTTAGCCTGGCGGATGGGCCGACCCACCACAATATAGTCTGCCCCTAGCCGGCCGGCCTCTTCTGGGGTAACCACCCGGGTCTGGTCTCCTAGGCTGGCCCCCTTGGGCCGGATGCCTGGGCAGATGGTGACCAGGTCTTCTCCCAGCTTTTCCCTTAAAAAGGCCAGTTCCTTAGCCGAACAGATGACCCCATCTAGGCCAGCCTCCCGGCCTATCCGGGCATAGTGGCCCACCACTTCTTCCAGGTCTCCCTGGATTAGGAGGTCCTCCTTAAGGTCTTCCTGGGACAGGGAGGTTAAGACACTGACCCCCATTAAAAGGCTGGTCTTGCCAGCGGCCTCCAGGGCCCCTCTAGCTGCAGCAATCATCTTCCGCCCTCCCAGGCAGTGGATGGTTAAAATATCCACATCCCAATCCAGAAGGGAGCCTAGGCCCCCAGCCACCGTGTTGGGAATGTCGTGGAGCTTAAGGTCCAAAAAGATCCTGTGGCCCCGGTCCTTAATGGCCTTAAGAATAGCTGGCCCCTCCTTATAGAAGAGCTCCATGCCCACCTTAACAAAAATCCCCTGGTCAAAGAGGTCCAAAAAGGCTAGGGCCTCCTTACCGCTGGCATAGTCCAGGGCCACAATAAGGTCCCTATCTTTTGCCAAAGGACGCCTCTCTTGCATAGTCATCCATCCTTTCTAAGTCCTCATCTGTAAAGGCTAGGGCCTCCTTGGCCAGCTGTCTTTCCCTTACTAGATTTGTGTTTGATACGGTCATATTGTCTGAATTTAAACAGACCCGGACCCCGGCATCATAGAGAGTCCTAATGGGGTGGTCGGCCAGGTCGTCCACCACCCGGGTTTGGAGGTTGGAGCTTAGGCAGACCTCCAGGAGGATGCCCTTCTCCTTGAGTTTTTCCATAAGGGCAGGGTCCTGGGCTGCCGCCACCCCGTGGCCTATTCGTTCAGGCCCATACTTGAGGGCCTCCCAAATACTTTCTGGCCCGGCCGCCTCCCCGGCATGGAGGGTCATCCTCAGGCCCTTCTTCTTAGCTAGGGCCAGAAGGTCTGCAAAGTCCTTCGTGGGATAGAGGCCTTCTGCCCCGGCCAGGTCCAGGGCTCCCACCCCCTGGCCCCCATAGGCCTCTGCCAGCCTAAGGGTTTCCAGGTTGGCCGTCTCGTTTCCTTCCCCCCTCATCATGCAGAGGATAAGGACCACAGAAAAGTCCAGGTCCTCCTGGGCCCTTTTTACCCCGGCTAGGGCATCTTTTAGGGCCTCTTCTTGGCTAAGCCCCTTCTGGGTATGGAGGCTAGGGGCAAAGCGGACCTCCCCATAATCCATCCCCAGGTCCTTTAGGTCCTGGGCTAATTCATAGACCCCTCTTTCCAGGCTCCCCTTTTCCTGGAGGACCAAGAGGGGGAGGGCAAACTTTTCTAAATACTGGGTTAAGTCCTGGCAGTCCCCAGGGACCACCATCTTCTTTTCCAGCTCATCTAAATTATCTATTCCCAGGTCAATGCCCTGGGCCTTGGCCATTTCCCATAGGCTCCTTGGCCTAAGGGATCCATCTAAGTGTAGGTGTAATTCTCGCATGACCCATCCTCCTTTTCTTTCTATCCTATATTTTATACTAAAAGGGCCCCCCTGCCTAGGTCTTCCAGGGGATTTATAAGGACTTGGCCCCTGGCCCTGGGTCCTAAAAAACCCTGCCAGAAGGCCTACTGGCAGGGCTCTCTTTTACTTCTTTTTTATTTCCTTGGCCCCAGGGACCACCCTTCTCTCCTTGTAGAGCCGGCCCACTGCCCGTTTAAAGGCGGATTTAGATAGGCCTGTTAGGTCTAAAATCTCTTCCGGGTCTGACTTGTCCCCCAGGGGCAAGACCCCTCCATATTCTTCTAACAGGTCCCAGACCACATCGGCATCCTGGGCCATTTGAATATGGGCATAGCTCCTAAGGGTTAGGGTCAGCTGGCCCCCCCTTAGGACCCGGGCCACCCGGGCCTCTACCTTGTCCCCGGCCTTGTAGATGCCCTTAAGCTCCCGGATGGGGATCATCCCATCATAACGGTTGTCCACCGCCACCAGGGCGCCCAGGTGCTTGGCTATATGGTAGATGGTCCCCTCCACCCGGTCATTCATCTTGTAGGGGCTCTTGGTGGACAGGTGGTCCTTGATCTTCATGGTCATGGCCAAGCGCTGGGCCTTGTCCACATACATGAGGAGGAGGTAGGCCTGGCCTAGCTGGATTTTTTCAGATACCTCTGAAAAGGGCAGGAGGATGTCCTTGTCCAGGCCAATATTTACAAAGTAGCCAATGGGAGTCCGGTCCACCACCTGGAGCTTGGCCACCTGGCCCACTTGAACCTGGACTGGCTCCATGGTGGCAACCAGGTCATTTTGATTGTTCTTGTAGATAAAGACCTCCAGGTCCTCCCCCTTTTTGGGCTGGCCCTGGGCCTTGGCCCCCTCTAGGAGGATTTCCTCCTGGCCATCAGACAGGATCCACCCGTCCCTTACCTTTTCAACCACCTTTAATTTTTGTATCTTTCCTAATTCCATGTCTACTCCTTCTCTTCAAACAGCTGCCGGGCCCGATATTCATAGATGTCCTTGGCCAGGCCCTCTAATTTTTGGCCCAGGTCATAAAAAAGCACCGTCCCCTGGGAGGACCTTAAAAAGGCCTCCAGGGCATAGTAGGAAAAGTGGGGGTCCTTTCCCAGGATCTGGACGATTTTTAGGGCCCCTGGGGCCTGGTGGAGGTCATAGTAGATGGACAGGTAGATGCCAAACTTAACGGCCTCCACCACCTGACTATCCCGCATAAGGAGGATGGACAGGCCTAGCATGGGCCTATCCATCCGGTCTCCCCCATAAAGCCAGTGTTCAAAATTGGGAATGGCCTCCAGGGCCAAGTGCTTTTTAAAAAAATTCTGGATTTTTTCAAGACTAGCCCATTCTCCAGCAAAATAAGCCAGGATGGCTGCATCCAGGGCCTCTGTATTACAGGGAAAAACCTCTCTTTCTCCCCTTAGGACCTGGTATTCTAAAAGGCCCCCCTGGCCTGGCTCGCCTATATCATAACCCCTCTTGACGGCCTCATAAACCGTTTGGGGTTTTTTTTGAAACCAACCTAACATGCCATCCCTCCTTCTTCTCCTTATTTTGCCATAAAGGGACTACTTATGCAATAAAAAAGCCTGGATCTTGCCAACAAACAAGATCCAGGCCAGACCCTTACTGGTCTAGATACTTAAAAAGGTCCAGGGGATGGGCTATAACCAGGTCCGCCCCGGCTTCTTCTAGTTCTTCTTGGTCCCTAAAGCCCCAAAGGACCCCCACCGTGTAGGCCCCATAGGCCTTGGCGGTCATCATGTCTGTATTGGTGTCTCCCAGATAGAGGCAGGTCCCCGGGCTAAAACCCATGGCCTGGGCCAGGACCTCTAGGCCGGCTGGGTGGGGCTTTCTGGGCAGGCCCTCCTCTTGGCCCTGGATGGCCTTAAAGATGCCGGGAAAGACCTGGCCTAGGAGCTTAAGGCTAATACCGTGGGGTTTGTTGGTTAGGACCCCCAGGGGGATGCCCCTCTCCTTAAGACCCTCTATAAGCTCATAGATGCCTGGATAGACGGCCTCCCTCCCAATTTCAGACTGGGCATACCGGTCCATATAGACCCGGCTAAAGACCTCCCTGGCCTTGGGGTCCCTGATCCCCCGCCGGTCAAAAAGGGACTCTAAAAGGGCCTTGGACCCGTTGCCCAAAAGCATCTTATAGTCCTCTTGGGGAAGGGGGGCGTAGGCCAGGTCCTCTAGGACAGAATTGGCTACCCCGGCAATTTGGTCTAGGGTGTTCATCAGGGTCCCATCCAAGTCAAAGACCACCCCTTCCACAAGACAAGGGAACCCGTGGGTCCCCTTGTTTTTTTCTTCTTTAATTTTCATTGTTAGCCTCAGCAACAATTTTTTCAGTTAAGTCCTTGGGCACGTCTTCGTAGCGGGTAAATTCCATGGTGAAAATTCCCCGGCCCTGGGTCATGGCCCTTAGGTCAATGGCATATTCAAACATTTCAGCCTGGGGTGCCTCGGCAATAATCAATTGGTTGCCGTCAGCTTGTTGGTCCATGCCTAGGATCCGGCCCCGGCGCTTGTTCATGTCTCCCATGACATCGCCCATGTAGACGTCAGGTACAGTAACTTCTACCTTCATAATAGGTTCAAGAAGGACAGGTTTAGCTTCAGGGATCCCCTTTCTGTAGGCTAGGCCTGCAGCCAGCTTAAAGCTCATTTCATTGGAGTCTACATCATGGTAGGACCCATCATGGAGGACTGCCTTAACCCCAGTCATGGGGTAACCTGCTAGGACCCCCTTCTTCATGGATTCTTCTAGACCCTTTTCTACAGCAGGGAAGTAGTTTTTAGGCACGGAGCCCCCGAAAACTTCTTCTTCAAAGACAAAGTCTTGGTCGGTGGGTTCAAAGCGGATCCAAACATCCCCATATTGGCCGGCGCCTCCAGATTGTTTCTTGTGGCGGCCTTGAACGTCAGAGGTTCCCCGGATGGTTTCCCGGTAGGGCACAATAAAGGGCACCTTCTTGACGTCTACCTTGTAGCTATTCTTCAACTTTTCAAGGATAACATCTAGGTGGGTGTTGCCTTGGCCTCCAATGGTCAATTGGTTGGTTTCGGCATTTCTTTCTATGGTAAAGGAAGGATCTTCCTCTTGGAGCTTTCTTAGGGAGGTGGATAGTTTTTCCTCGTCTTCCTTGGAGGCTGCCTCAATGGCATAGTAGAAGATGGGCTTGGGCAGCTTGGCAGACTTGTAAAGGACAGGGTGGGCCTTGTCAGTAAGGGTGTCCCCAGTTAGGGTCACACTAAGCCTAGAGGTGGCCCCAATATCTCCTGCATGGACTTCTTCCACTTCCAGTTGGTCCTTGCCCCGGATAACAAAGAGGGCAGAGGTTCTTTCCTCTGTTTCTCTAGACTGGTTGTAGACAGACATCCCCTTTTTCATGACCCCAGATAGGACCTTAAAGATGGAAATCTTGCCAATATAGGGGTCACTAATGGTCTTAAAGACCATGGCAGAGAAGGGTTCCTTGGAGCTAATCTTTCTTTCTTCCCCTTCCACTAGCCTAAAGCCTGTATGGGCCCTTTCATCATCGGGACCGGGCATATAGTTGACAATGGTATTTAAAAGGATGTCAATCCCGATGCCCTTTTCAGCAGACCCTACCAGTAGGGGGACGGCTTCCCCTTGAAGGAGGGCGGAAGTTAGCCCCTCTAGGAGTTCATCCCGGGTAAATTTTTCTCCGGAGAAGTATTTTTCCATGAGGTTGTCGTCAGAGACGGCCACCACTTCAGCAATTTCTTCGTACATTCTTTCTGTGGCCTTGACCTGGTCGTGGGTTAGTTCCACTTCGGCAGGGGCTCCCTTTTCGTATTTAAAGCCCTTTTGGAAGATAACGTCTGTGACCCCTTCAAAGGATTCGCCCTCCCCAATGGGGACGGAGAAGGGGATAACCTTTTTGCCTAGTTTTTCTTCAATGTCTTCCATAAGCCGGCGGAAGTTGACATTTTCCCCGTCAATCTTGTTGATAAAGATGATCCGGGGCAGGCCGATCCGTTCGGTGTACTTCCACATTCTTTCGGTACCCACTTGGATGCCAGCTGTGGCATCAATAATCATAAGGGCCGCTTCTGCCGCCCTAAGGGCTCCCACAGCCTCACCTACAAAGTCCATGTAGCCTGGGGTATCTATAATATTTAATTTCATTTTACGCCATTCAATGGGGATAATACTGGTTCCGATAGAGGTTCCTCTTTCTCTTTCCTCCTTGGTAAAGTCGGAAATAGTATTCTTTTCTTCAACCAGCCCTATCTCCTTGGTAACACCTGATTGAAAGAGCATAGCTTCTGTCAAATTGGTCTTGCCTGACCCACTATGGCCAACCAGGGCTAGATTTCTTACCTGCTCTGTTTGATATACTTTCATGAATTTATTCCTCCTATCGGTAATATTTCCTCTTTTAGGAAACGTTTTTATAAGGAGATTATAACACATACTTAAGCTTCTTGCCAAGAAGATTAGCCTCTTCTTTGTCGGAGCTAAAGAAGCCCATGAAAAAAGCCAGGTCTAAGACCTGACTTCTTTTCCTTAAAGTAAAAGCATATTTCTTTGGGCCTGGGTCCAGCCAAAGGCGCCTCCTGTGTGGATAAAGAGGACGTCCTGGTGGGGTTGGTCTGGGTTTTTTAGAAGGTCTGTCACCAAACCATACATGGCCTTGCCTGTGTAGACCGGGTCTAGGATAATGCCGGTTTGACTGGCAAAGTCCCTAATAAATTCCAGCTCCTCGATCCGGCTCTTGGCATAGCCTAGGCCCTGGTAGCCGTCCCGTATCTTAATGGACTGGGGGTCCACTAGGACCTGGGCCTCATCTAGCTGGCCCATGCCCTCTAAAATGGGGAGGAGCCTATTGTCCAGCTTGTCCTGGGCCTGGCCTGAAATATTGTAGGCCAATAGGTCTCGGCCAGCATTAAACTTGGCGTTCCCGTAGACCAGGCCGGCATAGGTGCCAAAGGACCCGGCGGCCAGGGCAATCTTTTGGAAATGGAGGCCCATTTCCTCTTCCTGGGCCAAAATTTCTTCAAAGGCCCGGACATAGCCAAAGGACCCTAGGGGGTTGGACCCCCCTTCAGGAATAACTAGGACCTTTTTATCTCCACTGGCCTCTATGTCCCTGGCCCAGTCTGCCATCATGGTCTCCCGGGCCTGGTCGTAGTCCTGGCCGGATACCATCCTCACTTCAGCTCCTGCCAGGACCTCAAAGAAGAGGTTGCCCTCTTTTTCTGGGGCCTCCTGGCCGGCTAAGAAGAGGTGGCAGTCCAGGCCCAGACGGGCACAGGCCATGGCCGTGGCCCGGGCGTGGTTGGACTGGATGGCCCCACAGGTAATGACGTCGGTGACCTGGTCCTTGAGGGCCTGCCAGAGGATATACTCTAGTTTTCTGACCTTGTTGCCAGAAAGGCCCAGGCCGGTCATGTCGTCCCGTTTAATATATAGGTTGACGGGGAGGTCTGCCTCAATAAACTGAATGGGTTCGATGGGTGTCGGTGTATTTGCTAAAGATAGTCTTTTCATGTGTTCACCTCAGTATGACTGTCCTTCTATAGCTTGGGCATGTTTCTTAATAAAGAAGTCTTTTCCCCGCCTCTGGATATGGGTGATGCCCAGCCCCCTAGACAGGGGCCGGTCCCAAAAAGCCTTAAGGGGCTTATTTTCTATCAGGTTGCAGATGGCTGCCACGCTGACCCCGTGGGCCACCACCAGGATCCTCTGTGCCTCCAGCTGCCGGACCTCCTCCATAAAGGACCCGATCCGGTCCATAAGGTCATGGTAGTCCTCTACCCCCTCCATATGGTGGCGGTCTGGATGGTTAAAGTAGGTCGCTAGGGCCTGGGGGGCCTCCCTTTTCACCTCTTCAAAAAGTTTCCCCTCCCAGGGGCCCAGGGCCAGCTCCCTAAGCTCTGGCCGGACCTTAAGCTCTAGGTCCCGGCCCCTTAAAAAATATTTAGCTGTTTCTAAAGCCCGGCCCAGGTCTGAGGAAAAGATCTGGTCCAGGGGCAGGCTAGAAAAGTCCCGGGCCAGGGCCTGGGCCTCTTTTTTGCCCTGGTCCGTTAGGGGACTGTCCTTCCAGCCCTGGAGCCTTTCTTCCCGGTTCCAGGTGGTCTGGCCGTGGCGGATCAAATAAATATCCAAAGGCTAACTCCCTTCTTCATCCTATTTTATCAGAAGTCCCCTGGTTTTCCAAACTAGGCCAAACGGACCAGGTCAATCTTGGTGTCATAGCCATTTAAGGAGAGGGTCTCTGTATCTAGGCTCTTGGCCTCCATGGTCCGGGCCAGGGTTTCACCCATAATGGCCTCCTGGTACCTGGCTAGGGCCTTTTCTACCCGGGGGTCTGTCTCGTAGTAGATTTCAATATGGTCCATGACCTCAAAGTCCTTGGCCCGGCGCATTTGTTGGACCTTGGAGATAAATTCCCTAGCAAAGCCTTCGTCAAGAAGGTCCTCGTCTAGCTTGGTTTCTAGGATCACAAAGATATTGTTTTCTGTGGCCACATCAAAGCCTTCCTTGGCGGTGATGTTGACCAGGACATAGTCCCGCTTAATGGGGGTGGCTTCGCCCTTAAGGTCTAGGACCACTTCCCCATCTCTTTCCAGGGCCTCCATAAAGTCCTTGGCAGAGGTTTCTTTAAGGTACTTGCCAAAGTCTTGGACCTTGGGTCCTAAAATAGACCCGGCCTCCTTAAAGTTGGGTTTTAAGCTATAGTCCATAAAGCCACTTAGGTCCTCTTCAAAGGCCACATCCTTGACATTAAGCTCTTCCTTAATAAGGGAGGTCAAGTCCCCAATGGTGTCTTTAAACTTCCCGTCCACAATGACATAGGCCAGGGGTTGACGAACCTTAATTTGGGCATTTTCCCGGCTAGACCGGCCTAGGGATACAATGGTCCGAACCAGGTCCATCTTGTCCTCTAGGTCCTGGTTAATCCGGCTAGGATCGGCCTTGGGATAGTCTGTTAGGTGGATACTTTCTCCCCCATCTAGGCTAAGGTAGAATTCCTCGGCAATAAAGGGGGCAAAGGGGGCCACCAGCTTGGAAACCCCTAGAAGGACCTGGTGGGTTACCTTAAAGACGGCCTTTTGGTTTTCGTCTCCTTCTGTAGACCAGAACCGCCGGCGGTTTCTCCGGATATACCAGTTGGAGAAGTCTTCTATCACAAAGTCTTCAATCTCCCTAACCACATGGGTTAGTTCGTGGACTTCCATCTTTTCAGTGACACTCTTTACCAGGGAGTGGTAGCGGCTAAGTAGCCAGTGGTCAATTTCTTCTAGGTCTCCATCTGCCACGTCATATTCCCTGGGGTCCAGCCCAGAGATGTTGGCATACATGGTAAAGAAGTTGTGGATGTTTCTAAAGGACCGGAAGAACCGGCTGATGGTTTCCTTAAGGCCCTCTTCATCAAAACGGGTGGGGATCCATGGGGGGCTTACGCCCATGAGGTACCAACGGACCGCGTCAGCCCCATACTTGTCAAAAAGCTCCATGGGGGCCACGGTGTTGCCCCGGCTCTTGGACATCTTCTTGCCGTCCTTGTCTAGGATGAGGTCATTAACCAAAACAGACTTGTAGGGGCTCTTGCCGGTGATCATGGTGGAGATGGCGATCAAGGAGTAGAACCAGCCCCGGGTTTGGTCTATCCCTTCGTTGATAAAGTCTGCTGGGAATCTTTCCTCAAAAAGATCCTTGTTTTCAAAGGGATAGTGCCACTGGGCAAAGGGCATGGACCCAGAGTCAAACCAGACGTCTATTACATCAGGCACCCGGCTCATGTGGCCACCACATTCACATTCTAGGTGGACATGGTCCACATAGGGCCTGTGGAGTTCGATACTCTCATCTATATCTTCTAGGGCCTCTTTAGCTAGTTGGGCCCTAGACCCAATGGACCGGGTCTTGCCACAGTCTTCACACCGCCAAATATTAAGGGGCGTTCCCCAATACCTGGACCGAGATAGGGACCAGTCCTTGAGGTTTTCTAACCAGTTGCCAAAGCGTTTTTCTCCCACATAGTCCGGATACCACTTGACCTCTTGGTTGTTTTTAACCATTTGGTCCCGGTGCTTGGTCACCTCAATATACCAGGAGGGGTGGGCATAGTAGATAAGGGGGGTGTCACACCGCCAGCAGTGGGGGTAGTTGTGGACGATGGTCTCCTTGGAAAAGACCAGGTCATGGGCCTTCATGTAGTCAATGATGTCTTCATTGGTATCATGGACCAGCCTTCCCTTCCAGGGGGTCTCTGTAAACTTCCCTTCTGAATCCACAGGACGGACAAAGTCCAAACCGTACCTTTGGCCGGTGTTGTAGTCCTCTTCCCCAAAGGCGGGAGCCGTATGGACAATGCCAGTCCCGTCTTCTGTGGTAACATAGTCGGCTAAGACCAGCTTAAAGGACTTGTCCGGGTCTAGGTCTATAAAGGGGAGGATCTGCTCATAGGACCAGCCCTCCATGTCCCTACCCTTGATGGTGGAGACCACTTCATAGGCCCCCTTGTCTCCCAGGACCTTCTTTTCTAGGGCCTGGGCCAGGTAGTAAAACCGGCCGTCTTCGTGCTTGACCTTGATATAGTCCACCTCAGGATGGACAGCTAGACCCACATTAGAGGGCACGGTCCAGGGGGTGGTGGTCCAGGCCAAGAAGTAGGTGTTTTCTTCTTCCTTGGACTTAAACCGCATGGTGATGGTGGGGGTCTTGTCCTCTTGGTAACCCTGGGCTACCTCATGGGAGGCAAGACCAGTCCCACACCGGGGGCAGTAGGGCAGGATCTTGTGGCCTTCATAGATGAGGCCCTTTTGGTTAAGCTGGTCTAGGATCCACCAGACACTTTCTATATAGTCGTTGTCTAGGGTAATATAGGGATCGTCCATATCGATCATATAGGCCATCCGCTCGGTCATCTTCCGCCATTCCTTTTCAAAGATAAAGACGGACTCCCGGCACTTCTTGTTAAAGGCTTCTACCCCATAGGCCTCAATGTCCTGCTTGTTCTTTAGGCCCAGTTCCTTTTCCACCTGGATCTCTACAGGCAGACCGTGGGTATCCCAACCGGCCTTTCTGGGCACCCGGTAGCCCTGCATGGTCTTGTAGCGGCAGGTTAAATCCTTAAGGGTCCTAGCCATAACATGGTGGATGCCTGGCCGGCCATTGGCTGTGGGGGGGCCTTCATAAAAGTTAAAGTTGGGCCGGCCCTCCCTAACTTCCACAGACCTTTTTAAGAGGTCCATCTCCTTCCATTTTTTGGCAATTTCCTCTTCCCTCTGGCTTACAGGCGCCTTAGAAAGAGTTTTAAACTTGTCCATCTTCATCTTCTCCTTTCTCAATTTTGCCTATAAAAAATCCCTTCGTTTAAAACGAAGGGACGAAATTTTCCGCGGTACCACCCTAATTATAGTTACCTATCACTTAAAAGCTTCCTTATCGCAGAAAACACGCTAAATATTTTTTTAGAAGTGATCCGAGTTAATCCTTGTCATGGCTTCCACCACCGCCATGTCTCTGGAACAGGGGGCCTAACTCCGTCTTCTTACTTAGAATAAATCTGTTATTTTTGAATCCTCAAATAGCTTAATAATCTCATATTGAATGTCTGCTAGCTTGCGGTGAACATTACACCGGCCATAGTTCCCATCCTGGTTACGACTGCAATAGCTGTCATCGGCGTAAAGACACCGATTAATTTCAATAGGGCCATCTACAGCCAAGATAATATCATAGAGGGAAATCTCTTCCTTAGGCCGCTTTAAATAATAGCCCCCACGAGCTCCTCTTTTGGCATCCGTCAACCCAGCCTGGTTTAGCTTCCTTAAAATCCGAAGGGTAAAGCGATCGGGAATGTGCATTTCTTCGGCAATAGTAGGCGCGCCAACCACATCTTTGTCACTAGTAGATAAGTAGCCTATAATTCGAAAGGCATAATCTATTTCCTGAGTTAGTCTCATATTTATCACCCTCCATATTATAGCAAGTAAATTCACTTTTGTAAATCATCTTCAATAAAGACAAGGTCTTTAAAGACCCTAAATAAGGCCTTTTTAGGCTTCTTTGCTCGCTTGCTTAGAAAGTTTCTAAAAACCAGCTATAAAGTATATCTTTCTCAGGATTATCGTTTATTTTACCATAAGCCCCCTAAAAATAACAAGCCCCCTGTCTCATTTTATAGACCAAAAAAGAGGCCAGTTTCCTGGCCTCTTTCCTAGGCTGATTTTTAGGCTTAGTGCCTTCTTCCA
Source organism: Tissierellia bacterium (assembly GCA_030532305.1). Classification (GTDB taxonomy): domain Bacteria; phylum Bacillota; class Clostridia; order Tissierellales; family Peptoniphilaceae; genus JAUNLJ01. The sequence continues at coordinate 56,180 of JAUNLJ010000001.1, forward strand.
TAAACCATTTCTAGAACCAGATAGAGGACCCCATTTAGGACCCCGGCCACAGGCCATATAATCCAGCTTATCTCCCAGTTCATGGCGGTGAAGCTGTAGGCCAGGTAGACGGCGGTCACCAGGAGCCAGTAGATCCCAATCAGGGGGCCTACCTTCTTATTAAAGCGTTTTTTGTGGGGCTGGTAGTCATCTTCTTGAAGGAGCTTGGTATAGGTCCCGTTAACAAGACCGGCACTGACAAAGAAATAAACCCCACAGCCAGCCAGGGCAAAGGCCAGGCCAAGGAGGATATTTTCTCTTATCCCCAGGACCATAGACAGGGGCTCTACCATCATAAAACTAATCAGGGTCAAGATGGACAGGACCACCCCTATAATAATAGAGCTCACATATTTTCCCTTAAAGGCCTGTCTTTTCTCCTTAACCATCCCATCCACCCCATAGGCGGTTTCAAAGGGCTCTTCGCTAAGCCATTCAAATTCCTTTAGCCGGTAGTGGGTTAGAAGGAAGAGAACCACGCCACCAACCACCATAAGGCCACTTATAAGATAGGATAGGCCTTCTCCTAGGGGGTGGCCCAGGTCGTCCCCTAAGATAAGAGGAATCACGGCCAAAACACATAGCCAGACCCCAAAGGCCAAGGGTTTGGCACTGGCAGACCGGGCCTCTATAAAGCGGTTGGCCTCCTCCATAGATAGCTTGATCAGGGGGCTAACCGGGTCCCCTTCCCCTTCTGGGGCCTCTTCTATTTCCAGCTCATCCTTTATAAGATAGTCTGTACTCACCTCAAAGAGCTCACTCATGGCCAAAATCTTTTTTAAGTCCGGGGTGCTTTGGGCACTTTCCCATTTTGAAATGGCCTGGCGGCTGACCCCTAATTTTTCTGCCAGCTCTTCTTGGGACCAGTGGTTCTTTTTTCTTAGTTCCATAATTTTATCTGCTAAGATCATCATATCCTCCTTTATGATTTACTCTTTTGGCTTAAGCTTTCTATCACTTTCTATGGCCTTATTCTAGGTGAAAATTGGGTGGCATACTAGCAATCCTGGCTTGAACTTTGACAACCCCCAGTTGCAATGGCTTAAAATAGCCAAAGTTTGCCCCAGGCCCAGGGGAATAAAAAAGGGGCCAAAGGCTTTTTTAGGTCTGTTTTTAAGAGGAGAGGGGTTTTTTATTCTTTTTTAAGCCTCTGGTAAGAGCTTTTTTCCATAAAAAGCAGGGGGGATTTTTCCCTGTAAGGCTCTCCTTCCAGCTGGATCCCTTCCCATTTTCTTTTTTTCCACCCAGCTGGGGGCTCCTAGTCTTTTTAGGTGCATAAAAAATCGGTATGGATCTTCATACCGATTTTACAACTTGAATATGGTCTTAACCTACTTCTTAAAGTAAAGTTCTTGTAAAAAAGTGTTTTCTCCCAGGTCCACCTGGTCCATGTGGATGGCCTGGCCCTTTTTTATGGGGACCCTGGCCCGGGTGCTGGCTTGGATAAGACTAATGGGTAGGAGGTCTTCTTCCTGGGCCACAGAGGCCTTTTCCAGCTGGCCATAGACAGTTTTTGACCCAATCCCCTCTAGGGCCTCCCCGGCCCCAATATCCCGCTTGGCTATGGCCACGGTCTGGGCCACTATCTGGCCAGAATGGCTAATGGTCTCTTCCTGCCTTAGGACGGCCTTGGCAATGGAGATGGGGGCCTCCAAACTAGTCAGGTGGTAGGGCCTGTAGAGGATATAGTTGGGCCCCGGCCCCATACTTAGGTAGGCCATTTCCTCCTGGACCTTCTTAGAATCAGAGTGGACCAGGGCAAAGACTCCAGGGGCAATGCCATGGACATATTCCAAGACCCCATAGGTCTTTAGGGGGCCTCCCTCCTCCTCTAGGGTCAGGCTATCTTTTAGGCTGTCCACTTTGGCATGGATCCCATGACAGCCCCTGACATCGGGGACAAAACCTGTGGCATTGGCCACCACATTGAGCTCCAGCATGGTGTTGGTGGCATCTACAAAGGAGGTCAGCATCCGGGGGCTAACCCCCTTCTTTTGGGCCTCTTCCTTAAGACTTTCTGGGGTGGCCTCCACATGGAGGGGGTTATTTTTCCCCTTACCCAGGGCCAAGACCTCCAGGCCTATAAAGTCAGCAAAGTCGTAAAGCTCCATAATGGCAGAGGGCTCGTCTCCTGCAGCCAGGGTATAGCAAAGCCCCCGGTCCCGGGCCAGGGCCTGGAGCTTGTGGCCCACTAAAACGTCACACTCCACATTAAAGCTCACCACATGCTTCTTATTTTCTAGCCCTCTAAAGGCAATCTCTGCCCCGGCTTGGGGGTTGCCGGTGCAATCCACCAGGCAGTGGATTCCTTCTAGGCTCCAGGCCAGGCTGGTATTTTCTGTAATGGCCAGCTGGCCCTGGTCAAAGGCCCTTCTGGCCCCCCTCTGGTCATGGACCACTTGGTAGTCCTTTATGTCCTGGGTCTGGCAAAGTGATTTTATTTTATCTATATGTCTACTGGCCACCAGGGCGACTTTTATATGGTCTAGTTTTTCTAGGCCGGCTAAAAGGTAGGACCCCATAAGGCCCGCCCCAATAATAGCAATATAAATAGGACCCTGGTCCCGTAGTTCTTCTTTGAGTCTAGTCATAAGACCTCCATTTCTATTCTTCAAATTATAGCACAGCAAATTCTTACTGACAATTCTTTCAAGCCTATTTACTTGGGTATAATATGTTATAATAAGGCAACATATTAAGAAAAAACAAAATCTTTTTACGCGACCATACCAGGCGTTTTTTTGATAAGGAGGATTTTTTTTGAAGGAAAACTATCTTTTAGTAAAGGAAAAATGGATAGAAGAACTAAAGGCCCGGGGGCTTTTTTTAAAGCATAAAAAAACCGGGGCCCAGGTCCTTCTTCTGGACAATAAGAACGAAAACAAGACCTTTGCCATTGGCTTTAGGACCCCGCCTGAGGACTCCACTGGGGTGGCCCATATTGTGGAGCACTCGGTCCTGTCTGGGTCCAGGAAGTACCGGACCAAGGAACCCTTTATGGACATGATCCAGTCTTCCATGCAGACCTTTTTAAATGCCATGACCTACCCGGACAAGACCCTCTACCCCATCTCCTCTCGAAACACCAAGGACTTTCTCCAGCTCATGGACGTCTACCTAGACGCCGTCTTCTATCCCAGGATGTATGAGCTAAAGGAGGTCTTCCTCCAGGAAGGCCACCACCAGGAAATCCATGAGGGGGTTCTTAGCTACAATGGGGTGGTCTATAACGAAATGAAGGGGGTCTACGGGGACCCCATAAACCAGGTCTCTGCTGCCCTGGGCAATTTTCTCCACCCCAAGGGAACCTATAGCCACGACTCGGGAGGAGACCCCAGGGTCATCCCTTCCTTGACCTATGAGGCCTTTTTAGACTTCCACCGCCGCTACTACCACCCCTCTAACGCCTATATCTTTTTGGCCGGAGACCTGGACTTTGACCAGGTCCTAGACCAGATTGACCGGGACTACCTGTCCCACTTTGACTACCAGGCTCCTAAATCTGACATTGTGGGCCACCCTCCCTTTAAAGAGCCCCAATCCCGGGAGGCCACCTATTCTATCTCCCAGGAAGAATACCGGGAAGACAAGGCCTTTTTTGCCCTGGCCTGGGACTTTGGCCCCCTAGAAAGTCTCAAGGACCAAATGCTTAGGGCCTTCCTAGCTGACCTCCTGGTCCAAAGTGAAGGGGCCCCCCTAAAGACCCGGCTCTTGGAGGCCGGCATCGGGGAGGACGTCTATGTGGAACTATCCACCAGCAACCGGCTGGACTTTACCCTCTATGTCCACCATGCCCACCCAAAGACCTACCCAGACTTTTTACGGATTGTAAAAGAGACCCTAGAAGACCTGGTTAAAGAGGGCATCGACAAGGAAGAATTGGCAGCGGTCTTGAACAAATTTGAATTTAGTATCCGCCAAGGCGGAGACGCCCACAAGGACCTCCTTGCCTATATCCAGTCCCTGGGCCTCTGGCTCTATGGCCAGGACCCCCTAGAGGGCCTAGAAATGGCCCCCATCCTAGAGGATATGCGGTCTGCCGCCCAGGGCCGGGCCTATGAGGACCTGATCCAGGGCTGGTTCTTGGACACGCCCCACCGGGTCCAGGCCCTTATCACCCCCCAGGTGGGCAAGGGGGCCAAAGAAGACCAGGCCCTGGCAAAGAAGCTAGCCGGGGACCTAGAGGCCATGAAGGAAGAAGAGGTCCAGGCCATAAGGGACCAGCAAGAGGCCCTCTTTGGCTTCCAGCTTAGGGAGGACACCCCAGAGGCCAAGGCCACCATCCCCCGCTTAGACCTGACGGATGTGGAAAAAGCCATTGCCCCCACCCCCCGGGAAGAGGGGGATATTGAAGGGATCCCCACTGTCTTTTCGGACCAGCCCACCAACGGGATCCACTATCTAAGACTGGCCTTTGATATTAGCCACCTAGACAAGGAAGAGCTCTTCTACGCCTCCCTCCTGTCTGCCCTCCTAGGCCGCCTGGCCACAGGAGACAAGTCCTATGCCCAGGTCAACAAGGACATCTTCCTAAATACAGGGGGCATCCAATTTTCCACCCCCGTCTATAGCCACCGGATTGTCCCCAACTACACCCCCTATATGCTGGTCTCCATGGCTACCCTGGAAAATAAGATGGAAGACGGCCTAAGGGTCCTAGAGGAAATTATGACCCAGACCCGGTTTGACCAGGCCAAGAGAAACCAGGAGGCCCTCCTGTCTACCAAGACCGACTTTGAAGCCTCCATCCTGTCCTCTGGCCACAGCCTCATGGCCGACCGGCTAGTCTCCTACTTCCATGAGGCGGCTGCCCTAGACCAGTGGATGAATAATCTCGACTTCTACTTTAACCTGGCCCAGGTCTTAGGAACCTTTAACAATGACCTCCTAGAAGAAAAACTAAGGGCCGTCTATGACAAGGTCTTCCTAAGAAACAAGCTGACCATCCACCTGGTCTCTAGTTCCCAGGACTTTGATGGCCTGGCCCATAGCCTGGTCCCCTTCCTAAGGGGCCTCAAGGAGGCCGACCTGGCCCCAGTCCCCTTCCCCTTTAGCCTCCAGGCTAAAAACGAGGGCTTTAGCTCCTCTTCCTCTGTCCAATATGTGTCCCAGGGCTTTGATCTAGGGGCCTTTGGCCAAGAGTTTACAGGAGACCTTCGGGTCCTAGCCAGTATCCTGTCTTCCTCCTACCTCCACAACCAGATCCGGGCCAAGGGAGGGGCCTATGGGGCCGGTGTTCGAATCAGCCGGACAGGGGCCCTGGCCACCTATTCCTACCGGGACCCCAAGCTCAAAGAGACCCTAGGGGTTTACCGGGGCATGGGCGACTTTATCCGCCAGCTGGACCTAGATCAACGGGCCCTTAGCGACTTTATCATTGGAACCATGAATTCCTTTGACCCCCACCTGTCCCCCCTAGGCAAGGCCAAGCTAGACTTTAGCAACTATCTAAATGGCATTGACCTGGCCTATAGGGAAGAGCTAAAAGACCAGGCCCTTTCTACTAGCCTGGCCCAGCTCAAGGACCGGGCCGACCTCCTAGACCAACTCATGGAAAAAGACTTCCATGTGGTCATGGGAAATGAAGACCTCATTAAAAAGAATAAGGACCTCTTTAAGACCATCCGGCCTATCTTTAGATAGGGCCTGGTCAGGTCCTCAAAAAAAGAACCTAGCCCTGTGGCGTGCACAGGCTAGGTTCTTTTTCTTTACTTAAGCTTGGGGATCTTGGTCTTGGTCAGAATCTTTCTTGGCCCGGTGTTTTAGGTAGTCTTTGACATCAATTCTTTGTCCGTCCTTAAGATAGACATAGAAATTACATTTAGCAATAAGGCCCACCCCTAGACCGATTAAAACCAAGTGGGGGGCAAAAACGGTTCCTAGGGTCCCTAGGGTCAGGGACATATTGACAATTTCCTTGCCCTTGTCATCTTGGACTTCTAGACGGGTGGCATTGCCTGTGGCCACAATTTCCTTGATTCCTTCAGAAATTTCTTGGGCTAGCTTGTTGAGCTTGTCCCCCAGGTCCTTGTCTTCCTTGCCAGTGGCTGAAGCCTGGGCTTGGGTTCCGTGCTCTTCCATGATCTTTTCAATGGCCTTGTCCACATCCCCATCACAGGATAGGAGGGCTTCTCTAACAAGTTCATAGCTGGCTCCAGTTACTGAAATGACATAGTCAATTTTTTCCATAGTTATCATAATTTTTATCTCCTTTTCCTATAAACCATAGTTTATTATCCTTAACTTAAGTCTATTTTACCCTAGGCCAGGCCCCTTGAAAAGGCAGCTTGACCTTTCTTAACCATTCTTTACTAATTGTTAGAATTTGGCCTGTTTTGTTAGACTTTTCTTAAAGGAATCTTACGAAAAAGGGTAGGACAAGGACCACAACAAGGCCTGCCAAGGCCAGGGCCAGGCCGGAAACAGCCCCAGAAATTTCTGAGGTCTCCCCGGCCTTGGAGGTCCCAAAGGCATGGGCACTGGTCCCGTAGGCGGCCCCCATGGCAGAGAGGTCCTTCATCTGGCCCAGCCTAATCAGGTAGGGGCCCAGTAAAACCCCCGCCAGCCCCCTTATGCTCACCATCATGGCGGCCAGGGTGGGATCCCCGCCAAACTCTGCCACCGCTGGCATGGCTATGGCCATGGTGGCAGACTGGGGAAGGATAGAAAGGATGATATTTTTGTCCAGGCCAAGGAGCCGGCCAAAGACAAGTATAGAAACCATGGAGACAATAATCCCCACCACAATCCCACCCCCTATGGGGATCAGCTGGTCCCTTAAATCCTCTAGGTTCTTATAAAAGGGGACCACCAGGGCCACGGTGGCTGGGGCCACCAAAAAGGAGATATACTGACCTCCCAGGGCATAGTGGTCATAGGGGATCTTAAAAAAGTATAGGGAGAGGATAATAAGAATCCCACTAATAATAAGGGGGTTGGCCAAGGGCGAAGAGACCCGTTTTTTTACCTGGCTGCCCAAAAGGAAGGTAAAAAGGGTTAAGACTAAACCAAAATAGGGGTTATTGGTCATGGCTGAACCTCCCTTGCAAAAAGGCCACGGTCTTGCCTGTGGCTATAAAGGTCAGGACCAGGGAAATAAGAGAGCTGGCTAAAATCTTCCCAAAGTCACCAGCCACCTGGGGGTAGACATTGACCAGGTTGACCAGGGCAGGGATAAAAAACAGGGCCAAAAAGCCCACCAAGGTCTCTGCCACATGGTCTACCTGGTGGACCTTAAGCCAGCCCAGTTTAAGGACTAGAAAAAAGATGACCATCCCATAAACGGTCTCTGGAATGGGAAGTCCCAAAAGATTTTTAAGCCCAGTGCCAGCCAGTAGGCAGGCTAAAAGAACAAAGATCTGAAATATCGCCTTCATACTTCCTCCTTAAGAAAAAAACTTCCGGGTTAAGGCCTGGCCGGTCCGGGTGCCAGCCAGACCCCCTTCCCCAGTTTCCCGAAGACAGGTGGGCATGGCCTGGCCCACCTCTCCCATGGCCTGGCAGACTTCTTCAAAGGGAATGGGAGAGGTAACCCCGGCCAGGGCCAGGTCTGCTGAAATCATGGCATTGGTTACCCCAGAGGCGTTCCTTACACTACAGGGAAATTGGACCAGGCCCCCTAGGGGGTCACAGACTAGGCCTAAAACATTGACCAGGGCCAGGGAGGCCCCCTGGAAGACCTGGTCTACCCTGCCTCCAAATAGCTGGACCAGGGCGCCAGCAGCCATGGCAGCTGCGGACCCACACTCGGCCTGGCAGCCCCCTTGGGCCCCAGAAAAACAGGCATAGCCCCCTATAAACTGGGCCACACCCACCCCAGCTAGGATCCCGTGAATAAGGTCCTCCCGCTCTAGGTCTAGCCTTTCCTTGGCCAGGGCCAGGGCTGCTGGCAGGATGCCGGCCGCCCCGGCTGTGGGCGCCGCCACAATCTGCCCCATCTCCGCATTGGTTTCCGAAGTGGATAGGGCCCGGGCCATGGCCCGTAAAAGAGCTGGACTTGTAATGGGATTTTTAGCCTCCTGGGCATAGGTCCAGGTCTTCTTGGCAAAATCGTTGACCAGGTCCTGGGCAATGGCCGACCCCTTTTCTAGGGTGGCCTGGCTGGAGGCCTCCATAACGTCTAGCATCCGGTCTAGTTCTTTTAGGACCTCCTCCCGGCTGGCCTGGTCTCTGGCCAGCTCCCTTTCTAGGATATAGTCTGACAGGCGGATTTTATTTTTTTCACAATAGTCTATGACTTCCTGGGCCTTATGAAACATGGTCTTCCTCCTTTACCAGGTCAATATATTTTGTAAAGATAAATTCGTCATTGGAAAAGATCCGGTCCAGGGCCTCCTGGTCCACCCTCTCGGTGGTCTCCACCAAAAGGGTCACCAAATTTTCTTCCTTGTGGGTAATAATGGACTCAATATTATAGGACCGGGTCATAAGCTGGGAGGACACAAAGGCAATAATCCCAGGCTGGTCATAATACTGGACAATAAGGGCAGGAAATTCATTTTTAAATTCCACCTGGATATTGTTAATGGCAATAATCACAATATTCCCCCCACCAATGGAGGACCCCATAACCGAAAGCCTTTCCCCATCCTTAAAATAAAAGACAATCTCCACAGAATTAGGGTGGACCTCCCCCAGGTCGGCCTTCTCAAAGGACCAGCTGATCCCCCTCTTTTTGGAAATCTCAAAGGCATGGAGGAGGTCCGGGTCAGAGGGGCCCAGGCCGTTGATCCCCCCCACCAGGGCCATGTCCGTCCCGTGACCCCGGTAGGTGGAGGCAAAGGACCCATGGAGGCGGAAGAGGACCCGGTCAAAGGCCTTGCCCTCGGTAATATTTAAGGCGGCCCCGGCAATTCGACAGGCCCCAGCCGTATGGGAGGAGGAGGGCCCCACCATAATGGGACCCACAATATCAAACACATTATATTTATTCAAAGTCATGCTCCTTCTTATCTATCTTATCTCTAAGACCAACTATCTCTTAAATTATAATCTAATCTCCCCCAATTGCCAAAGGCTCTTTATAAAAAAAGTCAGGTATGGGATAATAAAATAAGATATAAAAAAAAGGAGGAAGTCCTATGGATTTACTAATACAGGGCGTGGATATTTTTGATCCTGTCGCCGACCGTCTCTTAAAAAAGCAAGATATTAAGATCCTAGATGGGATCATTAGGGAAGTGGGAGAAGACCTCCAGGAGGAGGGCCTCCCCACCTGCCAGGCCCCTGGCTCTTACGTCTTTCCAGGCCTGGTGGATGTCCATGTCCACTTTAGGGACCCGGGCCAAACCCACAAGGAAGACCTAATGTCTGGGTCCCAGGCGGCCCTGGCCGGGGGCTTTAGCCAAGTCATCTGCATGGCCAACACGGCCCCTGCCATAGATAGCCCCCAAAGGGTGGAGGCCTTCTACAAAAAGGCCCAGGCCTCCCCCATCGACCTCCACACCGTGGCGGGCCTCACCAAAAACCTCAAGGGCCAAGAACTCACCGACCTGGAAGGCTTGGCCCAAGCCGGTGCCGTGGGCTTTTCCGATGATGGCTTTCCCCTGGCAGACCCCAGCCTTCTCTATGAGGCCATGGTCCGGGCCCGGGCCCTGGACCTCCCCATCAGCCTCCACGAGGAAGACCCGGCCTTTATTGGCAAGCCCGGCGTCAATGCTGGCCCCGTGGCCCAAGACCTAAACCACCCGGGGGCCTCCTCCCTGGCTGAAGAAGTCCTTATTGCCCGGGACGGGGCCATGGCCCTAGATACAGGCTGTAAGCTGGATATCCAGCACCTATCCACCCGTCTGGGGGCCCAGCTGGTTAAATTCTACCGGGACCAGGGGGCCCAAATAGTGGCTGAGGTGACCCCCCACCACTTTAGCCTGACCGAAGAAAGCCTTTTAGAATGGGGAAGCCTGGCCAAGGTCAACCCCCCCATCCGGAGGGAAGAAGACCGCCAGGCCCTGGTCCAGGGGCTAAAAGATGGGTCCCTGTCCCTTATTGCCTCTGACCACGCCCCCCACACCCTGGATGAAAAGGCCTACCCCCTTACCCATGCCCCCTCTGGCATGGTGGGGCTAGAAACGGCCCTGGCTCTAGGCCACACCCTCCTGGTCCTGGGCGGCCACCTGTCCATGATGGACCTGGTGAAAAAGATGTCCCTAAACCCAGCCCGCTTTTATAAGCTGGACCTACCCAGCCTAGAGCCTGGCCAAAGGGCCAACCTCTGCCTCTTTGACCCTAAAAAAACCTGGACCATTGGGCCCGAGACCTTTAAGGGCAAGAGTCAAAACTCCCCCTTTATGGGTTATAAGGTCACCGGCCAGGTCCAGGGGGTCTTTACAAAGAACCACTGGCATGAAATCAACCTATAAGCCTAAAAAAAAGGTCCCGGAAGTTTCCGGGGCCCTTTTCTTGCTCTTTCTTAAAAGGAAGCTAATCCTTTTAGGTCCTCTAGGAGGCCTTGGACCTCCTGGTCCTGGGTCCTGTAGGTGGTTACAAAACGGATGGCTGTGTCCTCTCCCACCTCTTCAATAATTTCAAACCAGTTCTTTTTAGCCAGGTCTTCCAGGTCTTTTGTGGGGACCTTAATAAAAATCTGGTTGGACTGGGGGGTGGCGTAGAAGTCCACCCCTAAATCTTTTAGGCCATCAGATAGTTTTTTGGCCTGACGGTTGGCCTGGGTGGCAATCTCGTCATAAAGCCCATCCCTAAAGAGGACTTCAAACTGGGCCCCCAAGAGGAAGGACTTGGCCATAAGGGCCCCCTGCTGCTTGAGATAGTAGTTAAACTTGTCCCCTAGCTTGGGATCATTAAAGACCAGGGCATCCCCAAACATGGCCCCGTTTTTGGTCCCCCCTATGGAGAAAATGTCGCAGACCCGGGCCAGGTCCTTCCAGGTCATATCAGAATCCCAGCTGTAAAGGGCAGAGCCCAGCCGGGCCCCATCTATATAGAGGTAGACCCCGTGGTCCTGGCAAACGTCATAAATAGCCCTTAGCTCATCTAGCTGGTAGATGGTCCCCTTTTCTGTAGACTGGGACACATAGACCATGCCCGGGAGGACATTGTGGAAGTCCCCAAAGGAGGCCAGGCTCTTGTCCAGGTCCCCGGCCTTGATCTTGCCATCTACTTCCTCCAGGTTAATGACCCGGTGGCCCTTGGCCTGGATGGCCCCCACTTCATCGTTGACAATATGGCCACTGGCTGGAGAGAGAATGGCCTCGTGGGGTCTTAGGGGGAAGGTTAGGCCCAGCATATTGCAGGCAGTAGCTCCCGGCAAAAGATAGATAAGGCTATGGGAATCTAGGACCTCCTGGATCCTCTTTCTAGCCCCCTCTACCCAAGCATCATAGCCATAGCCTGGGGTCTTGTCTTCCTCTAGGGCCCTTAGGGCCTCCAGGACCCTGGGGTGGCAAAGGTCGTTATAGTCGTTTACAAAGGTATTCATTGACGCCTCCTCTTCTTAATAGAGATTGTTTTTCTTTTCCACTTATTATATCATAAGTTTAAAGAGACATTCACCTGTTTAGCCAAGTAGGATAAAATAGAAAGGATGATTTTATGCCCAAGCACGCCCATGGTGCTAATCTTTTTGAACTTGAGAGGCTCTACCACTTCTCCCTAGATGAGATTATGGACTTTTCCTCCAATGTCAACCCCCTGGGACCCAGCCAAAAGGCCCTGGACCAGGTGGCCCAAAATGCAGACAAGGCCTCTGTCTACCCAGACCCAGCCTATGTGGACCTAAAGGCAGAAATTTCTGCCTACTGCCACGCTAGGCCCGACCATATCCTCCTAGGGTCTGGAACCACCCAGCTCATCAAGGACTATATCCAGTTTATCCATCCCAAGAAGGCCCTGATCAATAGCCCCTGCTATAGTGAATACGAAAACGAGCTCAAGCTTGTTGGGGCCCAGGTCCAGGAGTATAAACTGGACTACCGGCAAAACTTCCGGGTGGATATGGACTATCTAGTGGACTATATCAATAAGGAAGAAATCGACCTCTATGTGATTACCAACCCCAACAACCCCACTGGGACCATCCTAGACCGGGTGGACCTGGAGAGGATCCTTAAGGAGACCCAGGCCCATATCCTCATTGATGAAACCTACATTGAATTTACCGACAAGGCCGTCTATTCGGCCATCCCCCTGGCCAGCAAGTACCCCCAATTCTTGGTGGTCCGGTCCACCTCTAAGTTTTTCTCCTCCCCCGGTATCCGCCTGGGCTATGGGGTCACTTCAGACGGGGCCTGCCTAGACCAACTTCAAGAAAAATCCACCCTCTGGGGAATCAATATCTTTGCCGAGATGATGGGCCGGACCATGTTTTCTGACGAGGACTACAAGGCCAAGACCTTCAACCTCATTGCCCGGGAAAAGGAGGACATGATCTCTGCCCTAGAGGCCCTAGATGAAATCAAAGTCTTCCCCTCCTATGCCAACTTTGTCCTCTGCAAGATTAAAAAAGAAGGGGTCCAGGCTGCCCAGCTAAGACAGGCCCTCCTGCCTCAAAAAATGGTCATCCGGGACTGCGCCTCCTTTAAAAACCTAGACGGCCGCTTCTTTAGGTTCTGTATCCTGGCCCCTGAGGCCAACCGGCTTCTCATAAGGGCCATCTATGACTTTTTTGGCAAGGACTATGACCGCTAGGCCCTTGTTTTTAGTCCCTATCCCTTTTAAGTTCAGTTAGGATGTGTTTTTTTGAAAAAGTTAAGTTTATCCCAAAAGATAACTTGGATCGCCATAGGCCTCTTAGTCCTATCCTTTCTTATCTCTGTTCTCTTGGACCGTATTTATTTAAAGGAATGGATTTTTAGGCCCTATCTCTGGATGGTAGGAGTGGCCAGCTGCCTGGCCATCCTCTCCCCCCTAGGCCAGAAAAGCCCGGACCAGTGATTTAAAAGCGCTTTTTGTGGATTCCTCCCGATGGACCTTAAAAAACAAGCCCAGAAAAACCACCTAAGGTGGTTTTTTTAGCTGGACCCTTTTTTATAGAAAGGGGCCCTTTCTTTCCTTTATAAGAATTATCTTGTATTTAGGGGCTTTTTCATCTTATAATAGATCTATAGAAAGGATAGGCTCTATGCGTTTTGAAACCTTTTCCACAAAAACATCTCTTTCACCCAAGCAGAAGGTCCAGGTGGTCAATGCCAGCCTAACCAAGTTAGACCGTGATTTTGGCCTAGTTGTGGACCTTTTAAATGTGTCAAATAAGGGGATTGACTCCATTGTCTTCCAGGTGAAATTTATTAATGAGATGTCAAAGTACTTATTTGATGGGACGGTCTTTGAATTCTCGGCTAGCCAGCTGGCTATCCCCCCCAATGGAATTTATTACCTGGAGCCCTTTATTTTGGACGACAGATTTCAGCCGGCCCGGGGCATCCATATCCGGATTAAGGACATTGTCTTTGAAGACGGCCAATTTTGGAACATTACCCCCGACCAAGAGGTGGACATGGGTCTGCCCATTGTCCCCCTGGAAAAGATTGACCAGCTCCAGGCCCTTTTTGGGGAAGATGTCATCACCTATGCCCAGGACTTTGGGACCTACTGGCGGTGTGTCTGTGGCCTGACCCTAGAGGAGGAGACCTGCCCCTATTGTGGCCGGTCCAAGGATTTTGTCCTGGCCAGCCTAAACGAGGACCAGATCAACCAAAAACTGGTCTCCCTCTATGTCCAGGAGGAGGAGACGGACCTGTCTATGACCCAAAAGCTCTACAAGCAGCAGCTCCAAGACGCCCTGGACCTTAAGCCCTACCGGCTTAATGAAATAGACCCCAAAAGGGACCGGGCCGCCTCTATCCTGTCCCGCCGCCACCTGGTCTATGGGGTGATCCTCCTGGTCTTTTTTATCCTCATTACCATCTTTTTGCCCCGGTCCTTCCAGAGGGTGCAAATTGCCAAAAAACTCCAGGAGGCCGATAGGCTGGTCCTAGAGGGCCGTTATTCCCAGGCCCTCCTTATCTACGAGAGCCTGCCCCGAGACCTTAAGAGTATCGACCTGACCCCCAAGATTGAGGATATTAAAAACCTAGAGAAATCCCAGAAGGCCTACCAGAAGGGCCTGGCCTTTTATGAAGACCAGAACTACCTGGCTGCCTTTAAGGAGCTAAGCCAGGTCTCCAGTGAAGACATGCCCCACTATGACCAGGCCCAAGACCTCCTTATTGGCCTGGAAAAGGACCTCCTTACCCAGGCTAAAACGGCCCTAGATGAGGGAGACGAGGCCCAGGCCCTAGACCTGGTGAACTTTATCCTAAATCAAAAGCCCAAGTCCGCCCCCGCCCTCCAGCTAAAAGACCAGATCCTGGCCAATCCATAAAAGTAAGCCTAAAAAAATGGACCTAGAAAGAATCTAGGTCCATTTTTAGGCTAAGGCCATAAATAAGATACTTCCCCCTATTTCTAAGGCCCTAGGGTCTTAGACCTAGGCCCCCTTCTAGGGTGAGGGTTTCCCCTGTCAGATATTTAAAGTCTTCTGAGGCCAACTGAACACAGACCCGGCCTATGTCGGGTTCAGACCGGCCTAGGTAGCCCACAGGTGGAATCTTTACATTTTTTTCATAGGCCTGGGGGTAGTGGTCCTTAAAGTCCTCAAGGGCCTTGGTAAAGGCCAAGGGGCAAATCACGTTGACATTAATCCCATCAGGAGCCCACTCGGTGGCGGCTACCCGGCTAAGGCCCCGGATCCCTTCCTTGGCCGCAGCATAGGAGCCTTGGCCATAGTTGCCAAAGAGGCCTGCCCCTGAGGCAAAGTTAATGACTGTCCCCTTACTTTCCTTTAGGTGGGGATAGGCATATTTCATAAAGTAAAAAGTCCCATAAAGGCCTGAATAGATGGCTAGGTCAAAATTTTCGGTGGTATGGTCCCCTAGGGGAACCCCTGAGGCAGAGGCCTGGGCAATGTTAATCAAGACATCAATCCTAGAAAATTTTTCTATGGTCTTGTCGATAACATTCTTGACCACCCCTTCGTTATCATTGCCGGCAGAAACATCAGCAGGAAGGGCTAAAACCTCAATGCCATAGTTTTCTTCTAGGTCTTTTTTGGCATTTTCTAGTTTTTCTACATTCCTACCTGTAATGACCAGGTTGGCCCCCTCTTTGGCATAGGCCAGGGCCACCCCATAGCCTATGGAGCCTGGCGACCCGTCTTTTAAGAGGGCCTTGCCACCACCTGTAATGATTGCCGTCTTTCCTTTTAAAAATCCCATCGTGTCCTCCTTATAGATATTTTAGACAAGGGGCTTAAAAAGCCTATCCTAGACTTTGGATAAATTTGTCTATTTTATCTTATACCCCCATTTTATATTTGTAATTACCCTAAGTCATTTTTTTCACAAAATCCTAGTTTTCCGCCATAAAAAATGAGACCCCCTAGCTGGGGTCTCACTTTTTTTAGGCCTGGTGGAGGTCAGATAATTTATAGAGCTGGATGGCTTCTTGGGTCCATCCTTCTTTTAGGACTTCCACAAAAACCTTGGCCTTGTCCAGGTTGGTAAAGAGTTCGATGCCAGATTCAATGGAGGCCCGGCGGATAAGGAAACCGTCCCTCTTGGCATCGCCCCCCTTGGTAGGGGTGTTAAAGACTAGGTCAATGCCTCCAGTCCGAATAAGGTGGATAATGTCTTGGTCGGCCTTGCCTACCCGGGAGACGATCTGGGCCTGGATGCCTAGGCCTTTTAGGAAGGCGGCGGTGCCTTCTGTGGCAAAGAAGTCACAGCCCAGGTCGGCTAGGTCCTTGGCAATGGGGGCAAATTCCTTCTTGTCTAGGTCCCTTAGGGTGACTAAAACCCGGCGCTTCTTTTGGGACAGGTCCATGCCTGCGGCTAAGAACCCCTTGTAGAGGGCTTCTTTTTTGGTCTTGCCTAGGCCTAGGACTTCTCCTGTAGACCTCATTTCAGGTCCCAGGCTGGCCTCTACCCGGTGGAGTTTTTCTGTGGAGAAGATGGGAACCTTAACGCTGGTAAAGTCGCCCTTGGGTCCAATGGCTGTGCCGTAGCCCAGCTCGGCCAGGCTTTGGCCCAGCATAACCTGGGTGGCTAGGCCGGCAATGTTGATGCCGGTGACCTTGGACAGGAAGGGAACGGTCCTGGAGGACCGGGGGTTGACTTCTATAATATAGAGCTGGTCGTCCTTGACGATATATTGGATATTTAGCATGCCTATAATCCCCAGGTCCAGGGCCAGTTTCTTGGTCTCATCTAGGATGGCCTCTTCCATGGCCTGGGACAATTTCCCGGCAGGATAGATACTAATGGAGTCCCCACTGTGGACCCCAGCCCTTTCCAAGTGTTCCATAATTCCAGGGATAAAGACATCTTTCCCGTCAGAGATGGCGTCTACTTCCACTTCCATGCCCTGGATATATTGGTCAATTAAAACGGGGTTGTCCTTGTCTCTCTTAAAGGCCTCCTTGAGATAGTAGGTCAGGTCCTCCTGGCCATAGCAAATTTCCATGCCCTGGCCCCCTAGGACATAGGAGGGACGGACTAGGACCGGGTAAAGGCCTTGGGCAAAGTCTAGACCTTCTTCCAGGCTGTAGACCCCCTTGCCCTGGGGCCGGAGGATGTTGAGTTTTTCTAGGAGGGCATCAAATTTTTCCCGGTCTTCTGCCCGGTCGATACTCTCAGGGGAGGTCCCTAGGATGGTGAGCTCTCGCCTGTCTAGCTCCTTGGCCAGCTTGATGGCTGTTTGGCCCCCAAATTGGAGGATGATCCCTTGGGGGTCTTCCTTTTCTATCACATTGATGACATCTTCCACAGTCAGGGGCTCAAAATAGAGCTTGTCGGCAATGCCGATGTCTGTGGACACGGTTTCAGGATTGTTGTTAATGAGGATGGACTCATAGCCCAATTTTTTTAGGGTCTTAATGCAGTGGATGGAGGAGTAGTCAAACTCAATCCCCTGGCCAATCCGGATGGGGCCAGAGCCCAGGACAAGAACCTTATCCTTCTTAGAGGGCCGGTCCTCTTCTTCCCCCTCATAGGAGGAATAGTAGTAGGGGCTCTTGACATCTAGGCTGCCCCGGCCCCCGTCTACCTGCCGGTAGCGGGCCTGGATCTTGTAGAGTTTCCGGTATTCTTCCACAAAGAGGGGGTCGGCTCCCAAGAGCTCAGCCATGCCCTGGTCGCTATAGCCCCGGATCTTTAAATCTCGGATCAGGTCGCCGGTTAGGTCTTCTTCGCCCATGCCCAAAAGGCGGTTTTCATTTTCGGCGATATCCTTAAAGACTTGGAGGAAGTACATGTCCATGCCCGTATGCCGGGAGAGGAAGTTCAGGTCGTAGCCGGCCCGGATCAGGGCACCTAGGTAGAAGAGCCTTTCATCATTGGGGACAGAAATATGGGCCTTAATATCTTCCAGGCTCATGTCTTCGATCTCCTGCTTGTAGAGGCCAAAGGCATTGATTTCCAAGGACCTAAGCCCCTTTAAAAGGGCCATTTCCAGGCTGGTCCCTATGGCCATAACTTCCCCTGTGGCCATCATCTTGGTCCCCAGGTGCCGGTCTGCATTATAGAACTTGTCAAAGGGCCACTTGGGGAATTTAACCACCACATAGTCTAGGGCCGGTTCAAAGGCGCAGGATCTGTCCCCTGTAAGGGGGTGGCTAATCTCATCTAAGGACATGCCCAGGGCGATCTTGGCGGAGATTCTGGCAATGGGGTAGCCGGTGGCCTTGGAGGCCAGGGCAGAGGACCGGGACACCCGGGGGTTAATTTCAATGACCGCATAGTCTAGGCTCATGGGGTCTAGGGCAAACTGGACGTTACAGCCCCCCTGGATGCCTACGGCCTCGGCAATCCTAAAGGCAGACTGGCGGAGCATTTGGTGCTCGGCGTCCCTTAGGGTTTGGGAGGGGGCCACCACCATGGAGTCCCCGGTGTGGACCCCTACCGGGTCGATGTTTTCCATATTACATACGGTGATACAGGTCCCCTTGCTGTCCCTGATAATTTCGTATTCTATTTCCTTCCAGCCGGCAATGGATTTTTCTATAAGGACCTGGTGGACGGGGGACAGCTGGAGGCCATAGCCTGCAATCTCTGCCAACTCTTGGGGGCCCTTGGCCATGCCACCCCCGGCTCCCCCCAGGGTAAAGGCGGGCCGGACCACCACTGGGTAACCCAGACCCTTGGCATAGTCTAGGGCCTCTTGGACCTTGGACACGGTCCTGGACTCAATAATGGGCTCGCCAATTTCTAGCATAAGTTCCCGGAACTGCTCCCGGTTTTCTCCCTTTTCTATGGAGGCCATGGAGGTGCCCAGGACCTGGACCTTATATTTTTCAAAAATCCCAGCCCGCTCTAGGTCCATGGCCATGTTGATGCCTGTTTGGCCCCCCATGCCCACAAGAACCCCCTGGGGTCTTTCCTTGGCGATGATTTTTTCCACCACAGGCAGGGTGATGGGCTCGATATAAATATGGTCGGCTATTTCTGGGTCCGTCATAATGGTGGCCGGGTTGGAATTGATGAGGACCACCTCTATGCCTTCTTCCCTTAGGGATTCACAGGCCTGGGTTCCAGAATAGTCAAATTCTGCCGCTTGCCCAATGACAATGGGGCCAGACCCAATAACCAGGACTTTTTTTTTCTTATCTTTTATTGTCATGTCTTGCTTCCACCCTTTCTAACCATGTATCCAGTAGACTCCCTAGGGCTCCGCTACCCGGTTGGCCCAGGGGATCAAAGACCAATCCTAAAAGGTCCCCATGGTCCTTAGAAAAACCTTGGACCCAGCCCCCTTCTACGGATTCAAAGAGGGCCTCTAGGCCTGGCCCCAGGTCCCTAATGGCCCACTGGGCATTTAAGTTGACCTGGTGGATTTGGCCAGAAGCTAGGTCTCTTATGGGATAGGAGGGGGAATAGACCCCGGCTCCCATTTTTTCCAGCCTGCTCTCTAGGCTTAGGGCCAGTTCCTGGGCCCCCAGGCCCACCCCACAAAGGGGGAGCCGGCCTAGGAGTTTTTTTATCTCCTGGCTCCGGTCTTTTTTAGGACTGTAGGGGCCAGAGGACATAAAGAGCCCGTCTAGGTCCAGGTCCAAAACCTCCTCTGCCGTGTAGGTGGGGGGAATAAGGAAAAGTTCATAGCCCTTCTCTTTAAAGTAGGCCAGGCTGGACTTTTTAAGGCCCAGGTCCCAGATCCCCAGTCTTAGACCCTCTCCTCCTATTTTTTCTAGGGTCTGTCTTTCCTCTAGGGGACCCTTTTTTTCCAAAAGCCTTGCCAGCTTGCTGGAGGTTAAAAGCCTGGAGGTGATAACCCCCCTAAGGGGGCCCTCCTCCCTAAGGAGCTTGACCAGGCTCCGGGTGTCTACCCCTGCCACAGCTGGGGTCTTGTAATAGGTCAAGAAGTGGTGGAGGTTCATTTCACACATAAAGTGGCTGGGGTGGTCTGACACCTGGCGCATAATCAGCCCCTGGACCTGGGGCCGGCTGCTTTCCTTGTCTTCCATATTTAGACCATAGGCCCCTACCTGGGGATAGGCCATAACCAGGATCTTCCCCTGGTTGGCTGGGTCTGTCATGGCCTTGTCGTAGCCGGTCATGCCCTGGTAGACCACCAGGTCCCCTACCACTGCCTTGTCAAAATAGCCCAGGGCCTGGCCCTGGAAGATGGCTCCATTTTCTAACTGTATATATAAAGTCATGCCTGCCTCCTAAAGGATTCCTCTAATTTCATCAAGCGATGTCAAGCCTTCCCGGTCCATATAGGCCTCCAGGTCCCTTAAAATTTCAGGAACCAGCCCAGGCCTCACCAGGTTGCCTGTCCCTATTTGAACAGCCTGGGCCCCAGCCATAATCATCCCTAAAACGTCTCTGGCTGAAGACACACCCCCTATGCCCACCACGGGAATGTCCACGGCCTGGACCACCTGGTGGACCATCCTAAGGGCAATGGGGTAGATGGCTGGCCCAGACAACCCGGCGTAGATATTGTCAAAAACCGCCTGCCTCTTATCCACATCAATGGCCATGGCCTGGAAGGTGTTTACCAGGCTAAGGGCGGCAGCCCCTGCCTCCTGGCAGGCCTGGGCCAGGTCGGCCACCGAGTCTCCGTTGGGACTAAGCTTGACCATGACCGGGTGCCTGGAAATCTGGACCACCTCCTGGGTAATGGCCCTGGCAGACTCGGCCTTAAGACCAAAGGCCAGGCCCCCCTCCTTGACGTTGGGACAGGAGATATTAAGCTCTAGGATGTCGATATCCAGGTCATTTAAGAGCGCTACCCCTTCCAGGTAGTCTTCCATGCAGTTGCCCCCTAGGTTTAAGATCAGGGCTGTATCTAGCTTTCGCATCTGGGGATAGATCTCCTGGATAAAGGTCTTTAGACCAGGGTTTTCCAGGCCAATACTGTTCATAATCCCTGAGGGGGTCTCCCAAATCCGGATACCTTCATTGCCCTCCTTGGGAGGGTAGGTCAAGCCCTTGGAGGAGATCCCTCCCACCAGGCTGGGGTCATAAAATTTACTATAGATCTCTCCAAAACCGTAGGTCCCTGAGGCCATAATCAGGGGGTTTTTTAGGGAAAGGTCCCCTATCTGGCAGCTTAGTTTTCCCATATTAGCAAGTCTCCTGAAAATACCGGTCCATCTAAACAGACCTTCTTGCGGCCCTGCTTGGTCCTAATGGAGCAGGATAGGCAGGCCCCAAAACCACAACCCATCCGGGTTTCTAGGCTCAAATACACATGCTTGTCTCGTTTTTTGCCCTCCCTTTGGACCGCCTCCATCATGGGCCGGGGGCCACAGGTAAAGAACATATCTAGGCCGTCAAAGTCTACACTATCGGTGATTAGGCCCCCATACTTAAAGTGGACAGGGGAGGCCAGGCCAGAAAAGAGGTCCTCTAGGCCCTGGTCCTCATTAAAGCCCAGGTAGAGGGTAAAATCCATGTCCTCCCGGTCCCCATACCGCCGGGCCAGGAAGTGGAAGGGGGCCACCCCGGTCCCCCCACCTACCAGGCCTATCTTCCGGTTAAGAATCTGGGGAAAGCCGTTGCCATAGGGGCCAGACCCTTGGATCTGGTCTCCCACCTCTAGCTGGGCCAGGTTTTTAGTCCCCTCCCCCACCTGGGCCACCAGAAAGCTAGTGGTCTTTTTATCGTAGTCAAAGACAGAAATGGGCCGGCCTAAAAGCTTGCTCTTATCGTCAGATCCCAGCATGTAAAATTGGCCTGGCAGGCTGGGCTGGGCAATGTCCGTCTTTAAAAGAAAGTAGCTGGGGGAAAGTTGTTTCTTGTCTAAAATCTCAATCATCTTTTACCTCCGTCCTTGGCCTCCAAGAGATAGGTTATAAGGGCCATCCGGCCCACCATCCCCAGTTTAGCCTGCCTAAAATACAGGGCCCGGGGGTCATCATCCACCTCCTGGCTAATCTCATCCACCCGGGGAAGGGGGTGGAGGACAGCCAGGTCCTTCTTGGCCAGCTTCATTTTTTCTGTGTCTAAGAGATAGGACCCCCTTAGGGCCTCGGCCTCCCTGGGGTCTTCAAAACGCTCCTTCTGGATCCGGGTCATATAGAGGACATCCAGGTCCCCAATACACTCAGCCAGTTCGCCTACGACTTGAACCCGGCCGGGGTCCACATAGTCATAAAAGGAGGGGGCCAGGGCCAGGGCCTCTGGAGAGATAAGATAAAAGCTGTTGCCCTCCATTTGCTCCATAAATTTAAAGAGGGAATGGACCGTCCGGCCATACTTAAGGTCCCCACAAAAACCAATTTTTAAGCCCTCTAGGCCTCCCTTGGCCTCCCGAATGGTCAGGATGTCGGCCAGGGTTTGGGTGGGGTGGGCGTTGGACCCGTCCCCTGCATTGATGAGGTTCATCTGGCTAAGATAGGGGGCCACCTGGTGGGGGGTAAAGTTTTCAGGGTGGCGCATGGCACAAATATCAGCATAGCCCTCCAGGATCCTCAGGGTATCTGCCAGAGATTCCCCCTTGGCTACTGAAGAGACCTTGGGGTCAGTCACAGAGATAACCTGGCCTCCCAGCCGTAACATGGCCGTCTCAAAGGAGATCCGGGTCCGGGTTGACGGTTCAAAAAAAAGACTAGCTAATATCTTTCCTTGACACCGGCTTAAATAGGCTTCCGGCTGGATAAGAATATTATCTGCTAGTCTAAAAATTTCTTCATATTCATTTAAAGCCAAGTCGTTCGGCTCGATAAAATGTTTAACCTTCATCTTTTACCCTCCATAGGCCTCGATTAATGGAGTTATATCTCACTCTTGCATTTTGTAGGCAAAGCCCACTGCTAGAAAGCATTTTAGACCTTTTATCCCCTTTAGTCAAGGGGCTTTTTTCTGAAAGAATCTTTATTTTGGGGCCTGTCCAGGACCCGGCCTAGCCAGACCCTGGACCTGGCAGGGATTTTTTAAAAAAGGTCTAGCTACAAAAGGTCCTCTAGCTGGTAAGAGGAGGAGGCCCCATAGCCCGGTCTCTCTTTTAAGAAGATCAGCTTCTTGGCTTTTTTTAGGCTATAGTCTAAGAGGGCCTGGTTGCCCCTATTGGCCCCGACAAAATCGGCCCCTACATCTAGGACATAGTCCACCTGGTCTATTAGGTCCTTGGCCCTTTGGATGGTGTCCTGGGAAATGTCCCTAAAGGCCTTTTCAACCAGGGTCTTTTTAGCCAGGGGTCTAGCTACAGCCAGGTCCAGGTCATTTTCAAAGAGGATGCCGGCATAAAAGGCCACCCCCTCCTTGTTTAACCGCCTATAGGTCTTGATCCCCCTGCCACAGCCCCCCACAACAAAGACCTTGGCCTCCCCCTTGGGAGCCTCAAGCTCAATATTGCCTAAGAGGCTGGAATAGGACCCCTCCTTAATACTAAAGGCCGCCTTAATGGCCTGGTCCTTTAGGACCTGGTCTGGAGAACCGTAGCTATAGGTCTGGTCCCCATTAATCTGTAGGACCTGGTCGGCAATTTTAGAAATCAGGTCAATTTCATGCAGGGAGAGGATAAGGGTCTTGTTCATCTGCCTAGACAGGTTCTTTAAAATACCCAGGATTTCAATCTTATAGCGGACGTCCAAAAAGGAGGTGGGCTCGTCTAAGATCATGATATCCGCCCCTTGGCAGATGGCCCGGGCCAGCATGATCCGCTGCTTTTGCCCGTCTGATAGCTGGGAAAAGGGCCGGTCCTTAATGGCCTGGGCCTTGACCATGTCTAGGGCCTGGTCTATGGCCTGGAAGTCCTCTTCTTCTAGCTTGCCTAGAAAGTTGGTGTAGGGAAAGCGGCCTGTGGCGACAATTTCTTCTGCCGTCATCAAGTCTAGGCTCAGTCTTTCCGTAAGGACTGCACTCATCTTGCTGGCCCTTTCTATATTCTTAAGGCTCTCCATCTCTTTTTCTTCCAGGTAGATCTTGCCCCCCAGCTTTTTTTGCTGGTGGATAAGGGTCTTAATAAGGGTAGACTTGCCAGACCCGTTGGGCCCCATGAGGCAGAGGATTTGCCCCCTTTCTAGCTGGAAATTAATATCTTCTAGGACCACATGGTCCCCATAACCTATTTTTAAATCTTGGCTTCCTATTTGCTGGGTCATCTTGTCCTCCTTGTCATAAGGTAGATCACAATGGGGGCCCCAATCAGGGAGGTAATCACACTAATGTTAAGTTCTATAGGGGCAAAGAGGGTCCTGGCCAGGTAGTCTGATAGGAGGCAAAAGTTGGCCCCGGTTAAGCAGATGGCTGGCACCAGGATCTTGGGGTTGGCACTTTTAAAGAGGATCCGGCTTATATGGGGCACGGCAATGCCCACAAAGGAAATGGGACCGGCAAAGGCCGTCACACAGGCTGTCAAACAGGAGGAGAGGATAATCAGCCGGAACCTGAACTTTTTAATGTCCAGGCCCATGGTCATGGCATAGGATTCTCCCAGTAAAAAGGCCTGGAGGGACTTGGCGCTTAAAAAGGTCATAATAATAGAAGGAATAATAATGATAAGTGAGACCCTAATCATGTCCCAGTTGACCCCAGAAAAGGACCCCAACCCCCACATGGTGAGGCCTGCTATCTTGTGTTCATCAGAAAAGGTCATCATAAAATTAGTTATGGCCGTGGCGATATAGCCGATCATAATCCCTATGACCACCAGGGTAGACAGGGACTTGGACCGCTTGGCAAAGATCAAAACCAGGACCATGGCCAAGAGGCTGCCCACCATGGAAAAGACAAAGAAAAGGCCCAGGGACTGGACCTGGAGGCCCAGGCCAAAGTTGCCCAGAATAATCAGGCCCACAAAGAGCCTGGCCCCAGAGGTAATTCCCAGGACCGAGGGGCCTACAATGGGGTTCCTAAAAAAGGTCTGGAGCAAAAAACCTGACACCGATAGGGCCATGCCAAAGAGGATGGCGCTAATGATCCTAGGCAGCCTAATCTTATAGAGGACATTATATTCTAGCCTACTTAGGGCCCTACCCTGAAACAGGACCTCATAGAGGTCCCCCAAGCCCAGGTCCACAGACCCAGAAACCAGGTTTAAGAGGACCAGGCCCCCTAAAAGGCTAAGTAGGAAAAGAAAGGCTAGGGTGTAGCCTTTCTTGGGGTTTCTTTTTATATGGCTTGTCTTGGTCATGGCATCACTTGACTTCTTGGTAGAAGTAGAGGTCACCTGTGGCCTCTCCCTTTATGATGGCGTGTAGGTCTTCGATCATTTCAGCGGTCTTGTCCATTTCTTGCCAGTAATTTTCCTTGGTGGCATAGACCCTTCCCTCCTTAAGGGCCTTCAGGTCCCCTAAATAGTCCCCGTATTGGAGGAGCTGGTCTTTTGTTTCAATAAAGGTCCCCATATTTTCATGGATGAGAATATCCATGTCCTGGGCCTGGGCGTAAAATTCTTCTGGAGTAATCTTATAGGCCCCGGTCCCTTCTTCTACAAGGCCGGCTAGGCCATAGGTCCCTCCAGCCAGTTCAAACATCTTAATGGAATAGTCCCCGCTTCGCTTGACGCTGGTCCCATCTTCCCCTACCCTAAAGCTGGCAATGGTGGGGCTTTTTTCTAGGGCCTTGCTTTCTTCTACCACCTTATCAATCCGGGCATACTGGTCCTCTAAATAGGCCTGGGCCTCTTCTTGGGCCCCCACGAGGATGCCTATGAGTTTGACCCACTCAATCCGGCCCCGGGGGTCCTCTTCCACATATTGGGAAATCCCCATGTTAGGAATACCCAGGTCATCTAATTTAAGGTTGAGTTTTTCTTCTTCTTCCCCTACAAAACTACTCCTTAAAACCAGGTCAGGGTTGTCTTCTTGGATCCTTTCATAGTCTAGGTCATAGTAGTTACCTACAAAATCAATCTCGCCAGATTCCATCCGGTCTACCACCCCGTCAATATACCAGGTCTCAGGCTCATAGTTGACAAAGGCAATCTTATCTAGCTGGCCAATGGCCCGAAAAAGGGCCACATGGGTGGTGGATAGGACCCCTATGTTTTCCACAGGATAATGGATCTGCCTTAAATCCTCCTCCTCCAGGTCTAAAAAGTCCTTGTCCTTGGGCACTAAAAGGACCCTTTCGGCCCCATCTACCATATCTACATAGATATAGTCTTCTGCTAGTCTCTTTATTTTTAAGGACTTTGAATACTGAAAGTCCTCTTCTGCAAGGACCTCTAAACCCGTCATCTCTTCCACCGGGTCTTGGTCTTGGAGGGCTAGGCTATTTTCTGTATTTTTCCCCTCTGCCTCATCAGAATTTATAGGTTCACAGGCCGTAGCAAAGGCCAAGAGCAGGACAAGGGCCAATAAACTAAAGTTTTTTCTCATTTTTTTCTCCACTTCTATTTTCCTTCCTAGGCCTCCCTTAGCGGAGGCCCTTAACTCTTTCATACCCCTTCCCTTAAGGGGTCTAAACCCTGGAGGTCTTCTAGGCCACCAGGGGAATCTCGCCTAAAGGGTCTTCCAATAAAAAAGCCCGTGCAGGCTGCACAGGCTAAAGGCTTTAACATAAACTTAGTCTATACATCGTAGAACTAAAATTTCTAAAGATATCCTGACTTAAGCGTCCTCATCTGATCCTGCCTCCCTAGTTTTACTGGCATCTTGGACAGACTCGGCTATTACAGTGGCGAGACCGTGTGGGACTTGCACCCAGCTTCCCTTATTTATAGACTTAAATTATAGCAAAGTCTTCTAAATATGTCAATTTTAGGCCTTCTTTTAGGGGCCCTGGCCTAATTTTCAAGATTTATTTCCTCCCTTTAGAATAGGCCCCCCCTGGCAGGGTATATAAAAAATAAGAGGAGGGATTGTATGCTAAAGAAAATTTTAGTGGCAACAGATGGGTCTAAGCTGGCCAGTAAGGCCATAGAGACCGCTGTAGACCTTGCCAAACAAAACCAAGCCAAGCTCTATATTTTAACCGTTGTCCCTGAGGCTGCCTATTATGAACACTACCCCATGGTCTTTCCCTATGGGCCCGAGGTCCTAAAGGCCAACGAAGAAAGGGCCAAGGTCCTTTTAGACGAGGCTAAAAAACAAGTGGCCTATGATGGGAATGTGGAAACCTACTATGCCCTTGGGTCTGCTGGCAAAGAAATTATCGACTTTTCCAACGACCATGATGTGGACCTGATTGTCCTAGGGAACCGGGGCCTTGGGGCCTTCTCCAGAACCCTCTTAGGATCTGTGTCCAACAAGGTCATCAACCACAGCCAGCGGTCCGTTTTAGTGGTTAAGGACCTAGAAGAAGAAGCCCAGTAAGTCCCTAAGCTTTCTGTCCAAAGTTATCTTAATATCTAGGAGGTGTCTTAAGATGAAAAATATTTTAGTCGCCATTGATGGTTCCAAGGAGTCCAAGTACATTCTAGAAGTAGCCAAGACCTTCCAAGAGGCCTTTTCTTGCCAAATCACTGTCCTAACCGTCTCTCCTGGCCTGGGCCACTTCACCAGCAACTACAGCTTTGCCCGTGAAATTAACCAGGTCACCGAAGATTTCTTTAAGGAGGCCCTAGATAAGGCCAAGACACTCTTTAAGGACACAGACTCCGTCTCCTTCCTATTTAAGGAGGGAAAACCTGCCCAGGTCATTGTAGAGACGGCCCAAGAATTAGAGGCAGACCTGATTATCCTAGGTAACCGGGGTTTGGGTGCCTTCTCCCGGACTCAACTGGGCTCTGTCTCTGACAAGGTGGCCCAAATGACCTCTGCCCACGTCTTTGTGGTCAAGGAAGGCCGGGGCTAGGTCTTAAATTAGGCCATAAAAAAGAAGCTAGTGACCTAGCTTCTTTTTTTTAATATATGGTTACTCCACCTAGCCGGTCTTCTACTAATTTTTACCCTCGTATATGAAGGTGGGTATCCTACCAGCAACATCTAACTTCCGCTCAAGGACGGCCTGTTATCCGAGGCTGAATTTCCAGACAACCCATATCTAATGTGTAGGTTAAATTATTCGAAGATAATCGAACTAAGTAGAGAAAAACCCTTAGTGCTTATTTATTATTATAGGCTATTTGGTCTCTTTTTTCAAGACCCCAACCAGACCATCCATATCCTGGGGCAGGGGGGCAAAAAAGCTGAGGTCCCTTCCTAACCTAGGCTGGTAGAGGGATAGAGAGGCCACATGGAGGGCCACCCGGCTTATTTTTTCCTTAGACCCCCCATAGAGGTCGTCCCCTAAAAGGGGGTGGCCCAGGTGGGTCAAGTGGGCCCGGATTTGGTGGGTCCGGCCCGTTTCTAAATAAATTTTAACCAGGGAAAAGGCCTCCCCCACCAAAAGAGGTCGGATGTGGGTGATGGCCTCCTGGCCCCCTGGGACCACCCGGCGAACCAGACTATCCTCTCCTGGACCTATGGGCAAATCCAGGTCATAATCCCTGTCTAGGGCCCCCTGGACCAGGGCCAGGTAGGTCTTCTTCCGGGTGTGGGACCGGTCCAAAAGATTGTGGATATAGGGGTTTTTTGCCACTGCCACAAGGCCTGTGGTCTCCTTGTCCAGCCGGCCCACCAGGCGGACCTTCCGTTTAAGGCCCCTCTCTTTGAAGTAGCCCGCCACCTGACCTGCCAGGGTCCCCCTAGGATACATGGCGCAGGGCATACTCGCCAGGCCTGCCGCCTTATTTAAAACTAAAAGGTCCTGGTCCTCGTAGATGATCTTTTGGTCAAAGGGATCCACAGCCACAGGCAGGTCCTCCTCCTCAAAAATCAGCTGGACCTGGTCTCCCGGCCCAAGGACCTCTCCCTTTTTTAGGGGGCGGCCCCCTTTTTTTAGCCGGCCCTGGGCCAGGGCCCGCCGAATCTGGGTCCCCGATAGGCCCTCTTTTTTTAAGAGGGCCCGGACCTCTCCCTTGGCCCCTATCCTAAAGATAAAGTCGTCATCCATCTTTTTACCCCCTCCCTTCTTTAAAATTTCCAGTTTTACATTGGTCATCCTTGTGATATACTTAACTTAATTAGGCTAGGCTGGCCTGTATAGGCCCATAGGATGCAAGGAGGACCCATGTCAGAAAGAATTATAAATATTATATCAAATTCCAATTTTGAAAGTCGGAAAACCACCAAAGACTTAATTAAAAAACTCCGCCAGGCCGGCTTTAGCCCTACCACAAAACTCTCCAACCAAGCAGAACTCACCATTACCGTTGGCGGGGACGGGGCCTTTATTAAGGCAGTCAACCGGTCCAAGTTTTCAGAAATTCCTATTGTGGGGGTCAACACAGGGACCCTGGGTTTTTTTCAAGAGATCTCCCCCCAAGCCCTAGATGAATTTATCGAGGCCTATAAAAAGGGAGACTACACCCTTGACCCCCTAAGCCTCATTGGGGCAGAGATCTTTACCAAAAAACGCCGGTATTTTGTCCACGCTGTCAATGAAGTGGTGGTCAAGGCCAAAAATTCTAAGGTCATCCACCTCAATGTCTTTATAGACCACTCCCATGTGGAAAAGTTTTCTGGCGATGGGATGATGGTCTCTACCGCCGCTGGATCTACGGGCTACAGCCTGTCCCTGGGTGGGGCCCTTATCTACCCCAAGCTAGAGGTCCTCTGTCTAACCCCCATGGCCCCCATCCTAAACCAGGCCTACCGGTCCCTTAATAACTCCATTATTGTCCCGGGCCAGCTGATTATTTCCCTAGTCCCTGAAAAAAGATACACCAACTCCACCCTCCTGGTGGTAGACGGCAACGAGTATGCCTACAGCCAGCTCCAACGGATTAACCTCCGCCTGGCCAGTAAGAAAATCAACAAGCTGGTGGTCTCCGACCAAAGCTACTGGGAAAATTTAAAAAGTAAATTCCTTATCTAAAAAGTCCTCTGGCCAGCCAGGGGCTCTTTTTTTACCTAAAGACCCCACAAAAAAGGTCCCCCAACTAGGGGGACCTGTCTTTTTTAGCCTAAACTAGGGAAAATCCCTTAGGCCCGGCCAAAAAAGGCCATGATTCTTTGCCAAAGGCCCTTAGGCTCTGGTTTTTTCTCCTGGAGATTTTTTTCGGCCTTGGCCTCTTTTTTCTTGTCTTCTTTTGGTTTTTTCTGGGCCTGGGCCTTTTTAATGGCATCCTTCATGAGCTCTTCTTGGCCTATAAGGTTGTTTTTATTTTCTAACTTGGTGTATTCCTTGTTGGGCTGGAGCTGGCGGATCTTGACATCGTCAGCAAACATGGTGTCCAAATAGTGGAGGATCTTGTCCCTGACCTCTTGGGCATAGATGGGGCAGGCCACCTCTACCCGCTTACGGATATTCCGGGTCATAAAGTCTGCAGAGGAAATATAGATCTTGGCCTCCTCCCCCCGGCCAAACTGGTAGATCCGGTGGTGTTCCAAGAACCGGCCCACCACAGAGAAGACCCGGAGGTTTTCTGTCCTCTCCTTGATGCCCGGAATAATACAGCAGATCCCCCGGACCATCATGTCAATCTTAACACCGGCATTGGAGGCCTCAGATAGCCGGTCTATAAGGATCCTGTCGGAGATGGAATTCATCTTTAGGCGGATGTAGCCCTCCTTCCCCTTGGCAATCTCTTGGTCTATTAACTTGTCTAGGCCCTCCTGCATGGACTGGGGAGAGACCATGAGTTCCTTGTAGGACCCGTTGATCTTGCCCTTTAAAAAGTCATCAAAGAGCTTGACGGCGTCTTGGCCAATGGCCATATCGGCGGTGATAAAGGAAAAGTCTGTGTAGAGTTTGGCGGTCTTTTCGTTGTAGTTTCCGGTAGCCACCTGGGTAATATAGTTGACCTCTTGCTGGTCGGTCATCCGGGTAATCAAAAGGACCTTGGAGTGGCACTTAAAGTTCTTGTGGCCATAGATGACCCGGCAGCCGGCTTCTTCTAGCCGGGAGGACCAAATAATGTTATTTTCCTCGTCAAACCGGGCCCTAAGTTCCATGAGGACCACCACTTCTTTGCCATTTTCAGCTGCCCGGATAAGTTCCCTGGCAATCTGGCTGTCCTTGGCAATCCGGTAGAGGGTGATCTTGACAGAAACCACTTCTGGGGCTTCGGCTGCCTCCCTTAACAGACGGATAATGGGGTCCATGGACTCATAGGGGTAGGACAGGAGGAGGTCCTTTTTTAGGGCCTGGCCCATGACGGGTTTTTGGGGGTCCACCATGGCTGGCACTTGGGGGGAGAAGGGTTTGTCTGTATGGGCCTTTTGAAAGTCTTCCGGGAAGCTTTCTATAAGACTAAAGATATAGCCCAGCCTAAAGGGGGACCGGACCACAAAAATTCGGTTTTCCTTTAGGCCTAGGTGGCCTAAAAGAAAGCTCTTAACTTCCTTAGAGGGCTCCCTATCTATTTCTAGACGGACGGGTTGGAGACGCTTTCTCTTCTTAAGGAGCTTTTTCATATGGGACCGGTAGTCTTCAGCCAGCTCCACCAGCTCTTCATCATCAAAGTCTATATCGGCATTTCGGGTCACGGAGATGGTGTAGGTTTCTTCCACCTCATAGTTGTCAAAAATTTGGGGGCTCATGGCCTTGATGACTTCCTCTAGGAGGATAATCTTCCGGCCAGCCACCTCTAGGTAACGGTTTAATCTTTCCGGTACCTGGACATAGCCCTTTTTAATCTCCCCCTTCTTACTCCTTAGGGTGCACAGGACCCCTACGGCTAGGTTGGGAATGTGGGGGAAGGGGTGGACCAGGTCCACAATTTGAAAGCTTAAGATGGGCATGACAATGGACTCAAAATACCTCTTAACCAGATGCCTTTCAGACTCGCTTAGCTCCTCATAGCTGGCAAAGCTATAGCCATGGGTCTTAAATTCGTCCTTTAACTCCTCATAAATATGGTCTTTCTTTTGAAAAAGCCGCCTGGACTCTTCCATAACGGCATCTAATTGCTGGTCTGGATCCATTAGGGACTTGTTGTCTACAGCTTTTCCCTTTAGCATGGCTAGGTCTGTTAGAGACCCCACCCGGACCATGAAAAACTCATCATAGTTGGAATCAAAGATTGAAAAAAACTTCATTCTTTCTAACAGGGGGACATTGGTGTCTTGGGCCTCTTCCAGGACCCTCTCATTAAATTTTAGCCAGCTTAGCTCACGGTTCTGCGTAAAGGAAATGTCTAGGTCTTCCATTATTTTCCCCTCCCCAATACTCTACTATAGATATAACCTTCTCGAACACCGGTCATAGACACGGAGATTTGCTCTGTGTGGAAATATTTAGCGATGCGATAAAGGATCACCATCCCAGGAATTAGGGTGTGGATCCGGTCGGGTTTGGTCTTTAGGATCAGGTCCATCTTGTCCTGGTGGGGCATGTCTAACACCGTTTGCCTCAGGATTTTTAAATCGTCAATATCCATAAGCTGGTTAGAGGGATGCTCCCCATAGAAGTCGTTATAAAGGGCCAGGGTGGCCCGGGCAGACCCCCCTACGGCACAGGTAAGGTCATAGTAGCCCCGGTCCAGGTCCTGCTTGTAGAGGAGGTCCTCTAACCGGCAGTCCATGACCTTTCTTTCCTCATTAGTCAAAAAGAGGTCCCGGGCATACTGGCGGTAGCTGGATAGGGACCCCAGGTCCAGGGAGGCAGACTCCTTAATCTGACCCCCATCAAAAAGGACCACTTCTGTGGACCCCCCACCAATATCTGTTAAGACCCCAGAAGAGACCGCCTCTATATTGGCCGCCGCCCCAATAAAGGACAGCCGGGCCTCTTCCTGGGCCGATAGGACCTCGATCTCCATGCCCAGTTCCTCTTTGACCCGGCCTAGGACCTCCTCTGTATTGGATATGTTTCTTAAACTGGCCGTGGCAAAGGGGTAGACCACTTCAATATCATCAAAGTTGTCTACCAGGGCCTGGAGCTTAGACAGGACATAGACCAGCCGGCTGATCCCTTGTTCTGTTAAAACTTTCTTCTTTCTAAAGTCTGCCAGGCTGGCGGTGGTCTTTTCGCTAAAAAGATTCTTAACGCTATCCCCCACCACCTTATAGACTGACAGGCGTATGGTATTTGAACCAATATCAATTACTCCACAAATCACTAAATCCACCTCTTCATCTAGTTTAACAAAGACAGCCTTGGCTTATGTTTTTTCTATGTAAACTTTGTGTAAGCTTTTAATAAGCCCTTCCTTCTTTTATTCTATGTCAAAACTTGGCCCTAATCAAGAAAAGAACCGGCCCTCTTGCCGGTTCTTCCCTAAATTAAGACCTTATTAAAAAATTCCTTGGCCCGGGGGTTGGCCTGGTCACTAAAAATATAGTCTGGAGATCCCTGGTCGGCCACCAGGCCCTGGTCCATAAAGAGGATCTGGTCAGAGACCTCCCGGGCAAAGCCCATTTCATGGGTGACCACCACCATGGTCATCCCCTCCTGGGCCAGGTCCATCATAACCCTTAGGACGTCTCCTACCATCTCTGGGTCCAGGGCTGAGGTGGCCTCGTCAAAGAGCATGACCTCGGGCTCCATGGCCAGGGCCCGGGCAATGGCCACCCTTTGCTGTTGGCCCCCAGACAGGGAGGGGGGATAGGCCCCGGCCTTTTCTTCTAGGCCCATCTTCTTTAAAAGCTGGTGGGCCTTGGCCTCGGCCTGGGCCTTGGGCATCTTTAACCTAAGTCTGGGGCTTAGGGTAATGTTATCTAGGACGGTCATATGGGGAAAGAGGTTAAAGGACTGGAAGACCATGCCCATCTTGGTCCGGACCTTGTCCTTGTCTATACCAGGTCCCACAATGGGGTGGCCATCTAGGTAGATCTGGCCCTCATCCGCTGTTTCTAAAAGGTTAAGACAGCGCAGGAAGGTGGACTTGCCGGACCCAGAGGGGCCCACTACCGTTAAAACCTCCCCCTTGGCCACATCCACATCAATCCCCTTAAGGACCTTTTTGTCCCCAAAAGACTTCTTCAAACCACGGACCTTAATCATGGGTCTTTAATCTCCTTTCCAACAGGTTTACCAGCTTGGACAAGCCAAAGGTAAGCACAAAATACATAACAGCAGCAATCATCAGGGGTTCCATGGGTTTAAAGGAGGACCCCCTGACCACATTGACATTATACATAATATCCATAACCCCTATAGAAGAGACAATGGCCGTTTCCTTGGTTAGGGCAATAAATTCATTGCCCAGGGCAGGCAGGATATTCCGGATGGCCTGGGGAAGGATAATCTCCCTCATGGTCATCCTGTGGCTAAGGCCCAGGGACCGGCCGGCTTCCATCTGCCCCTTGGGGACCGACTGGATCCCAGACCGGATAATCTCAGAAATATAGGCGCCCGAGTTAATGGACACGGCAATAATCCCACAGACAAAGGCAGTCATGGCTAGGTCCAGGCCCAGGCTCTTAAAGTCCAGGATAAGGGCAGACCCAAAAAAGACAATGGACAGCTGGGTAATAAGGGGGGTCCCCCGGATCAGTTCAATAAAAATTAGGGAAAACTTCTTTAAGACCACCACCTTAGAACTCCTTAAGAAATAGAGAAGGGTCCCTAGGATAGACCCAAAAAAGACCGAAATAATAGACAGGCCCAGGGTGTATTTTAACCCCTTAATAAAATACTCTGAATACTTACTTAGGATCCTTAGGCTGGACCCTAGAAAACCCACTAGGGGGTCCTTTACTAGATAGATAAGGCCTATAAAGACTAGAAGTAAAAGGCCGGACCAAAAACGGTGGGAGGGCCCCTTTTTAGGGTCCTTTGAAAAAATATTTTCTTCTAGCCCACTGTAGCTGCTAGACTCATCCTTCATCATATTCTCCTTCCTTTTTAAGGCCCTTGGTCTATCTTAAAATAAAAGCCCACCTCCTTAAGAGGTGGGCAGGGCCACGTTACCACTCTAACTAACTCATCCTAGCTTTAACGGGCCGACCCGTCAGCAGATACTTGGGCCCAGGCCCTTTGTCTGCTGCTTCTCCAAGACTCTTTTTGTCCCCGGGTCCCTACAAGTTCCCAGCCCCACTTGCTCTCTTTAAGTCTTCCAGGGGACCTATTTTCTCTTCTGAATTTATAACTCATTTTCCTCTTAAATTTATTCTGCTTGAATTTCTTCTTCAGACAGGGCTACGGCATCGGCATAGAAGGCCTCAATCTTGCCCTCCTCTTGAAGACGTTTAATGGTCTTGTTAACTTCTTCTAGGATTTCTTTTTCTCCCTCATTGGCAATAACCACACTGCCCCCTTCTGGAGAGGCATCGGCAAAGTCTACTTCAGCCAGGGCCAGACCTTCATTTTGGCTCATGTAGGACTGGGCCACAGGGACTTCTAGGATAATCCCATCAATCATGCCTGTTTGTAGCTGCATCACTAGCTCAGTCACCTTGGCTAGGGCCACCACATTGGCATCTTTTACTGCCTCATTGGCCAGCTCTTCTTGGACAGATCCCATTTGAACCCCAATGGCTAGGCCAGTTAAATCTTCTAGGCTCTTAAAGTTTTCTACATTTTCCTTAGTGGTTAAGAAGGTGTATTCAGACTGGAAGTAAATATCAGAGAAGTCTACACTTTCATCCCGGGTGGGGTCTGGGTTAATCCCGGCAATGCCCAGGTCTACAACCCCTGTAGACGCCGCAGATAGGATGGCATCAAAGTCCATATCTACAATTTCTAGCTCTACCCCTAGGTCCTTGGCAATTTCTCCAGCTATATCCATATCAAAGCCAACAATCTTGTCTTCCCCATCAATCATAGCGTGAAATTCATAGGGAGGATAGTCGGCGCTGGTTCCTACCACAAGCTTGCCAGAGGCCTTGACCTTTTCTAGGACATTTTCTCCTGCCACTTCCTGGGCCACTTCTTCCTCAGCAGCTTGGCCATCTGCCTCTTCTGCTGGAGCATTATTTTCTCCACCACAAGCTACCAGGCCTAGGGCCATCAGCATGATTAAACATAGGGCAAGAATCTTCTTCATTTTTTCCTCCATTACTTGTAAATCGTCTTCATAAAAAAAGCCGCCTCTATATAGAGGCGACTATTTGTCACGGTACCACTCCAATTAAGCAGGCTAGGCTGCTTATCTCTTATCCTATAACGGGGATCTTAACCGTAGGCTGATACTCGGCTGGGCCTTTGTCAACCTAATCTCCACGGTCCTCTTCGTTTCTTCCGTCCCCTTGGCCCTCTCAGCAAACAAGGCCTTCTCTGTAAAAGTTCTTGAAAAACTACTCTCCGTGTCATCGAAAATTAAATAATTTAGACATATGATAGCAGCAAAAAGATCCCTTGTCAAGAACATTTCTAGAAAAAACTTATTTTATTTTAGTCTTTTATCCCTTTAAAGTAGCTACAAGCTCCTTGAGGCCTGGCTTAAAGGGCATCAAAATTTTCTTGGGCCTGGACTAGCCGGTCCCGGACCTGGTCCAGTCTGGGTAGGTCTATGTCCCCCTCTAGGGCGGCCTTAACAGGGATGACCTGGTAGTGGAGGCCCTCCTGGTCTTGGAACTTGTCCACCCAAAGGACCTGGGGTTCAAATTTGGTGATCTCCACCTGGCCCTCTGGGTCCTTTTTAATGGTCATATCCATCATCAGGCCAGACTCCACCCGGGGGTTGCCCCCTATATATTCCCTCCGCTGGTTGGAGACAAAGTTCCCCATGGAATAGGCCACATAGTGGGTCTTGTCCCCTAGGACATGTTTTTCCACCCTTTGGGCCACATGGGGATGGGAGCCCAAGATCCCGTCAACCCCCATATCAAAAAGCTCTAGGGCCAAGGCCTCTTGGTCCTCACTGGCCTGGGACTGGTATTCCACCCCCCAATGGAGGTAGAGGAGGACAAGGTCTGCCCCCTGGTCCTTTAGCTGGTCCACATCGGCCTGGATTTTTTCCCGGTCAATAAGGTTGACGGCCTGGGGCCTTTCTGAGGCTGCCAGGCTGGCGTCAAACCCGTTAAGTCCATAGGTGTAGGAAGCCAGGCCCAGCTTAATGCCCTCTATCTCGTAGATCACAGGGAGGTTTTCTTCCCCCTGGCTAGTCCCAAAGGCCACCAGCCCCTCTTCTTCCAGCTGGTCCAGGGTGTAGTCTAGGCCCTTTAGGCCCTTGTCATAGCAGTGGTTATTGGCTGTAGCCACCAGGTCAATGCCCTGGCGCTTAAATTCCCCAGCCACCTCCTTGGGGGAAGAAAAGACAGGAAAAGAGGTATAGCCCTGGCTCCCGTCGGTGAGGGTGGTCTCCAGGTTAATGGCAGCCAGGTCGGCCTCCCCTATATAGGGGCCCAGGTGGGTAAAAATATCTGAAAAATCATAGCCCTCCGGGGTCTTGGCTGCATCTAGCTGGGGCTGGTGGAGCATAAAGTCCCCCATGGCCACCATGTGGATCTCCTTGGGTTCCTCTTTAGGCTCTGGAAGCTGGGCCTCCTCTGCCTGAACCTGGGCTTCTCCTGAAGCCACATAGGTGTTTAGGGTAAAAAGACCCCCCAGGCCCAGGACCATAATCAAGGCTAATAAGAGAAATAACCTCTTGTTCATGGGACTAATCCTCTGCAGGAATCACAAGGGCAGCTAGGATATAAAGAGCCACGCCTAGGCCACCTGCTGGCCCAAAAATAATCCAAATCAGCCGAACAATGGTAGAGTCTATCCCCAAATATTCAGCCACTCCTCCACAAACCCCTGCAATATACCGGTCACTTGATGAACGTGTCAATCTCTTTTTCATGATGGATCCTTTCTTTGCCCTTTGACTTTAATCATTTCTTATCGTCTTTTTATTGTACACCATTTTCCCCTGAAAGGGCGGGGAATTTCTAGAAAATAAGCTTCTTTAAAGAAGACTTTGCCCTTTCTTAGTCTTTGCCTTAAAAAGTTTATTTTTGCCCTGGCAGTTTCCTACAAAAATCTTCTAGGCCCTTGACCTGGATGGCCTCCACCTGGCCCTTGTCTACCCGCTGCCTAAAGTCTGGGTCTAGGGGGACCTTTAACAGGTTGTCGATGGCAAACTTTTCTCCCTCTTCCCTAAGTTTAGAGGGGCCAAAAAGCTCTATGGCATCCAGGCAAGAGGGGCAGGTTAAATAGCTCATATTTTCCACCAGGCCCACAAGGGGAACCTGGACTTTTTTGGCCATGTTAATGGACTTTTCCACAATCATCCCCACCAGGTCCTGGGGACTAGAGACCATAATAATCCCGTCTAAAGGAATCCTTTGGTAGGTGGTTAGGGCCACATCCCCTGTTCCTGGGGGCATGTCAATAATCAGGTAGTCCAAGTCCCCCCAGGCCACCTCCTCATAAAACTGTTCTAGGGCCTGGTTAATGAGGGAAGACCGCCAAACTAGGGGCTGGGTAGGGTCCTCTAGGATCAAGTTGACACTCATGATCCTAATTCCCAGCCGGCTTTCTTCTGGGAGCATATAGGTCCCGTCAGAATAGGCCTGGCTTCCCAGGCCAAAGGCCTTGGGAATAGAAGGGCCCGTAATATCGGCATCTAGGATCCCCACCTGGTGGCCCATCCTTTGTAGCTGGCTGGCAATAAGAGAGGACAAGAAACTCTTGCCCACCCCTCCCTTGCCACTGGTGACAGCTAAAATATGCTTGATCTTGGACCGGTCATTTTGCTTTAATTTTTCCATAATCTCCTCCCGGATTTTCTTAGCACACTAAAGGACGGACCCCTAGGGCCCTAGGGGAAAAGACCTGGTTTTGGCCAGGTCTTGGTCTTTCCCTTTTTGTGCACTTTCTTTATTTTTTAGTCTTTCTATTTTTTCTCCACAGGTCCACCTGTGGCTATCTTTCCACATTATCCACAGACTTATCCCCGAACCTTTGGCATTATTTAGGGGTTTTCTTAAAATATCCACATTGTCCACAGGTTTCAGATTGGGTTTCTGTGGATAAGCCTATCCTTGTAAAGTCAAGTTGGGATTTGCGTAAAGGCCCGATTTGTTGCCATTCTGTAAATAGTGAAAGTATCCTGCACTAGCTATCATGGCCGCATTGTCTGTGCACAGGATGGGGTCCGGGTAGAAAACCTGGACCCCCTTTTGTCCGGCGCGCTCTTCCATGGCCTTTCTCAGGGCAGAATTGGCAGAGACCCCCCCGGCTAAAACAATCTTATCGTAAGCTAAATGGTCGTTTAGCCGGCAGGTTTTCTCCACAAGGACATCTACCACGGCATCTTGAAAGGACCGGGCCATATGGGCTGGATGGACCTCTTGGCCCTTTTGTTCCAAATTGTGGGCCAGGTTGATCACGGCCGTCTTAAGACCAGAAAAACTAAAGTCATAGGCCTCCTCATCCAGCCAAATCCTGGGAAGGTCGTAGAGGGGCTGGCCCTTTTTGGCCAGCTCATCTATCACAGGCCCCCCGGGGTAGCCCAGGCCCAAATGCCTGGCCACCTTGTCAAAGGCCTCTCCGGCTGCATCGTCTATGGTCTTTCCAAAAAGTGTAAAGTCCACATAGTCCTTTACCTGGATTAAATAGGTGTGGCCTCCTGATACAATTAGGCCGGTAAAGGGGGGCTCTAGGTCAGGATGGCTAATATAGTTGGCGCAGATATGGCCCTTAATGTGGTTGACCCCCACAAAGGGCTTATTTAGGGCCAGAGCCAGGCTCCGTCCGGCTGTCAGCCCCACTAAAAGGGCCCCAATCAGGCCGGGACCCCGGGTAGCTGCCACCAAATCAATGTCTGAAAAACTGATGCCGGCCTTTTCCATGGCCATGTCCAAAACCGGGCTCACACTTTCCACATGCTTACGAGAGGCAATCTCTGGGACCACCCCTCCAAAACGTTTATGAATATCAATCTGGGAGCTTATCTCGTTGGCCAAGACCTCCCTTCCATCCCTTAGGATGGCTACAGCAGTTTCATCACAGGATGATTCAAAGGCTAGGGTGATCATCTCTTTCCTCCTCCCATGTCTTCCATAAAATAAGGGCGTCCTTTTTTAGGTCCTGGTAGTAGTTTTTCCTAAGGCCTTTTTGGACAAAGCCTAGGGACTCATAAAGGGCCAGGGCAGGCAGGTTGTCCTCCCGGACCTCTAGGGTGGCCTCTTGGACCCCCTTCTTGTGGCAGGCCTCTAAAAAGGCCTCCATAAGCCGGCGGCCATAGCCATTGTTCCGGTAGTCTATATCCACGGCCACATTGCTAATGTGGACCTGGTCATCTAGGATATAGCCTCCTGCATAGGCAATAACCAGGTCATAGAGGCTTAGGACATGGTAGTGGGCCAGGACCCTATTTTTAAGTTCAAGTTCCATATTCCGTCTGGGCCAGGGAGACCTAAAGGAGGTCTCTTCTATCTCCATAATCCGGTCCAGGTCCTCTAGGCTGGCCTGACGGGTCTTAATCATCTCATCCATCTTGGCCCATCCTTTTTTTGTACTCCCTCATGGCCTGGCTTTCCCTGACATAGTTGGGGGCCAGGTCATAGAGGTTGGTCCGGTGGCCCTCTTTATAGAGCCGGGCCCCTAAAAAGGCCAAGGAGGAGGGCCGGATCCCCCGGTTGGCTCCTTCAATAAAAAGAGCCTGGGGGAAGGCCTCTTTAAGTGGGTCTTTATAGGTCCCTAAACCATCCCCAGTAAAGATCAGCTGGGGTCCATCCTCCAGGGAGGCAACCAGGTCCTCTAGGGGGAGGGCATCGTCTTTTTCTAGCCGGATAAGGCCCTCCTTCCCCCTCTTAAAGACCCCCCGGTAGACCCGGTTTCTTCTGGCATCTAAAAGGGGGACCAGGGTCCCTTCTAGGGGGAGGTTTTCTGCCAAGGCTGCCAAGGAGGACAGGCCAATAAGGGGCCGGGATAGGGCCTGGGCCAGGATCTTGGCTGCCGTAACGGCAATCCTTAGGCCGGTAAAGGACCCGGGGCCAGTCCCCACACTAATTAGGTCCACCTCTTTAAGGTCCAGGTCTAGTTTTTTAAAAATATCTTCGGTCATCTCTATAAGGGCCTCTGAATGGCCCAGCTGCCCCTGGAGGATAAATTCTGCCAGGAGCCTATCATCCTCCACCAGGGCCACCCCTGTGGCCAGGGTAGAGGTATCAAAAGCCAGTGTCTTCAAGGTCTTCTAAGGCCTCCTTTATCTCTTTAGACCGGCTGCCAGAGGCCCCTAGCTTAAGGTCCCTAGACAGGTCCTCCTGCCGGCTTAGCTCTAGTCTTAAATAGTCTTGTGGGAGAAATTCCTCAATCATGTCTGCCCATTCAATTAGGCAGACCCCAGACCCATAGAGGTAGTCCTCCCCTCCTATATCTAAAAATTCTAGGGGACTTTCCATCCGGTAGCAATCAAAATGATAAACCGGCAGGTCCCGGGCCTGGTACTCATGGATAAGGGTAAAGGTGGGACTGGTCATCTCCTCCTTAACCCCTAGGGCCTGGCCCAGGGCCTGGATCAGGGTGGTCTTGCCCACACCCAGGTCCCCAATAAAGGCCAAGACGTCCCCAGGCTTTAAAAGCTGGCCCAGCTGGTGGCCCAGCCTTCTACTTGCCGCTACATTTTCTAGTCTCATGCACGTTTCCTTCCTTTCATAGGACAAAAATCCTAGCTATCTATCTATTATACTCTACTTTGGCCCTAATCGGTAGCCCTGGCTAAAAGGGAGCCAGTCGCTTTTGCAACTGGCTCCCTTTTAGGCTCTTGTCCTTTTAACGGCTTCCCTAGCTTGGACTTTTTTAGCCTAAGCCTAGTCTATAAAATTTTCCTGGCTCAGCTCATAGTCACTAAAGGTGACTGTAAGCTCTAGGGTCTCTCCCTGCCTTTGGACCTTTAGTCTTTCCTGGTCGCCAGCCTGGTAGTCGTAAAGGGCCCGGCGAAGTTCTGACATGGAAGAAAGGTCCCTTTCTCCAAGTTTTAGGATAATGTCGCTGCGTTTAAGGCCGGCTGCTTCTGCTGGGGACCCACCTGCCACAGAG
This sequence comes from Tissierellia bacterium, assembly GCA_030532305.1. Taxonomy (GTDB): domain Bacteria; phylum Bacillota; class Clostridia; order Tissierellales; family Peptoniphilaceae; genus JAUNLJ01. Next base: position 97,441 of record JAUNLJ010000001.1, read on the forward strand.
GCCACCATGACCCCCTGGTGGTCGGTGGCAAAGTCCACCCCAAACCGTCTTTCTATTTCTTCTACAGACACGGCAGAAACTCCCAGGCTAACGGCCTTGTAGTCTCCTGTCTTAATGACCTCTTCTATAATAGGCCGGACCGTGTTAATGGGGATGGCAAAGCCCAGACCCTCGCCGCCTTGGATCTTGGCCGTATTAATCCCAATGACCTGGCCGCCCCCATTTAAAAGGGGACCTCCAGAGTTCCCACTATTGATGGAGGCGTCCGTTTGGATCAGGCCGTCCATGTAGTTGCCTTCCACCTCACCAATATTCCGGTTTAAGCCTGAGATAACCCCGGCCGTAACCGACCTTTGAAAGTCTAGGCCCAAGGGGTTGCCTATGGCCACAGCCAGCTGGCCAATCCGGACAGACTCGCTATTACCCATATCTAAATAAGGCAGGCCCTCCCGGTCAATCTTCACTAGGCCCAGGTCCAACTGGTCGTCAGACCACACCACCTGGCCCTGGATTTCTGACCCGTCACTTAAAAGGACATTGACCGTCCCGGTGTTTCCCACCCCCACCACATGGGCGTTAGAGAGAATATACCCGTTCTCAGAAATAATAAAGCCGGACCCGGTTCCCTGGGCCTTGGCAGGACCAAAGGGGGTCATCTGGGTGGTTTCTACGGTAATCCCCACCACGGCTGGCATGGCTGCAGTGGCCACGGCCTCCACCTGGGTCATTTGCTGGCCCCCTTCAATGACCACCTGCTGGCCTCCTCCAGAATTCTTAATCAGCCTGTCCCCCTGGGACAGCTTGTAGGAAGTAATGGCTGAGCCCACCAGGCCCCCTATCAGGGAAAAAATAAGGGCCAGGGCAATAATCCGTCCCCCGCCTTTTTTCTTACCTTTTTTTTCTGGTTCTGGTGGCCGGTTTTTTCTTTCTTCGTCCTTATCATAAATGGCAGAGTCCTTCCCCACTTGGGAGTCTCCAAAACCGTAGGATTGCCCCTCAAAGGGATCCCGGTCCCTGGTATCTTTATCCATAAAAAAACCCCTTTCATAAGTTACTAATATAAAGATACCCCTAAAATTAGATAATTATATGAAAGGATTGTGAACTTTTTTTAACAATCCTCCAGTTTTCCCTGTTAAATTTCTCCCATTCTATGTATAATGTTATTGTATCAAGCAAAGGAGAGATCTATGAGAATACGTTTTATTCACCACAGTGCTTATGTCATTGAATTAGATAGGCATCTTCTTGTTTTTGATTATTTTAACCAGGGTAACCTGGACCTGGCCCCCGGGGACAAGGACTTGATCTTCTTTGTTTCCCACGGCCACGAAGACCACTTCCACCCAGCGATCTTTGCCTATAGGCAGAGGGCCTCCTATGTCCTTAGCCAGGACGTTACGGACCTAGACCCCCAGGCCTCTATCACAAGGATCCGCCCAGGGGAGGTCAAAAAAGTAAAGGACTTAAGCGTCCATGCCTTTGAGTCTACAGATATTGGGGTATCCTTTCTTATAGAAGTGGAAGGAAAGCGCATCTATTATGCGGGAGACCATAATTTTTGGCTTTGGCCCCATTATAGGACCCAGGACATTGGCGAGATCTACCAGCAGTTTACTAGAGAAGTCTTAAAGGCCAGTGAAAGGGGCCCCGTTGATGTGGCCCTATCCTTAGTAGACCCCCGGATGGGAGACTACTACCACTTAACTGGCCAGTACTGCCTGGACATCTTAGAGCCCAAGCACTTCTTTCCCCTCCACCTATGGGGAGATTTCGGCCTGTCAAAAACATTTGCTAAGCGTTTTCAGCCGGCTTATCCGGACACGGTCATCCACTCTCTTGAAAGAGATGGACAGACCTTTATCATTGAGGAGGAATAATTTTGGATCTAAAAGAACTTGTCTTATCAAGAAGAACCGTTAGAAAGTTTACTGACGAAGAAATGGCCCCCGAAACCCTCGTGGACCTAATCATGTATGCCTCTATGGGGCCCTCTAAGTCCAATTCCCATCCTGTGGAATTTATTCTTGTTAAGGATCGGGAGGTCTTAGACGCCTTCTCTAAGCTAACCCGTTTTTCTACCTCTTATCTAGCCCAAGTCCCCCAAGCCCTCGTGGTCATTGGAGACAAGTATGTGGGAGACCACTGGATAGAAGAGGCCTCTATTACTGCTTCTTATCTAGGTCTACTCTTAGAAGCTGAAGGCTGGACTTCTGCCTGGGTCAATGTCAGGGACTTAGATGAAAAAGATGGGGAAAAACCTGAAGATAAGGTCAAGGACCTGCTTAATATCCCAGACCACTACGGGGTCTTATCCATTATGCCCTTTGGGAAACAGGATGAAAGGGTTAGAAAGCGTAAACCCTTTGATGCATCTGAAAAACTCCACCTAGCCAACTACTCCAAAAAATCAGATAAATAGAGTTTAAAGCATAAATCCTTAAAGCAGGTTGCTTTAAGGATTTATTTTTTCCTCAAACAAATATCTTTCCTAACTTGATCTTAGCTTATTTCCTTAGGAACACCTGCTAGGAGGTTCAAATGTTTAAACGTATTACTAATGGGAGCGTGGCTCTTGTCCAACGGCTCTTGCCCGATGCTTTTATCTTTGCTATCATCCTATCGATCTTAACCCTTATCCTAAGTATGGTCACCACAGGTCAAAGTCTACCTGCCTTAATTGGCCACTGGGGAACTGGTTTTTGGTCGCTCTTAGCCTTTAGTATGCAAATGGCCCTGGTCTTAGTTTTAGGCAATGCTTTTGCTTCATCTAAGCCGGTAAAAAGATTCTTGGTAAAAATTGCCGGCCTTGCCAGAAACCCAGGTCAAGCAATTATGCTGGTATCTCTTGTTTCTGCCATTGCCTGCTGGCTTAACTGGGGTTTTGGTCTTGTGGTTGGCGCCCTCTTGGCCCAAGAGCTAGCAAAAAGAGTCAAAGGGGTGGACTACCGTCTACTTATTGCCGCAGCCTATTCTGGCTTTGTGGTTTGGCATGCTGGTGCCTCTGGATCTGTCCCCTTAACCCTGGCTTCCAGTGCAGAAGAAATCTCTGCCGTTACAATGGGGGCCTTAACGGAAACCATCCCTGTATCCCGTACCCTCTTCTCTCCCTTTAACTTAATTCTGGTTTGGTTAACCATCCTAACCCTACCCCTAATTAACCGGGCCATGCATCCAGAAGCTGACCAGGTTGTAGCTGTAGACCCTAAGATTATTGCCGACCAAGAGGCTGCAGAACTTGAAATTGAAGAAAGCCTAAGCCTAACTCGCCAAAGCATGACCCCTGCTGACCGTTTGGAAAGCAGCCGTTTTTTAAGTCTTTTTGTGGTCGTTATGGGGGTCGTCTTACTCTTCCAACACTTTAGGACCAACGGCTTTGACTTAAACCTAAACATCGTTAACTTTATCTTCCTAATCCTGGGCGTCTTCTTCCACAAGACTCCCATCCGCTATGTCCGTGCCATAGAAGAAGCCGTTAAGGGGGCCGGAGGCATCCTCCTACAATTCCCCTTCTACGCTGGAATTATGGGGATGATGACCGGGGCCAACGCTGAAGGGGTTTCCCTGGCCTCTCAAATTACCAACTTCTTCCTAAGCATCTCCAACGAGCACACCTTCCCCATGTTTACCTTCTGGTCTGCCGGGATTGTCAACATGTTTGTTCCCTCCGGTGGGGGCCAATGGGCCATCCAAGGACCCATTGCCATGCCTGCCTCTGTCCAACTGGGAGTAGACCCAGCCATTACCTCCATGGCCATTGCCTGGGGGGACGCCTGGACCAATATGCTGCAACCCTTCTGGGCCCTACCTGCCCTAGGGATTGCCAAACTCTCTGCCAAGGACATTATGGGCTACTGTGTCATGGTCCTTCTTTATGTAGGGATTATTGTCTCTATCGGCTTCCTTATTTGGGGCCGGCTATAAAAGCCAAAACAAAAAAGATGCCTGGTTTTCCAGGCATCTTTTTTATTTGATGAGGTCTTAAAGATCCTTAGACCCCTTCCCTTCTTCTAGGAGGGGGCTAGCGCTTTTAGGTCCCCTGAAAAGGGGGCTTTTTTTATAGGTTCGGATTATCTTTTTTTAGTTCCAACCGGCTAATGGCCTTGGCCAGGGCAATGGAGGCTCTTTCCTTGTCCACCTTCTTCTTACCCTGGGCCTTGCCCCGTAGGTGGGCCTCGGCTCTTTCTTTGGCCTTTTCAGCCCTTTGCCGGTCTATTTCGTGGTCCCACTCAAAGGTGTCTGTAAGGACCGTGGCCACATTGTCCTTCATGGTCACATAGCCCTGGGAATTGGCCCCGGACATCTTGTTGCCCTCTAGGTCAAAGGCATGGATATGGCCAATCCTTAGGGGGGTCACCAGGGGGGCGGTGGATTCCATAAAGGCCAGGTCTCCCTCGCTCCCCCTCACAATAACCCGGTCCACATCCTGGTTACAGACCTCCCTTTCAGGGGTGACAATAATTAGTCGGATCATCTTAATCTTCAGCCTTTCTGGCCTTTTCTAGGACCTCATCAATGGTGCCTACCATATAGAAGGCAGATTCAGGCACCTCATCATGCTTGCCTTCTAGGATTTCCTTAAAGCCCCGGATGGTTTCCTCTATGGGGACATAGGCCCCGGCCTGGCCGGTAAACTGTTCGGCCACGTGGAAGGGCTGGGATAGGAAACGCTGGATCTTCCGGGCCCGGGCCACAATCAGCCTTTGGTCTTCGCTAAGCTCTTCTAGACCCAAGACGGCAATAATATCTTGTAGGTCCCGGTATTCTTGAAGGACCTCTTGGACCCCCCGGGCCACCTCATAGTGGTCTTGGCCCACCATTTGTGGACTGAGCATCCTGGAAGAGGAGTCTAGGGGGTCTACAGCCGGGTAGATCCCCATTTCTGCTATGGACCGGTCTAAAACCGTGGTGGCGTCCAAGTGGGTAAAGGTGGTGGCAGGGGCCGGGTCGGTCAAGTCGTCAGCAGGGACATAGACCGCCTGGACAGAGGTAATGGACCCCTTCTTAGTGGAGGTGATCCTCTCTTGGAGTTCCCCCATTTCCTGGGCCAGGGTGGGCTGGTAGCCAACGGCTGAAGGCATCCGGCCTAAAAGGGCAGATACCTCAGACCCGGCCTGGGTAAACCTAAAGATGTTGTCTATAAAAAGAAGGACGTCTTGGCCCATCTTGTCCCGGAAGTATTCTGCCAGGGTTAGCCCTGTTAGGCTCACCCTCATCCGGGACCCAGGGGGCTCGTTCATCTGGCCAAAGACCAGGGCCGTCTTGTCGATAACCCCGGACTCAATCATCTCGTAGTAGAGGTCGTTTCCTTCCCGGGTTCTTTCCCCAACCCCGGTAAAGACAGAGGTCCCCCCGTGTTCCTTGGCAATGTTATTAATGAGCTCTTGGATAAGGACCGTCTTACCAACCCCGGCCCCACCAAAGAGGCCTACCTTTCCCCCCTTGGAATAGGGACAGATCAGGTCAATGACCTTGATCCCTGTTTCGTAGATCTCGTCTGTGGTTCCCTGGTCAGCAAAGCTGGGGGGTTGCCGGTGGATGGGGAGCTCTTCTTGGGTCTTAGGGGGTTCTTTCCCGTCAATGGGGTCCCCTAGGACGTTAAACATCCGGCCCAGGGTTTCTTTGCCCACGGGAATCTTAATGGAGTCCCCGGTGTCTCTTGCCTCCATCCCTCTCATAAGTCCATCGGTAGAGCCTAGGGCAATACAACGGACAATATCGTCTCCAATATGCTGGGCCACTTCCACTGTTAGGGTGTGGTCCCCATTTTGGATCTTTATGGCATTTAAGAGGGAGGGAAGCTGGTCTCGGTCAAACCGTATGTCCACGACAGGACCGATGACCTGAACAACTTTACCTATATTTTCTTCCATGATCCTCTCCTTTAGCTAATAGCGTCAGTGGCGCCCACAATTTCAGTAATTTCTGCCGTAATGGCCGCCTGCCTAACACGGTTGTAGTTGGTTGCAAGTTCGTCTATCATATCTTCAGCATTTTCTGTGGCCGCCTCCATGGCTGTCCTCCGGGCTCCCTGTTCTGAAGCCGAGGCCTCAATTAAGGCCCCCAGGATGCTGCTTTCTATATACTTAGGAATCAAATAGTCCAAGACCTCATCCGCAGAGGGCTCAAAGTCTACTAGGACCTGGGCCTGGCCCTCTTCCTTGTCAAAGTTTTCAGAAGGCAAGAGACGGACCAGCTGGGGCTCGTGCTGCAAGATGGAATAAAACTGGGTAAAGACAATATCTATGGCGTCCACTTCCCCAGACTCATAAAGGTCCATGGCCAGCTGGCCTATAACTTGGGCATCCTTGGGGTTGGGGTTTTCGGAGGCCTCCGTATAGGACTCTACAATCTCCATCTCCCTCCGGGAAAAATACTCCCGGCCCTTGCTGCCCACCACAATGAGCTTGGCTGCGGCCTGTCTTTTTTCTATGGTCTCTTGGACCAGGTTTTGGACATTGGCATTGTAGCCACCCGCCAGCCCCCGGTCTGAGGTTAAGACAATATAAAGGACAGTCTTAACCTCCCTTTGTTCTAGGAGGGGGTGGGGGGCCTTAACCCCCTTTAAGGCCTCCCGGATAGAGGCCACTACCCGTTCATAGTAGGGTCTAGAGGCCTCTAGCTGGATCTTGGCCCGGCGAAACTTGGCCGTTGAAACCAGTTCCATGGCATTGGTAATTTGCTTAATGTTATTGATTCCTCGAATCCGTCGTTTTATTTCCTGTGTATTGGCCAAGCTGATCCCTCCTAAAAGGTCTTTTTAAATTCTTCAGCTGACTGAACAATCATCTCTTGGACCGGGTCAGTAAGGTCCTTTTCCTCTTTTAGGGCCTGGATCATCTCAGGATGATTATTTCTTACAAAGGCCAGGTATTCCTTTTCAAATTCCCCAATCCGGTCCACTGGGACATCTAAAAGATGGCCCTGGGTCCCTAAATAAAGGATAATGATCTGGTCTTCTAGGGCCACAGGCCTGTTTTCAGGCTGTCTTAGGATCCTCATGACCCTTTCCCCTTGGGATAGGACCCTTTGGGTTTCCTTGTCTAGCTCAGAACCAAACTGGGCAAAACTGGCCTTGTCCCGGTATTGGGCCAGGTCCAGCTTAAGACCCTTAGAGGCCGCCTTAATGGCCTTAGACTGGGCATCTCCCCCTACCCGGGACACAGAAAGCCCCGTATTGATGGCGGGTCTTTGACCTGCAAAAAAGAGGTCTGTTTCCAGGAAGATCTGTCCGTCTGTAATGGAAATCACGTTGGTGGGAATGTAGGCAGAAATATCTCCAGCCTGGGTTTCAATAATAGGTAGGGCTGTAATGGACCCTCCCCCAAACTCGGGGCTCATCTTGGCCGCCCTTTCCAGGAGTCTGGAATGGAGGTAGAAGACGTCCCCTGGGAAGGCCTCCCGTCCAGGTGGTCTCCTTAAAAGAAGGGACATGGTCCGGTAGGCCACCGCGTGCTTGGACAAGTCGTCATAGACAATAAGGGTGTCCTTGCCCTGGGCCATAAATTCTTCTGCCATGGTCACCCCGGCATAGGGGGCAATATATTGGATGGCGGCCATATCGGCAGCAGTAGCTGCCACCACGATGGTCTTGTCCATGACCCCTTCCCTTTCCAGGGTAGAGACAATTTGAGCCACCGTAGAGGTCTTTTGTCCAATGGCCACATAGATACAAAGGACGTCTGTATCCCTTTGGTTAATAATGGCGTCTACAGCCAGGGTGGTCTTGCCAGTTTGCCGGTCCCCAATAATAAGCTCCCTTTGGCCCCGGCCTATGGGGAAAAGGGCGTCCACGGCCTTGATCCCCGTTTGGAGGGGTTCGTTTACAGACTCCCGGGTGATAACCCCAGGGGCAATTTTTTCAATGGGAGAGGTCTTGTCATAGTCAATCTTACCCTTGCCGTCAATGGCCTGGCCAAGGGGGTTGACCACCCGGCCTAAAAGGCCCTCTCCTACAGGAACCTGGACCACCTCTCCTGTGGAATGGACCTGGTCGCCTTCCTTAATATCTCCCTTACCTAGAAGAACAATCCCCACATTGTCTTCTTCCAGGTTTTGAACCATTCCAAAGACATTGTTAGGAAAGGCAATGAGCTCGCCAGACTTAGCATTTTGCAAGCCAAAGACTCGGGCAATGCCATCGCCTACCTCAATCACCGTTCCTACTTCTTCTAAGGTCAGGTCTATATCATAGTTTTTTATCTGTTCTTTTATAATAGAAGAAATCTCTGATGAATAGAGCTGCACTTTATCACCTCGTCTTTTTACACTTGCTTCATTTGCTTTTCTAGGGCCTTAAGCTGGCCCAGGATAGATAGGTCTAAGACCTGGTTACCCACCTGGATCACCAGGCCCCCTATAAGGTCTGGGTCGACTTGGGTCTTTATGACTAATTGGTCTGGCCGCTTATGGGGGGCGTAGGCCCTCACTAGGTCGTGAATTTTTTCTTGAGATAGGTCTATGGCCGACCTGATCTCAATTTGTTCTATAGCTTCTTCTTCGTAGACCAGGTCCCTATAAACCTCCAGGATGTCCCCCAAGATATTCAGCCGTTTTTTATCAATTAGAACATATAAAAAATTAAGCACTTCCCGGGACAAACTGTCTTGGAAGATCCTGGCTAGAAGGTCCTTTTTGTCTTTTGGGGAAATATCTGGATGGGTAAAGACCCTTAGCCGGTCTTCTTCCTTAAGGACCTCATGGGCCTGGCTTACTTCCTGTAAAAAGGCCTCCCCCTTGCCCTCTTCCATGGCCACCCTATACAGGGCATAGCCATATCTTTTTGCGACTTTATTGGACATGGTTATTCTCCAAATCTTTTATGGCCTGGTCAATGACCGCTTCTTGTCCCTTGGCATCTAGGTTTTTATTTAGGATCTTCCCAGCCACTAGAAGGGCCATCTCAGAGACAGAGGCATAGATTTCATCTTGGGCCTGGGCCCTTTCCTGGTCAATTTGTGACCGGGCCCGGTCAATCATCTTGCCAGCCTCCCTCTTGCCTTCTTCTGCCATCTGGGCCTGGATCTCCCGGCCCCGGCTCCGGCTGCCTTCTAGGATAGATTGGGCCTCCTCCTTGGCATCTTGAAGTTTCTTTTCATACTGGTCCTTAAGCTCTTGGGCCTCTATATTGGTGTTTTTAGCCTGGGTCAAGTCCTCCATAACCTGGGCCTTCCGCTTGTTTAGAAAGTCCGTCATGGGCTGGTAGATAAAATGGCGCACGACTAAAAACAGGATCAGGGTGGCTAGAAGTTGGGCTATAACATTGGCGAAATCCGGTACAACATGTACAGTTATATCCATTTTATTAAACCTCCCTTGTTCGTAGGCAACTCCATGTGGCGACTTATAGTACTCCCATTAGTGGACGAACAAAGAGTAGGATAATGGCAATAACCAGACCATAGATCCCGGTTGTTTCTGCAACAGCTTGTCCTAGAAGCATGGTTTGGATAATATCCCCCTTGGCTTCTGGCTGACGGCCTACTGCCGCAGCCCCGTGACCTGCTGCAATCCCTTGACCAATCCCAGACCCGATCCCGGCGATCATGGCTAAACCTGCACCAATAGCTGAACATCCTAATACAAAAGCTTCACTTGAAATACCTTCCATGGTTAAATACCTCCTATAGATTTTTTTAAATTTTTCTTCTTTCTTTGACAGGCTAAGCCTACTTGTCTTGAGGATCGGCCATATCGTCTTGAATATAGATCATACTCAACATAACAAAGATGAAAGTTTGCAAAAGACCACTAAATATGTCAAAGTAGGCATGGAGTGGCCAGGCGATAACAGGCACTAGCCACTGGCTTACCATACTCAGACCTGCATAAATAAGACTCATAACCAAAACCCCTGAAATAACATTCCCAAACAAACGGAAACTTAGGGAGATGGGGTTGGCCAGCTCACCTAAAATATTCATGGGGGTTAAAAAAGCCATGGGCTCGGCATACTGCTTCAGGTAGCCTCCTGGCCCCTTACTCTTAATGGAAAAATAATGAATCATGCCAAAGGTGACAAGGGCCAAACTAAAGGTCACATTGTAGTCTGAGGTGGGTGGGGTAAAGCCCAAAAGGCCTGACAGGTTGGCCAGGGCCAAAAATAGGGTGAGACTTAAAAAATAAGGGGCAAAGCCCAAATTATGCTGGCCCATATTGGTCCTAGTCAGGTCGTCTATGGCCTCTACAATGAGTTCTGTGATTAAGAGAATGCCCTTGGGTTCTTCCTTGTAGTTGGCTTTTTTTATCTTGTGATTAATATAAAGAGCCCCTAGGGTCACAAGAAGTAAGATCACATAGCTGGTTATAAGGGATTCATGAATCCAGATCTCCCGATTCCCCAGGTGGATAAATATTCCTGTGTCCAAACTTTTCCTCCTTTCTCCTCCTAGTGAAATAGGCGAACATGTTACTTATATGGATAACTATCTTCATGGACATAAGGCCAAAGAAAATAGCAAGTAAACTCATATCTGGCCGCTTGGCCCCAATTAAGAGGACAATAAAGTAAAAAATATAGCGGATAAAATAGTGGATGGCGGTAAGCCGGCTGGCCCTGGCCTCTTCCATGGAAAGAGCCCGATCTAGGGTCAGGTAGATCTCTTTAAAAAGGACTATGGAAATAAGGGCCCCTAGGCCAAAGCTCTTGGCCAGTTTTTCCCCTTGGGTGGAGAAAAGGAGGATCAGCCCCGTTACCAGTAAGCTATAGGCCAGGCCCATAAAAACATATCGGTTTGAAAAGGAGTCTCTCATAGCTTTCTTCCTAACTTGATAATATTTAAAAGGCCACTTAGGGCGCCTAAAATCCCAAAAATACTTAGAAAAAGATAGGCCGTCCCCAATTTTTTATCTAGCCAGGCCCCCAGAAGGATCCCTCCTAAAACTGGAAAAAAGATATTGAGGCCGATCTGGCTAATTTGGGCCAGGCCCTTAAAAATATCCCGATTATCTTTCATTTTTGCCTCCTAGATCGCCCTGGCCAAGGGGCTGGTTTCTAGCTTTACATACATTCCTTTTTTACCCTAGATTCACTGAAATATTCACCGGCTTTCATATCTTCTTGGGCCTGGGACCGGGTCTTTTAAGACCGGTCTTTTTTCTTCATATAAGCCTAGGCCTTAGAAAAAACCTTAGGAAAAAGTTTTTCTAAGGCGCCTTGGCCAGGCCCTTCTTTTTTTACCCCTAGCAAAAACCAACCTATTTTTTAGGCCCCCCTTCTTTTTTCTTGTAGCGCTTGGTTCCTAAAAAACTGGTCTCTTCTTCTAGGAGGCCGGCCTGGGCTAGCTGGGCCAGCTGGCCCTTGACTTGGTCTAGGCTATATTTTAACCCCTCTTTTTTCTCCAGGACTTCCACGGCATGAATAAGGCCTGTGGAGGTGTCCAGGGGCAGGAGGTCTTCTATAGAGTCATAAAAGAGGTTGCTTTGCTTTTGCCGCATGGCAAAAAGTTCATCAAAGGGGTTTTCCCTATGGGGACTTTCTGTCTTGGCGGCCCGGATCCGGACATAGGCTGTCCGGCCCATCTGGCTGGAGGAGATAAAGACGTCCCCTGTCCTTAGATAGGGCAGGCGGCGGGTCTCTTCTGCTGTCAGGTCCGTTTCCTCCCGGATGGTATCTATATCTGAAGCCCGAACGGTCCTGAAAATACATTTGGTGTTGAGCTGGGCGGTGATGGTGTCATCTAGGAGGGTGGGTCTTTGGGTGGCCAGGACCAAAAAGACCCCGTACTTTCTCCCCTCCTGGGAAATTTCCTTGAGAATGCCCCGGGAGGGGGTATCGTAGCCCTTGGGAGCAAAGTTGTGGGCCTCGTCAGTCACCACAAAGAAGGGGGGGAAGTAGTCTGCTGGGCTCTTCCTATAAAGGGCGTCCTTGTAGTCCCGCCGCTTCATGTAGAGCTTGTCTAGAATATAGGAGGCAAAGACCTCGATCATCCGGGTGGACCCCTGGATAATAACTAGCTTGCCCAGCTGGAGGCCCTCCTCTATGGGATGGATGGTCTTGCCAAAAATCCCCTCCCGGCCCAGGGAAAGGAGCCGCCAATAAATCCCGTTGACACTGTTGGGGTGGGTCTTGTTGCCGTAGGTCTCGTAGGTGGATAGGATAAGGTCTAGTTCCTTGTAGGCTGCTGACCCAGGGGCCTCCTCATAGAGCCTCTGCTCAATTTTTTCCCGGGACCCCATTTCGTGGCCCCTTTGGAGAAATTCCAACCGGTTTTTAAAACTCTCATAGGACTCCTTGGGCTTGTGGAGGATATTGACATTGGCCTCCATGCTCTCAGACAAGGGGCTAATGGCGCTTAAAAGCTTGATCAGCTCCCTTTGCCTTAAGTCCTCAAAGTGGACCCCTATATCCTGGCCAATTTGGGCCAGGACAAAGTGGCCGGAAAAGTCCTCTCCCAGCTCTCCAGCCGGAAGGGAGAAGTCCATCTCATAGTGGGGGTCCAGGACAAGGCCGGGCAGGTGGTGGGCCATGAGCTCCTCTAAGAGGACCCGCATGCCAAAACTCTTGCCGGACCCGGACCCACCAAAGATCCCCACATGGGGGTACTGGTGCATGCCCCGGATATCCATAAAATAGGGGACCTCCTCCTGGGGCAAAAACTGCCCCTTTTCAAAGGTGTAACAAAGGTCCTTCAGGTTTTCGTCCATTTCCCGGGCCAGGGCCTGGGTGTTTCGAATCAGGCCCAGAAGGAGGCTATCTTCTACCCGGCCTGGCAAGAGCAGGTCCCTAATCTCTTCAAAACTAGGCTCCCTTAGGTCAGACCCGGTTAAGACCGGATAAAGGGCCTCGTTAAAAAACCGGACCTTGGCCAGGTAGATGGTCTCTTCTCCAATTTGATAGCCCAGGGCCTCTAAGGAACTTAGGACCTCACTGTCTACAAAGTCTCCCCCAATATCCAGGGGCATAAAGCGGTTGTAGGTCTTGGCCTCTACCACTTCCCCCAGGATCTCTCCCTGGGCCGGATCCATAACCACTAAGTATTCATTAATGCGAAAATTTCTTTCCCTAGACCCCACAGTGACTTCCTGCTGGGACGTTAGGCCTACCACTTTCATCTAACCACCTCAATTTCTCCGGTCTCTTTCCGATATAAAAAAGCGTTCATAGAGGTCCCTATCTAGGCTCTCCTCTAAAAGAATCTGGATATAGTCGTCTGTTAGCTTGACTTCCTTGTCTACAATATCAATCCAAAAGTTGACCCCCCGGCTATTTCTAGGGGTCAGGGTCAAAAGGAGCCGGGCCATGTCTAGGATTCCGTCCTTCTGGCTGGATAGCATATCCAGCCCCACCACCTCGGGGTGACGGGAGGCCCGGTAAAAGCCGGAGGAAAAACCCTCCTCCCCCTTGGAATTCTTGTCGTCATCCACCAGGAAGAAGTCCCCCGGGGCCAGCTTGCCATAGAGGAGGTCCTTGTCAAAAAAGGCGTCCCCATAGCCCCAGTAGTCGGCAATCATATGGGTCTTGGTGTCCTTGATGGCCCCAATAAGGAGGATGTCCCTGTCCTCACAGGCCTCCACCAGGTCCTGCCAGGCCTTCTTAGCTGAAATAGTAAAGCGGATAAAGCCCCCGTCTAGCATAAGGACCCGGGGCCGGATTTTTTTCACAGCCAAAAGGGCCGCCTCCAGCTCCACCTCTGCCAGGTAGCGGCCAGATAGGGACCGGTCCTCTTCTGCCCCCAGGCCTGAGAGGAGGGGGGTGTGGATCTTGTGGGTAAAGATGGCCTCCCCCTGGGTGGACTTGGCCAGGCCCTGGAAGATTTCAATATAGTGGGGGTAGGCCCCTCCCCGTCTTTGGTTGGACCCGTCCACCCCCACCAGGGGCCGGTAGTCCTCTAGGTCTTTTGGGGAAAGGGGGTCCAGGGAATAGATCTTGCCCAGTTCTCCCTCTAACCTCTCCTTAAGGCCTGCTGCCTCCAGGTCAAAGACCGGGCTATACTTGCCCCTTAGGGCCTGGCCCAGGTCCTCTACCATCCTTCTTAAGGTCTTTGTCTCCTTCATTCTATCTCCAAACTTTCTTGATACACCTGGTTCTTAGCTAACTTATAGGTCTTGGCCACCTCTTTGACAGCCTGGCTCTTTTTCATGCCCCCAGCCATCCTTTCCCTAAGGGCCGCCCTAATATCTATCTCTTGGACTTCCTCCTGGGCTCCCTCCACCAGGACCACAAATTCTCCCTGGAGGCGGAGGTCCACAGACCCATCTAGGACTGCCCCGGTCCGGGTCCTTAAAATTTCTTCAAACTTCTTGGTCAGCTCCCGGGCAAAGACCACTTCCCGGTCTCCCAGGACCTCATGAAGGGAGGCCACCAGGTCCATAATCCGGTGGGGCCCCTCATAAAAGACCAGGGGGACAGGACAGGCCTTAAGGCCTTCTAGGGCCCGGTCCCTCTCCCCCTTTTTGGCTGGCAAAAAGCCCCAAAAGAGATAGCGGCCCTGGGCCATGTTCCCATGGACCACCGCCGTGGTGACGGCTGTGGGCCCTGGCAGGACCTCATAGGCCAGGCCCTCTGCCTGGAGGGCCCCTATAAGGACCCCGCCCGGGTCAGAGACCCCTGGCATGCCTGCATCGGTGACCAGGGCCAGACTCTGGCCCTCCCTTACCCAGTTTAGGACCTCCTGGGTCCGGGACTTCTCATTGTGGTCATGGTAGGAGACCAGGGGTTTAGAGATGCCCAGGTGCTTTAAAAGGAGGCCAGAGTGACGGGTGTCCTCGCAAAGAATCCGGTCCGCTGCCCTTAGGGCCTTGATGGTCCTTAGGCTAATGTCCCCCAGGTTTCCTATGGGGGTGGGGCAAAAAATAACCCTTCCTTGTTTTTTCTCCATAGTCAAGATCTCCTTTCTTTTAAAAAATGAGCCGACTGGCGACTCATTCTAGGACTCTTTTTTTGACCGCTTAAAATTTTCCAAGGCAGCATCGGCCTTCTTATGGTCCACCTTGCCCATGTCCTCAATATGCTTGATGACGCTACCTAAATAGGGCAGGTCTTCCCCTAGATAGGCCCGGGTCAGGTCTTCTATCCGGATACAGACAGGGCAGGTGGTCTTGTGGACTGCGCAGGCCCTACACTGGGCATAGGCCTCAGAAAGGGCCTGGCTATAGTGGGCCTGGGCCTTCTTGTTGGACCGGCTGATAACAAGCCCCCCCAAAAGAAGGGAGATGGCCAGGGCCAAAAGCCAATAGAAAAGGGGACCTATTTCCAGAGGCAAGACCCCCTCTAGCTTGGACCAGCCAAAATAAAGGAAGAGGCAGCCGGCTAAAAAGCCCAGGGTCCTTTCCGGGATCCTTTTACCTACAAATTTTCCTACAATAATCCCAATAAGGCTAACGGAAATCATGGAAGACACCGTAGCCAAATAGATAATCCAGGGCCGGCTAGACTCCAGGGCCAGGGTCATGGCCGTTAGTTGGGTCTTGTCCCCTAGCTCAGCTACAAAAAAGGTCCCCGCCATGGTCACCAGGGGGCCAAAGGACCCCCAGGTCTTTTCCTCTTCATCCTCTTCAAATTCTATCTCAAAGCTTTTAAAACCAAAATAAAGGAAGAGGAGGGCGGCAAAAAAGTGGATCCCGGTCATGTCTCCAAAATTAGAGGCAATAAAGTAGGCAAATAAAACCGCCACCCCATGGTTTAGGGCAATCCCCAAAGAAATCCCCGTTAAAACCAAAATAAAGGGGTAGGTGGCGGCAAAGGCCAGGGCCATGAGCTGGGACTTGTCCCCCATTTCTGCCAGGAAGATCAGGATAAAACTTTGGATAAATTCGTTCACTATAGACTTTCACTCCTTCTTTTATGTGTCCTGGTCCCGTAAAAAGAGGACTAGGGAAATCTTATCAGACAATTTTTGCCCCAGGCTGGGGTCCTTGGGTGGGAAATGGACTTCTGTAAAGTAAATCTTGTAGTCCATGCCCTGGGACCGGCCTTCTATGGCCAGGTCTTGGGGGCTCACCTGGTCGTTGGTTCTAAGAAGGGTCAGGTATCTTTCCCTTAAGAGGTCCAGGTCGATCTTGGTAAAGGGGACCAGACCCTCTTTTCTACTGTTTACCACTTGAATATAAATTTGGTTGCCCTGGCGGTTAAAAATCAGGTTCCCCTCCACCCGGGAGGGGGCCAGGTCCCTAACCAGGATCATCCGGTCGTAGCCCTCCATGTAAAATTCTTCCAGGTTGTCTGCCCGGTAGGACAGGGCCTGGAGGAGGGCCTCTTCTTCGGGGCTCAAGCCACTGTCGGGACCAAAACCAAAGACCGTCTCCATATTGGCCTGGCTAAAGTCCTTGGGTAGGTAGCTAATATGGCTAAAACCATGACCTTCTTCTAGGTAGGCCACAATATCTACAATTTCCTTTTGCAGGTCCCTGGGGGTTTGCCGGTTGGGGGTAAGGTCTCCTGCCGTTAGGATGTCTGCCTGGATCAGGCGGTTTTCCAGCTGGCGGCTTTGGGATATTAAGGATAGGCGGGAGGCCGTTAGGGGGCCTCCCAGGGTGGCCACCAAAAAGAAAAGGGCTAAGACCTGCAAGAGGAGTTTAGACTGGTTCCCTGGCGAAAAGATATGGACCAGGATGACCAGGCCCAGCCAGAGGCTAAGGAGGATGACAAAATACCGGACCTCCACCACCCCTAGCCTTAGGACCCTCACAATAAGAATATAGTAGAGGAGGGCCAAAAGGGGGAGCTTGATTAGGGGATAGTATTTTTTAAAAAAATGAATCCACCCCTGGTCGTCTAGGAGCTGGAGGACCATTAAAAGGACCAGGCCCCCTAGGGAGGGCCACAGGATTAGGTGGATGGTCAGGGGCCTTACCAAGTCTCCTTGGACCCAGCTATAAATGGAAAAGGCATAGACAAAGACCTGGTAAACAAGACTTAGGGGAATAAAGATATTTTTAAAGACCTTCTTAAGGGAGCTACTTAAACGAAAATGGTTAAAGTCCTGGTCGTGGAAGGGAAATCCCCATAGGAATTGGATAAAGAAAAAGGGACCATAGGCAATCAAAAGACTATAGAGGTAAAAGGGGGTCTCCCAAACCCGGCCTGTGATTAGGGCCAAAACTAGGGAAAGCAAAAGGAGGATCACTGCCAAAAAGGTGGCCGTATTGAGGGCCCTAAAAAAGGTCTGAAAGATGAGGGTTAGGTAGGGAATATAAGCCTCATCCTGGTAGAGCCGCCCCACAAAAAGGATGGTCACCGTAGCAGTGGCCATAAGGGCAACAAAGTAGCTTATATTTTGACTATAGCTTAAAAAGGGGCCCTGGAGCTGGACATAGACGTCCAAGAGAAGGAGGCTACAGGTAATCCATAAAAAGGCGATAAAAAAATGGTTTTTCTTTAGCTTGACCCGAAGGCCTTCCATAAAGAGATAGACCACCAGGGTGGAGGCGGCCCCTAGAAGGCTTAATAGGCCCAGGCCCAAAAACCTAAGCCGGTTCTCGTGGGTCAAGGGGTTAAGGCTCATATGGATGGAAAGGATTAAAAGTAGGCAGGCTAAAAAGGAGAAAACCACACTAATGGGAAATCTCCTAAAACTTTGGTCCAGTCTTTGCCTGTGTCGGTGTAAGACTTTTTTTATTTCCATAGTCCCTCCTTTTTGGCTGGGGTGGCTTTTACTAGTAGTAAATTCTCATGAGGGTCAGACCACCTGCAGGGGCTGTGGTCCCGGCTAGGGTCCGGTCCTTAGCCATAAGGGCCTCATAGATTCCCTCTTCTGACCGTTTCCCCTGGCCCACCTCAATGGCTGTACCTACCAAGATCCGGACCATGTTCTTTAAAAAGGACCGGCCATAAAAGTCCAGGTAGATAAAGGGGCCCTGGCGGTGGACCCGGACCCGGTCTAGGCCCCTTAGGGTCTCTTCCTGGCTGGAGTCCCGGCCCATAAAGGACCTAAAGTCGTGGGCCCCCTCCACTTGCTTTAGGGCCCTTTCCATGGCCTTGTGGTCTAGGGGGTGGTGGATATGGGTGACCCGGTCAAAAAAGAAGCCATTTCTTTGCCGGTTGTTGTAGATGGTGTAGCGGTAGTGCTTGGTTTTGGCCCAGTACCTGGCATGGAAGTCCATGGGAACCTCCTTGGCCTGGATTACCGACACATCATCGGGCAGGTAGCAGTTCATAACCTGGGGGATCATGACCGTTTGAACCTTAATATTAGACCGAAAGTTGGCCACCTGGCCCAGGGCATGGACCCCCTTGTCGGTCCGGCCGGCTGAATAGAGCTTGGTCCTTTGGCCCACTAAAAATTCCAGGGCATCCAAGAGATGGGCCTCCACCGTCCTTAGACCGGGCTGGTACTGGTAGCCGGAAAAGTTTCGCCCATTGTAGGCAATCTTAAGGGCTATATTTTTCATGGCAGGGGCAGGACCCTAAGACCTGCAATAAGGACTAAAATCAGGGTGTTAACCACAAAAAGAAGGATATCTTTCTGGGTCATGACCAGTTCGTTTAGCCGGGTCCGGATCCCTTCCCCCCGGTAGCAACGGGACTCCATGGCATCGGCCAGCTCGTAGGCCCTTTGCATGGCATTTAAAAAGAGGGGGACCAAAAGAGGCACCAGGCTCTTGGCCCGAGTCATCAGGTTGCCCGACTCAAAGTCTGCCCCCCTGGCCATTTGGGCCTTCATGATCTTGTCGGTCTCCTCAATCAGGGTGGGGATAAAACGAAGGGCAATGGTGATCATCATGGCCATGGAGTGGGCCGGAAAACCTACTTTCTTTAGGGGGCTTAAGAGCTTTTCGATCCCGTCTGTTAGCTGGATGGGGCTGGTGGTTAGGGTCAAGAGACTGGTCCCCATCACTAGGAGGACCAGCCGCATGGCCATCATCAAAGTCCGGCTTAGACCCTGGTCTGTAATGGTCATAAACTTCCACTGGAAGATGGGGTCCCCTGGGGTAAAAAAGAGGTTGATCAGCATGGTAAAGAGGAGGATCCAGCGGAGGGCCTTAACGCTACCCGTTAACATTTTAAAGGGTACCCGGGAGGCCCAAGAAACCACCCCTAGCCAAACCACCACCAGGAGGTAGGCCACAAAGCTATTCATAAAGAAAAGAGAAATAATAAATATAAACATCAAGAGGATCTTAAAACGGGGGTCCAGCCTATGGACCGGTGAGTCCACAGGATAATACTGGCCAATGGTAATATCTTTAAGCATGGCCCACCCCTAACACTTTAAAGAGTTCTGCCCGGGCCTCTTCGATGCTAATACAGTCTGGGTCCACATCTAGGCCCCTTTTAGCCAGCTGGCCCATAAGAGACCGGACCTGGGGCACCCCTAGGCCAATCTTCACCAGGTCCTCTTCCCTCTTAAAGATTTCTCTGGGCACATCATCCATAACCACTTGACCCCTTTCCATCACAATCATCCGGGTGGCCAAACGGGCAATCTCGTCCATACTGTGGCTAACGAGGATAATGGTGGTATTTTCCTTTTCAAAAATAGTCTTGATTTCCCCTAGGATTTCCTGGCTCCCATGGGGGTCCAGGCCGGCTGTGGGCTCGTCCAAAACCAGGATCTTGGGTTTCATGGCCAAGATCCCCGCAATGGCCACCCGGCGTTTTTGCCCACCAGACAGCTCAAAGGGAGACTTGTCCCCCACCTGGTCTGGGTCCAGGCCCACCCTTTCCATGGCATCTAAAACCCGGGTCTCCAGCTCCTCCCCTTCTAGACCCAGGTTGGCCGGGCCAAAGGCAATATCCTTTTTAACCGTCTCCTCAAAGAGCTGGTATTCTGAATACTGGAAGACCAGACCCACCCTCTGCCTTAAGAGGGGGAGCTTGTCTTTTTCTTCCTGGTAGTTTTTGCCATCGATGAGGATTTCTCCAGAAGTGGGCTCTAAAAGCCCATTCAGGTGCTGGACTAGGGTAGACTTGCCGGACCCTGTGTGCCCAATCAGTCCTACAAATTCCCCGGCCTCTATATCTAGGTTAATGTCCTTTAGGGCCTGGCTGGCAAAGGGAGTTCCTGGACTATAGATATGATTTACTTGTCGGATGCTAAGTAGTGGCATAGCTGGTCTACAAACTCCTCTCTGGTCAAGATGCTAGGGTCTAGGGGCAGGCCGGCTTGGATCAGGTCCCGGGTCAGCTCCGTTACCGCAGGGACATCCAGGCCAATCTCCTTCATGGTGTCCACATGTAAAAAGACCTCCCTGGGCGGACCCTCTAAGAGGAGACGCCCCCGGTCCATAACCGCCACCCGGTCGGCCTGGATGGCCTCTGACATAAAGTGGGTAATGAGGATAATGGTCTTGTTTTCTTCCCGGTTCATCTTTAAGATGGCTTCCATAACGTCCCGCCGGCCGTTGGGGTCTAACATGGCCGTGGGCTCATCTAATATAATATAGTCTGGTTCCATGGCCAGGACCCCAGCAATGGCCACCCTTTGCTTTTGTCCTCCCGATAGGAGATAGGGGGCCCGTCTTTTAAATTCGCCCATCTTGACCACATCCAGGGCCCAGTCCACCCGTTTGCGGAGGACTTCCCTGGCTAGACCCAGGTTTTCTGGACCAAAGGCCACGTCTTCCTCCACGGTGGTGGCTACAATTTGGTTGTCTGGGTTTTGAAAGACCAGGCCTGCCCGGGACCGGATATCCCAGATGGTCTCCTCCTCCCGGGTGTCCATCCCGTCTACCAAAATTCGCCCAGAAGTGGGCTGGAAGAGGCCATTTATGCACTTGGCCAGGGTGGACTTGCCGGACCCGTTGTGACCCAGCACGGCCAAAAACTCCCCTTTTTCTACCCTTAGACTCAAATGGTCTATAGCTGGAGGCTGGTCCTGGTTTTCTTCCCCTCGCCAGTAGCTATAGACTAGGTCTTCTATCTCTATCATCTATTTCCCTTCCTTTATTATACTTGATCTTATCTATACTAATATACCACAGGCCACAAAAAGACTCAACGGCAGAAAGGGGACTGGCCCTAAAAATGCAGGTCTTGCCCCCTTCTAGAAGGCAAAAAAGGGAGGCTAGCCTCCCTTAAAAAAGAGGGCCTCCCCAGGACCTGGGATCTTCTTTCTAGCCCTAAATTAAAGAGGCCCTCATCTCAGTCCTTTAGGCCTCCTTCTTCCCTTCTCTTAGGATATGGACCTGGCAGGAGTCCAGGGTGTCTAGGGCGGCCTGGTGCCTTTGGGGGCTGGTCCCGGCGCACAGGTCCCCATGGACATAGAGGGGAACCTCTGGCAGGGCCGTCTTAATGCTTAGGGCATTGGAGACCACGCAAATGTCCGTGCAGACCCCTATAAATTCAATGGACTGGATGGGGGTCTTTTCATGGACTCGGGCCAGGTCCTCCACCAAGTCCCAGGACCCAAAGGAGGGCTTTTCATAGACCCAGGCCTGGCCCCTTCCAGCGATCTCTTTTAGGGGGGCAATGAGGTCCCAGCCCCCCGTCCCCTTAATACAGTGGGCCACAGGGAGATTTTGCCCCTCCTGGCTATCCAGATAGTCCTCCCCATGGGTATCCAGGGTAAAAACCAGTTGGCCAGAAAAATCCTCTACCTTCTTAACTAGGTCTTCTACCAGGGCCCGGCCTTCTGGACTGCCCAGGCTCCCATAGATGAAATCTTCCTGCATGTCCACCACAATCAGTAGCTTCATTTTTTTCTCCCTTCCTTTAAAAGCACCTGTCCACTTCCTTTTCTCCTATCATACCACAGGAGGCCCCCCTAAAAAAGTTAAATGAAATAAGTTGATTTTTCTATATTTCTTTTTCTCTTTATGGTATTATATAAGATGGTTTAAAGATTCAGTCAGTAAAAAGTAACAATTTGAATAGAATTTTGAGTGAGGGGATTAAAGTGAATAGGTATATTGGAACGGTTGTTAGAGGACTACGCACCCCTATTGTTAAAAATGGGGATAACTTAACAGACATCGTCTTGGACTCTTTTGAAAAGGCTATAAGCCACCATCAAATTCAACCCCGCGACAGAGACATCCTCTGCATAACAGAATCTCTTCTTGCCAGGAGCCAGGGGAATTTTGCCAGCACAGAGGACATCCGTAGGGACCTGTTAAGGAAATTTGATAAGGAGATCGGCCTTGTTTTCCCTATCTTGAGCCGTAACCGTTTCTCCAGTATCCTAAAGGCTGTTGCCCAGACAGGCCTTAAAATCACCATCCTCCTCTCCTACCCCTATGATGAAGTGGGTAACCACCTTATGGAGGAAGACCGTCTAAGGGAATCCAAGCTAAACCCCTACCAGGACATCTTAAGTGAAGAAGACTACCGGGCCTCCTTTGGTGATTTTAGGCACCCCTTTACAGGGATCAACTATGTGGACCTTTATAAGGAGATTGCCCCCCAGGCCCAGATTGTCTTCTCCAACAATGCCAGGGATATTTTAAACTACACCCAGGAGGTCCTGGTCTGTGCCATCCACAAGAGGAAGGACCTAAAAGAAGCCTTGGCTGAGGCGGGGGCCAAAAGGGTCTATGGCCTAGATGACGTTTTGTCTAGCCCCCTAGACGGGTCTGGCTACAATGAAGAGTATGGCCTTTTAGGGTCCAACCTAAGTGGGGAAAACACCCTTAAGCTCTTCCCCCGGGATGGCCAGCCCTTTGTTGAAAATCTCCAAAGAGAACTAAAGAAAAGGACCGGCAAGACCATCGAGGTCATGATCTACGGAGACGGGGCCTTTAAGGACCCTGTTGGAAAAATTTGGGAGCTGGCTGACCCTGTGGTCTCCCCTGCCTACACCTCAGGACTCGCTGGCCGGGGCAATGAAATTAAGATCAAGTATATTGCCGATACAGAGCTTAAGCATGCCAGCGAGGAAGAAGCCCACTCTGCCATTGTAGAAAAGATCAAGCACAAGGACCCCCTCTCCATTGAGGAGGACCAAAGTCTAGGAACCACCCCCCGGCAAATTACAGACCTGATCGGGTCTTTAGCCGACCTCACTTCAGGGTCTGGGGACAAGGGGACCCCTGTGGTTTATATCCAGGGCTACTTTGACAACCTAGCCAGCGAATAATAAGAAGAAGACCGGTAGCCTAGGCTGCCGGTTCCTTTTTGCCCTTAAAAAAACCAGGCCTTTGCCTGGTTTTTCTTATTTCATAAATTTCCAAATGGTCTTGGCATAGGCCACCGGGTCTTCCAAGGGAAGGCCTTCAATAAGGGCCGCCTGGTCATAGAGAATTTGGCTGTAGGCCCTAAGGTCCTCTTCCTGGTCCTTTAAGGCCTCTAGTTTGTCGTGGACGGGATGGTTCCGGTTGATCTCCAGGACCTTTTGGGCCTTTAGGCCCAGCTGGCCCTCCCGGGTCAGGATCCTTTCCATTTCCAGGGAGATGTCCCCCCTGGCCACCAGGCTCACGGGATTGTCTCCCAGCCGGTCAGACCAGCGCACAGCCACCACCCGGCCGTCTAAAAGCGCGCCTATTTTCTTTAAAAGGTCTGGTTTTTCTGGGTCCTCTTGCCCTTCTTCCTCCTGGCTAATGGACTGGAAGGCCTTGCCCTGGTAGTCCCCCATGATCTTAAGGACAAATTCATCCATGGGGTGGGTTAAAAAGAGGATGTCCCATCCCTTTTGGTCATAGTAGGCCCTTTGGGGCATCTTGGCCAAGTGGTCTAGGCTCTCGCCGCCCTGGTAGTAAATCTTGTCTTGGTCCTCTCCCATGGCCTCTAGATATTGGGCCAGGCTAACAAGCCCCCCTTGTCTGGCTGAATAGAAGAGAAGAAGGTCTTGGACCTTGTCCTTGTGGGCCCCATAGGACTCATAGATGGAAAGCTTGAGGCTTTCTCCAAAGTTATTATAGAAGGTCTCATACTTTGCCCGGTCCTTGTCCATGATCTTTTTTAGGTGAGAGAGGACCTTGTTTTCAATATTTTTACTAATGTGGGCCAGCTGCCGGTCCTCCTGGAGGATTTCCCGAGAAATATTTAAAGACAGGTCTTCTGAATCCACTACCCCCCTAATAAAGGAAAGGGCGTCAGGCAAGAGCTTTTCACACCGGTCCATAATAAGGACCCCCTTGGAATAGAGCTGGAGGCCCTTTTCATAGGCCTTGGTCTGGTAATCAAAGGGCTTGACCCCAGGAATATAGAGGATGGCCCTGTAGGAAATAAGGCCTTCTACATTAATATGGATCCAGTCTAGAGGGTCCTCAAAGCCATAATGCTGGTCCCTATAAAATTGCCTATAGTCTTCCTCTTTTAGCTCCTGCTTATTCTTTTGCCAGATGGGGACCATGGAGTTTAGGACCTGGACCTCCTGGTAGGTCTCATAGCCAGGCTCCTCCCCTTCCTGGTCTAGGGCCCGGCGCCGGGTAACTTCCATCTTAATGGGGTAGCGAATATAGTTGGAATACCTTTTAACCAGGTCCTCCAGCCGGTAGTCCTCTAAAAATTCCCCATAGGTCTCCTCATCCTTGTCCTCCTTAAGATAAAGGGTGATGGCTGTCCCATGGCCTTCCTTTTCTGCCTCCACAATAGAATAGCCCTCCGGCCCCTCAGATTCCCAAAGGTAGGCCTGGTCTTCTCCATATTTCTTAGACAGGACCTGGACCTTATCTGCCACTAAAAAGGCCGAATAAAAACCAATCCCAAACTGGCCAATAATGTCCTGGGCCTGGTCTTGGTCCTCCTTAAAGGCTAGGCTCCCAGATTTGGCCAGGGTCCCCAGCTGGTCCTCTAGGTCCTCCTGGTTCATCCCAAGGCCTGTGTCCCTTAGGGTCAGGGTCCTCCTCTTCCTATCCACCTCTAGTTCCATATAATAGTCCTCCCGGTTAAAGGTTTTTTCCGGGTCGTCTAGGGTCTTGTAATAGAGCTTGTCCAGGGCATCAGACCCATTGGAAATAAGCTCCCTTAAAAAGATTTCCTTGTTGGTATAGACAGAATGGATTAACATGTCCATAAGTTTTTTAGATTCTGCCTTATAGGGTTTTTTTGTCACACCATCACCTTCTATTTTTTTAGCACTCATCTTTATACTCTGCTAATATTTTACCCCTAATCTCCTTTTTTATCCAGCTTTAGAAAAATTTCCCAATAAAAAAGACCCCCCCCAGGGTCTTTCTAGGTCCTATAAAAGGATCATAGAGGCCGCCATGACAACCATTCCGGCAATCAGGCCAAACATGGCGATGTGGTGGTCCCCATATTTTTCTGCTGTAGGCAAAAGCTCGTCTAGGGAAATATAGACCATGATCCCTGCCACCAGGGAAAAGACCATGCCAAAAACTGTAGGATTCAAAAAGGGCCTTAAAAAGAGGTAGCCCATAAGCCCTCCCAGGGGCTCTGAGAGGCCAGACCCAAAGGCCCACTTGAGGGCCTTCTTCCGGTCTCCTGTGGCATGGTAGATGGGGGCCGCCACAGAAATCCCTTCAGGAATATTGTGGATGGCCACAGCCACAGCAATGGAAATCCCCATGGCGGGGTTTGCGGCGGTGGCAATAAAGGTGGCGATCCCTTCAGGGAAGTTATGGAAGGTAATGGCCAGGGCAGAAAAACGGCCAATCCTCAGCAGCTGGTGGGAGGTCCGAACCTCCTCTACCCCCTCATCTACATACTCGTGGGGGTTGATCTCTCCAGGAACCAGAAAGTCCAAAAGCCCAATTAAGAGGATGCCAATAAAAAAGCCCAGGGCCAGTAAAATCTGCGCCCAATCTTCCCCATGGTCTAAACGGAGGGAGTCTAAGGCCTGGGGCATAATATCCAAGAAAGACACATAGATCATGACCCCTGCCGAAAAGCCCAGGGCTGCCGGCAAAAACTTTTTCCCCTTTCCACCCAGGGTAATAAAACCCCCTATACCCGTAGAAAGACCGGCTAAAAGTGTAAATAACAGGGCTAATGTAAAGCTTTCCAAGTCCTTCCCTCCTCCTTTATAAAAACATAGGCTTATCTTTCTAACAATCACCTTATAAGATAACACAAAAAGTGAATTTTTTCAATAGAATTGGTAAATAATATCAATTCTATGGCCAGACCCATAAAAAAAGCCCCCAGGGGGGCTTGATTTAGTCTTCCTTAAGTCGGAAGGTCTGGGGGGCCTTTTTATAGACCAAGACCAGGGCCACCACCGAATAGATAAGGGCCAGGCCAATAAAGAGGGGGGCCATCCACTTAAATTCTGTCCCCATCATCATGGTCAAGTAGGAAAAGAGGTAAACCCCTAGGCTGACCACATGGTAGGAAGGGCTCTTGACATCCTTATCTCCCGTGTAGGGCTGGAAGATATAGTAAACAAACAGGGTGTGGACCGAAAAGAAGACCATAAGCCCCAAAAGCTGGAGGGCCAGAATAAGGACCTCCTTGGGGTCTAGGCCATAGTAGAGGGTCAAGAGGACCAGGTAGGCCGTTAGGACCAGGTTAATCAGACTATTCCACAGGATGGTCTTTCTAAGCCGGAGGGTAAACATCCTTAAAAGGTCCTTGGGCCGGCTGTAAAAGCCATATTGGAGGAGGGCCTGGTCGCAGTTGATAAAGAAGGTTCGGGTGAGAAACTCCTGGTTAAAAAGTAGGTAGGACATAAGGGGAGCATAGGCCGCCACGGAGGGCAAAAATTCCCCCAGCCCCCTCCCAAAGTCCCCCTTAGAGACCCAGGGGGTTAGGGGAATAATAAAAAGGGTGGACAAGAGGAGGGCCAGGATCCCCGCCTTAATAAGAACTGGCTTTAAGAGGAGGCGGCGGTGCCTTTGGAAAAAGAGCTCATTTAAAAGCCCATAGCCTTCCAGGTCTCCTGCCAGGTCCTTGGTCCCCTCCAGGTCCTGGTCCTTTAGGGCCACCCTCTGCTTTAGGGCCTCCTGCTGTCCCTTTTGGGAGAGACCATAAATATCCTCAATACCCTGGCCAAGGATCTTCAGGTCCCTTAGATAGTGGGGATACTTATAAAGATAGACCCCAGAGAAGAGGGCCACTGGCAAGACCAAGAGAGACCAGGGGCCAGCGGCCAGGGCCAAGAGATTAATGTTAAAAAGGCTAAGGGCCAGGACCATCCCCCCTATTCCTCCTATTAGAAAAAATACATAAAGAAGAGGGCCTGCCTTTGTTTCCAAGGGGAAAATCCCCCGTTTGGCCAGGGCCACATGGATCCCATTGCCTATAATTTGAGTTAGGTAGATAAGGAAGGGCAAGCGAAAGGCCAGAACCAGGGGCAAGACAGGAGGGCTTCCAGGATCCATGGCCTTTGCCAGCCCGCCTACAAGGGCCAGAAGGGCAAACTGAACCAGGGCCTTAGACAGGGGCATAAAAAAGATTTCCCCAAGAATAGTCTTTCTGGGGTTCATATAAAAAAAGCTATAAAACTGCCAGTGCTTTTCCTTGTTCATGTACTGGACATGGCTAAGAAGGGCAGTAAACCAATAAAACCACAGGCCAGAAGACAAGACCCAAGTGAAAAGGTCCAGGTCTGTCAACTGGGAAAGGGGGATGTAAAGCAGGCGAAGGACCAGACCCAAGATGGCAAACTGAATAAGAATAGATGGTAAATCAAAGATAAAGTTAGCCAGGGGCGAAACCACAAAAAACAAGCTCTTTAACTTGGAAAAGCTGTAGTCCTTTCCAGGAGCCAGCCTTTTTAAAAGGGGGAGGGCCCGTAAAAAACGAAAGAAGTTATTAACCCGAATCCGGATCCCATATTCTAGATTGATCTTATAGGCCTCAAACATCTTGGGTCTCCCCTTCCCCACTAAGGATCCGGATGATCTCCCCTTCAAATTCAGGATCCCTTAGCTTTTGGCCGTCTAGGGGGTGGAGCAGGCCCTGGTTAAGGATAACCAGGTCATCACAAATATCCTGGGCCAGTTGGAGGATATGGGTGGAAAAGAGGATAATATGCTGGGCCTCCATGGTCTTTATAAGCTTCTTGATTTGTAGCTGGACCACCACATCCAGGGAGGTCAAGGGCTCGTCCATGAGGATGACCGGGGGAGACAGGAGCAAGAACATCATCATCTGGAGCTTGTTCCGGGTCCCCAAACTGTAGGACTGGATCAGCTGGTTTTCATATCTTTTTTCAAAACTCAAAAGGGAAAAAAGCTCTTCCAGGTCCCAGCGGCCCCGGATCTGGTCTCGGTTGACATCCATAAAAAATTGGATAAACTCCCTGCCTGTCAAGAAGTTGGGCAAGAGGGGGGAGGCCACCATATAGAAGATGTCTTCCTGGGCCAGGGGCCGGGTCTTCTCCCCCTCCTTAAGATAGATCTTCCCCTGGTCCTTTTTCTTTTTCTCTGATATGAGGTCAAAAAGGGTGGTCTTGCCAGACCCATTTCGGCCTAAGAGGGCATAGATCTTGCCCTGGTCAAAGCTTCCACTGGCCCCCCTTAAAACCTGGTTGTCCCCAAAGGACTTATGTATATTTTCTAGTATCAGCTGCATAGAACCTCTCCTTTCGTCACCCCTCCAGTATAGCAAAAAAAGTAAAGAGGGGGCAAGGCTCCCTCTTTCTTTAGTAAATTAAATTTAAGTAAAAATAAAGAAGGCTCCAATCACGCAGACTGAAGCCTTCTCCTCCCCCTCTTGAGGTACATATTTACTTGGGCCACCGGCTAAACTTACTCCCGTCGTTAAGCAGGTAGGTAATACTTAAATATTACTACGATTTCGCACCCAGTTAAATTCCTACCTCGTTTATTATTATAACATAGATTTTCAAAATTAACAGGGTTTTTGTAAAATTTATTAAATTTTTTTAGGGTTTTTGTAAATTCCTGGGCCTGCTTGGGTCCCTAGCTTGGCCTAGCTTGCACCATAAAAATTCCAAGGACCAGCTAGCTGGGCCTGTCCTCCCCTAGAGGAGGGCAGCAAAAAACGGTGGCCAGGCCACCGTTTTTAAGTCCTTAGATTTACTTGCTGTAGTCGTAGAAGCCCTTGCCACTCTTGCGGCCAAGAAGTCCACCACGAACCATCTTCCTTAGTAGGGGATGGGCACGGTATTTGCTATCGCCAAATTCAGAGTAAAGAACGTCCATGATGGCCAAGCAAACGTCAAGTCCAATAAGGTCGCCTAGTTCTAGGGGTCCCATGGGGTGGTTTGCGCCTAACTTCATGGCAGTGTCAATATCTTCAACTGTGGCAATGCCATCGCCAAGGATGGAGATACCTTCGTTGATCATGGGGATAAGGATACGGTTAACTACGAATCCAGCACATTCTTGTACTTCTACTGGAGTCTTACCGATTTCTCTGGAAAGGTTAAGGATGATTTCTGTAACTTCTGGATCAGTGTTTACGCCGTTGATGATTTCGATAAGTTTCATGACATGGGCTGGGTTAAAGAAGTGCATACCGATAACCTTGTTTTCACGACCAGTGGCAGCCGCAATGTCAGTGATGCTTAGTGAGGAAGTGTTTGTTGCGAAGATAGTTTCTTCTTTACAAGCTTCATCTAGTTCCTTAAGAATGTTCTTTTTCTTTTCAGGATCTTCGGAAGTCGCTTCGATGACGATATCGCATTCAGCTAGGTCCTTAAGTTCAGTTGTGCAAGAAATGCCTGCAACAGCCTTGTCAGCTGCTTCTTGAGTCATTCTTTCTTTAGCAACACTCTTGTTAAGTTGTTTTTCAACTCTAGCCTTTAAAGCTTCAGTACGGTCCATTGCGCCACCGCGGACAATAACTTCATGGTGGGGAGCAATAACTTGAACAATACCAGTTGCCATAGCACCTGAACCAACAACACCTATTTTCATTTGTACATTCCTCCTTAAAATTTGGATAATTTGTGTATCTATCGTTCAGTTTTTAGGCGCCTCCCTAAGGAGGCACCTAAATAACCTACTTCCCTTTATAGTCTACTTCTTCCTTGTTCAAGAAGGCAGCCATACCTTCCTTTTGGTCTTCTGTAGCAAAGCATAGGGCAAAGTTTGCCTTTTCAATATCCATGCCTGTGTCAATGTCGGCTTGTAGGCCATTGACAATGGCTTTTTTAGCATAGCTGACTGCCCTGGGGGCGTTTTTAGCTATGGCCTTGGCTAGCTTATTGGCTTGGTCCATAAGCTCATCGGCTGGATAAAGACCGTCTACTAGGCCATAGTCTAGGGCCACAGGGGCCTTAATGGTCTTGGCTGAGTAGATGAGCATCTTGGCCTTGCCCACCCCAATGGTTCTGGCTAGTCTTTGGGTTCCACCAAAACCTGGCGTAATGCCTAGGCCTGTTTCAGGCTGCCCAAAAAGGGCCTTGTCTGAAGCCAGGCGGATGTCACAGGCTAGGGCCAATTCGCATCCTCCACCTAGGGCAAAACCGTTGACGGCTGCAATAACGGGCTTACTATGTTTTTCTATCATGAGGAAGGTGTCCATGCCTAGTTTAGCAAAGCTGTGAGCCTGGCTGGCATCTAGGGGCTGCATTTCAGAAATATCAGCACCTGCTACAAAGGACCGACCTTCTCCTGTTAGGATAATCACTCTGGTTTCTTCAGCGTCTTCTAGACGGCGAAAACAGTCGTTTAGTTCCTTTAAGACCTCGGAATTTAAAGCATTTAAACTTTCGGGCTTATTGATTTTAACTGTTGTGATGGCTCCATCTTGTTCAACAATTAAATACTTATAATCTACTGAAGCAGTCATTAAATCCTCCTAAGTTGGATTTCTCTTTTCTTGGGGACTCTCTTAGTCTCTTTCTACCACAAGGGCAGTACCCATACCGCCACCGATACATAGGGTAGCTAGACCCTTCTTAGCATCTCTTTCTTTCATGGCATAAAGTAGAGTGGTTAGGATTCTGGCTCCAGATGCACCAATGGGGTGACCAATGGCAATGGCACCACCCTTAACGTTAACCTTGTCCATATCAAATTCAAGGTCTTCAGCTACCTTGCAAGCTTGAGCGGCAAAGGCTTCGTTGGCTTCAACAAGGTCTAGGTCCTTAACTTCAAGACCAGCTTTTTCAAGGGCTTTTCTAGAGGAAGGAATAGGTCCAGTTCCCATGATCTTTGGATCTACACCAGCTGAAGCATAGGATAGGATAGTAGCTAGAGGTTCAACACCAAGTTCTTTGGCTTTTTCTTCGCTCATAACCACAAGCATAGCTGCGCCATCGTTGATACCAGAAGCGTTAGCTGCTGTTACAGTACCTTCTTTAGCAAAGGCAGGTTTCATACCGGAAATGCTTTCTGCAGTTACGCCGTCACGGATGTATTCGTCTGTATCCACAACAGTAACCTTGCCCTTACGTCCCTTAACTTCTACAGGAACGATTTCTGCTTCGAAAAGACCTTCTGAACGGGCCTTGGATGCTCTTTGTTGAGAAAGGGCAGCAAGTTCGTCTTGTTGTTCCCGAGTAATATTAAATTGTTCTGCAATGTTTTCTGCAGTTACGCCCATGTGGTAGTTGTTGAAGGCTTCCCATAGACCGTCTTTGATCATTTCGTCTACAAGTTTCTTGTCGCCCATTCTAGCTCCCCAACGAGATTCATAGCTAAGGAAGGGGGCCATGGACATGGATTCGGCTCCACCAGCTAGAACGATGTCAGCATCGCCAGCCTTAATAATTTGAGCAGCTAGAGAAACAGCCCTTAAACCAGACCCACAAACCTTGTTGATGGTCATAGCGGGTGTTTCCTTTGGAATACCTGCGTTCATCATGACTTGGCGAGCCATGTTTTGGCCTTGGCCAGCTTGGAGTACGTTACCGATAAGTACTTCGTCTACGTCTGTAGGTTGGATCCCAGCTCTTTCTAT
The DNA here is from genome assembly GCA_030532305.1 of Tissierellia bacterium. Classification (GTDB taxonomy): domain Bacteria; phylum Bacillota; class Clostridia; order Tissierellales; family Peptoniphilaceae; genus JAUNLJ01. The sequence continues at coordinate 129,038 of JAUNLJ010000001.1, forward strand.
GGCTGCCTTAGCAGCAACAACACCTAGGTCTACAGCAGATACATTTTTAAAAGCGCCACCAAAAGCTCCGACAGGTGTTCTGGCTGCACTGGCAATGACAACTTTTTTCATAACAACTTCCTCCTTGTTCATTGATTGTTTTTTAATATGGGTTTCGCTTATCTTTCCAAGATATCTTAGGAACATGAATATCTTTAACCTTTAAGCTTAAGTTTATTATAATAAAAAAGACCTAAGCCGTCAAATGGTTTGTCACATTTTTAACAGTTTTTTTGAAAATGTTTTTATCACTGTGTTTTTTATTTAACAATTCTCTGTTTCCACTATATTTCTCATGGTATTTTAAGAGGTCTTCAAAATAATAAGCATATGAGACCCGATAGGAACCAAATAATAGAGCCCTAAAACCCTATAATTAAAATTTATTATCGGTCCTTCTTGGGAATTTTTAGATAAAATCCCTTATCTTACCCGGCCCCTGGGTCCTACTTGTCTTCTATTATGCCCTCTTTCTTCTGGGCCGGTATTAAGCCTTCAATAAGTTTTGATTAAATTCCCCCTCCCCCTAGGAAAAGGTAATCTTTTTCCTCTCCAGCTTCCGGGCCTACACCTGGCCTGGACCCCTCTTCTAAGGGCTGGATAGTTTAAAGAAATTGAAAATTTTTTGAACCAGGGCTTGCCTTAGGAGCCTATCCCTAGGTCTCCCTCCTTAAAAGCTCAGCCAATAAACCTGGCCTTTCTCGCTAAAAAAGAGAGCCTGGTTCAGGCCCTCTTTTTTTGCTCTCTTCTTATTCTTCTACAGTGGCTAGCTTGTCAGATTGATAGACCCTTTCGCCAGCTACAAAGGTGGCTAGGGCTTCTATATCCTTAATTTCACTTTCAGGAATACTTAGGTAGTCCCTATCAATGATGGTAAAGTCGGCAAACTTACCCTTTTCAATAGAACCTATCCAGTCTTCTTGGAATTGGGCATAGGCTCCCCAGATGGTATAGGCTCTAAGGGCTTCTTCTCGAGTTAACTTTTGTTCTGGATACCATCCACCATCGGGCTTACCCTCCCGGGTCTGCCGGGTGACACCGGCATAAAGGCCGTGGAAGGGGTTGACTAGTTCAACCTGGGCATCGGTTCCGTTGGGAATAATAACGCCTGTATCTAGAAGGGTCCTCCAGGCATAGGCTCCCTTAATTCTTTCAGGGCCCATCCGGTCTTCTGCCATGTTCAGGTCTGAGGTGGCATGGACAAACTGCATGGAGGGGATAACCCCTAGCTCTTTAAAGCGTGGAATGTCTTCTGGAGCCAAAATTTGTGCATGTTCTATGGCAAACCTATAGTCTTTGCTGCCTAGTTCCTTAAAGACTTTTTCATAGGCGTCTAGGACTTGCCGGTTGGCTGCATCGCCTATGGCATGGGTATTGACTTGGAAACCATGCTTGGCTGCCCCGCTGACAAGCTGGTATAGCTCTTCATCGGTGTATCTTCTATCTCCATAGTGGCCTTCCCGGTCTGAGTAGGGTTCTAGCATCCAGGCACTTCTGGCTCCCAAGGACCCGTCTGCCATCAGCTTGATGGATCTAACGCTTAACTTGTTGTCATAAAGACCTACCCGGTCGGCTTCTGGTATCTTATAAAATTCATCGGCATCTTTTTGGGAGGCCATCATATAGATTCTAAGGTCCACCTTCCCTTTTTCATAGGCGGCCTTTAGTCTTTCAAAACCTTCTCGGCTTTGGCCTGCATCTCTCACACTGGTAATCCCGTAGGAGAGGATGTGGTCATTGGCTAGTTGGATGGCTTCTGCCAGTTTGCTTTCGCTGTCGGGTGCCTTGTTTTTGGTCACCAGGCCAGCCGCTGTATCAACCATAACCCCAATGGGCTCGCCTACTTGGATGTCTGGATAACGGCCTGCTAGATCATCTTCTTCATTCTTCCGGATGATTTCTCCACCTACAGGATTGGGGGTGGGGCCGGTGGCATCAATGGCGGACTCTTCCAGGGCCTTAGAGTTGACCCAGATGGCATGGCCACAAACCCGGGTCAAGACCACGGGGTTATCTGGAGCCACTGCATCCAGTTCTGTCTTGCTGGGGAAGATGGCTGGGTCCCAAACCTCTTGGTTCCAGCCTCGACCCACGATCCAGTCCCCTGGTTGGGCATTTTGGGCCGCTTCTTTTACAGAGGCTAGGATATCTTCCTTGGGGGCCCAGAAGGCATCAATTTGTTGTAGTTTTGACCCTACGCCTGAGAAGTGCAGGTGGGAATCAATGAGGCCTGGAAGGACTGTCTGGCCCTCTAGGTCCACGATCTCGGTCTTAGGCCCTGTAAAGGCACGGGCTTCTTCTTCCTCCCCAACATAGATAAAGCGCCCATTTTTAACTGCCATGGCTTCTACCTTGTCAAAGTTTTCATTGACTGTATAAATATTTCCATTGATATAGATGACATCGGCCTGGTCCTTCTCCATTAGCTTGGAGATAATCTTGGCTACCTCGGCCCGACTAATAAAGTTTTGAGGTTTAAATTCTCCATCTGGATAGCCCCCTATATAGCCTTCTGCACTGACTATCTTAAGAGGCTCTTGGGCATAGGCCTTGACCTTGGCTTGGTCCTTGAAGACGGGGGCTTCTTTGTCCATACCTTTAAGGTCAAAGGCCCTCACGATAACTGTGACGGCTTCTTCTCGGCTGATAAATCTCTTGGCTTGGAAGGTCCCGTCAGGATAGCCCTTTATGTAGCCTTTATCCATGGCCAGGGCTAGGTCCTTATAAAACCAGTCTCCTGTTTTCACATCTGAGAAGTTGACGGGTGCTTCCTTGCTTAGACCCAGGGTCCGGTTGATTATGGCTACAAATTCGGCCCGGGTCAATTTTTTCTCGGGCCTATAGGTCATATCTGCATAACCCCGTAGGATCTCGAGATCTGACAAGGCCATAATTTCTTTTTCCGCCCAGTGGTCCTTAATGTCTGTAAATCCACTGTCCCCTAGGGCCACCATGCCACTAGATAGGACCATGACTAGGGCCAAAAATAAGGCTAGTCTCTTTTTCATTGATTCTTCCCTCCTTTTTTAAAATGCTCTATTTTTTGTCCAGGGGCTACAAGTAGCTTTCCTTTGTTTATGACAAGGTTTTCTTGCCTTGACAAAAGTCGCCTTCTTATTTATTCTGTTCCCAGTCTATATATCAGGCTGTCTTTCTGATTTTATGGGAATAAGGGCCCCTCTGTTTTAATTATAAGGGAGGGGGTAAGACCTTGTCAATTAAATTGTTATCGTTTTCCTATTTTCTTATTCCGCCTCCTGAAAAGAAAAAACTCACAGCCTGGGCCGTGAGTTTTTCTTCTATATTATATCGGACTTATTAGTCGTTTTTACGATCGTTTATTTTTTCAACTACAAAGGTGGCTACGTCTTCTGAGAAGGTGCCTGCACCAAAGCCGGCGTCATAGCCTAATTCCTTGGCGAGTTCGTAGGTGATTCTGGGTCCACCGCAAAGGACTAGCATCTTGTCTCTGATTCCTTCTGCCTCAGCTAGTTCAATTAGCTCGGTCATGTTAGGAATATGGGCATTTTGTTGGGTAACCACTTGAGAAACTAGGATGGCATCGGCATCCACTTCAATGGCCTTGGCAATAAGCTCTTCGTTGGGAACTTGAGAGCCCATGTTGATGGCTTCAATCCCTTCATAGCGTTCTAGACCATAGTGGCCGGCAAAGCCCTTCATGTTCATGATGGCGTCAATCCCTACGGTGTGGGCGTCTGTTCCAGTACAAGCGCCAACAATAACCACGTCTCGGCCGATGTTTTCTTTAATGAAGTCTTCTACTTCTTCCCGGCTCATGGTTTCTACGTCCACCTTGGGCACGTTGATTTCTGTAAAGTCGATAACGGCAGTGGCTTGGGCGTAAACCACAAAGAAGGTGTAGTCTATGCCTAGGTCCTTGGTGTAGACAATAGAGGGTTCTTTGAAGCCTTGGGCTAGGGCAAATTGCTTGGCTGCTTCTGTGGCTTCTAGGCCTGTGGGCACAGGTAGGGTGAAGGATAGTTGGACCATCCCGTCATTCATGGTGTCCCCATAGGGTCTAACTTCTTTAAGGTTGACTTCGGATGCTTGTAGGTTTGTGTTTGTGTTTTGTCTCATTCCAGCGGTCATATTAACTCCCTCCCTTCAGTCATAAGAGGGATGAAGGGGTTAAAGTATCCGTCTGCTTTTTCTGTAACACCGTCTAAGCCCTTACCTCCTACGCGTGAACGTTTCACGCCACCGAATTTTCCTTGTTCGATGGTGGGGAAAAGTCCCTCTTCAGCAATTTGAGCTAACAATTTATCTGCCTCTACCATAACGCTTTGGGCTCTTTGTTCCATGATCCCGCCGGACTTAAATTCAATGTCGTCCCCTAGGTTCTTGCAGTTATTGAAGATGTATTGGGCATTTTCAATGGCTAGGTAGCGTTCATTTAGGTAGGGTGTATGAACGGCTTCTGTTAGCATACCTAGTAGTTGTAGGGATTGGTGGGTCATAATGGAGACCAGGTTAAACATGGCGTCTTGGACGTGGCCCTTGAATATGTTCCCTGTCATAAACTTGGTCGGGGGCATATATTTTAGGGGGGCCTTGGGGAAGATTTGTCTTGCCATTTGGGCTTGGGCTAGCTCGTATAGGAAGCCATTTTCAATGTCTGGATCCATTTCGAAGCAGTGGCCAAGGCCCATTTGTTCTTCTGGCAGGCAGGCTTGTAGGGCAAATTGTTCGTTCATATATTGGGAAGCCAATACGGTGTGGGCTTCTTCATAGGCATCGGCGGTGGTGAGGTAGTTGTCTTCACCGGTGTTGATGATAATGCCTGCGTAGCCGTTGATGATTCTTGAGAAGTATTGGTCAACGATGGTTCTTTGCATGTTGATGTCTCTGAAAAGAATACCGTAAAGGGCATCGTTAAGCATAACGTCTAGTCTTTCTAGGGCACCCATGGCGGCAATTTCTGGCATGCATAGGCCGGAGCAGTAGTTACAGATCCGGATGTACTTGCCAATTTTTTCGCCTACTTCGTCTAGGGCCTCTCTCATAAGACGGAAGTTTTCTTGGGTGGCGTAGGTTCCACCAAAGCCGCCTGTTGGGGCATGGTAGGGAACAAAGTCAAGTAGGGATTGGCCGGTGGTCCGGATAACGGCAATGATATCGGCTCCTTGGATGGCTGCAGCCTTGGCTTGAACAATGTCTTCATAGATGTTCCCGGTGGCCACAATCAGGTAAAGATAGGGACGAGGACCCTCACCAATGGTGTCAAGGTATTCCTGTCTCTTTTCCCTTTGGGCGTCTATTTTAGCGACACCTTCTTTGGCCTTTTCTAAAATAGCGGCATGGATTTCTTCCTCTGGATGTCTAGGTAGGTCCAGTAGGTTTAGGCTGCCGGCAGAAACTTCTTCAGCAATTTCTTGTGGGCTCATGCCAGTTTCTACCATGGCATTTCCCATCCAGTAGCTGATTCCTTTTCCTAGTTCGCCAGCTTCGTTAATATGTTCAACAACAACGTTGGGCATGGGGACTTCGGTTTCATTTTCCCCATCGACTCCTAAAAGTCTTAAGATTGTTCTCTCTGTAGATACTGTCGTATGTGCCTCGATGAACTTTTGTACATCGTCCGCAATGGTACGGGCAGAATCACGAGAGTTGGCAATGATATTTTGGTCTAAATCTAAGTGTGCCATTTATTCCCCCTTTTCTTTCTCTCGAATGGCCTCCTCCGCATAAGCAGTAATCCGCTTAGGCAAGCCCATTAAACGGGCGACTCGGATGGCATCCTTTGGTACTTGTTCAAACTGTGATACTTCCTTTAGCCGGTAGTCCATACACTGGTTAATTTGCTTTAAGGGATCTCCCCCCGCTTGGTCTATGTCTTCTAGGTCTACATTGGCTAGACCGACAACTTGTAAATGCTTGACCCCTTCAAGCCGGGTAATTTCATCAAAATGCGTGGTGATCATGGTGATGGTTTTCTTTCCCAGTAGGTATTTGGCAATGGCATAGGATATGGCATAGCCCTCTTGGGGGTTGGTCCCCCGGGCTAGCTCGTCAATAAGTACAAGACCCTCTTTATCCACTTCATTTAGGGCCCGGCTTACATTCCTGATCTCCCCACCAAAGGTGGATAGGCCGGAGTCTGTGGACTGGAAGTCCCCTATGGAGGTTCGGATAAACTGGTTCAGTCCGTAGGTCATGGCCTCGGCTGGCACAAAAAGACCCATTTGGGCCATGAGGGATAAAAGACCCACTATCTTTAGACTAATGGTCTTTCCCCCCATGTTGGCCCCAGTAATACAGGTCACCCCTTCATCCAAACTCACACTAATGGGTGTAAAGCTTAGGTCTTGTTTTTTTAGCTGGTTTTCTATCTTGGGATAGCGTCCATTTTTAATTTGAATCTTGTGCTCATCAATAATCTCTGGTTTAACCCCTTGGATCTGCCTGGTAAATTCGGCCTTGGCTGTTAAAAGGTCAATATTGGCCAGGGCACTAATGTTGTCCAAAAGGCTCTTTCTTTCCTTGGCGACCTTTTCTGAAAGCTGGGCCCGGATTTTGGTTTCCTCGGCTGCCTCACAGGCCTTGTAGCGCTCTACCTGGTTGGTCTCCTCTAGCATTTGGTCGGTCTGCTTAAGGGCATAGACCACTGTGGAGAAGGTCTCGGAAGAAAAGCTGAGGATCTGGCTGCCTTCGGCTGCAGCAATCCCCCCCTTGTCCTGCTTGGAGATGACCACGGTCCGGTCTGCGCTCAGGGACAGGCCTGTTTCTTCCTTTAGGGCCTTCCGCTTTTGCCTAACTTCCATCCGGAGCTTGTTTTCTAGGTCTGTCCGTTTCCGTCTAAGGTCCTTTAGTCGGTCTGAATAGGAGTCATAAATATAGAAGGAATTGGGACTTTCCCCCTTGGGGTTTAGGGCTTCTTCCAGACTTTCTATCCGCTTTAACCGGGTCTTGTAGTGGTCCTTAAAGCCCCACTCTTGTCTTAGGGCCTGGAGGTTTTTCACTGTAAAGACAATGGTCTTGATTTCAAAAAGTTCCACTTCTGAGAGGACCGACTGGCCTCGCGCCCTCTTAATGGAATAGCGAATATCTTTGACCCCGTGAAGGGCTTCCTTAGAGAAACGAACCTGCCTCTTATTTTCAATCCAAGCCACATAGGTCTCTAAAAGGTCTAGGTCTTCTCTTAAATACTTTTCTGTTCCTGGTGGGTAGGCCCGCATGGAGGCCTTGTATTGGCGTCCATAGGGGGTAATGGGATGGATCTTTTCTAGAATATAGTCTAGGTCTAGGACCTTTTGTACTTGCTTGTCTGCAAACATACTTAACCTCCTAACATAAGATCCACCACATCCACATCAGGTATGGCTTCTTTCATTTGCTCCCTAAACTCATAGGCATCAAAACTATAGCCTTCTGGGGCAAAGGGATTAATGGCAATGGCCACTAACTTAGACCGGTGGAGGGCTTCTATATAGAGGCCTCTTTTTACCAAGCGCCGGTAGTTTCTGTCATCGATAAAGACCTTGGTGGTGTCTGCCACAATAATTTTTACCCTGCCTATCCCAGGGGCTAGGTCCACCAGGTCCTTGGCTAGGTTTAAGGTTAGGGCACCTGGAATAAGGACATACTCTGTGTCCTGGCTAATGGCCTCGCTAATCCGGCGACCTGCCCCCAGGGCCGTCTTCATTTCCAGGGTCCTGACCTGGCCATCCTTATCGATAAGGGCATGGGTCTTGTCCCTTACCAGCTCTGCCACCAGGTCCCTATGGTCCTCTAAAAGGGGCAACTTAAAAAGCCGGGCTATATGGGCTGTCTCCCGGACCACTGTCTCCATGTCCCTGTTGTAGCTGGCCCCTGCCGCCAGAATGGTTGCCTCTGTAATTTCTGGGGCTGCTGTGGTCTTGCGGTCTAGGGCCCCATCTATTAAGACTACATCTGATCCGAGTTCCAGCATGTCCTCGGCCACCTGCCGGGTGTCATGTAGGGTCTGGGGACCCGAGATCTGAATGTAGCCGTCATAAATAACCCGTCCCACTACCACGCCTCCCAAGGGGGTGGTAAAGGGGGTGACCTTTTCAATGGCCACAGTGGCTTCTGACAGGTCTAAGAGCTCGGTGGTGGTGGCCACCCAGTTGTCTTTAGGCAGAAAGATGGTGGGCTTGTCTGTCTCTGTTACGACATCAATACGCTCACCATCTCTGCCAATGGATGTAATCCCCATGGAGAGCCCTGCCATATCCGCTTCTTCAATCAGATGGTTCAAGGTAAAAGTTTTTCCTGAGTTCTTGGACATGCCTATAATTGAACATACGTTAAACTCCGGATAAATCTTCTCTAAAAGTCCCATGGGGAAACCTCCACATTCAAATCTTTAATTATTTTACTGCTTATAAAGTCTCTTTTTTTACTTATTTCTCTTCTTACGGCTTAGGTTAGCAGGTGCCATGGCTCTTACGTCGTTACCCTTCATTAGGTTAACAACACCATTGTCTTCTGCCTTATCAGCATGGTAGGGATCTTCGTCAACCACATAGTTAGGTTCGATATAAGTGGTAATAACCCCTTCATAGTTCCTAAGCACAACTTTTTCTGGAGATTGAGAAATAATATATTGAGGCATAACTGGAGTTTTTCCGCCTCCACCAGGAGCGTCCACAACAAAGGTAGGTACGCAGAATCCAGAGGTATGGCCACGAAGACCTTCCATGATTTCGATCCCCTTGGAAACCTTAGTACGGAAGTGTTCAATACCAAGAGAAAGGTCACATTGGTAGATGTAGTAAGGACGTACACGGATTTGAACTAGCTTGTGAACAAGTTCTCTCATGATGGCCACACTGTCGTTAACCCCACGAAGTAGAACAGATTGGTTTCCTAGAGGAACCCCTGCATCGGCAAGCTTTCTACAAGCTTCTTTAGCTTCTTCAGTTATTTCGTTGGGATGGTTGAAGTGAGTGTTTAGCCAAACGGGATGGTATTTCTTAAGCATGTTGACAAGGTCGTCAGTAATACGTTGTGGACAAACAACAGGTGTTCTGGATCCTAGACGTACAATTTCAACGTGGTCAATCTTTCTAAGCTCAGAAATGATGTACTCTAATCTTTCATCGCTAACAAGTAGGCAGTCCCCACCGGATAGAAGAACGTCACGAACTTCTGGTGTGTTTCTGATGTATTCGATACACTTATCAATTTGGTCTTTGCTAACTCCAGAGTCCTTGCTACCAGCAAAACGACGTCTTGTACAGTGACGGCAGTACATGGAGCACATGTCAGTGATTAGGAAAAGAACACGGTCTGGATAACGGTGAGTAAGACCGGGTACTGGAGAGTCTTCGTCTTCAGCAAGAGGGTCTTCTAGGTCAGACTTAGATACATAAGTTTCAGCAATGGTAGGTACAGCTTGCATACGAACAGGGTCCTTAGGATCGTCTGGATCCATTAGGGAAGCATAGTAGGGAGTAATACCCATACGGAACTTACCTAGAACAGCCCCAATATCTTCTTTTTCTTGTTCAGTTAGGTTAATAACCTTGCCTAGGGTTTCAACGTCTTGGATACGGTTCTTAACTTGCCATTGCCAGTCGTTCCACTCTTCTTGAGTGACATCTTTCCATAGGTCGATATCTTTATAGTTTCTAGCCATTTGAACTTCCTCCTAATTCTTTATATGTTTATAGAATCAAATTAAGCAAATAATTCTGTATAGAGCGCTCTTAGGTCGTCAGAATCTCTCATGATTTGAAGGGTTAATTCGGCATGGCCCTTGGTGTAACCATTCCCGATAACCATGTTGACGTCCTTGCCAACCCCTTCAGCTCCAAGAGCTGCCTTAGTAAAGTTGGTGGCCATACTAAAGAAGTAAACAAGACCGTCATCCTTGGTAGCAAGGATAGACGCCATTTCAGTGTTTTCTACGTTTACTACGTTGATAACCACGTCGCAAAGCTCTCCATTTGTTAGTTCTTCGATCTTTTCAAGGGTGCCTACAGCGTCTGTGGCATCAAGGGCGATACACTCGTCAGCAATACCCATTTTCATAATTTGATCAAAGCGGTTATCCATGTAATCTGCACAAATGACCTTGCCAGTGGGGCCTACCCGGCGTTTGGCTTCATAAAGGCAAAGCATACCGGCCTTACCTGGGCCACCAATAACAAGGACGGTGTCGCCTAGCTTACAGATCTTAGCCGTTTGGGCTGGTGCACCACAAACGTCTAGGACAGATAAAACTAGGTTGCCTGGTAGGTCTTCAGGAATAATGGAATAGATGCCAGATTCAAAAAGAATAGCTTGTCCTTCAATGTCTACTTGGTCAATCTCTGGACGAATTTCCTTAATCTTGTCGATGCGAAGAGGAGTTAAAGAAAGAGACACGAGGGTGGCTATCTTGTCGCCCACCTTAAGGTCTGTCTTGCCTTCTAGGGCAGGACCAATTTCCTTAACAGTTCCAATTAACATCCCACCAGACCCAGTCACAGGGTTTTGGTGTTTTCCTCTTTCTTCTACAATGCCAAGAATGATTTCTTCGGTCTTCTTTAGGTCCTTTTCAGCTTGGTTGTAGATTTGAGTAAAACTTGCAGAGTCAATATTTAAAGTTTGTACATCCACTAAAATCTCATTGTCATAGATTTCCATGGTGTTATCAATCTTTTTAGCGGGTTGGGGTAGGATCCCCTTAGGTTCGATAACCCGATGAGTACCGTATTTGTTTCCTTGTTTCATCCTTTATTCTCCTTTCCTAGGTGGTAGGGATAAAATTTCACGCGCCTCATCTGGTGTGGCAATTTCTCTACCTAATAATTCAGCAATCTTAACTACCTTTTCAACAAGCTCCCCGTTAGACTTGGCTAAGACACCCTTGCTTAAGTATAGATTGTCTTCAAAGCCTACACGGACGTGGCCACCCATGGCAATAGCTGCTGCTGCCATAGGGAACTCATAGCGTCCTAGACCAGAAACAGTCCAAGTGGTGCCTTCAGGCAGAGCCCCTACACAAAAAGCCAAGTTTTCAACTGTGGCATTAAGTTGAACACCTAGAACAAAATCAAAATGCATGGGTTTTTTAATGTAACCTTGCTTTTCATAACCTAAAGCCAGGTCCACCATGCCCTTGTCAAAGACTTCAATTTCAGGCTTAACATTTCTTTCTTGCATGATCTTTCCAAAATTCTTAATGGTGTTGTCAGAATTTAAGAAAACTTCATCGCCGCCAAAGTTGACAGATCCACAGTCTAGGGTGGCCATTTCAGGTCCAAGCTCTGTCACTTCTAACCTTTCTAGGTCGCTCATCCCTACAGCGCCTCCTGTAGAGGGTTGAATAATGGCATCTGGAGCCACTTCGCGGACGGCCTTCATGCATTCTTCAAAGCGGGCCTTATCTTGGGTGGGGGTTCCGTCATCCTCTCTAACATGCAAGTGGATAATAGAGGCCCCAGCCTCATAGGCTGCCTTGGCTTCCCTTTGAATTTCCTCAACCGTATAGGGTACGGCTGGATTTTGTTTCTTAGTCACTTCAGCGCCACAAATGGCCGCTGTAATAATTAATTTTTCCACCTTATCACCCTATCCTTACTTTCTTTGAGAGTCCTTAGGTACCACACAAACGCCTTCTGCGCGAGTAACCACAATAGGTTCTTCTAAGAAATCTGCTGCAGAAGCACTGATGTCAGTTCTGGCTTCCACAACCTTTCTAGCTTCAAACTTCATCTTTCTAGAAGAGTTGCCGGCTTCGTAGATGTAACCTTCTGCTTCAATATAGTCCCCTGCATAAACAGGCGCCTTAAATTCCACATCAGTATAAGCTACAAATAAACCTTCATCGCCGTCATTGCGGATTAGAAGCTCAGTAGCCACGTCCCCAAATAGGGCTAGCATCTTAGCTCCGTCTACAAGGTTTCCACCGTAATGGGCATCTCCTGAGCTCATTCTTAGACGAATCATTACCTTTTCACTTTCCATCCTTATTCACCCCCCAATCAAAATACAGTCACTGCTTAAAAACTTCTTTCTTTCTTTTACTATCTTTAAGCTAAAGATCTAAGACACATATAAAACCTAGATCCCCAGCTTAAACTACCTAAGTCAGTGGTCTTCACCCAACTGGAAAATTTAAAGTCCTTATCTGGCCCCCTATAAACTTTCATCCTATTATATGGGCTAAATAAAAGATAAAAATAGAAAAAGGACCATCTCCTTGATATAAATGCTCGCACAAGCAATCAAGAAAATAGCCCTCCATATTCCATGATATGACAGTCTATTGGATCCTCCTCCAATCAGACCTGAAGCTAAGTAGCTCCATCGGCGCTAGCAACCTTCACATTTCTGCTACCCTGCTAACGCTCCTCTATTCTTATGACTATTAAATTTTCACAAGACCTACTGTCTTTGATTAAAATTTACCACACCTAAAAACCCTTGGCAAGTCTTTTTTTTATATTTAAATACAGGAAAAAGGCTTTCCTTTTATTTTATTCACGGTCTCTAGGCCTCTTGTGTAAATTATTTTTTGCCCACCCCTGCCCCCTCCGTAGGAATCACTTGAGTTTTTATGTTTGTTAAAATTTTATTGATTATTTATTTTCCATCTTTTTTGCCCCCAGCCCCCTCCCTGCCTCCTTTTCCGCTTTTCCTAGATAAAGGGTTTTGGGCCTATTTTTAGCCTGCCCCAGCTAAAGGGGGACCCCCTTCTTTTAGAAGGCAAAAAGCCCCCCAGAAAAAGGCAGAAAATAAAACGCTTTCATTCTGTATGAAGAATTTTGCCGATTGTATATTGTCCCCCTTTTAGGCAGCCTTTTTTCTACCTGGCTCCTTGGCCAGGTGCCCCTTTTATAAAAGTTTTTTAAAATTTTTTAAACCCTAGAAAACCAGCTTATTTACTTAATGACAGCCCCTAAGTGGCTCCCCTACACGCCCCCAGGTCCTGGAGGGCCTTTCTTTTCTACTCCCCCCTCCTTTCCCTTCCTATATATATTCAGGGCATTTTCAAAATTCCCTTGCAAAAGGAAAACTTTTTCGGTAATATTGTCTTACACATATATTATCTCATATCTAATTTGTTTGAAGAGCTTATTTCACCCACATAAGTTTATAAACAAAGTCTTATCATCTCAAAAGGAGTGTATAGTAAAATGGAAAATACCAAAAAATCAGGTGGCGGTTTTAAAGCCTTTCTAAAGTTTACGCCCATTTTCCTCTTGGCCTATCTGATGATCGGGGAAATCTCAATTGGCGGCATGACCTTTAGTGGCGCTGGCTTTGACGTACTTACTGCTGCCCCTCTTTCTGCTTTCTATGCTGCAATCATTGCATTTATTACTGAAGGGGTTCGTCCCACTGAATCTATTGACGTGGCTGTTGAAAACGTCAAGGGCATCCAACTGGTCTTCTTTATCCTTATGATGGCCTATGCCATGGCTAACGCCTTTATGGAAACCGGTGTAGGGGCTGCCCTAGTTAACATCGCTCTAAGTCTTGGGGTCACTGGCCGGACTGTGGCCATGGTTGGTTTTATTGTTACTTGTCTACTTTCTGTGGCCACAGGAACTTCCTGGGGAACCTTCGCGGCCTGCGCCCCCATCTTCCTTTGGTTAAATGACATTGTAGACGGAAATCTTCTACTTACTGCCGGCGCCATTGCTGGTGGATCTTGTTTTGGGGACAACATTGGTCTTATTTCTGATACCACCGTTGTTTCTTCTGGTATCCAAGGGGTTGAAGTAGTGGACCGGATCCGTTACCAAGGGGTTTGGTCTGTGGGAACCGCTGTTGTGGCTGCCATTATCTTCTACCTCGCTGGCCGGAGCCTACCTAATGTTTCTGCTACAGGTGCTGAAGCCATTGCCGCCATCTCTCCTGAAACCTTTGAATTCTTAGAAGCTGAACGTCCCTCTGCCGTGGCCCTACTTAACCAAATTGCAGACGGAGTTTCCTACATTATGGCCCTGCCCATGATTTTAGTTATTGCCTTTGCCTTTATGGGGGTGCCCACCCTTATGTGTCTAGGCCTAGGTCTTGTATCTTCTCTAATCCTAGGTTCCTTTGTAGGAACTGTGCCTAGTCTTCGTTACTTCCTAGAATCTATCATGGAAGCCGGCTTTGCTGATGCTGGGGGCTGGGTTATTGTTATGATGATGTGGATCTCTGGTTTTGGTGGAATCATGAACCGGATGCGGGCCTTTGAGCCCCTATCCAACTTCCTTCTAAACATTTCTAAATCCATCCGTCAATTAATGTTCTGGAACGGGGTCCTTTGCCTACTTGGTAATGCCCTTCTAGCTGACGAAATGGCTCAAATTGTTACCATTGGACCCATCCTAAAAGAAAACACCAACAACAATATTGAAGGTTCTGACGAAAGTATGTATCGTTTGGCCCTAAGAAATGCTACCTTCTCTGACGCCATGGGCGTTTTTGGATCCCAACTTATTCCCTGGCACGTCTACCTATCCTACTACATTGGGATGGCTGGCTCTGTTTATCCCCTACACCAATTCTCCGCTGGAGACTTCATTTCTCACAACTACATGGCCTGGGTGGCTGTGGGTAGTATGCTTATCCTAACTATCACTGGCTGGGACCGCTTCATCCCCATGTTCTCTATGCCTAACGAACCTGAAGTAGAGCTTAAAAAAGCTGAATAAATTAGTTCTTTCTTAAAAGACCAGTAGGACCCCAGGGTCCTACTGGTCTTTTGTTTTTCTAGGACTAGGACCCCGGGATTTTCTATCTAGAGGCCTGGTCCTTTTTTCTGGCCCTCCTATTTTTGCCAGGCCCTAAAATCTCCTGGCTTTTTTCACCCTCTCCTTCTTCTTAGGATATAGGTCCCACCAGGCCCTGCCGCCTTTTAGACCGGGTCTTTTAGGCCCTTCTTTACTTGTTCTTTACATGTATTTTTGGCCTAATTACTTTATTTTTCCTGATTTTATTTTGAAACCGCCCCTTATCTAGCTAATTATTTCTTTTTTTCCCTTGAAAGAGAAAGCCTTTTCTTGTATGATAATATTTGCACAAGCAAAAAAAGGAATTTTTTCATCACCCAACCCATTAATTTATTTTATTATTATTTGAAAGGGGTCTATTACCGATGACACAAAATACACAAAACCCTCAGAAAACTTCAGGGAGTGGTTTTAAGTCCTTCCTAAAGTTTACGCCAATCTTTCTTTTGGCCTATCTGATGATCGGGGAAATCTCAATTGGAGGCATGACTGTTAGTGGCGCTGGCTTTGACGTACTTACTGCTGCTCCTCTTTCTGCCTTCTATGCTGCACTTATTGCCTTTCTTACTGAAGGGGTTCGTCCCACTGAATCTATTGACGTGGCTGTTGAAAACGTCAAGGGCATCCAACTGGTCTTCTTTATCCTTATGATGGCCTATGCCATGGCTAACGCCTTTATGGAAACCGGTGTAGGGGCTGCCCTAGTTAACATCGCTCTAAGTCTTGGGGTCACTGGCCGGACTGTGGCCATGGTTGGTTTTATTGTTACTTGTCTACTTTCTGTGGCCACAGGAACTTCCTGGGGAACCTTCGCGGCCTGCGCCCCCATCTTCCTTTGGTTAAATGACATTGTAGACGGAAATCTTCTACTTACTGCCGGCGCCATTGCTGGTGGATCTTGTTTTGGGGACAACATTGGTCTTATTTCTGATACCACCGTTGTTTCTTCTGGTATCCAAGGGGTTGAAGTAGTGGACCGGATCCGTTACCAAGGGGTTTGGTCTGTGGGAACCGCTGTTGTGGCTGCCATTATCTTCTACCTCGCTGGCCGGAGCCTACCTAATGTTTCTGCTACAGGTGCTGAAGCCATTGCCGCCATCTCTCCTGAAACCTTTGAATTCTTAGAAGCTGAACGTCCCTCTGCCGTGGCCCTACTTAACCAAATTGCAGACGGAGTTTCCTACATTATGGCCCTGCCCATGATTTTAGTTATTGCCTTTGCCTTTATGGGGGTGCCCACCCTTATGTGTCTAGGCCTAGGTCTTGTATCTTCTCTAATCCTAGGTTCCTTTGTAGGAACTGTGCCTAGTCTTCGTTACTTCCTAGAATCTATCATGGAAGCCGGCTTTGCTGATGCTGGGGGCTGGGTTATTGTTATGATGATGTGGATCTCTGGTTTTGGTGGAATCATGAACCGGATGCGGGCCTTTGAGCCCCTATCCAACTTCCTTCTAAACATTTCTAAATCCATCCGTCAATTAATGTTCTGGAACGGGGTCCTTTGCCTACTTGGTAATGCCCTTCTAGCTGACGAAATGGCTCAAATTGTTACCATTGGACCCATCCTAAAAGAAAACACCAACAACAATATTGAAGGTTCTGACGAAAGTATGTATCGTTTGGCCCTAAGAAATGCTACCTTCTCTGACGCCATGGGCGTTTTTGGATCCCAACTTATTCCCTGGCACGTCTACCTATCCTACTACATTGGGATGGCTGGCTCTGTTTATCCCCTACACCAATTCTCCGCTGGAGACTTCATTTCTCACAACTACATGGCCTGGGTGGCTGTGGGTAGTATGCTCGTCTTAACCCTTACAGGTTGGGACCGTCTTGTGCCCATGTTCTCTATGCCTAACGAGCCTGAAGTTACCCTTAAAAACAACTAAAGCCCCTGGCTTTAGTCCATTAAAAAAGAACCTAACCCGTATCCTGGGTTAGGTTCTTTTTTTGTCTCAGGCTTTTCTAAGTAAAGAGGGATCAATCAGACTTGGGAAGGAAGGGGACGAGGGCCTTAACCAGTTGAGCCACGGGCATAGACTGGATATAGACCTTGCCTGGTCCAGATACTACCGTATCAAAAAGACCTTCTCCACCAAAGAAGATATTTTTCATGCCCTTGACCCGGACAATGTCCACAGAGCAGGTTTCATCCATGATGGCTAGGACGCCCGTATCCATATGGATTTTTTCTCCGGCTTCCAATTCATAAACAACAGCGTGACCATCAATTTCAAAAAAGGCGGTTCCCGGTCCAGTCACCTTTTGGAGGATAAAACCCTCTCCAGCAAAGAGGCCAGATCCAATTTTTTTCTGGAAGTGGGTGGCTAGGCTAATACTACCGGTCCCACAAAGGAAGGCACCCTTTTGGGCAATCACACTTTGGCCAGCTTCCAGGTCTATGGCCTTAATACAGCCCGGTAAACCAGAGGCAAAGCCAATCTCACAGGGGCCTTCTGCTTCATAGTGGCTTAAAAATAGGCTTTCTCCAGAAAACATCCGGCCTAGGGCCCCACCCACACCTCCGTGGGAGGCTGCTTCTGTCTTTACAGGGCCCAGGCTCCAGGTCCGGCCCCCAGCTTCAGAAATAAGTTCATCTCCTCTTTCCAATTGAAAGCGAACAACCGGCAGGCTGTCTCCTTCTATACGATATTCCATAATAACCTCCTTCTAAAATAAATTGTATTCCTCTTTATTTCCTTACCCAAAAAAATACCTTTTCTAACAGAAAATAATAAATTTTTTGAATATATTTATAACTTTCACCTATATCCCCTTCCAAGACCATAAAAAAAGACCCCTGGACCTATCTCCAGGGATCTTTTTAGGATTTCTTTATCGACCTAGGACCATCTTGGCATGGTCCACAAAGGCATCTACGGCCTTTTTCAAAAAGCTCTCGGTTCTTTCTACCATCTTGCCATTTTCGTCAAAGAGGTCTTGGACCTTGGCTAGGTAGACTTCCGGTTGCTGCATGGCAATAAGGTCCACATAGATAAAGGCCTGTCTCAGGGCGTGGTTGCCTGCCATGGCCCCATAGCCCCCCATGGAAGCGGAAAAGACACCGGCGGGTTTTTTGGCCCAAAGGTTACCTTCGGGGTCCCTAGACCCTACGTCAATTAGGTTCTTAATGGCGGGGCCATAGGACCGGTTGTATTCTGGGGTAAAGAAGAGGTAGGCGTCATAGGCCTTAAGGTCCTCTCTTACTTTTTTAAAGGCTTCTATGGGGTTTTCTCCATCTAGGTCTTGGTTGTATAGGGGCACTTGGGAAATATCCACAAATTCTGCCTCTACATTTTCAGGGAAGAGGCCCTTTGCTACTTCTGCCACCTTTCTATTCCATGAATCTTTTCTAAGGGATCCTACAATTAATCCTACTTTCATAAACTTCCTCCTTCTTATTTATTTATATATTCTTCTAAGTCTTTTAGGTCGCTTTGACCTCCATTTTCAATAAGAAGGGCCTTGGACCCTTCTTGGTCTCTTTTAATTTGTCCCTGGAACTCCAGCCGGTCTACCCGGCCCCCATCCACATGGTAGGCCACCACCTCTTGGCCTCCTACCACCAGGTCGCCTAGGATGGACAGCTTCTTGATGCTCCCCCCTTCTAGGACACTAATGGCGTCAGCCTGGAGCTCTTTTATGACGCCCTTGACCAGGGTCTGGCCTGTGGATCCTTGGGTGCTAATGCCTTCTAGGACCTTGATTTCTCCCACGGCTTTTGAAAACTGCATGCCAATGGACCCGTCTCCTTTTGTTTCAATTCGTTTAAACTGGGCTTTTTCAATGGTTCCGTCATATTGGTTAAAGCCCCGGGCTCCCAGGCCATAGGTCTTGATGGCCTCTTCTGCCTTAAAGTTTTTAACCCGGCCAAAGTTGACAAAGCCAATGCCACTGGGCCCGTAGCTGGTGACTTCTTTCTTTGTCACCCACTGGTCTACCTGGCCCCAAACGTCTAGGACCATATCATTGGTCCCATAGCTGGTGACCTCTCCCTTAGAAAGGATGTCCTTGGCATGGACCCCATAGACGATGAAAATAGCCCCGGTAATTAAATTGGGCTGGCCTGGTGGGACCATGCCATTGGAGTAAATGGCGCCAGTGGTGAGTTTTTCCACGGTGACGGGGCCGGCCTGGTCATTAAAACCTGAAATAAAGAGCCCACTGCCTAGGACGGGGGCATTTTTCCGGCCCAGGGAAATATTTTCACCATGGAAGCTGATGTGGCTGCCCTCCCTGGGGTTAAAGTTGTAGACTGTAAAGGCCCCCTGGTGGACCACCACCCCATATTTCATGGGCCGCTGGGGATAGGCCCGGGCATCGGCAGAGACAATGTCCAGCCCGTCAACCCAGATGGATAGGGTCTTGTTTTTCCCCCGGGTCATCAGCTGGACCATACCCGTTAGGGTGAGGTCCCTTAGGCCAATGTCCCCAAGATCTTCTAGGAGGGAGTCGATATAGATGGCCCGTCGGTCTGGCCGGGTCTGGATGGCCAGGCCCTGGATCTCGTTATCTCCACTTAGGGCCACCCCATCGGTCTGGATAAAACTAAGCAAGATGTCTTTTTCTCCAGCCACTAGCTTCTGCCCGGGTCCCAGTTTAATGGTTTCCATCAACTGGATGGACGAAACCAGTTCAATTGTCTTTTCTCCCGAAGCCAGAGCTTCACGGAGCTCTATCTCATTTTTTACTTTCATTTTTCCATCCTCCCTTGGCCAAACCATGGCCATGGTCCTCTTGTCTGCTGTCTAAAAATTCCCAGGATCCTTATTTAAAAGGTTCTATACTAAATAGTGTTGATGAATAAATTTCGTCAGCACTATTTTTTA
>JAUNLJ010000002.1:0-21030 GCA_030532305.1 Tissierellia bacterium
GAGTCTTCTGTGGGTTATTGTTTTTCTTTATCAACACTATTTGACAAAGAGCCTAAAAAGAGGGGAGACTTTCGTCTCCCCTCTTTTTATATGAGAGGCCCCATCCTTTAAGGCCCTTAAAAGTCAGACCAAGCCAAAGGGATCGCTAAGAGCCCCAGGCCTCTAGGAGAAGGCCCAGGCTTGTTTTTTTAGAAGACTGGATTAAGTCCTTTTTCTCAGCCCGTGTTAGCTGTTTGATGGCATACTCTCTTTTTAAGCCCTCACTTTTTGAGGCCAGCTTTTCTAGGTAGACGACTTTTAAGGGGCCCCGTCCCCGGGTGTACTGGGCTCCCTGCCCCTTCTTATGGGCCCTTAACCGTCTTTTGGGATCCACAGTATAGCCAGTATAAAGGCTCCCATCGCCACATTCTAAGATATAGACAAAATGTTTACTCATCATGATTTAAACTTTCTAAGACCCTAAGGGCCAGGTCCTTGGCAAAGCCCTTTCCATAGAGATAGCGTAAAAATTTCCCCCTGCCCTTAAAGGTCTCCAGGTCATAATGGTGGATCCTTTTCTTTCCAAGACTTAGGGCCAGGTCGTATTCCATCTCCTCTGTAATGTCTTCTAGGCCTTCCTGGATAAGGTCTTCAGAAACTCCCTTTTGTCTTAAGAGGTAGAAAAGTTTTAGCTTGCCATAGTGGTTAAACCGTCTCTTGTCGTGGATAAAGGAGGCCACATAGTCCCTGTCATCTAAGAACTGATAGGTCTTTAAATAAGCCAGGGCCCTAGCTATGGCTGAGTCCGAGAAACCCTCCCGGCTTAGGAGGTCCTGGACCTGGAAGACTGTTTTTTTTGCCCTTAATTTGGGGAGGACAAAGTCAATGGCCTCTTGGACCTGGGACTGGTCCTGAATCTTTTCTAGGTCCTCTAGGCTTATTTCCTTCCCCTTATAGAGGTTGTGCCTGACAAAAACGTCCTCTTTTAAACTAAGAGGCGGCCTCTCTTCTGGGGAAAAATATAGGCTATAACGTCCCTTTTTATAAACAATCTTTTTTATCTCCATGGCCTCCACCTTCCATCTAAGACTTAGAAACATTTTAACATATTTTTGGGCCAAGCGTTGAATTTAAAGGCCTATTCCAGACCGGCTTTTATTGTCAAAAAAACCAGTCTATGGTAGTATAAAAGAAGAAAAAATGATTGAGGTGAACTATGTTTGGCATATTATCCCAAGTATTTAAATATATCTTTATTGTTATTATTTATGTTTTTATATTCTCAATTATTCGCATGATCTATCTGGACATTAAATCTTTAGCTCCCAAGGAAGAGGCCCTAGACGCCGCCTACTTAAAAGTAGTAAACCGTTTGGAAACTTTAGATTTTAAGATGAAGGAGACTTACTTACTAACGGATGAGGTCACCATAGGGAGGGCACAAAAAAACACCATTGTCATTCAGGACAGCTTTGTGTCTAAAAACCACCTGAGGATCTTTAGGAAAAATGATGCCTATCTCTTGGAAGATTTAAATAGTGCCAATGGGACCTATTTAAATGGGGAGAGGGTCAGTCAGATCCAGGCCCTAAGTAGTGGCGACCGGATTAGTGTGGGATTTATTCAATTCCTATTTGTTGACAAATAAACTAGGAGGACGTATGGTCAAAAAACTAAAGAAGTTAAGACGACCTAGAGACCTGCTTTTACTTTTTGAAATCTTGGCCATCTTACTGCTTTTCTTTTATTATGATGGCGAGTTTGACCGTGACATTTTATTTTTGGCAGGCGGTCTGATCTTTATTATCTATATTTCAAATTTTGTACTGGGCCGTGTCACCACCGGCGACAACTATATATTTCTAATTGTGTCCCTACTATTATCTATTGGTGTTATTACCATTTTTAGAATAGATCCAGAGACTGGAATTAAGCAACTCCAATGGGCCTTTTTAGGGATTTTATTTTTTTATTTCACCTATTTTCTGGTCCGGCACTTTCGCCACCTGGACCAATTAGCCAGCCTCTACCTTATTGCCTCCGTTGCCCTTTTTGTCTTGACCCTGGCCATAGGGGCTGCTTTTGGTGGGGCAAAAAACTGGCTGGACCTAGGCTTTGGAACCTTCCAGCCCACAGAATTTATCAAGATTCTTCTGGTCTTTTTGCTGGCTTCTTTTTATTCAAACTATGGGAAATATGAAAAGTATAATTACACGGCCTATATTATGATGGCCATTGTCTATCTTTTTATTGTTTTTCTTTTCCTACAAAAGGACCTGGGAACAGCCGTTATCTTCTTGGGCATTTTTATGGGCATTCAATTTATCTACGAGAAGGACAGGAAGGCCATCTTAACTAACTTGGGCCTGGTTTTAGTGGGGTCTATCTTAGGCTTTTTACTCTTCTCCCATGTGAAGACCCGGGTCTCCATCTGGCTAGACCCCTGGTCTGATGTCTATAATTCAGGTCGCCAGATTGCCCAGTCCCTCTTTGCCATTGCCGAAGGGGGCTATTTTGGAACAGGCCTGGGCCTGGGTTATCCCGAGCTTATTCCTGTTAGAGAGTCGGACTTTATCTTCCCGGTTATTTGTGAAGAAATGGGAATTTTTGCCGGCATTGGGATTATTATGCTCTATCTCCTCTTAACCTATAGGGGGGTCAAGATTGCCTTTGCCCAGCAAAATAAATTTTATAGGATCCTGGCCCTAAGCATTAGTATTCTTTTTGCCCTCCAGAGCTTTTTAAATATTGGTGGGGTCATTAAGTTAATCCCCATGACAGGGATTACCCTGCCCTTTGTTTCCTATGGAGGGAGTTCCATGCTCTCAAGCTTTATTGCCCTAGGGGTCCTACAGGTTTGTTCTGAAGACCTCAGTTGGAAAGAAGAAAAGGAGGGAGGGGATCGATGAATTCTAAAGACTTAAAAACAAAAAGAAGAATCGTGGTCCTCTTGACTGCTTTAATTCTTCTTTTTCTAGCCCTGATTGTCTATTTAAGCTATTTTATGTTTTTTAAGGCCGAAGACATTAAGGGTCATCCAGCCAATAGGCGAAGTGCCATTGTAGAAAATACCATTAAACGGGGGAGTATCTATGATCGAAATGGGGAACTCTTAACCTATTCAGAAGGAGAGCCTGGAAATTACCAGAGACATTCCAACTACCCCACCCTCTATAGTCACCTGATTGGTTACACCCACCAGTCCCTGGGCAACTCTGGCCTAGAGGCTAGTTTTAATGACTTCTTGCTAAATCGAAATGGCAATAGGAGCCTTAAGGAGCTCTCTGACAGTCTAAATAAGAAAGATGAAAAACTAGGCAACAATCTAATTTTAACTGTGGATACCAAGGTCCAAGCCAAGGCCAGGGAGCTTCTCCAGGACAGGGCTGAAAAGGGGAGTGTGGTCCTTTTAAATCCCAAGACAGGAGAAATCTATGCCATGGTCAGCTTGCCTGATTTTAATGTCATGACCATTTCAGAAGATTGGGAGTCCATCCAAAAAAATAAGGATGGGGCCCTCTTAAACCGAGCCCTTAACGGGAAGTACCCTCCTGGGTCTACCTTTAAAATTATTACCTCTGCCGCCCTTTTAGAAGATGGCGACATTCCTCTTTCCTATGAAGATACCGGATCTCAGGTTATTAATGGCCGGGAATTTAATAATGCCGGGAACGCGGCCTACGGGAGTATTGGGATAAAGGAGGCCTTTGCCCAGTCCTCCAATGCCTACTATGTTAGCAAGGGGGTTGACCTAGGCAAGAACAAGCTGGGGGCCATGGCAGACAAGTTTATGTTTAACCAGGAGATCCCCTTTGACCATAAGGTGTCTCGATCTATCTTCGACTACAAGTCCTCCATAGATGATACCAAGCTGGCCGCCTCGGCCATTGGCCAGGGGGATGTCCTAGCTACCCCCCTTAATATGGCCATGGTGGCTGGAGCCATTGGCAACCATGGGGCCATGCAAAAGCCCATTTTAGTTCGCCGGGTAGAAAATCCAAATAAGACCACCATTTGGTATAATGATCCTGAAGTGCTGTCTCAAGCTGTTCCAGAGGAAATCGCTGAAGAGATAAAAAATCTTATGATCAGGGTGGTAAATAGTGGTACCGGAACCAATGCCCAGTCCAATGACTTCCAGCTAGCAGGAAAGACTGGGACAGCAGAAAATGCCACTGGCCAGTCTCATGCTTGGTTTGTAGGTTTTGCCCCAGCAGAGGATCCCTATTTGGCTGTGGCCGTTATCCTAGAACAGGCCAATGAGTCTGGAAACAAGGCCGCCGCCCCCATTGCCAAGGAGCTAATGGAGTATGCCTACTATCAAATTGAAGAAGACCCCATAGAAGAAGGAGAGGACCAATGAGCCAGGCCATAAGAGAGCCCTTTATTACCCTGTTTGTTGCCGCCGCAGGCATGGGTCGGAGGATGAACCAGGCTATAAACAAGCAGTTCCTCCTTATCCAAAATAAGCCCATCCTGCAACACACCCTGGAGCGTTTTAAGGATATTTCTTCTATCAACCATGTGTTAATTATTGCCCGGGAGGGGGAGGAGGACCAGGTGGCCAAGATCCTGGCCCAGGCAGACCTGCCCCAAGCCACTTCCATTGTGACTGGAGGCAAGGAAAGGCAGGACAGTATTGCCCGGGGCCTAGAGGCCATGCCCCCTCAAACGGACCTTGTCCTAACCCATGACGGGGCCCGGCCCTTTGTCAGCCGGGAAGAGGTGGAGTCTATTATATCTGCCAGCCTTGCCCATGGGGCCTGCTGCCTGATGACCCCCTTAAAGGATACCCTAAAGATTAGCCAGGATGGCAAGTGGGTGGACTATACCCCCAACAGGGACAACCTCTTTTCTGTCCAGACCCCCCAGGGTTTTTCTAAGTCTATTTTAATTAGGGCCTATAAACAGGCCTATGAAGAAAACTATTATGGAACTGACGACTGTTCTTTAGTAGAAAAAACAGGACAAAGGGTTCATCTTGTCAAGGGATCTTATAACAACATTAAGATCACCACGAAAGAAGATTTAATTCTAGCTGAAGCTATTGCAAAGAAATGTCTGTAGGTGGTAATATGAGGATAGGACTAGGAATTGATGTCCACAAGTTAGTTGAAGGACGGGATTTGATTTTAGCCGGTCTTAAAATTCCCCATCCCCTTGGTCTTTTGGGCCATTCGGATGCGGATGTTTTAGTCCATGCTGTTGAAGATGCTATTTTAGGGGCCTTGGCCCTAGGGGATATTGGCAAGCTCTTCCCTGATACCGACCCCAAGTACAAGGGGGCCAGTAGTATAAAGATGCTAGATGAGGTGGTGGCTTTGATGGAGGAGGCGGGCTATTATGTGGTCAATGTCGATGTGACCCTCATTGCCCAGGCCCCCAAGCTAGCCCCCTATATTTTTGCTATGAGAGAAAATCTAGCCAAGCACTTAAAAACCCATGTCCATGAGGTCTCCATTAAGGCAACAACCTCAGAAGGGATGGGTTTTGAAGGACGTAAAGAGGGAATAACCGCCCATGCCATTTGTTTATTAGAAAAGGAGACGTGTAAACCATGTTAGTCACAGGAAAAGAAATCTTAGCCCATGCCGACAAGAATAAGTACGCAGTAGGTGCTTTTAATATGAATAATATGGAGATTATTCAGGCCATAGCAGGAGCCGCACAAGAGACCCAGTCTCCTGTTATCATGCAGGCCTCTCAAGGCGCCATTAAATATGCAGGGATTGAATATATTGCAGCCATGGGTAAACTGGTAGCCTCTAAAATTGATGTCCCTGTTGTCCTCCACCTAGACCATGGAACAGATTTTGAAGAGATTATGGCCTGTATACGCCATGGTTTTTCTTCTGTGATGATTGATGCTTCTAAATACCCCCTAGACAAAAATATTGAGCTAACTAAGGAAATTGTCAAGATCGCCCATAGTGTGGGTGTTTCTGTAGAAGCCGAGATTGGAAAAATCGGAGGAACCGAAGACAATATCTCTGTAGATGATGCTGAAGCCACCTATACAGACCCTGAAGAAGCCCGGATCTTTGTAGAAGAAACGGGGGTCGATTCCTTGGCCGTTGCTGTAGGAACTGCCCATGGGGTCTACAAGGGCGTTCCCAAGCTAGACTTTGACCGGATTGAAAAGATCAATGCGCTTGTCTCTGTCCCCTTGGTCCTTCATGGGTCCAGCGGGGTAGACTATCCTTCCTTAGAAAAGGCTATTTCCAAAGGAATTGCTAAGATTAATATTGATACGGACATTCGGGCGGCCTTCTCTGGAGCGGTCAATGCCTTTACCCGTGAAAATCCCAATGAACTTGATCCTAGAAAGATTTTAGGCCCTGCCCGTCAAGCCATGACAGAAGTTATAAAAGAAAAGATGGAGGTCTTTGGCTCCTGCCATCAAGCATGGAAATAGGGAGGTTTGCCTTTGAAGTTATTTATAGATACGGCCAATATAGAAGAAATTAAGGAAATAGAAGCCCTGGGCATCTTAAGGGGGGTCACCACCAACCCCTCCCTTATTGCCAAGGAGGGCCAGGTCTTTGAAGAGGTCATAGAAGAGATAAGCCAGCTGGTGGACGGCCCCATTAGTGCCGAAGTTATGGCCAGCCAGGCTCCGGATATGGTCAGGGAAGCCAGGGCCCTAAGTCAGATCCATAAAAATATCGTCATCAAGGTCCCTATGACGGAGGAGGGCCTAAAGGCCATTCGTCTTTTAAAAGAGGAGGGCATAAAAACCAATTGTACCCTGGTTTTTTCAGCCCAACAGGCCCTTTTAGCCGCCCTGGCTGGGGCAGCCTATGTCAGTCCCTTTATGGGCCGTCTAGACGATATTGGCCAAGACGGGGCTGCCATTATTAGGGATATTGCAGATATTTACAGGCTCCACCAGCTGGATACAGAGATCATTGCTGCCAGCATCAGGACCCCTAAGCATGTTTTGGAAGCAGCCCAGTCAGGGGCCCATATCGCCACAGTTCCCTATGGGGTCATAAAAAAGATGGTCCACCACCCCCTAACAGACCAGGGGATTGAAAAATTTGCTAGCGATTTTAAAGGAACAACAAGGAGATTTAAATGAATAGAAATTTAGGCTTTAACCTAGCCCGTGTTACTGAAGCGGCTGCCCTATCTGGGGCAAAGCACCTAGGCCGAGGAGATAAAAATGCGGCAGATGGCGCCGCTGTAGATGCCATGCGCCGGATGTTTGACACCATTAATATTAATGGCCGGGTGGTCATAGGAGAAGGGGAAATGGACGAGGCCCCCATGCTCTATATTGGAGAGCAAATTGGTCTGCAAGGCCCCGATGATGAAAGGGTAGATATTGCTGTAGACCCCATTGACGGGACCACAGCCATTGCCAATGGGATGAACAATGCTATTTCTGTGGTAGCCATTGCTCCTGAAGGCTGTCTCTTAAATGCCCCTGACGTCTATATGAACAAGATAGCCTGTGGTCCCAAGGCCAAGGGACATATTGACTTAAACAAGTCCCCCAAGGAAAACATTGAAAATGTAGCCAAGGCTCTGGGCAAAAAACCCAGCGAGATCACCGTATCCCTTTTAAAAAGAGACCGTCACAAGGCGCTAATTGAAGAAATAAGAGCCGCTGGCGCCCGGATTAAGATGATTTCAGATGGGGATATTGTAACAGCCATCTCCACCTGCTTTGACCACAGTGGGGTAGACATGATTATGGGCATTGGCGGGGCCCCTGAAGGGGTAGTGGCAGCTGCTGCCTTGAAATGCTTGGGAGGCGACTTCCAAGGCCGTTTTGTCCACTACACAGACCAGCAGAAAAAGCGAATTGACGATTTTGGGACTGACGAGAACAAGATTTTCCATATTGACGACCTAGTCAAGGGGGAAGAAGTCCTTTTTGCAGCCACTGGCGTTTCCACCGGGGAGCTTTTAAAGGGTGTCGACTATTTAGAAAACAATAAGGCCACAACCCAGTCTCTTGTCCTAAGGCTGCCTTCTGGGACCGTTCGTTTTATCGATAGCTTACACAAGCTTGACAAAAAACCAGATTATGCCCAATAATAGTTTGACAAAAACACTGATTTGTGGTAAATTATAGTAGTTAATCTAGCAGAATCAGGCAATAGAATATAAATGAAGGGGTGTTGCAAAATGAAAGCAGATATTCATCCAGAATATAAAGAAGCCACTGTAACCTGTGCATCTTGTGGAAACACATTTAAAACTGGATCTGTAAAGGAAGAGCTAAAAGTCGAAATTTGCTCTGAATGTCATCCATTCTTTACAGGTCGCCAAAGATTTACAGATACAGGCGGACGAATCGACAAGTTCAACAAAAAGTACAACAGATAAGAGGAAAGGGTTCGTTGCTGGCAACGGACCTTTTTTTAAGAGGAGTTTTTATGAAAGTAAGATCCGAGAAAGAGCTGTTTAAAACTAGTATCGGAGGCCAGGCCCTCATAGAAGGGGTCATGATGAAGGGGCCAGATAAGACGGCCATGGCTGTTAGAAAGCCCAACGGAGAGATTGAATTAAGGCTAGATGAAAATAAGGATATATCAAGTTATCCTTTTTTAAATTGGCCGCTTATACGGGGGTGCTATAGGCTGTTTTTAGCCATGTCTGAAGGGATAGAGGCCCTAACCTACTCTGCCTCCTTTTGGGAAGAAGAGGAGGAGGACAAAAAGCCAGGTCTCTTAGACCGGCTCTTCCCCAAGCAAAGTGAACGCATTGCTACAGGGCTTAGCATCCTTTTTTCCTTTGTCTTGGCCTTTGTCTTTTTTATGGTCCTTCCTAATTTTTTAGCCAACCTGGCCCGTCATTACACGGAAAGTAGCCTTCTTTTAAACCTCCTAGAAGGCCTGCTAAGGATCCTGATCTTCTTTATCTACCTGATGGTCATATCCAGGGTAGAAGATATCTACCGGGTCCTACAATACCATGGGGCCGAGCATAAGAGCATTGCCTGCTATGAGCACGGGGACGAGCTCACTGTAGAAAATGCCATGAAACACTCCCGCCTCCATCCCCGGTGTGGAACCAGTTTTCTCTTTATGGTCCTGGTTATTTCCATCTTGGTCCTGTCCTTTTTTGGCTGGCCCAACCCGGTCTTAAGGCTGGTCATTCGCCTTATTATGCTGCCGCTTATTGCAGGGATTGCCTACGAAATCAACCGGGTCCTTGGCCGGTGTGACAAGGGCTTTTGCCAGGCCCTGGCCAGGCCAGGCCTAGAGATCCAGCGGCTAAGTACCACCAAGGAACCCGATGAAAAACAAGTTGAGGTTGCTTTAGCCGCTTTAAAGGCCGTTATCCCAGAAGATGAGGGTCGTGCCCTATGGTAGTTAAAGAGGCCGTAAAATGGGGATCTAAGGAGCTAGAGGCCGTCTCCTTGGACCCTAGCAAAGAGGCCTACTGGATCTTAGGGGACCTCTTGGACAAGGCCCCCCTAGATTTGATGATGGAAGGGGAGAGGCCCCTAGATAAAAAGACCGAAAGCAAATTTTCTTTAATAATTAGTCAGAGAAAAGAGGGGATGCCCCTGGCCTATATCCAGGGCAAACAGGCCTTTATGGGTTTTGATTTTTATGTCAATAATAAGGTTCTTATCCCCAGGCAGGATACAGAAAGAAGTGTAGAGGCCCTTTTAGACCTGGCCCAGTCTAAGAAGACCTTCCTGGAACTGGGGGTGGGGTCAGGCTGCGTTTCTATCTCCCTCAGTCTCCTTGCCCCCAAGGCCATCCAGGTAGATGGGGTGGATATCAGTAGGGAGGCCCTAGAGGTGGCTAAAAAAAATAAGAAGGCCCTAGGGGCTAGGGGGGTTTCTTTTTGGCAAAGTGACCTTTTTTTGAAGGTGTCCCATAAATATGATGTCATCTACTCCAACCCCCCCTATATCTCCTATGAAGACTATGAGACCCTAGAGGCCTCTGTCCGAAAATATGAGCCCGCCTTGGCTCTAGTAGCCCACAAGGATGGCCTAGAGTTTTATGAAAAAATTGTTAGCCAAGCCCGTGACTATTTAAATCCCCAAGGTCGTCTTGTTTTTGAAATAGGCTATAATCAGAAGGAAGCCCTTTCTCAGATCTTAGAAGACCATGGTTTTAGGCTTGAGGAGGTCATTTACGACTACAACCACCTGCCTAGAGTAGTTCTGGCCAGTTAGGAGGCATACATGTACGAAAAACTATCTGTTTTTGACGAACGCTACAAGGAATTAGAGGCACAAATGATAGACCCAGAAGTCATCGCCAATAGTGAACAGCTACAGAAATGTGCCATCGAACACGCAGAAATTGAGCCTGTGGTTTTAAAATACAGGGATTACATGGAGACCAAGACCCGTTTAGACGAAAACAAGGCTCTTTTTAATGAACCCCTAGAGCCCGACTTTAGGGACCTGGTCAATGAAGAAGTGAAGGCTGATGAAAAGCACCTGGACCAGCTAGAAGAAGACCTAAAGATCCTCCTGATCCCTAAGGATAAAAACGACAACAAAAATGTTATTGTAGAAATCCGGTCTGGCGCCGGGGGAGATGAGGCTGCCCTTTTTGCAGGCACCCTCCTTAGGCAATATATCCACTATGCCGATGCCAAAGGCTGGCAGTCTGAACTGATTTCTTCTAATGAAATTGGGATCGGAGGCTACAAGGAAGTTATTATCATGATCAAGGGCAAGGGGGCCTATTCTAGGCTAAAGTATGAATCGGGAGTCCACCGGGTCCAAAGGGTTCCAGAAACTGAAAACTCTGGCCGGATCCATACCTCCACAGCCACCGTGGCGGTGATGCCAGAGGTAGAAGATGTGGAAATTCAGGTAGACCCATCAGACCTTAGGATAGATACCTTTAGGTCTTCAGGTAATGGGGGCCAGCACGTTAACACCACCGACAGTGCGATCCGGATTACCCATGAGCCCACTGGCCTGGTGGTTAGCTGCCAGGATGAAAAAAGCCAATTAAAAAATAAGGAGAAGGCCATGAAAATCCTCTTGGCCAAGCTCTATGACCTAGAGCAGGAAAAGCAGGCCAATGAACTCTCTGCCCAAAAAAGGTCCCAAATAGGGACTGGAGACCGGTCTGAACGGATTAGGACCTATAATTATCCCCAGGGCCGGGTCACAGACCACAGGATTAATTTTACCAGCCACAAGATCGAACAAATCAACAATGGGGACCTGGATGAAATTATTGATGCCTTGACGGCAGCAGACCAGGCTGAAAAAATTAAAAATATTGATTAAGAGGGTCAAAATTCTCAAGTTGGCTTGGTGACTAGGCCTGGGCCTATTAGGGGCCCAGGATCTATACAATATTTCTAAACCTTGGACTTGCACTTTTTTAATTTTAAACTATAATTATATAAGGAAGAATAATAAGCCATAAAAATAGGAGGTAAAATTATGAAAGCAATGACTCAAGACAACCTACGCTCTGCTTTTGGCGGAGAAAGCCAAGCACATATGCGTTATACCATTTGGGCAAAGACCGCTAAAAAAGAAGGTTTCCCAAATGTAGAAAGACTTTTCAACTGTACTGCTGATGCAGAAAAAGTTCACGCTAACCTTCATTTCAAAGCCTTAAAAGATGTACATGGTGATTTTCCTGTAACTAGCATGGCTGGTTTTGGTATTGGCAACACAGCCGAAAACCTACAAAAGGGAATCGATGGCGAAGTTTTCGAATATACTGAAATGTACCCTGCTTACATTGCTGTTGCTGAACTTCAAGGTGAAGACGAAGCCATCAAGGCCATGAGATATGCCATTGAAGCTGAAAAAATTCACGCCCAGCGTTATGCTGAAGCTAAAAAAGCTGTAGAAGCTGGCAATGACCTAGACGCAGAAAAGATCATCCTTTGCCCAGTATGCGGTTACATTACCTTTGACGACTCTGAAGAAGTTTGTCCTCTTTGCCAAACTAAGAAGCAAGCATTTATTGAGTACTAATCCTTAAATAAAGCAATAAATTAGGGCTACGGTAATAACTGTAGCCTTTTTTTATTTAATCCTGCTGGTATTCTTGAACTCACCTACAAGCCTTGATAAAATATAAGTTAAGGCTATTTTACCTCTATATAGAAATAAATACCCATTTAAGATAGACAAGGAGTGAAGATCCCTTGGATCCTAGACAAGATAAGAAAACAGACGTAAAAAAACTAATAGACAAGGTCAGGGCCCTCCATGAAGGGGACCGCTACCTTATAGAAACCCATGGTTGCCAGATGAATGAGCATGATTCAGAAAAAATATCCTTTTTACTGGAATCCATGGGCTTTTTGCCTGCCCCAAGCGAAGAAGAAGCTGACCTTATTGTCATTAATACCTGCTCTGTTCGCCACAGTGCAGAGGATAAGGTCTATGGCCATGTGGGGCGACTAAAGCATGTGAAAAAGACCAAGCCTGACCTTAAATTGGCCCTATGTGGTTGTATGATGCAAAGAAAGGCCTCTAGGGACTATGTCCTAGATAAATTTCCCCAGGTGGATATTATCTTTGGAACCAACAATATCTATAGGCTCCCCCAGCTGATCCTATCCTCTGATGAAAATGACAGCCTGGCCATGGATATTGAGGACAACTATTCTGACCTAGACAACCAGCTACAAGCCAACCGAAGCCACCCCTTTAAGTCCTATGTCAATATTATGTATGGCTGTAACAACTTTTGCACCTACTGTATTGTGCCCTATACCCGGGGCAGAGAGGTCAGTCGGAGTATGGAAGATATTGTTTCAGAAGTGAAGGACCTGGCCTTGGAGGGGACCAAGGAAATCACCCTTTTAGGCCAAAATGTTAATTCCTATGGCAAGGACCTAGATGACAAGTCCAGCTTCCCAGAGCTTTTAAGGCAGATTAATGCTATTTCAGGCCTTGAAAGAATCTACTTTATGACCTCCCATCCCAAGGACATTTCCGATGAGCTCATTGCCTGTTATAAGGACTTAGACAAACTAGCTCCCTATCTCCACCTGCCCGTCCAGTCTGGGAGTAACCGGATTTTAAAGAAGATGAACCGCCACTATAGTAGGGAAGACTACTTTGAAATTATAGAAAAAATTCGCCAGCTAGACCTTAAGATCGCCCTATCTACAGATATTATTGTGGGCTTTCCCGGAGAAACAGAGGAGGACTTTAAAGAGACCCTAGACCTTATTGAAAAGGTAGGCTATGACAATGTCTTTACCTTCCTTTACTCTATCAGAGAGGGAACTCAGGCAGCGGGGATGGAAGACCAGGTCCCTCAAGAAGTCAAGAAAGACCGCTTTCAAAGGCTTTTAGACCTGGTTTATAGGGAACAAAGAAAAAAATATGAAAGCCTGGTGGGATCCCACTTGGAGGTCCTAGTAGAGGGGGTTAGTAAAAACAACCCTGAAAAATTAACGGGACGGACCCGGGACTTTAAGCTTATTCATTTTGAGGGTCCCAAGGACTTGATTGGTCAAAGTATAAGGGTGGTGGTAAAGGACACCAGCACCTTTGCTCTAGAAGGTGAATATATTGAAGCTAGCAGATCTTGATATCAATGAACTGACGCCCATGATGCAGCAATATGTCAGCATCAAGAGGGAAAATCCAGAGCCCTTCTTATTTTTCCGCCTGGGAGACTTTTATGAGCTCTTCTTTGAAGATGCCCTCCTAGCCAGTAAAGAACTGGACATAACCCTAACTAAACGGTCTGTGGGAGCCAATAAACAGGCTCCCATGTGTGGGGTGCCCTACCATGTGGCCAACCAATATATTTCTCGTTTGATCCAAAAGGGCTACAAGGTGGCGGTCTGTGACCAGATGGAAGACCCCAAAAAAGCCAAGGGCCTGGTTAAACGGGAGGTCACCAAAATTATTACCCCCGGGACCTTTACAGACCCTGACTATTTGGACAAGAGTAAGACCAACTACCTCCTGTCCATCTATATAAAGGGCCCCTCTATCAGCCTTAGTCTCTGTGACTACGCCACAGGCGAGCTTTCCATGACAGAAGAGGTCTTTCTTTCCCGTCAAGAAAAACTGGCCTTTTTAAGGCGGGAACTCAGTAGTATCCAAGCCTCTGAAATCCTGATTTTTAAAGACATGGAGGAGAGAGAGGCCTTAGTCAATTTTCTAAAGAGCCAGGCCCCCCTGACCCTTTTAGAAGAGGACTTTAAAGACCCAGCCATCCTAGAAGACCTTCCCCATATTAGAGAGACCCTAAGGCCTAGAAAAAAGGCGGATAGGGCCTATCCCATGGAGGCCCTTTTAGGCCTTTTGAACTATCTTAAGGCCACCCAAAAGGAGACCCTGGACCATTTAAAGGCCTTAAAATTTTATAATTCCAAGTCCTTCTTGGTCATCAGTGACAACACCAAGAGAAACTTAGAACTGGTTTCCAACTTGCAAGAGAATTCTGAAAAGGATAGTTTATTTGCCCTCCTAAACCATACTCAAACCTCCATGGGTGCCCGGATGTTAAAGTCCTGGATCCTAAGACCCCTGGTGAGGCTAGAGGACATCCTCTATAGGCAGGACCTGATTTGTGACTTCCATAGTGAACTCATGACCATGGATGCCATTAAGGACTTTTTAAATGGGGTCTACGACTTTGAAAGGCTTTCTGTAAAGATGGCCCAAAAAAGCTTAAATCCCCTGGAAATAGACCGGTTAAGAAAGAGCCTGGCGGCCATCAAGGACATTAAGGAGGTCCTGGAATTTAGTAGCCAGGAGAATTTAAAGCGCCTAGGCCAGGCCCTTAACCCCCTAGAGGACCTAAGGGACCTCTTGGAGAGGGCCATTATTGAAGATCCGCCTGGGAAATTTCAGGAAGAACGCTATATTAAAGAAGGCTTTGATGAGGACCTAGACGGTTTCTTTGCCCTTAGCCAGGGGTCTGTGGACTGGCTGATCCAACTGGAGCAAGAAGAAAGGGAAAAGACGGGAATCAAAAACCTAAAGGTCAAGTACAACAAGATCTTGGGTTACTTTATTGAAGTGACCAAGTCTAACCTGGATGCTGTGCCTGACTACTATATCCGCAAGCAAACCCTGGTAGGGTCTGAACGTTATTTTACCGTGGACCTAAAGGAAAAAGAGGCCTCTATCCTAAATGCCAAGGACATGGCCTTTTCTAAGCAGGCCAAGATCCTAGAGGACCTAAGACTTGAGATTTCCCGCCAGCTGGTCCCCATCCAAACCCTAGCAGACCAAATTAGCCAGCTAGATGCCATCTACAGCCTGGCCTGGGTGGCCAGAAAGTACAACTATAGCCGGCCCAGCTTTAATGAAGAGGGGATTATTGATATTAAACAGGGGCGTCATCCTACTGTAGAGGCCCGGATGACCAGGGAGCCCTTTGTTCCCAATGACATCCACCTGGACCAAGACAAGGACCTGATCTACATTATAACCGGTCCCAATATGGCAGGAAAGTCTACCTTTATGCGGCAGGTGGCCCTCATTACCATTCTGGCCCAAATCGGGTCCTATGTGCCTGCAGACCAGGTCAACCTGGCCTTGGTGGACCAAATTTTTACCCGGATTGGGGCTTCCGATAACCTGAGCCGGGGCCAGTCCACCTTTATGGTGGAGATGATGGAGGTTAGCCAAATCCTAGAAGATGCCAGTCCCCACAGCCTGATCCTTTTAGACGAGGTGGGCAGGGGAACCTCCACCTATGACGGGGTTAGTATTGCCTGGGCCCTGACAGAATACCTGGCAGACCATATTAAGGCCAAGACCCTCTTTGCCACCCACTACCATGAGCTAGCCAAACTATCAGACCTCTATCCTAATATTTCCAATCTCACCATCTTGAGCGAAAATGTTGATGGGGAGATTCGTTTCTTAAGAAAAATTGTACCTGGTTACAGCAACCATTCCTTTGGGATTGAAGTGGCTAGACTGGCCGGCATCCAAGACCAGGTCCTAGACCGGGCCGATGATCTCCTATCTAAGCTAGAGGCCCAAGAAAATATAGGGCCTGACCTAGAAAAACAAGTCCCTTCCAAGGATCCAGAGGAGGGGAGAAGGGGCCTATCTTTTCAAGAGGAAAAAATTCTGGGCCAAATAAAAGACCTGGATATAAACGACCTAAGGCCTCTTGACGCCTTAAAAATCCTAGATAGGATACAAAGAGAACTAAAGGAGTCTGGTGACTAATTTTGAACAAAATAAATAGGTTAGATCCACAAACCATCTCGCAGATTGCTGCTGGAGAGATTATTGAAAACCCAGCCTCTGTCTGCAAGGAACTCATTGAAAATAGTATCGATGCCCAGGCAAAAAATATCTTTATTGATATTGCCCATGATCCCAGCCAGGCTATTCGGATCACCGATGACGGCAGTGGTATAAAGGCAGATGATATTCCCCTGGCCTTTGAGCGCTATGCCACCTCCAAACTCCAGGTCTTTTCCGACCTAAAGGACCTTTATACCCTGGGCTTTAGGGGGGAGGCCCTAGCCAGCATTGCCAATATTAGTAAGGTGACCCTTGTCACCCGGACCCAGGACCAAGACCTGGGCCACAAGGCCCTTATCCGGGAGGGGAAACTGGCCCACCTCGAGGTCATCGGGTCTCCTAAGGGGACCTCCATCCTAGTGGAAGACCTCTTCTATAATGTGCCTGTTCGGAAAAAATATTTAAAGTCCATCCAAAGGGAGGTCCAGGTCATAACCGACCTGGTTGAAAAAATTGCCCTCTCCCATCCAGATATCGCCTTCCATTTGACCCGGGAGGGGAAGACCCTCCTCCAGTCTAAGGCCAACACCCCGGCTAAAAACCACATCTACAGTCTTTTAGGCCGGGAAATTGCTGAAAATTTGATCCCCATCTCCTTTGAAACCGAGTCCTATAAGATCCAGGGCTATATTTCCAATAACAAACTCCACCGGTCCACCAGTGATAGGGAGTATCTCTTTGTCAATGGCCGTTTTGTAAGGAGCCGGGAAATAGCAAGGAAGATCCGGTCTCTTTACCATACCCTCATCCCCCTAAACCGTTACCCGGTTTTTATCCTCTACCTGGATATTGACCCCATCTTGGTGGATGTCAATATCCACCCTCAAAAGCAGGAGGTCAAGCTATCCGAAGAAAATTACCTCCTCCTTATTTTAGAAAGACTCATCCGGTCAGCCCTGATCCCCAATAGGGAAATCCCCTCCATAAAGAGCCAGGACCTGGGCCAAAAAGAAGCTAAAAAGCCCGTCCTAGAAGAAAAAATCTCTATCTTTGACCTGGCCAAAAAAGAAGAAGAAAAAAAAGAAGCAGAAGAGGCCTTTTTAAAAGAAGCTCTTAAAGAGGAGCCCCCCGCCCCAAAAGAGCCTAGCTACCCCCTAGAAGAAGACCCCCTGGAAGTAGGCTATGTCTTAGAAGACATCCCCAGCTATGACCGGGTCCTTAAGCTAGATAAAGAGGCCCATGGAAAAAGGTCTTTAGAGCTTAAACTAGAAGAGATTGACTATCTTAATGCCTGTTTTGACACCTTCCTTCTCTTTGAAGAAAGGGAAAAAAAGAACCTCCTGGTGGTGGACCAACATGCGGCCCATGAACGGATTCGCTTTGAAAAGCTCTACCGGACCCTAAAGGAAGAGACCCCCCATAGCCAGGTCCTCTTAAGGCCCCTGAGCTTGGACCTGTCTTTTAGTGACCAAGAAAAACTTAAAAGCCTGATGCCCCTGTTTGAGGACCTAGGCTTTAAGCTAGAGACCTTTGGAAGGGACCACATGGTCATTCGGGAAGTTCCCTCAAGTCCCCTTATTAAAAGTCCCCAGCAATTTATCCAAGACGCCCTTTTGGAAATAGAAGACAAGCCAGATATTATAGAAAAAAACATCTACGACATTATGCGGATGGCCTGCCGGTCGGCTATAAAATCCGGAGACCGGCTTTCAGAGGAGGAGGCCTTCCAGCTTTTAAGAGACCTGGAAAACTGTGAAATTCCCTACACCTGCCCCCATGGTCGGCCCACCCTCATCAGGATTTCCAAAAGAGAATTTGAAAAAATGTTTTTACGGGAGGGATAAGCTTGCCTAAGGAAAATAAAGAAAAAGTCATCATCATTGGCGGCCCCACTGGCGTGGGCAAGTCAGCCATAGCCCTTGATTTGGCCAAGAGGATAGGAGGAGAGGTCCTTTCTGCCGATTCTGTCCAGGTTTACAAGGGCTTTGATATTGGTTCTGGCAAGCTTGGGCCCCAGGAGAGGGAAGGGGTGGTCCACCACTTCCTAGACCATGCCCACCCCCTAGAAGACTATAATGTGGCCAAGTACAGTAGGGAGGTCCGGGAAAGGGTCCAGGAGGTCCTAGACCGAGGAAAACACCCCATTGTCTGCGGGGGGAGTGGCCTCTATATTGATGCCCTCATCTATAACTTAGATTTTTCCCATAGCAAGCCCGACTTAAGCCTAAGAAGGGATTTAGAAGAACTCTATGAAGAAAAGGGCCTAGAGGTCCTCTATGACAAGTTGAGAGACCTAGACCCCCTTTCTGCCCAAAATACCGATGCTCAAAATCCTAGACGGGTTATCCGGGCCCTGGAAATTGTCCACCAGGGAGGGCAAAAAAAAGCCCAGACCCATCGGCCCAGGAACCAGGACTATGACTTTTATTATTTTATCCTAGACCGGGACCGGGCCCAGCTTTATGACCGGATCAATAAAAGGGTGGACAAGATGCTTAAAGAGGGCCTAGTCCAAGAGGTAGAGGGCCTCATTGAGACCTATGGTAAGGCCATGCCAGCCCTAAGGACCATAGGCTACAAGGAAATCCTGGCCTACTTAGAAGGGGACTACGACCTAGAAGAAGCCACGGAAGAGATCAAAAAGCATTCAAGAAATTATGCCAAGAGACAGCTGTCTTGGTTAAGACGAGAGGACCAGGGGATTTGGATCCAGATGGAGGGCCAGTCTTCCCAAGAGATTCTTGAGGAAATCCTCCACCATATCCATAGGGATGAGGTTGAAGATGAAAAAAATAATTAACTTTATAGAAGACCAAGAGAAGAAGTTAGAGGACACTTTTAAAGAGATTCAAAAAGTAGAATTTTACAACCAAAAAAAGATCCTAGAGGCCATGCAGGAAGAGAGGCTGGCCTCCACGGACTTTCATTGGACCACAGGTTATGGCTATGGAGATGTGGGAAGAGACAAGCTAGAGGCTATCTATGCCCGGGTTTTTGCCACGGAAGATGCCTTAGTTAGGCCCAATATTGTTTCAGGAACCCACGCCATTAGCCTAGCTTTAAAGTCCCTAGCCCAGGTGGGAACCACTATCCTGTCTATTACCGGACCCCCCTATGATACCCTACAAAAGGTCCTGGGTATCCAGGGGGAAGAGAAGACCTCCCTGTCTGCCAAGGGCATAGCCTATAGGGAAGTGCCCCTCCTAGAAGGCGGAGCCATTAATTATGAGGCCTTAAAAAACCCCCAGCTCTACGAGAATGTCTCCCTGGTTATTTTGCAGCGGTCTACAGGCTACAGCAACCGGAGGGCCTTTACTATTCAGGAATTAGAAAGGGCCATAAAACAGGTTAAGTCCATGACCTCGGTTCCTGTTTTTGTGGACAACTGCTATGGGGAATTCACCGAGACCTTAGAGCCTAGTCAAATTGGGGCCGATGTTCTGGCAGGCTCTCTCATTAAGAACCCAGGGGGAGGACTGGCCTATACAGGGGGCTACCTGGTTGGAAAAGAAGACCTAATCCAATGGATTGCTTCCGAGTTGACCGCCCCCGGGATAGGAAAAGAATGCGGCCTGACCTTTGGTCAGACCCGAACCAATTTGCAGGGCCTTTTCTTAGCCCCCCAAACTGTGGCCAACTGTTTAAAGGGCATGCTCCTTTTTTCCACCTGCTTTGAAGAATTAGGCTACACCTGCGTCCCTTCTTCCCAGGATCCAAGAAGTGACATTGTCCAGGCCATTGCCCTAAAGGATAAGGACAAACTCCTTTCCTTTTGCCGGGCCATCCAGGCCACATCCCCTGTAGATAGCCATGTGACCCCCTATCCCTGGGATATGCCTGGCTATGAGGACCCCGTTATTATGGCAGCCGGAGGCTTTATTGAAGGCTCTAGTATCGAGCTGTCTGCCGATGGCCCCCTAAGGGCCCCCTACTGGGTCTACCTCCAAGGATCCTTAACCTATAGCCACTGTAAACTGGCCCTTATAAAAATTTTAGAAGACTTTATGTAAGCTATAAAAAAGGCCCTCTGGTTAGCCAGGGGGCCTTTTTTTAGGTATTTTTCATTTAAAAAGGACTTACATATAGCGGAAGAGGGCCACCACCACCCCTAAAATCTCCAGGTCTTCTACGATAATGGGGTCCATAAAGTCATTTTCAGGTTGGAGCCTAAAGTACTGGTCTTCCTTATAAAAGGTCTTTAGGGTAGCCTCATCGTCAATAAGGGCAAGAACATGTTCACCATTTCTGGCAGAAGTTCTACGTTCTATAAGAACATAGTCTCCATCAAAAATGCCTGCCTTAATCATACTTTCCCCAGAAACCCTTAAAAAGAAGAGTTCCTTGTCTTTTACGAAGTCTACAGCTAGGGGAATGGTGTCATCAATATTTTCTACAGCCAAGATGGGGAGGCCCGCTGTTACCCGGCCCAAAACAGGGATATCCACCGTTTTTTTCTTGGCAAAGAGGAGGTCATCTCCTTGGTCAAGGATTTCTATAGCCCGGGGCTTGGTAGGGTCCCGCTTTATATAGAGCTTCTCTTCTAATTTTTCGATACTGGCATGGACAGTGGACGTACTCCTGATACTAAGGCCTTCACAGATTTCACGGAAAGTAGGGGGGTAGCCCTTGGTCTCTATGTGCTTCTTTACAAAAAACAATATGTTAAGTTCTCTCTCAGTTAAATCTTCATACATAGGGCAGACTCCTTTCTTTATTATCTTTAGTATAACAGATCAGAACATATATTTCAAACAAATATTCTAATTATTTTTAATAAGTATTGACATTCGCAGTCCCTTCCTATACAATTAAGAGGAACAAACATTCAGAACATGCATTTCTTTATAAGAGGGTGGAGACTATGTATTTAGAAAAACAAAGATCTAGAAGAAATCATAAGAACAAAAAAAGAAACA
>JAUNLJ010000002.1:21040-144562 GCA_030532305.1 Tissierellia bacterium
TGGGATAGGTCTTTTACTTATCATCTTTTTTATGGTCAGCCTTCAATTCCTACCCGATAGGGGCCAGGCTTCCGGTGCCTTAAAGCCCTATCAAATTACAGAAGGCGAGACCCTTTGGACCATTGCAGAAAGTCTAAAAGACGATAAGGAAGACACCCGGGACTATATCTATAAATTAAGAAAGATCAATAAGCTAGAAGATGCCCATATCTATCCCGGCCAGATTATCTATTATAAGTAGGGACCTGGTTTTTAAGCTTAAAGGGAAAAGGGGTATAAAAAAGACGAGCTTACCCATAGGAGCAACTTCGTCTTTTTACTTAGATTAAAAAAGGCCATATCCCAGGCATCATGAATGAGCCTTACACCCATCTAGGCCTTCATGATTTTTAAGAGGTCTTCTACGGAGATATCACTTTTAAGGACCTGTTTCTCAAGTTCAACTTCATCTGAAATATCGTGGACTAGAGCAATCACACGATCAATAAAATCTAGATCTTCTAGTCGGTTCTTAAACTTAGATATTAAGAATATTTTGGTCCTTCTATCTCCAAAATGAATACCCACTAGGTCTTCTTCATCATATAAGACCTCATTCTTGACATATGGAAATTGCCATATTTCATAATTTTCATTTTTTTCTATTCTTCGAGGGTAAGATGCTAGTAAATCCTCATTAGTAAGCAGGGTTCCGTCTAAGTATTTCAATCTTCTCACTCCTTATCTTTTTAAACTAGCTGATAGGGTGGCCTAGGCCGGTCTATGATCAGTCTGGTCCAAGCCCAGTAGGATAGGCTAGGGCCTAGCAAGGCTAAGGGAAGTTTCCGCTTTCCAAAGGCCATATCATCATCAACTCCTTCCTTAAGTAGGGATCCCGGTCCCCAAAAAACGCCTAAAGATCTGTAAGCCTTTAGGCGTTTTTTTCTAGCCCTAAGCGGCCCCTGGTCCAGACCTAGGGAGAAGATCCCACAGATTAAGTCCTGGCCTTAAAAGCTTTTTAGGAAGGGTCTTTTTAAAAAGGACCCAACTAGCCGAAGGGGGCAGGCAATGGAAGGGTCTTTTTAAAAATAAATAGTCACAAAATAACAATTTTGTGACTATTTAACCTTCTTTTTTAAAAATTTCTTTAGAGATTCTTAAAATAAAAATATCTCAAGAATTCTCTTGCAAGGCTTAGGGTCTTTAAATTTAAATAACCTTAGCTAGATCTTTTTACCATAAATCTACACCTTTAAGGTTATCCATTTTCTAGGTCTAAAAAACTTAGTCTGTCTTAGTCTATTCTCATTTAAATGTACTTAAGTCCTAGGGCCTTATTTAACTTCTTTATCTCTGGGTCATCTTAAGCCCTAGGTAGTTTACCAGGACTTCTTTTTAAACTAGATGGCCTAAAAAGAGAGCATTTATAAGAAAGCTATACTTGACCTAAGGGGCCCATAAAGGACCTCCAAAATTGCCCTTTTAAGGGCTTTTTTTATTTTAAAGGTATCTTTCTATACATGTATAGGCCTGACCTCTGGGGTCTCCTGGGCTTTTAGGGCTTTTTTAAGGCGTCGGGATTGGCCAGAGGGTTATCAAAAATGGCCTGCCTAATATCCTGGTTGTCAATATGGGTGTAAATATTGGTGGTGGCCACAGATTCGTGGCCTAAAATTTCCTGGACTGTCCGAATATCGGAATGGCCATATTGGTAGATTAAGGTGGCGGCCGTATGTCTTAACTTATGGACGGAATATTTACGGGTATCAAAACCGGCATTTTTTAAATGTTTTTCAATCATATGCTGGATGGCCCGGGGGCTCATTCGTTTTTTTCGCATACTTAAAAAGAGGGCTTTTTCATCCAGCTCGTCAGAGGTCAAATTGTTTTCTGCCCGGCAGTCCAGGTAGTCTTTAATACTTTTTTGACATGACCGGTTTAAATAGACCATCCGTTCTTTTCGTCCCTTTCCCAGAACTCGAAGGGCGGCCTGGTCCTTAATATCTTCTAGGTCGATTTGGCTAAGTTCCGATAGGCGGAGGCCACAGTTTAAGAAGATGGTGATAATGGCATAGTCCCGAGTGCGATAGAGGGCCGATCCCTTGGCCTGGTCCACCGTATTTAAAAGGTGGATGGCCTCTTCTAGGGTCAGGTAGGTGGGGAGTTTCTTTTCTATCTTGGGTAGCTCAATATTTAGGGCTGGGTTCTCTTCTAGAAGCTCCATCCCATTGGATAGGGTGTCAAAAAAGGACCGGATACAGGATATTTTTCGATGCCGGGTCCTAACACTATTTTTTCTCACCTGACTCAGGTAGATATTATAATTATTGACGTCTTGCCGGCTTACCTGCCTTAAATAGTCTAGGTCCACCGGGTCGATATCAATCTGGTCAAAGTCTTCAGGGTCTATGTCCAGGTCTTCCTTGGTTAGCCTAAGAAAACGCATAAATTCTCTTACATTGTAGTAATATTCTTTGACAGTGGTCTGGGCAGCCCCCTTGGCTGCACTGAGGTAGTTTAAATAATCATCTAGGATATGTGTCTTCACTAGGACCCCTCCCCCTTTCTATGTATTATAACCCATAACAGGGTCTTTTTCCTTTAAAAAAAACAAAAACCTGCTTGCGCAGGTTTTTATTTAGCATATTCCACGGCTCGTGTTTCACGAATAACGTTGACTTTAATTTGCCCAGGGAAATCCAATTGCTGTTCAATTTCTTTGGCAATCTTTCGAGCCGTTGTGGTTATTTCAGCTTCAGAGATACTTTCTGGCTGAACAATAATCCGCATTTCTCTTCCCGCTTGGACGGCGTAGGATTTTTCTACCCCATCAAAGGAATTGGCTATATCTTCTAACTGCTCTAGACGTTTAACATAGGATTCAACGGTTTCTCTCCTGGCTCCAGGTCGAGCT
The DNA here is from genome assembly GCA_030532305.1 of Tissierellia bacterium. Taxonomy (GTDB): domain Bacteria; phylum Bacillota; class Clostridia; order Tissierellales; family Peptoniphilaceae; genus JAUNLJ01. The sequence goes on from JAUNLJ010000002.1 coordinate 23,934, forward strand.
GCCGAAATAGCATCGGCTGCCTGGACTAGGATCGATTCAATGTACTTGAATTCCACATCGCCATGGTGAGCTTCAATGCCATTGATAACCTCTTCGGGCTCCTTGTAGCGTCTAGCTAGGTCTACACCTAACTGAACATGAGAGCCTTCTACCTCATGGTCCACTGACTTGCCTAGGTCATGGAGCAAACCGGCTCGCCGGGCCATCTTTTCGTTGGCGCCCACTTCTTGGGCCAGGTAGCCTGCAATACGGGATACCTCCACAGCGTGTCTAAGGACATTTTGGCCATAGCTGGTCCTAAACTTTAACCGTCCTAGATAGTGGATAAGTTCATGGTGGACACCGTGGACACCTGCATCATAGGCAGCTTGTTCTCCACTTTCCTTAATGACCTGGTCTACTTCCCGCTCTGCTCGTGCTACGGCTTCTTCAATCCGGGTGGGATGAATTCGACCATCACGAACTAATTTTTCTAGGGCAACCCGGGCAATTTCTCGCCGGATAGGATCAAAACAAGAAAGAACGACAGCTTCTGGTGTGTCATCAATAATCAGGTCCACTCCAGTTAGGGATTCAAAGGAACGAATATTCCGCCCTTCCCGGCCTATGATCCGTCCTTTCATTTCTTCACTGGGTAAGTTAACAACAGATACGGTATTTTCAGCTACCTGGTCTGCTGCTAATCGTTGAATGGAGTGGACGATAATAGACTGGGCAATCTTGTCGCTCTCGTTTCTCACACGAGCTTCATTTTCTCGAATTAAGAGGGCAGCTTCTTGGTCTAACTCCTGTTCCAGTTCTCCTAAGAGCATCTGTTTACCTTCTTCTTGAGTTAGGGAAGCTACTTTTTCAAGCTCTGAGACTCTTGCCTCGACGAGGTCGTCGGCTTGTTTTTCTTTGGCGTTGATTTTTTCTTGTTGTTCTTGCATTTGCACTTCACGACGTTCTAATGATAGACTCTTCTTATCTAAAATATCCTCTTTATTAAGAAGTCTTTTTTCCATTTGTTGAAGTTCGCTGCGGCGAACTTGATTCTCTGCACTGGCTTGATCTCGTAATTTATGAATTTCATCTTTAGCTTCCAGTAAGAGATTGCGCTTGTTGGTTTCTGCCTCACGTTCAGCATCCAGTAAAATTCGGCTTGCCAATTCTTCAGCATTGTTTATTTTACCTTCTGTTGCCGTTTTTCGGTAGATATATCCGATAACCACACCGATGGCTAGAAATACGAGGCCAACAATTAGAGACGTAAGAATGGGATTCTGCAAATGGAACACCTCCCTTATATATTCAATTTTCATGATTCATACGAGTAGAGTTACTCTTTCATTATTATAACATATATAGGGAAAATATGCTTATTAGGGAATAGAAAAAACTTAAGATCTTAATTTTAAGCTAACTCTTCCATCTTTTTTACTTGACTGACCCCATTTTTTAGGTCCACCTGGTAAATCAGGTCGCAAATCTGGGCCAGGTGGGGGTTGTGGGTGACCATAATGACCTGCCGGTCAAACATGTTGGCCGATTCCTTGATAAACTCTCCTAGATTAAAGATGTAGTCTTCACTGACATGCTTGCCAGGCTCGTCTAAAAATAGGGGGCCATTGACTGTGGGCCGGTAGATCTCTAAAAAGGAAATACGAAGGGCTAGGGAGATAATATCTACAACCCCGCCTCCCCTGGCCTCTTCTGGCTTGGTTTTGACACTGTAGCCATCATAGTCACTTTGGACATAAAATTCAGCCACCGGCAGGTTACGGCTTTCAGAAAACTCGATAATAAATTCAATATCTGACTCAAAAATATATTGGAGGCACTTGCTAACCAGGTCCTCTACTTGATTTTTTGCCTGATTTCTAGCATAGTCGGCTGTCTCTTGAAGTAAGAGGACCACCTGGTCTAGGAGCTTTTCTTTTTTTTCTATGGCTAAAAGCTGGGTCTTAACTCGGTCTAGCTCTTCGTCTAGGACCCGCTTTTCTCCCTTCCTACTATCCACTTCTGACTGCAAATTTTTATGGGCCTGCTTTAACCTGTCCAACATCCTAGCAGCTCCTAGTCAGCCTTAAAGTCAGGGGGGATTAGGTCTTGAGCTTTTTTAAAGAGGTCGTCAATTTCTTGGGTGAGCTTGCCTATCTCCCCTTCCAGGTCCTCAGGCCTTAGGCCTAATTTTTCTAGCTCCTGGTCTAGCTGGTCCTCTTCTTTTTTCAGCTGATCTAACCGCCACAGGGACCGGTCCCTAAGGCTCTTGGCCTCCTCTAGCTTTTTGTTGAGTTCTAATAATTTGTCATCATAATTCATCTAAACACCTACTTATAATGGTCCTTTACATGACGAAGGGTCTCGTTATCAATTTCCTGGAGACAGAGGGGGCAGCGCTTATGTTCACTTAAGCCCTCCATGAGCTGGTCATAGTAAGTCTGGCTTTGCCTCTGATTTTCCTCTAGCTCTCTTTGACTGGCAGCTAAGGCCTTAGCCAGCCTGTCCTTTTTTTCCTGAACCTGTAAAAGAAGGCCTAGTTGTCCCTTCTTTTGGGCCAGCTGGTTTCTGATCTTTTCCCCTTCTTCCATCCGGTCAAATTGCTTTATAAAGGCCTGGCCCCGCTTAAGTCTTTGTCTAACGTCTTCCTTTTGGGTCTTCAGGAAAAAGAGGTCCCTTAGCCGGCTTATCTTTTCCCTAAGCTGGGCCAAGTCAATGTGGTCTAGGCCTTCTAGGTCTTGGCTAAGGGCTATTAGGTGGGCCTTTTCTTCTCTTTTTTCCTCCAGGCTTTTTTGTAGGGGCAAGACCTGGTTTATATAGGGGATCTTTTTACTAAGGGCCTGGCTAAGGGGGGCCAGGTCTTTAATAAAGTCCGTTTGGCCTAGGAGGTCTTCTGCCCTCTTTCTTTCTTGCCTAAGGCCTAAAAGCTTCCTCTGAATACTTTCTAACTGCTGGCTTTCTAGGGCCTGGATTTTTATCTCCTGGAGATAGCCTTCTAGCCTCCCTGTATAGGCTAGCTTTTTTAGGCCTTCTTCTAGGGTCCTTTTTTCAGATTCCAGGGCCTGGCTTTTAGCAAGAAGATTTTTTAGGGTCTCCCTCTTTTTTTCTTGTTTTTCTATCTTTTCAATCAGGCTCCCTAGAGACAAAAGCCGGGCCTCTTTTTCTTCCAGATCTGAAAAAGCCTCTAAAGCCTCCTCCAGCTGGTCCCTTCTTTCCAGGTAGACCTGCTTATTTTGCGTCTCTTTTTTTCGGTCTCTGAGGGTATTTCTCATGGCATTATCTATATGGTGGACCCCCACTAAACGGCCAATGGCTGAGGCCTTTAAAGAGTCCCTTTCATTGAGGAGGAAGGGGCCTTCTAGCTGGGCCTGGTAGTTTAAGCTGGAGCTAAAATTTTCATCTAGCTTAATGGGTCGAATTCCTGTAGCCTCATAGACCTCCTCTGGGGTTTGAGACCCAAAGGACTCTAGGACCAAGTCAGTCCCATCAGGATAATAGATAGTGTAACGGTTGATGGTCTTGGACCGGGTTCTGACGATTTTGGTCTTGTTTTGAAAGCTGATGGCCACCTCAGCCTTTTTTTGCCCCTCTCTTATAAAGTCCATCCCACTGGGTTCGTTATAAAGGCACCAGCGGATAGCGCGTAAAATAGCGGTCTTTCCACTGTCAGACCGGCCTAAAATCCCATTCATTCCAGCCTTAAATTCAAGGCAGGTATCTTCATGGGATTGGAAATTTTTAAGTTCAATTTGCGTGATATAGTTTTTCATCAAAAACCCTCCTCAATTTGAGTCTGGGTAATTCGTTTTAAGGCCTCATCCCTAACCTCTTGGCTGATATGTTGGCTCTTGGAAATCTCCATAACCAGGTCTATAATGTCCATCTTTTTGAAGTCACCAGACCGGTTAATGAGCCCCTTAAATTCCTCTAGCTCCACCCGTTTGAACCGGTGACGGTCGATCTCTTCTCGGTCTAGAACGTCCTTACCGGGCAGGGCTGACTTTAAAAAGACCTCCTCTATTTGAAGGCCTCCTTTTTTGGTCACCTCAATTAAAAGGACCTTAGGCCTTCTCTTTAATTCAGTTAGGCTATTGGAGATCCGGACAATGGCTCCAGGGTTGGCAAAGACCTTGCCCTCTATTTCCTGGGTTTTAAAACCGTGGTGGTAGTGGCCTGAAAGGGTTAGGTCGGCCTGGGTCTCTAGGACCTCAGAAATTAGGGTATGGGGGATCCCTTCCATAAACTTCTTATCCATTAAAAAGCCATGGACCAGGTGGATGGCATAGTCCACCTCCTGGGGCCTATCCCTTAAAATATAGGAGGCCTTCTGACTGTCTTCATCCATGCCCATTCGGTAGGGGGCTCCACTTAGCTGGACCTTCAGGTCCCCTTCTTCCAAGAGGATTTTTTTATTATTAATGACCTGGACTATAGCCAGGCTATTTAAAAGGCCCAGGATACTTCGGTGGAGGGTCTCTGGATTATGGCCATAAATATCATGGTTGCCACTAATAATAAAAAGGGGCACTGGGAAACCATTTAGGATGCCGGCTAGGTCATTAAGGACAGAAATAGAAACATCTGGCCGGTCAAAGAGGTCGCCTCCATGGAGAAGATAATCAACCTTTCTCTCCTTAGAAATCCTGAGGATCTCCTCTAATTTATTTTTTAGGGTGTCTAAAAAATCATCTTTTCTTGATTTTGGGTTGGTTCCCCGGATATGGCTATCTGTAAAATAAAGAAATCGCAAGATTTAAGCCTCCTCGCCATTCCCTTTTTCTTTCTCGGTTTCCTTATTTAGGCCATAGGTCTCTCTTACCTTGCCCTCAATTTCTGCCAGGATTTCTGGATTTTCGACTAGGAAGGTCTTGGCATTTTCCCGGCCCTGACCCAAACGGATGTCCCCATAGGAAAACCAAGCCCCAGACTTATCTACAATATCTCCTTCTACAGCTGCATCTAACACGCTACCCTCCGTGGAGATACCCTGGCCATACATAATGTCAAATTCCACTTGCTTAAAGGGAGGGGCCACCTTATTTTTAACAATTTTCACCCGGGTCCGGCTTCCCACAATATCGCTTCCCTTCTTTAGGGAATCCACCCGCCTTATATCTAAGCGGACAGTGGTGTAGAATTTAAGGGCCCTGCCCCCTGTGGTGGTTTCTGGACTGCCAAACATAACGCCAATTTTTTCCCGTAATTGGTTGATAAAAATAACGGAACACTTGGACTTACTAATGGCCCCAGTCAGTTTTCTAAGCCCCTGGCTCATGAGTCTGGCCTGGAGCCCCATATGGGAATCGCCCATTTCCCCTTCTATTTCTGCCCGGGGCACCAGGGCCGCCACAGAGTCAATAACCACCACATCCACGGCGTTACTTCTAACTAGGGATTCCGCAATTTCTAGGGCCTGCTCCCCTGTGTCAGGTTGGGAGATAATAAGATTTTCAGTATCTACCCCCAGGGCCCGTGAATAGACGGGGTCCAGGGCGTGTTCCGCATCGATAAAGGCCCCAATGCCTCCTAGTTTTTGGGCCTCTGCCACAATATGCAGGGCCAGGGTGGTCTTTCCTGAAGATTCAGGACCATAGATCTCTATAATCCGTCCCCTAGGAATTCCCCCGACCCCCAGGGCAATATCCAGGGCCAAGGAACCAGTGGGAATCACTTCAATATCCAGGCTGCTATTTTCGCCTAGACGCATAATAGAGCCTTTTCCATACTCCTTCTCAATCCTAGCAATGGCCTCATCTAGGGCCCTTTGTTTTGCATCACTGGTCATGATTTTCTCCTCTCTTTAAATAAGCCATCAAATGAGATAAAACAAGAATAGTCCCTTTTTCTTGGATACTCTGCCTGTCTCCCCTAAGGTCTAATTTCTTCCCTTCTACAAGTTTGCCCTGGTGGGCTATGGAAAAATAGAGGGTCCCTATGGGTTTATTTTCATTACTTATGGGGCCAGCCTCTCCAGTGGTTCCTAGGCTTAAATCTGCCCCTGTCCTCTTATAGAGGCCTAGGGCCATCTCATCGGCCACCTCTTGGCAAACAGCCCCCTTCCTAGCTAAGAGGTCTTGGGATACCCCCAGGTCCTTTATTTTATATTCATTACTGTAAGTGACATAGCTAGACTTTAAAATCTTAGAGGCTCCCGGCACACTGGTTATCTTTTGGGCCAGGCGTCCTCCTGTTATGGACTCAGCAAAGGAGATCCTTTGGCCCTTTTTTATTAATTTTTGAACCAGGGCCTGGGCTAGGTCCTCTCCCTCTTCTGAGTAGATAAAGGGGGCAAACTCTTTTTTTAACTCTTGAATGACCCTTTCATGGTAGGCCAGTTTTTCTGCCTTGTCCGGGTCCTCCCTTAAGAGCTTGCTTATGATTTTAATCTCCACTTCGCCTAGCTTGGCAAAGGTGTTGATGCTAGTCTCTGGACTTTCTAGGCCCAGCTCTCTTAGGCGACTTTCTATGGTGGATTCTCCTAGGAGCATGACCTGGATAGACTTCAAGTAGATGTCAAAGTCTCCCTTGGGAAGATAGTTGGCCACCAAGTCATCTACCATGGGTTCAAACTCCCTGGGGGGACCGGGTAAAAGATAAAGGTAGCCCCGGTCTAGGGCAAGGCACTCCCCTACGGCTGTCCCATTTTTGTTTTGGATGATCTGGGACCCTTGGATAATGTCCGCCTGTTTTAAGTTGTTTTGGGTCATTTTATAGTTCCTAGAAGAAAAATAACGCCTTAGGTCTTCTTCCAGGTCCTTGTCCCTAATTAACTTTCTCCCCAGGCTCTTGGCCACAATTTCTTTAGTTTGGTCATCCTGGGTTGGGCCCAGGCCGCCTCCTAAGAAGATGAGGTCTGACCGGCCTAGGGCGATCCTTAAGGCCTCCTCAATAACCTCTCTTCCATCTGAGATGGATTGGTGGTAGGCCACCTCAATGCCCTGGTCTGTTAGCTTGCGAGATAGGTAGGGGCCATTGGTATTTAGGGTGGACCCTATCATCAGCTCAGTACCTACTGTAATGATTTCTGCTTTCATAAAAACACTCCTAGAGATTTTGTAAATCTAAAACCTTGCGATTGGTATATATATAATCTGCCCCGCTTAGGACCGTCAAAACCACAGCTAGATAAAAGACCCCAAGTCCATAGATAAGGGGGATTAACATGGAAAATAAAAGCATAATCAAGGCCAAGAGCTGTGAGACGGTCTTAAGTTTTCCTAAGGGACTGGCTGCTATGGTAATATTCTTAGAGGAGGCCAGGGTCCTAAAACCTGTAATAAGGAGCTCCCTGGCTATAATAATAATTACAGCCCAGGCTGGAATGATATTTTTTTCCACTAAGATAATAAAGGCGGCACTGGTTAAAACCTTGTCGGCCAGGGGGTCCATAAATTTCCCAAAGGTGGTCACAAGCTTTCTGCTTCTAGCTAAATACCCATCTATCCAATCTGTCATGGAGGCCAAAATAAAGACCAAACCGCCTGCTATTTGATAGGCCTCTCCCTCCATATACATGAGGATGAGAAAGACAGGCACTAAAAAGATTCTAAAGATGGTGATCTTATTGGCTATATTCATAGGAGGTCTCCTTCTAGGTCATGGGTTAGACTATCTGTGATCTTAAGTCTGTAAAATTGGTCCAGGTCCAAGGGTTTTTGAGACTTTACATAGACCAGGCCATCAATCTCAGGGGCCTCTAGGGCCGTTCTTCCTGTGTAAAGGCCCTCTTCTATTTGGTCTGTAATGAGGACTTCATATTCCTGGCCTATCCTAGATGTTAATCGGTTCCTAGAAATTTCCTCTTGAAGGGCCATAAGGGTGGCCTGCCTCTTTTCTTGGACCTCTCTTGGGATTTGCCCTTCCATCTGGGCAGCCCGGGTTCCCTCTTCCCTAGAGTAAATAAAGGAGCCCACTCGGTCTAGGGGATAGGCCTTTAAAAAGTCTAGGATCTCTTGAAAATCTTCTTCAGTTTCCTGGGGAAAGCCCACTAGGAAGGTGGACCGGATAACAATATTGGGCACGTCCCTTCTTAATTGGGTAATTAGGCTAATAATTTCTTTCTTGCTGGTCTTTCGGCCCATTAGGCCAAGGATCCGGTCACTAATATGCTGGAGGGGAATGTCGATATAGGGAACAATTTTGGGGTTGGACCTCATCTGATCAATGAGGGCCCTATCAAAATAATCTGGATAGGCATATAAGAGGCGGATCCACTTTAGGTCTTTTATCTTCCCCAGTTCCTTTAAGAGGTCGGCTAAGCATCTTTTTCCATAGAGGTCTATGCCATAATCTGTTAGGTTTTGGGCAATAAGGATGACCTCTCTTGTGCCTGCCTGGACTAGGGCCTGGACTTCTTGGCAGATTTTTTCTATGGGCCGGCTCCGGTTTTTGCCCCTTAACTGGGGAATAATGCAGTAGCTACATGTGTTGTTGCAGCCCTCTGAAATCTTGACATATTCTGTGACCCCAATATCTGTTCTAGGAATGTCCTCTATATGGTCTGTCTCCATGTTGTCAGTATACCAGGCTCCCTGGCCCTGGTAGGCTGCATCAATGGCTTGGTTAATATCTTTTAGGTTGCCTGTGCCAATAATCCCATCGGCCTCAGGAATCTCCTTTAAGAGCTCTTCTGGGTACCTTTGGGCTAAACAGCCTGCTAAAAGGAGCTTTTCTAAATGGGCCTCTTCCTTTAGCTGGGCCAGAGACAAGATGGTCTCAATAGACTCCTCCTTGGCGGCATCAATAAAGCCACAGGTGTTGACAACCACCACCTGAGCCTCCCCTATGTCCAGGGTATTTTCATACTTTTCCTTGTCTAAAAGCCCCTTCATAATCTGGGTATCTACATCATTTTTAGAACATCCTAGGGTGACCATGGCCACTTTTTTCATGATTTCACTTCCTTATTTAAATACGCTTCAATCTCTTCTTCAGACCACATCAATTGTCTGGGCTTGGACCCCTGGTGGGGGCCTATAACGCCCAGTTCTTCCAGTTGGTCTACGATTCTAGCAGCCCGGGCATAGCCGACTTTTAGTTTTCTTTGGAGAAAGGATATGGAGGCCTGGTCTTGGCTAATCACAATATATATGGCTTCATCTAAAAGCTCATCCCGCTCACTTATTTCCATCTCCGTCTTAGTTTCAATGGCCTCCATGGCCTCTTGATCATAGTCTTCCTTATGGGTGTGGTCTTTCACGAAATCTGTTACCCGCATGACCTCCTCGTCGCTGATAAAGGCCCCCTGGATCCGTTTGGGTTTAGAATAAAAGCCGGGATAAAAAAGCATGTCTCCCTTGCCCAAGAGTTTTTCTGCCCCACCCATATCTAAAATGGTCCGTGAATCAATCTGGGAGGATACAGAAAAGGCAATCCTTGACGGAATGTTGGCCTTGATGGTTCCTGTAATAACGTCCACAGAGGGCCTTTGGGTGGCAATAATAAGATAAATTCCAGCTGCTCTGGCCATTTGGGCTAGGCGGGTTATATAGTCTTCTACCTCCCCGGCAGCCACCATCATCAGGTCTGATAGCTCATCTACGACAACAACAATCTTAGCCAGGGACTCTAGACCTGATTCTTCCAATTTGGCCTTTTGGTTATAGCCCTTAATATCCCTAACCCCTTCTTCAGCAAATAGCTTGTAGCGCTTTTCCATCTCGTCCACGGCCCAGCTTAGGGCAAAGGCCGCCTTTTTAGGGTCTGTCACCACAGGAATAAGGAGGTGGGGAATCTTGTTGTAGATATTTAACTCCACCACCTTGGGGTCGATTAAAATAAGGCGAACCTCTTCGGGGCTGGCCTTGTATAAAATGCTAGTTAGGATCACATTAATACAGACAGACTTCCCTGACCCGGTGGCGCCGGCAATAAGGAGGTGGGGCATCTTGTCGATACTTGAAACCATGGTGTTGCCTGTTACATCCTTGCCCAGGGCCAGGGGTAGGCTGGAATCCAGATCCCTAAAGGCCTTGGACTCTAGGACCTCCCTTACACTAACAGAGTCCTTGACTTCATTGGGGACTTCAATCCCTACGGCTGACTTGCCTGGAATGGGGGCTTCAATCCGGAGGTTGGAGCTGGCCAGGCTCATGGTTAAATTGTCTGCCAGGGAAACGATCTTATTTAAACGGACCCCTGGCGCTGGCTGGACCTCATAGGAGGTAATAACCGGCCCCCGGTTGATGGCTGTTACCCGGCAATCAATGTTAAAGTTATTTAGGGTCTCTTCAATAATCCGACCGTTTCTCCGAATTTGGTCATCTGAGATTTGTGACCCCTTGGGAGCTGGATTTAATAGGTCCAGGCTGGGAAAACCATAGGTCCACTGGGGCCTGGCCTCCTTGACCTCCTTGGCAAAATTTTCCTTTTCCTCCTGGCTAAGGGGGCTGGCCTTTTCTAGGTCTTTAGCTGACTTATCCCTGTTAAGGGGCTGGTCCTTTTCTAAAGTTTGGCCAGCTGGGTCTAGGGAGGACTTGGCATAATTTCTTATTTCTACCTCTCCCAGGTCTGGGTCTCCAGCTTCAGAAAGTCTAGGGGCCCTTTCTTCCTGGCTTTTTTTAGGCCTCTTTTTTCTAGCGGGGGCCTTCCCAGCTGGGGGGGCTTGGTCTTTTCCCTCTTGGATGGGTAGGTCCTCTAGACGGGATCTTATGGAAGAAAGAGCCTTTTTAGACCCCTGGACCAGGGCCCTTCTTTGGTCCTTAGACAGCATGAGGCCCAGGGCTAGGACCAGGACAAAAAAGAGGATAATCTTGGTTCCCGTGGTCCCTAAAAGCCTTAAGAAGATGGAACCTAAAAGGTCCCCTACCAGGCCCCCATCTAGAGAATCTAGGGCCATTCTGTCTATTCTACTTTCTAGGGTCCAGTCCCTAAGTGCCACCGTGTCAAAGTAGGTTAAAAGACTTAAAAAAATTAAGACGCCAGACCAAATAAAGCGGCTAATGCTCTGGTGGGCCCTAAGAATAAATACCAGACCCCCTATAGCTAAAAAGATAGGAAAAAAGAACTTGCCCCTTCCAAATAAAAAGTTAAGTAGACTATAGGCTGTTCTTCCAAACAAGCCCATATTAGAAGAGATCAGGCTAACAAAGAGTAAAATAGCCAGGGCTAAAAAGCCGGCGCCTAAGATTAATTCTTGGTTACGGATTTCCTCTATAGACTTTTTCTTTTTGACTCTTTGTTTTTTTTGTGCCATCTCTGCCTCCCCAAATATATGTTCTATTTGATTATACCATAAAACTCCTTTTTATACACCCGTATGACCAAAGCCTTTTTCTTGTCTTTTTGTCTCCCCCAATTCTTCCAGGCTCAAGGTCTCTTCAAATTGGGCCCTTTCCACCTTGGCAAAGACCATTTGGGCGATCCGGTCCCCATCTTGGAGGGTGATCTTGTCCCGGCTCAGGTTGACCACGATGACCTTTATTTCCCCCCGGTAATCGCTGTCGATGGTTCCAATCCCATTGGCCAGGCTCAGGCCCTTTTTTATGGCCAGGCCACTTCTAGCTCTTACCTGCCCCTCGTAGCCTTGGGGAATACCCAAATGGATTCCTGTGGGAACCAAGGCCCTTTCTAGGGAGTCTAGCTCTAGGGGGGCCTCTAGCTTAGCATATAGGTCCACTCCAGCAGCCCCTGGGGTTTGGTAGGAGGGGAGGTCGTGGTCTGAGTCTTTATAAATTTTAACCTTTATCATAACTTTTCTCCTTAAAGACAAAGGAACCGCCAAGGCGGCTCCTATGCAAATTTATTTAATGGGTTTTTTCTTTTTTTCTGCTTCAGTTTTAGGCAAAAGGGCCTTTCTGGACAGGCTAATCTTGCCCTTGTTCACCCCAATGACCTTGACCTTAACCAGGTCACCTTCTTCTAAAATATCTTCTACCCGGTCCACCCGGTAGTGTTCTAGTTCAGAGACATGGAGTAGGCCTTCTTTGCCCCAACTGATTTCCACGAAAGCACCAAAGTTGACTACTTTTGTGACGGTCCCTGTATAGACCTCGCCAGTTTTTACATCATGGACAATTTCTTCAATGATTTTTTTAGCTTTTAGGCCATTTTCCTGAGAAATAGAAAGGATAGAGATATGGCCATCGTCTTCGATTTCAATGTCTGCCCCGGTCTCTTCAATAATCTTGTTAATGTTCTTGCCCCCACTTCCAATGACTTCGCCAATCTTGTCGGGATCAATCACTAGAGAAGTAATAAGAGGTGCATAGGGAGATAGGCTTTCATTGGGTTTGGCAATGGTGCCAGCAATGTGGTCTAGGATTTCTAGCCGGGCTTCTTTAGCCTGGGCTAGGGCCCTGGAGAGGACTTCTTCACTGACCCCATCGATCTTAATATCCATTTGAAGGGCTGTAATACCTTCACGGGTTCCAGCCACCTTAAAGTCCATGTCCCCATAGTGGTCTTCTAGTCCCTGGATATCTGTTAGGATAATGGGATTTTCCCCATCACTAATAAGCCCCATGGCAATGCCTGCAACAGGTGCCCCGATGGGGACCCCTGCATCCATAAGGGATAGGGTAGATCCACAGACGGAGGCCATAGAAGAAGACCCGTTGGACTCTAAGACTTCAGAGACCACCCGGATAAAGTAGGGGAAGTCTTCGCTGGTGGGTAGGACGGGAACAAGGGCCCGTTCAGCCAGGTAGCCGTGACCAATTTCCCTACGGCCTGGACTTCTTGGAGGCCGGGTCTCCCCTACAGAATAGGAGGGGAAATTATAGTGGTGGACATAGCGCTTTTTATATTCTTCATCGAGGCCATCTACCACCTGACCATCAGCTAGGCCAGCCAAGGTGACAACACTTAGGACCTGGGTTTGCCCCCGGGTAAATAAGCCACTTCCATGGGTCCTGGGTAGGAGGGCCACCTCAGAGGAAAGGGGACGGATTTCTTTAAAGTGCCGGCCATCACTCCGTCTACCTTCTTCAAGAATTTGCTTCCTAAAGACCTCTTGGGTAATGGCTTCGGTCACATAATTGACCACGGTCTCATCGATCTCTATTTCTTTTTCTTCCAGGGTCTTGTCTAAATTTTCCCTAATTTCATTTAGGGCATGGCCTTGTTCTACCTTATCGGCTATGTTAAGGGCCTCAGAAATATCCTCATATAGGAGGCCTCTTAGGACTTCTTCCTCCTGGGGATCTAGGTCAAATTTTTCGTAGTCCATCTTGTCCTGGCCTACTTTTTCGATGATTTCATCAATAAAAGTAGTCATTTTTTTGATTTCTTCATGGGCTAAGAGGATGGCCTTTAGAACGGTGTCCTCATCCAGTAGATTGACGCCTGCTTCTACCATCATGATGGCTTCTTTGGTCCCTGAAACCACTAGCTCCAGGTCTGATTTTTCCATCTCAGAGACGCTGGGGTTTAGGATGTAGTCTCCATCAAGATAGCCCACTCTTAGGGAGGCGGTGGGACCTGCAAAGGGAATATCAGATATGGAAAGGGCGATGGAGGACCCGATCATGGCTAAAATATCTGTGGGATAGTCTGGGTCATAGGATAAGACTGTGGCCATGACTTGAATACTATGGTGGTAGTCTGCAGGGAAGAGGGGTCTTAAGGGTCTGTCGATCAGCCGGCTAACCAAGGTCGCCTCATTGCTAGGTCTTCCCTCTCTCTTCTTAAACCCACCTGGTATCTTACCTGAAGCATACATTTTTTCCTCATAGTCACAACTCAAGGGCAAAAAGTCCACCCCTTCTTTGGGCTTAGTTGATGCAGTGGCTGTGACTAAAACAAGACTTCCCCCATGGCTCACCATACAAGCGCCATTGGCTTGTTTGGCAACATGGCCTATTTTTACGGTTAGGGGTTGGCCTTTTAAATTAAATTCAAACTGTTCGAACATTCTATCCTCCTTAGTGGGTTAAAAGAAAAGAGCGGAAGTCTCCGCTCTTCTTACCTTCTTATACCTAGTCTTTCAATAAGACTTCTATAACGCTCAATATCTTTTCTCTTGAGGTAACGGAGTAAGTTTCTTCTTTTACCAACCATTTTTAGTAGACCTCTTCTAGAGTGATGATCTTTTTTATGTTCTCTCAAGTGCTCATTTAAAATATTAATTTGTTTGGTTAATAGAGCCACTTGGACTTCTGGAGAACCTGTGTCTCCTTCTTCCCTTTGGTATTCCTTAATAATTGCTTCTTTTTCTTCTCTTGCTAACATGTTTTCCTCCTAAAATTTTATTCACCAGGGCATAGACAGACGTTGAGGTGTCGATAAGCCATGCCAAGGTAGCTATACCCCTATATAATACCATATTTACAGAGCCTAGTAAATATTTTCTAATTAGAATTTAGCTTTTTAATTAAAGAAATATCTTCTTCCATTTGGTCAACTAATTCCTCTATACTATCAAAGGAAATTTCTTCTCGAATAAACTGGTTAAGGGCTAAAGAAACCTTCTTCCCATAAATATCCTGGTCAAAATCTAAAATATGGGCCTCTACTTTTAATCCCGTCTCATTAAAGGTGGGGTTTTTTCCTATGTTGGTCGCTGCTAAATAGGTCTTTCCCTCTAGGATGACATGGCTGTGGTAAACGCCAAATTTAGGGACACAGTAGTGGGTATCTAGCCTTAAATTAGCTGTTGGGATACCAATCTTTCGCCCCAGACCCTTTCCTGTTTCCACCAGGCCGGCCAGGGTGTAGGGTCTGCCTAGAAGGTCTCCTGCCTTAACCAGGTCCCCCTCCTTGATAAGCTGACGGATCAGGGTGGAGGATATGGTAAGGTCTCCTTCTTCTACCTTGTCAACAATATAGAGGTCAAAGGCCATATCTTTTTGAAAGGCCCTTAGGCTATCGGTGTTTCCTGAGGCCTTGTGGCCAAAACGGTAGTCAAAGCCCACCACAATGCCCCGGACACTCAAGTGGTCCAAGAGCAGGTCTTCTACAAAGACCCGGGCCTCTAGATTCATTATGTCTCTATTGAAGTCCATTTCATAGATAAAGTCTACCCCCAGGTCTTCTAGGATCTGGTACTTTTGTTCTTGGGAGCTTAAGAGGGGCTGTTCTTTAAGGGTCAAGGTATCCTTTGTATGCTGCTTAAAAATTAAAACTGAGCTAGCTAGATTTTTTTCTCTTGCCCTTGTAACTAATGTCTTTATAATCTCTTGGTGGGCCCTGTGAACCCCATCAAAGTTCCCCAGGGCAATAAAGCTTTCCTGGTCCACCCTTGTCTTCTTATCTATCCTTACAATTTCCATTCTCTCTCCTTACAGCAAAACCTTATGCACATGTAGCTGGTCTACACTGCCCCTTGCTTTCATCTTCCCTATGCCCATAAACTGGCCTCCAGAATAAACAGCATATTCCTTGTCTGGAAGAAGGCCAGGATATGGGATGGCTTTTCCATCCTTGATCCAGTCTTCTAGGCCCTCCTCTAGGTCTAGCCGGTCTAGACTGACCAGGGCCCTTTCCATGGGAAGGAGGTAGTCTTCTATCTGGTCCCTATCTAGAGCCTTCAGGTCCTCTATCCGGTGGGCCTCCTTTAGGGAAAAGGCCCCCACCTGGGTCCGTTGGAGTTCTTCCATGTAGGCATAGGTCCCCAGGTCCAGGCCAATCTGGTCAATTAAGGACCGGACATAGGTCCCAGAAGAGCAGGTGACCTCAAAGGAAAAAGTTCCCTGGTCATAGTCCATAAGAAAGAGATCATAGATCTCAATGGGCCGGGCCTTCCTTTTAACTTCAAGGCCCTCTCTAGCATATTCATAGAGTTTTTTTCCCTGGACCTTGACTGCCGAATACATGGGGGGCTCTTGCATCTGGGGGCCTATATAGGTCTTTAAGAGGGCCTCTAGGTCTTCTTTAGACCCGGTGTAGGCCTTTTCTCCTATGACTTGGCCCGTTTTGTCAAAGCTATCTGTTCTTTTTCCTAGGATGGCCTGGGCCCGGTAGGTCTTCCTATCGGTCTGGATATAGGAGGCCAGACGGGTGGCCTTGCCAATACACATGGGGAGGACGCCCCTGGCAATGGGGTCTAGGGTCCCCGTATGGCCTATTTTTTTTATCCCGGTAAGCCGTCTTAGGGCATAGACCACATCGTGGGAGGTCATGCCGGGGTCCTTGTTAACAATCAGAATGCCGTTCATAAAAGACCTCTTTTATTCTTTCTAAAAGAGCTTGTCTAGCTTCTTCTATAGAGCCATCTATACTGCCCCCACTGGCCCGGATATGGCCGCCTCCTCCAAAACTTTCAGCGATTTTTGTGCAGTCTAGCCAGTTTTTAGACCGGAGGCTAAATTTAACATAACCTTCTCTTTCCACTAAAAAGACCGCCAGCTCTACGGATTTAATGTTTCTTAGTTCCTCCACAAAACCCTCTGTATCTGACCGGTAGGCTCCTGTTTCTTTAAAGTCTTCATTTTTTATATAGGCAAGAGAAACCAGACCCTCCTGATGGTATTCAAGTCTTTCCATACATTTCAGGTAAAGGGCCATCTTTTCAGGGGTCTTACTTTGGTAAAGGGCCTGGGTGACCTTATAAAATTCCGCTCCAGACTCAAGGAGGTCGGCTATATTCCTATGGGTCTTGGCGGTGACAGAGTCATATTGAAAGTTACCTGTATCTGACGAAATAGCTGTATAAAGGGCTGTGGCTCCCTGGGGGCTTACCGAATAGTCTAAAAGTTTAAATAGATCCATTAAGAGCTCCCCTGTAGAGGTTTGATCTTTTTGGACGATATTTAGGTCCCCATAGGCGGTGTTGCTGGCATGGTGGTCTATATTGACCCTCTTTTTGGCCCGGTTAAATAGGTCCAGGGCCTCCTCTCCCATCCTCTTTTCATCGGAGGAGTCCAGGGCGATAAATAGGTCTGGATCCAGGTCTAGGTCCTTGGGCTCTACCCGCCTATCCATATGGGGCAAAAATCCAAATTCTTTAGGAACTCGGTCATTGTGGAGAAAATAAAGGTCCTTGTCTGGCCACTGGTGGCAGATAAAGTCAAACATGGCCCCTGAAGAGCCTAGATTGTCTCCATCAGGATTGACATGGGAGGCCAAGACAATGGACTGGGCCCCCTCCACTAGGCCTAAGAAGCGAGCTGCCTTTTCTTTTAAAGTGACGTCAGCCATTCTGGCCATCTCCATCTTTTAAACTTTCAATGAGCTGTTCAAATTCAATGTTTTTTTCAATACTTTCGTCTAGTTCAAAGATCAGTTCAGGCATGGAGGGAAGGCGGATGGCCCTGCCCAGTTCCTTTTTAATAAAGCCCTTGGCATTGTTTAGACCCTCTAGGGCATCTTCTTTTTGCTTGTCGCTGCCCAAAATAGAAATCATAATTCTAGCATAGCTTAGGTCTCTGGTTACCTCCACACGGGGAACAGATATCATATCGGGCATTCTAGGATCCTTGATGTCGTTTTGTATAATGCTGGATATTTCTTTACGAATCTCCTCAGATATGCGTTGTACTCTCCTAGGGTTCATATGGTTAAATCTCCTTTTTAACTTCCTTTTCGATATAGCATTCAAAGACGTCTCCAACTTGGATATCGTTGAAGCCTTCTATTAGCATACCCCCCTCGTAGCCCGCAGCAATTTCCTTGGCATCGTCTTGGAATCTTTGCAGGGACCCAATGGGACCATCGTGGATAATAACATCATCCCTAAGGACTTTGACATAGCCAGACCGAATAATTTTCCCCTTAAGGACATAGATCCCAGCTACAATATTTTTATTGGGCAATTTAAAGGTTTCACGGACTTCACAGCGTCCTTGAACTTCTTCTACAATATCTGGATCCAATAGACCGGCTACGGCCGCCTTCATATCTTCAATAATATCATAGATAACCCGGTAGGTCCTGACGTCAATTTCTTCTTGCTTGGCTAGGTCTAGGGCCATAATATTGGGTCTTACATTAAAGCCAATCACTAGGGCATTGGAGGCAGAGGCCAGGGTGACGTCAGATTCTGTAATCCCACCTACCCCAGAGTGGATAATATTGATTTTGACTTCTTCATTGCTTAGTTTTTCTAAGGACTGGCTAATGGCCTCCACAGTCCCCTTCACATCGGCCTTAATAATAATATTGAGGTCCTTAAGCTCCCCTTCTTGGATCTTGGCAAAGAGATTTTCCAAAGAGACCTTGTTGGTAGAGGCGAGTTTTTCTTCTCTTAGGTCTGCTAGGTTCCTTTGGGCTACTTCCTTGGCTACCTTCTCATCTTCTACAGCATAGATGGCATCCCCTGCGTTAGGCACCCCACTTAAGCCTTGAACAACCACAGGAGTAGAAGGACCTGCCTGACCTACATTTTTCTTCTTGTCGTTGGTCATGGCCCGGATATGGCCATAGGAAACTCCAGAAACCAGGTATTGGCCAAATTTTAGGGTTCCCTTTTGAATAAGGATAGTGGCCATGGGGCCCTTGCCCTTGTCTAGTCTAGCTTCTACAACAGTTCCCACAGCTAGGCGGTGGGGGTTGGCCTTAAGTTCTAGCATTTCAGCCACAAGAAGGGTCATTTCAAGGAGCTCATCAATCCCCTCTTCCGTCTTAGCAGATACGGGAACCATGATGGTATCTCCACCCCAGTCCTCAGGTACCAGGCCCTGTTCAGTAAGCTCTTGCTTAACCCGGTCCACATTGGCCCCTTCCCTATCAATCTTGTTGATGGCTACAATAATGGGCACTTCTGCTACCTTGGCGTGGTTGATGGCCTCAATGGTTTGGGGCATAACCCCGTCATCGGCAGCCACCACTAGGATGGCAATATCTGTAATCTGTGCTCCCCTGGACCGCATGGAGGTAAAGGCCTCATGGCCTGGGGTGTCTAGGAAGGTAAGTTTTTTGTCTTCAAAGTCTACCACATAGGCCCCAATATGTTGGGTGATCCCGCCGGCTTCGCTGTCTGTCACATGGGACCGTTTGATAACATCCAAAAGGGAGGTCTTCCCGTGGTCTACGTGGCCCATAACGGTAATAACAGGACTTCTTCCTTCAAGAGAGGCTTCATCATCCTCTGGATCTAGGTTGAAGATCTCTTCTACAGATTGATCGGATTCAGGAAGGCCAAATTCAACTTCTTTGCCAAATTCTTCCGCTAAAAGAAGGGCCACATCTTCATCAATAGACTCATTTTGGCTGGCCATAATGCCTAGCTCGATGAGTTTCTTGATCACTTGAGCTACAGATACATGGAGCTCTTCGGCAAATTCTTTAACGGTGATTGGCACTTGTAATACGACTATAGAATCATCCTCCCTTGCTTGCTCTTCTTTGGCGACTCTTTCTCTGCGCCGTTGGCTCCGGGACTTTTTATCCTTGCCCCTGACCTCTTTTTTCTTATCTTGTTTCTTTTTCTTGTCTTGTCTTTTTCTATTCTTAGAAGGGCTTTCTTTTTCTTCTTTATCTTTTTCCCCTTCTAGGATGTCTTTTTCTGCCTGCTTTTTCTCATGAGAAAGAGGGGCCTTCTTGTCTTCTGGCTTTTTCTTTTGGGCCGGCGCCCCTGGTTTTTTCTTCTCTGCCTTTGGACTTGGGGCCGGTTCTTTATTTTCTTTTTCTTCCTTAGCCGGGTCCTTTAAAGGGGCCGGACCCTCTTTTTGAGAGTCCTTTTTTGATGCATTGAGACTTTGTAGAAACTGGTCTTTTTCTTCCTCTGTTATTGAGCTCATATGGCTGGTCACCTCAAGACCTGCCATCTTGAGTAGTTCTACTAGGTCTTTACTAGCCAGCCCTAATTCTTTTGCTAATGTGTACACTCTTATACTCATAATCGAGCACCTCCTTATAGAGGCTCATCTGAATCATTTTTCAAGGTATTTATTAATGCTTCATAAGTGTCTTGACTTATTTCCATCCCAAAGGCTCGGTTTAGGGCCTTTAAAGTCATTGCTCTTTCTAGACAGGCCTGGTCCTTACACAGGTAGGCCCCCCTCCCATTTGCCTTGCCACTTAGATCCAAGAAAACCTCGTTATCCTTATTCTTAACAACCCTGATTAAGTCATGTTTAGCCTGGGCCTTGCCACAGCCGATACATTTTCTTATGGGTGTCTTTTTCTGCTTTTTCATTCTGAAATTTACTCCTCGTCCTCAGAATCTAGTACTATGTCATCAGAGTCATCTTCTAACTTTAAGCCCTGGAGCTCTTCTATAGGAACAGAAAATAAATTTTCATCTAGGGCAGAAGAGGCCTCTTCCCTGCTGGCTAAAGGCTCTGTTTCCACCGGGTCTTGCTTTAGGGCCTGTCCGTCTTCTTCTAGCGCTTCTAAGTCCTCTTCAAGGCCAGTCTCTTCTTCGGACCGGGCCCGATAATTTTCTCTTAGCTCTTCTAGGCTTAGGCCTTCTTCTTCTAGATAGGCAGCAAATTGTTCCTCGGATTTAATATCAATCTTCCAGTTGGTTAACTTGGCTGCCAGACGGGCATTTTGCCCTTCCTTACCAATGGCTAGAGACAGCTGGTAGTCAGGCACCACCACAAGGGCTGTTTTTTCCTTAGGGTCGGTAAAGACTTCTACCACCTTAGAAGGACTTAGGGCATTGGCTATAAACTGGTTAATGTCTGGGGTCCAAATGACGATGTCAATTTTTTCGTCATGGAGCTCGTCTACAATCACCTTAACCCGAGTTCCCTTGTAGCCCACACAGGCGCCCAGGGCGTCTATTTCTTCATCCCTAGAGAAGACAGCGATCTTGGTCCTAGACCCAGCCTCTCTGGCTATGGAATAGATTTCCACCAGCCCCTCATTGATCTCAGGGACTTCTAGTTCAAAGAGCCGTCTAACTAGGGTTGGATGGGACCGGCTTAAGACCACTTGGGGCCCCTTGACGGTCCGGTTGACCTCAAGAATAAGCATCTTGTAGCGCCGGTTGGGCAGGTAGTCCTCATTTTGGATTTGTTCTGATACGGGCAGGATGGCCTCTGTCTTGCCTAGGTCAACATAGGCGTTGCCCTTGTTGATCCTTTGAATCTCGCCTGTAATAATTTCATTTTCACGGTCTACAAACTCTTCGTAGATCACATCTCTTTCGGCATCCTTAATCCTTTGGATAACCACTTGCTTGGCTGTTTGAGCGGCAATCCGTCCAAACTTTTCAGGGGCTATCTGCTTGTGGACTAGGTCCCCTAGCTGGTAGCTATGGTTTAGCTTTTGAGCCTCTTCTAGGGCGATCTCTGTCCCTGGATTTTCCACCTGGTCCACTACCTCTAGTTCCGTAGAAAGGACGATTTGTCCAGTTTCCCGGTTGATGTCCACCTTGACATTTTGGCTAGTCCCAAAATTCTTTTTATAGCTGGATATTAGGGCGGCTTCTAGGGCCTCCAATATAACTTCCTTACGGACCCCCTTATCCTCTTCAATTTCATTTAGGGCCTTGATAAATTCTTCGTTCACCTTGTCCTCCTAAAAAATGATTGCTTGACGCATCATAGAAATACTCTTCCTGGGAAAAGTTATTTCCTCATCTTCATCAGGCTGCTTAATGACAACCTCATCTTGGTTATAAGCCACCAGCTCCCCCTGGAAGTCTTTCTTCCCATGGATGGGAGCATATAAGTGGATGTCTACAATTTTATTTTTATTCCTCCGATAGTCATCTAGGGTCTTAAGAGGTCGGTCTAGACCTGGTGAGGATACCTCTAGATGGTAGGCGCCTGGAATAAGGTCTTCCTTTTCTAAGGCCTTATCTAGGGCCTTACTCATATGGACACAGTCATCAATAGAGACCCCTTCTTCCTTGTAAATATAAAACAGGGCCCGGACAGGGTCAGTTCCCGGCTTGAATTCTAGGTCTACAAGCTCATAACCCAAGGCTTCTGCTGCTTCTTGTCCCAGGGTCTTAAGCCTCTCATAGATCTTATTTTTGTTCACCAAATCCCTCCCTCGTAAAAAAACTAGAGTGGGGGGCCCACTCTAGCTGCAAATAGTCTAATATCTTATCTTTATTATAGCATAAAGAAGAAGAAAAACCAAGACTTTGGCCTATTTTCCTTCTTTATTCCCCTTCTTTAAAAAGAGAGGCCAGCCTCTCTAAAGGTCCTCTTGGTTGGAGGCAAGGGTCTGTTTCATCTTGGTTAAGACCAGGTCAATGGCTACCTTGTTGCTGCCCCCTTCTGGGATAATAATATGGGCATAGCGTTTAGAAGGCTCTACAAACTGCAGGTGGGAGGGGCGAACGGTCCGAAGGTACTGGTTGATAATGGACTCTAGGGACCGGCCCCTCTCGGACATATCCCGGGTGATCCGCCTTAGGATTCTTACATCGCTATCCGTATCCACAAAGATTTTTAGGTCTAGGAGGTCACGGAGGGTCTCATCATAAAAAATAAGGATGCCTTCTAGGATAATAATCTCTGCCGGCTCGACATGAAGGGTCTCCTTCTTTCGATTGTGACAGGTGTAGTCATAGAGGGGAACTTCTATGGACTGGCCCGCTTTTAAGTCCCTTAAATGGTCCACCAAAAGGTCATGGTCAAAGGCTAGGGGGTGGTCGTAGTTGGTCTTCTCCCTTTGGGCAGGAGGCAGGTCACTTTGGTCCTTATAGTAATTGTCTTCCTTTATGAGAAGGCTCTTCCCCTTGGGAAGTTTTGAAATTAAGTCATTGGCCACCGTGGTCTTGCCAGACCCTGTCCCTCCTGCAATGCCGATTAATAATCTTTTCATATCTCATCCTCAAGTTTTTTTCGCACAAAGTCTCCCTTTTCTACCGGCTTATCTATGGTGGCGGTATAGATCATCTTGGGGTGGTTGGCCGATAGGATGGGCTCTCCCTCTTCATTTTTTAAGTCCTCTAAGCTAACTGTCACATGGTCCCTTTGGGGACCAAAAATTTCCACCTGGTCCCCCTGGAAGACCCGGTTTCGTTGCTGGATAGTGACCCGGCCGGTCTCGGGATCGTAGTCTAGGACCCGGCCTACAAAGTCATAATAGCGGAGATAGGAAACCTCCCCGTCCATGGTCCCATTCTGCTTGGCCTCGCCAAAGTAAAAACCAGTGGTGAAGTCCCGGTGGGAGACCTTCTTGATCTCTTCTAGGTCCTTGGGGTCAAACTGGTAGGCCTCTGGGTCCTCATAATAGCGGTCAATGGCCCGGCGGTAGGACCTAACCACGGTGGCCAGATAGTATTCACTCTTGACCCGGCCCTCAATTTTTAGGCTTCGAATCCCTGACTCTATCAGCTGGTCCAGGTGCTCTATCATACACAGGTCCTTAGAGTTTAAGATATAGGACCCCTGGTCATTTTCTTCTATTGGGAAATATTCCCCTGGCCGGGTTTCCTCCATAAGATAGTACTTGTAGCGGCAGGGCTGGGAACAGTCCCCCCTATTGGCGTCCCGGTTAACCATATAGTTACTTAAAAGGCAGCGGCCACTATAGCTCATGCACATGGCTCCATGGAGGAAAGTTTCTATCTCAATCTCTCCCTGGGTGTCTTCTATAATGGCCTGGATTTCTTTTAGGGATAGTTCTCTCGCCAGAACCACCCGGCTGGCCCCCTGGTCCTTCCAGAATTTCACCGTGGCTGAATTGGTAATGCTGCCCTGGGTGCTCATATGGATTTCCATATGGGGGGCGGCCTTCTTGACCAGGGAGAAAATCCCAGGATCTGCTACAATCAGGGCATCAATCCCTATGCGGTCTAGGTCTTTGACATAGTCTTCTAGGCCGTCTAGGTCTTCTTCATGGGGAATAATATTCATGGTCACATGGACAGCCTTGCCCCGGGCATGGGCATAGTCTACCCCTTCTTTCATATCTTCCAGGGGAAAGTTTTTAGACGCCGTTCTTAAACCAAAGGCTTCCCCTCCTAGATATACAGCATCTGCCCCATAGTCAATGGCTATTTTTAACTTGTCTAAGTCACCAGCTGGGGCTAAAAGTTCAACTTTTTTAGTCATCTTTTCTCCTTATTAATAGCAGTCCGTCTGCAAGTGGTAAAATAGAGGCTTGTAGGCTTTTTGAATGGAGGAGCTTGGGGAGCATGTCTCGCATTCTTTTGACAATGGTCTTTTTTCTTCTGACCACCAAATGGTCCGAAGAGACCATCCCATGAAATAAAATATTATCGCACAGGATAAAGCCGTCCCTGTTTAAAAGTCTCAGGGCCTCCTTAATATATTCCTCATAGTGGCCCTTGGCTGCATCGATAAAAATAAAGTCATAGGTCTCTTGGCTGGCCTTTAAAAAATCCAGGGCATCGGCTTCGTGGACTTTAATGGTCTGGCCAAGCTGGGCCTTATCAATCATTTTTCTGGCCAAGGCCGCCTTTTCAGCAAAAAGCTCCACCGTATCAATCTGGCTGGTGGGCAGGACACTGGCCATGACCAGGGCAGAATAGCCTATGGCTGTTCCCAGTTCTAGGATCTTCCTGGGCTTTTTTAAGGCCAGGAGGAACTTTAAAAATTCAGCTACTTCCCTTTCAATAATGGGAATATGCTTGTACTGGGCATAGTCTCTCATGGACTTTAAAAGGCCCTTTTCTTCAGGCAAAATCCCCAAGATATACTCTTCTGCATGGTCAAAAACAATATTTGACATAAGTCCTCCAAATAAAAGACCGGCAGGGCCGGTCTTGTCTCATCCTTATACATCCATGATAATGGGTAATATCATGGGGTTTCGTCCTGTTTTCTTGTAGACGTAATTCCTTAAATCGTCTCGCACATTATTCTTGATGGTTGACCATTCTTTAATATGCTTTTTATCACATTGGTTTAGACTTTCCTTGACGACATTTCTGGCCTTTTCCATAAGGTCTGTAGATTCTCTCACATAGACAAAACCTCTGGAGATAATATCTGGACCAGATACCACCTTGCCCTGCTTGCTGTCCATGGCAATAACCACGGCAATCAGGCCGTCTTCACTTAAGTGCTTTCGGTCCCTTAAGACAATATTGCCCACATCTCCAATGCCTAGTCCATCTACAAAGACGGGCCCAGAGACCACGTCGGCCACAGTTTGGGCCTTGTTTTGGTCTAGCTCTAAGCACTGACCGTTATAGAGAACAAAGATATTTTTCTTGGGGACCCCCAGGTCGCTAGCTACTTCAGCATGCTTTAGGAGGTGGCGCGTTTCCCCGTGACAAGGCACAAAGTATTTTGGCTTTAAAAGGCTTAAAAGAAGCTTGTGTTCATTTTGGAAGGCGTGACCAGACACATGGATTTCAGATAAGCTCTTATAAATTACCTCGGCGCCTCTTTCTAGGAGACGGTTAATAACGCCATTGACTGCATTTTCGTTGCCGGGAATGGGGTTGGCAGAAAGGATAATGGTATCATTAGGAGCCAGCTTAATCCGCCTATGCTGGTCATTGGAAATCCGGGTCAGGGCACTCATGGGTTCCCCTTGAGAACCAGTGGTAATGAGCACGAGCTGGTTGGGTTTATACCGGTGCATGTCCTTAATGTCTATAATGGTGCCTTTTTTTATCTTCAAGTAGCCTAGTCTTTCGGCGGTTTCTGTTACATTAACCATACTCCGGCCACTTAAAACGACTTTTCTGTTGTATTTTTCTGCAGCCTGGATAATCTGTTGGACCCTAAAGACATTAGAGGCAAAGGTGGCAATAATCAAACGATTATTCTTCTTTAGGGAAAAGATTCGATCAAAGGTTTCCCCCACCTTTCGCTCACTCATAGAAAAGCCTTCAGACAAGATGTTTGTAGACTCACTTAGGAGCAATAAACATCCCTCATTTCCAATTTCTGCAAAGCGGTTTAGGTTGGCTACAGGGCCAGAAATGGGGGTAAAGTCAATTTTAAAGTCTCCCGTGTGGACCACCCGTCCTACAGGTGTATTTATGGCTAAGGAACAGGCATCTGGAATAGAGTGGTTGACACTAATCCATTCTACCTCAAACTTTCCTAGCTGGTATTTTTTTCCAGGGGTCACCGTAACCATCTTGGTCTTAGACAGGAGTCGGTGTTCCTTTAGCTTGTTTTCCAAGAGGGCTATGGTTAGCCGGGTTCCATAGACCGGGGTATTAATTTGTTTTAAGAAATAGGGAATGGCCCCTATATGGTCCTCGTGACCGTGGGTTAAAATAATCCCCCGAATCTTGTTCTTGCGTTTCTTTAGATAGTCAATATCGGGAATAACCACATCAATCCCGGGCATATCCTCCTCGGGGAAAGTCATTCCGCAATCAATAATGACGATGTCATCTCGATATTCAACAACCGTTAAATTCTTACCAACTTCACCCATCCCGCCTAGGGGAATGACCCGAAGCTTGTAGTTTTGTTTCATGGTCTGCTCCTTTCACTTTTTGGTAGCAGTCGTTGCAGTAGCCATAGAATTTTAGATTATGGTCGAGAATATGGAAGCCTGTATTTTTTTCAATTAACTCCTCTAGGGGATTTAATAGGTCTAGGTCAACTTCAAGGACCTTGTTACATTCATTACAGACCACATGGTGGTGGGTGTGGGTTTCCTCTTCATCGCGTATTTCATAACGAACTAATCCGTCTTTGAAGGTAATGGCTGTAATAAGCCCCATTTCTTCTAGGAGCTGAACGGTCCTATAGACTGTGGCAATGCCAATATCCAAGCCTTTTTTCTTAGTTTGTAAAAAGACTTCTTCTGTGGTCATGTGGCAATCCCTATTTTCAAGAAAAATATCATAAATTTCTTGCCTCTGCCTGGTAAACTTATATCCCTTGGCTTGGAGTAAATTTTTTATTGTCTTTTCATCAGCCATGAAATCACCTACTCAGTTTTCTTCTATTAGTTCTTCATAAACCTCTTGTGCAATCTTTAGTTCAGCCTCATCTATGCCTGAAAAAACCACTTCTCCTTGGCTGTCCTGATCCACTCGAAATATATAAAGTGCATCATCTTCTTCATCAGTAGAAGACAAGGCGACATAATCTAGGTCATTTACAGAAAAACTTGCATCAACTACAAATTCAACTGCCTGACCATGCTCATCATAAAGTATATGAGTTTCCAAATTATCCCTCTTTCTTTACTCGATCTAAATAGGACTGAAGGATGAAGCTAGCGGCTATTTTATCCACCACTGACTTCCTATTTTCCCTTCGAATGCCAGCTTGTATTAGGGCTCTTTCAGCTGAAATAGTCGTTAATCTTTCGTCTTCAAAGACGACATCAATGTCTAGTTTCCTTTTTAGCTTTTCGCCAAAATGTAAGGCCTTTTCACCCTGTGGTCCCATGGAATTATTCATGTTTTTAGGTAAGCCTACCACAATTTTTTCTACCTGGTAGGTCTCTACTAGCTGGCTAATCTCTAGAAAATCCTTCTTGTTGGACTGCCGCCATATGGTTTTTAATCCTTGAGCTAAAAGACCTGTGGGGTCGCTAAGGGCCACCCCTATGGTCTTGTCACCTACATCTAATCCCATGATTCTCACTATAATCACACCACTTTAATACAAAATTCCGGACAGGTTGTTGCACAATAGCCACATAAAATACACCGGCTATTGGCCTGGGCCTTGCCATCAATGACCTGGATGCCCTTTTGTTTGCAACGGTCTACGCACCGGCCACAACCTATACAATAATCTGCTACGACTAACTTCCGTTTACGGCTCTTTATTTTATTCTGTAAGTCTTCATCAAAGGTCCCGTGGAAAAATACCCCTGTGTTATAGTGTACTTCTTCTCGTCTTTGCATCCCTACTGCCACGGCATCGATATCCTTCTGGGCCAAGATCCACCTTAGGGCTTCTTCTTGCCTGGAAATTAGATGACCGCCTCCTAGGGCCTTCATGGTATAAATCCCAATGCCACTTTGATGAAGGTCAGAAATAGCCTCCAACATATCTTCTGTACTGCCATCCTGGATGCCGATGCCGGCCATATTGAGAATAGGATGGACTAGGTCTATTTCTTCCCATTTTTTTGCTGCTTTCACACAATTTACGAAGTGTGAGGAGATACCTACAGCTCGTATATATCCTTCTTTTTTAAATTGGGCAAAAGTTTTTAAAGCCTCGTCATGCCCCCGTAGGGTATGAATACTCTCTTGTTCATGCAATAAAAAAACATCGATATAGTCTGTCCCTAGTTCCTTTAGGGCCTTTTGTAAACTCTCTGTGGCTGTCTTTTTATCATAGGCATAACACTTGGTGGCAATAACAAATTTTTCTCTAGGAATAGTTTCTAAGGCACGGCGAATATAGGGGTAGTTGTCGTATATCTCTGCCGTATCTATGAAGTTTACCCCTAGGTCATAGGCTTCTTTAATTAAACTGGCCCCTTCTTCCACACTTAGGTTGGCTTGAAAAGGGGTCATGGTTAAGGACCCAAAACACAGTCTAGAAACATGAATTCCTGTCTTACCTAATTCCCTCATGATCCTTCTTTCTCTTTTCTTAACTAGGCATTTATCTCTTAAAGCTAGGCTGGAAAATAAAGCCCCGCCTAAAAATAGAGATGGGGAGGACCCCATCTCCAATTATTTATCTAGATAATATCTTAGTAGTTCTGCCAAAAGAATATCCCGTTCAAGACTTTGTATGATATTCCTGGCATCATTATGACTAGTAATATAGGTGGGATCACCAGAAAGAATATAACCAATAATTTGATCCGTTGGATTGTATCCCTTCTCAGCTAAGGCATCGTATACCACGGTTAAATCCTCACGAATCTTTTGAGAATTAAGAGCTTGTTTTTCAAAAATTTGTGTTTCAAAGTCCTTGTCGCTCATTTTATCTCCTCCATAGGTAGATTATAACATAAGGCCAATTGACCGGTCAATTTATTCTTAGGCAAATTCCTTAAATTCACTGGTTTTTTACCGGCTACTTAGCCTATTTAGGCCTGTGCCAAAAATTCCTTGACCTGGTCTAGGGCCTCCTGTAATTTTTCTACATTTTTGCCGCCAGCTGAGGCCATGTCGGGACGACCGCCACCACCGCCGCCTGCCTTTTTAGCCACCTGCTTAACCAGGTCGCCGGCCTTTATTCCCTTGTCAATATAGGCCTTGGGCACAGTGGCTACAAAGTTTAGCTTGCCTTCTGCTATCTTGCTGCCCAGTACAACCACGGCACCCGCTTGGTCCCTTAGTTTTTCTGCCATGAGCCGCATTTCTTCCATGCTAACCCCGCTAACCTGGGCTGCAATATACTTGTAGCCGGCCTCTTCCAAGATAGACTCTAAAAGGGCGTCTCCTTGGTTCATGGCGTTTTCTCGCCTAAAGGCCTCCAGTTCCTTGTTTAAGTCCTTAAGCTCCTTGGCCTGCTGCTTAAGCCGATCCATAAGCTGGTCTGGGCTGGTCTTTAAAAAGTCTGCCAGGGCCCCTCTTTCTTCTAAGAGCTCATCGAGATAGGCCTTAAGGGACAGGCTGGTCTTGGCTTCAATCCGTCTAACACCAGCGGAAATACCAGACTCAGATAGGATCTTAAAGAGGCCAATTTGGGCTGTGTTATCCACATGGGTTCCTCCGCAGAGTTCTATGCTCCGGTCTCCCATACTGACAACCCGGACTCTTTCTCCATACTTGTCTTCAAAAAGACCAATGGCCCCCATGGCTTCAGCAGAAGCCAGGTCCATTTCTTCTACTCTGACCTCCAGGGAGGCCAGAATGTCTTGGTTGACCTGGTTTTCAATTTCCACAAGCTCTTCCCTCTTTAGGCCACTGTAGTGGCTAAAGTCAAACCTTAAACCCTCTGGGCTCACCAAGGACCCGGCCTGCTTAACATGGTCTCCTAGGGTCTTTCTTAGGGCCCGGTGGAGCAGGTGGGTAGAAGAATGGTTACGCCGAGTGGCCTCCCTTCTTGGAATATCTACCCTGGCTAGGGCGGGGCCTGTCTTGGCCTGACCTTCAACAAGTCTTACACGGGAGTAAGATAGCTGGCCTATTTGCCCCTGGGTATCTAAGACCTCTAGCTTGAAGCCATCGCCCTCTAGGGTCCCTCGGTCACCTACTTGCCCTCCCCCTTGGGGATAGAAGGGGCTAGGATCTATAATGACCAGGCCTTCCTCTTCCAGACTTGAAGAAACTTGGTCCTTTTCTATAAAATGGATAATCTGTGTTTGGGTCTCTAAGTGGTCATAGCCTACAAAAAGGTTCTTGTCTATAGCCAGGTCTTTAAAAAGGCTATCCTTCTTGTCATGGGACCAACCCACCTCTTCGTTGGCCTTGCTGGCTGCTCTGGCCAAGTGTCTTTGCCGGTCCATTTGGGCCCTAAAGGCCTCTTCATCGGCCGCCATGCCCTCTTCTTTTAGGACCTCTTGGGTTAGGTCCAAGGGGAAGCCAAAGGTATCATAAAGCTTAAAGGCGTCTTGGCCAGAAAGAAGGGTCTTCTTATTTTTCTTTAGGTCCTGAACTAGGCTATCTAGGTGAACTAGGCCCTCTTCTAGGGTCTTTAAAAACCGTTCTTCCTCTCTTTTGATTACCTCATGGATCATATCTCGGTTGGTCTCTAGGTCCTTGTATTCTATGGACCAGGAGTCAATGACTTCCTTGGACAGGTCATAGAGATAGGCCTCTTCTAGGCCCACTAGCCGGCCGTGCCTAGCCGCTCTTCGGATAAGCCGTCTTAAGACATAGCCCCGGCCTTCATTGGAGGGGACAATCCCATCGCTAATCATAAAGGTCACGGCTCGAATATGGTCTGTAATAATCCGGATGGACTCGTCTTTTTTAGGGTCGGACCCATAAACATAGCCTGCCCGCTGGGCCACTTGTTTTAGGAGGTCTTCTATGGCATCAATTTCAAAGATATTGTTGACCCCTTGGAGGTAGGCCGCGATTCTTTCAAGGCCCATGCCGGTGTCGATATTGGGGTGGGCTAGGGGGTGGTAATTCCCATCCTCATCCTTGTCAAACTGAGTAAAGACCAGGTTCCACACCTCTAAAAACCGGTCACAGTCGCAGCCTGGCTTACAGGTATCCTTGCCACACCCATAGGCCTCTCCCCTGTCTACATAGATTTCTGAGCAGGGTCCAGAAGGGCCTACAGCCAGTTCCCAAAAGTTGTCTTCCTTGCCCAAGCGGACAATTCGGTCCATGGAAAGGCCAATCTTCTTATGCCAGATTTCTTCAGCTTCATCATCTTCCTCAAAGACGGTCACCCAAATATCCTCCCGGGGGATGTCCAGATTTTTAGTTAAAAATTCCCAGGCCCAGGCAATGGCCTCCTCCTTAAAATAGTCCCCAAAGGAAAAATTCCCTAGCATTTCAAAGTAGGTGGCATGCCGGTCTGTCTTGCCTACATTTTCGATATCCCCTGTCCGAATGCACTTTTGGCAAGAGCTGACCCGTTTGGCTGGCGCAGGGGCCTCCCCTGTAAAAAACTTTTTCATAGGCGCCATCCCAGCCCCAATAAGTAAAAGAGAGGGGTCGTCTTCTGGAATCAGGGAGAAACTAGGAAGAATCAGATGGTTCTTCTCCTTAAAAAAATCCAAGAACTCACTTCGTAATGCATGTAGACCTAACTTCTTCATTAATTAACCTCCAAATTATAGTTTTAAATCTTCTTTTAATTCTTTATTTTGAGCCCATTTTAAAAGGGCAAAATCTTTAATGACTAGGACCACAGAGAATATGGGGACAGACAAAATCAAGCCTGCTACCCCATACATTCCCCCGCCAATAATAATGCAAAGAAGGATAACCATGGGGTGGAGCCCTGTTCTCTTCCCAAGGATCCTAGGTCCTAAGATATTGTTTTCTACCCACTGTAGGCCCACAAAAAGGATAGCCACCCAGAGGGCCTTAAGTCTAGAGTCTAAAAGGGCAAAAATAAAGGCGGGGCTCAGGGCAATAAAGGGTCCCAAGTAGGGGATAAAATCTGCCACAATGGTCACAATACCGATGACAATGGCAAAGTCTATCCGTAAAATTAAAAGCATAACCATGGTCATAAAGCCCACCAAAATAGCTAAAACCAACCGGCCTTGAATAAAGCCCTTTAACATCCGGTCAATCTCCCGGGCTAAAAAGACAATGTCCTTCTCATGCTTTTTGGGTAGGCTCTTGGAAATCTTTTGATTGATGGCCTCCTTTTCCACAGAAAAGAAAAAGGTGAAAATTAAGACGAGGGCAAAACTAATTAAGCCCTCAATAAAGGACTGAAGACCATAGGCCAGGTCCTTGATTCCATCGACCATTTGTCCTTCCAAAAGGTCCATAAAATTGATAAATTGCGACTCTGTCCGGTCTATAATATTTTGTAAGTCGATGCTGGTGGATTGGGACAGGTTGTTACTAAAATTAGTAAACCAATCGGACACCTGGTCTGCCAGTTCAGGAAAGATTAAAAAGAGGCGGGAAAGCTCAGTAATGGTCCGTGGAACCACCACAATACCTAAAATAACCAGGGTCAAGGCCACGCCTAAGTAAACAATAATGACCCCCAGCTGCCTTGGCAAGCCCTTGTTTTGAAAATAATCTACAGCCGGGTTAATAATATAGGCCATAATCACTGAAACCACTAGGGCCCAGATGGTACTTCCCAAGATAGGAAAGCGATTAAAAATATACCTAAGTATAAAAAGGCCTATTAGGACCCCTACTATCCGGCTAACCAATTTCAAATTAATATTAATTCGAAGGGACCTTTCAATCCTCTGGTTGCCTATATTAATTAAATAGTAGATGGCTAAGGCCAAAAAAATTGAAATTAAAACAGATTGTATGGCTCTAAGATAATCAGAGGCAATAAAATCTCCGATAATGCGTAATTGTTCCATTCATCTCTCCATTGTCTTGTCCAAATGATCCGAATCTGGGGGGAGTAGATTCTACTTTCCTATATTATCTTATTTTACTGTAAGTTTTTTTCTATGTCAATTTAAGGGCCTGGCTAGTAAAAAAAAGGAGACTTCCAAAAGAAAGCCTCCTTCTTTTCTTATAAGATTATTTTACCACAAAGTTATAGATCTTTGCAGGAACATAGATTTCTTTTTTGATCTCCTTGCCTTCCACTTGGCTGGCAAAGTCTTCATGATCTTCAATCAGGGCCCGGACTTGGTCCTTATCCATATCCCGGTTAATGGTCACCTTAAAACGGACCTTGCCATTAAACTGGACAGGAATTTCAAGGACATCTCTTACGGTTTTGTCCTCATCATATTGGGGCCACTCATGCTCATGCAAGTAGCCACCTAGGTTTAGGATTTCCCAAAGCTCTTCTGTAATATGGGGAGCTACTGGGTTTAAAAGCATAAGGAAGGTCTTAAGCTCTGCCTTATTGACCCGGCCCAATTTATTGATTTCGTTTAAAAGGGTCATGAGCTGGGCAATGGCCGTATTGGCCTTTAGGTTTTCGTAGTCTTCAGAAACCTTTTTAATACTTTGGTGGAGGAGGACTTCTAGGTCCTTAGAATAAGTATCCCCATCCACTAAAAGCTCTTGGACATTCCAAACCCTGTCTAAGAACCGGCGGCAACCCTTGACCCCGTCTTCGGACCAGGGGACGGACTTCTCAAAGTCCCCTATAAACATTTCATAGGTCCTTAGGGTTTCTGCCCCATACTCTTTAACAATATCGTCTGGGTTAATCACATTGCCCCGGCTCTTACTCATCTTGGCATTGTTTTCTCCCAGGATCATCCCGTGGCTGGTCCGCTTCACATAGGGTTCCTTGGTGGGGACTACCTTGATGTCATATAGGAATTTATGCCAGAAACGAGAATACAAAAGGTGGAGGGTGGTGTGTTCCATTCCCCCGTTATACCATTCCACTGGCATAAAGTATTCTAGGGCCTCCTTTGAAGCCAAGGCCTCATCATTGTGGGGGTCACAATACCTTAGGAAGTACCAGCTAGAGCCTGCCCAGTTGGGCATGGTGTCGGTCTCCCTCTTGGCTGGCTTGCCACACTGGGGACAGGTGGTGTTGACCCAGTCATCTAGCTTGGCTAGGGGTGATTCCCCATCATCGGTGGGCCGGTAGTCTTCTACTTCTGGCAGGACCACAGGAAGGTCTTCTTCTGGTACAGGAACCCAGCCGCAGTCTTCGCAGTAGACTAGGGGGATGGGCTCGCCCCAGTAGCGCTGTCTAGAAAAGACCCAGTCTCTTAATTTATAGTTGACCTTCTTGACCCCCAGGTCTCTTTCTTCTAGGTAGTCCACCATGGTCTTTATGGCCTCTTTAACACTTAGGCCATTTAAGAAGTCGGAGTTGATCATCTTTCCAGATTGGGTGTCCACAAAGGCCTCTTCTGAAATGTCGCCTCCCTCTACAACGGGAACAATGTCTAGGCCGAATTTTTTGGCAAATTCCCAGTCCCTTTGGTCGTGGCCAGGCACAGCCATAATGGCCCCGGTCCCATAGGACATAAGGACATAGTCAGAAATCCAGATTTCAACTTCCTTCTGGTTGGCTGGGTTAATGGCAAAGAGCCCATCTAACTTGACCCCGGTCTTATCCTTGGCCAGTTCTGTTCTTTCGAAGTCTGATTTTTTCTTGACCTCTTCTAAATAGGCCTCCACTTCAGCGTAGTTCTTAATCCGGTCCCTATACTTTTCAATAAAGGGGTGCTCAGGCGCTAAAACCATATAGGTGGCCCCAAACATGGTGTCTGGACGGGTGGTAAAGACTTCTAGGTAGTCCTGGCTATCCTTAAGGAAGAATTTAGCCTGAAGGCCTTCAGACCGTCCAATCCAGTTTCTTTGTTGGATCTTGACTGGCTCAATATAGTCCACATCATCTAGGTCTTCTAAGAGCCTTTGGGCATAGGCTGTAATTTTTAACATCCATTGGCTCTTCACCTTGTGGACCACTTCTGCCCCACACCGTTCACAGGTCCCTTGGATAACTTCTTCGTTGGCCAGACCGGTCTTACAGGAAGGACACCAGTTAATGGGCATCTCTGCCTTGTAGGCCAGGTCATTTTTAAAGAGTTGCTGGAAGATCCATTGGGTCCACTTGTAGTAGCTGGGGTCTGAGGTATTAATTTCCCGGCTCCAATCAAAGCTAAAGCCCAGGCTCTTTAACTGCCGTTTAAAGTTACTGATGTTTTCTTCAGTTACAATGGTAGGGTGGATGCCGGTCTTAATGGCATAATTTTCTGTAGGAAGACCAAAGGCGTCCCAACCAATGGCAAAGAGAACATTTTGTCCCTCATACCGGCGTTTTCTGGCCACAATGTCTAGGGCTGTATAGGGTCTTGGATGACCCACATGAAGGCCCTGGCCAGAGGGATAGGGAAACTCAACTAGGGGGTAAAATTTTTCCTTGGTGGAATCTTGTTCTGCCCGATAGGTTCCATGTTCTTCCCAAAAATCCTGCCATTTCTTCTCAATTTTATTTGGCTGATACTCTCGCATTAGTGCCTCCTTTAATACTCTGCAGATCCAACAGTTCTAGGGAAGGGAATAACGTCCCTTATGTTACTTACCCCGGTCATGTACATGACGGCCCTTTCAAAGCCTAATCCATAACCTGAATGGACTGCAGAACCAAAACGGCGTAGGTCTAGATACCAGGCATAGTCTTCTGCCTTTAGACCCATCTCATCCATCCGCTTAACTAACTTATCGTAGCGCTCTTCCCTTTGGCTACCCCCGATAATCTCTCCAATCCCTGGAACCAAAAGGTCCATGGCTGCCACGGTCTTGCCATCTTCATTTAACCGCATGTAAAAGGCCTTAATATCCTTGGGGTAGTCGGTGATAAAGACAGGTTTTCCATAGACTTCTTCTGTAATATAACGTTCATGTTCTGTTTGCAGGTCAATCCCCCATTCTACTGGGAAGCTAAAGTCTTTTTTGGCCTCTTTTAAAAGGTCGATGGCCTTGGTATAGGTGATCCGTTCAAAATCAGAATTTAAAACATTTTCTAGACGGTCCATCAGGCCCTTGTCTACAAACTGGTTGAAAAAGGCCAATTCTTCCGCCGCATGGTCAAAAAGATATTGGATGACATACTTTAAAAGGGCTTCAGAATTGTCGCAAATATCCTCTAGGTCGGCAAAGGCCATTTCTGGCTCCATCATCCAAAATTCTGCTGCATGCCTTTGGGTGTTGGAGTGTTCTGCCCGGAAGGTGGGCCCAAAGGTATAGATATTCTTAAAGGCATGGGCAAAGGCCTCCCCTTGGAGTTGGCCGGATACCGTTAGGTTGGTGGGTTTGCCAAAAAAGTCCTGGCTGTAGTCTACCTTGCCCTCTTCATCTAGGGGGATGTCTTTCATATTTAGGGTGGTCACATGGAACATTTCCCCTGCCCCTTCTGCATCAGAGGCTGTAATAATAGGGGTATGGACATAGACAAAACCCTGCTCTTGGAAAAAGGAATGGATCCCATGGGCTAGAAGAGACCTAACCCTAAAAACAGCTTGGAAGAGGTTGGCCCGGGGTCTCAAATGGGCCTTGGTCCTTAAAAACTCTAGGCTGTGGCGTTTCTTTTGTAGGGGATAGTCCCCATCTGCTAAAAACAAGCCTTCGATGGCCTGAGCCTGAATTTCTATGGCCTGCTTGGCCCCCTTACTTTCCACCACCTGGCCTTGGACCCGTAAGGATGAATAAATGGGATAACGCTTAATCTCGTCAAAATTTTCCAAGTCCCGACTATACACAATCTGTATGGGTTTAAAATAAGTTCCATCCATTAATTCTATAAAAGCAAAGTTTTTAGAATCTCTAGATGTCTTGATCCAGCCTTCTATTGTTATATCTTTTCCAATGTAGGATTCTTTGTTTTTAAAAATATCTCTAATATCCAAGCTGTTCCCTCCTCTATCTAGAATTTTATTTCTTAAGTTTATATTTTATCCTTATATAATTTTATTGTCAATCCTTTAGGCCCTTCAGATAGGCCCCGATGATCTTTTCATGGCCCCTATCTGAGGGTTGGTAGTAGGTTTTTTCTTCCATATCCAGGGGGAAATACCTTTGGGCTACATAGGCCCCCTCATAATTGTGGGGGTACTTATAGCTAGTCTCTCCCTCTTCCAGGGGTTGGTGTTTGTCTCTTAAATAAAGGGGGATCCTCTCACCTAGACCCTTTCTAACATCAGAAAGGGCCTGGTTAATGGCCACATAGGACCGGTTAGACTTGGGAGCCGCGGCCATGTAGGTGGTGGTTTGGGCCAGGGGAATTCGTCCTTCAGGCATGCCAATAATCTGAAGGGCCTTAAAACAGGCCACCCCCAAGGCCAGGGCCTGGGGATCGGCATTGCCTATGTCTTCAGAGGCAAAAATAATAAGCCGTCTGGCTATAAATTCTGCCTGTTCGCCAGATTCAATCATCTTGGCCAGATAATAAAGGGCGGCGTCTGGGTCGGACCCCCTTAGGCTCTTTATAAAGGCCGAGATGGTATCATAGTGGGCGTTGCCATCTCGGTCATACCTAAACTGTTTTGACTGGAGGGAATTTCCTATGGCCTCCTTATCTAGGATGATCTGCCCCTGGTCATCCTTAGAGCTACTTAAAACAGCAATTTCTAAGGCGTTATATAGGCTCCTGGCATCCCCGTTAACCAGGCGGATAAGAAGGGCCCTGGCCTCTGGGTCTAGCTGGACCCTTAGATGGCCATAGCCCCTTTCCCTGTCTTCTAGGGCCCGGTCTATTAAAAGGTCTAGGTCCTCATCCCTTAGGGCTTTTAATTCCAAGACCTGCATCCGGGACAAAAGGGCCTTATTAATGTGAAAATAGGGATTTTCTGTAGTGGCGCCTATAAGCAGGATCTCCCCCTTCTCCACAAAGGGAAGCAAGACGTCCTGCTGGCCCTTATTAAACCGGTGGATCTCATCTAAAAAAAGGACCGTCTGCCTAGACTCCATCTTGAGCCTTTCAAGGGCCTGGTCTATGACTTCTCTTAGTTCCTTCACATGACTCGTTACTGCACTTAAGTCCACAAAAGCATGCCCACTTTCCTTAGCCAAAAGCTGGGCCAGGGTGGTCTTGCCTACCCCAGGAGGCCCATAAAAAAGTAGGGAGGGTAGGTGGTTTGACAAAACAAGCCGGTTTAAATATTTGCCTGAACCTAATAGGTGCCCTTGGCCCACAAAGTCCTCAAGCTTTTGAGGACGCATGCGTTGGGCTAAGGGCGCCTTTTTCTTTAGGTTCTCCTCCATTTGCATTGTAAAAAAATCCAAGTCTTACTTCACGACTTCCTTTTCTACAAATTCTGAAGTGCATAGGCTAAGTATGCCTCCATAGCTTAGTCTAAAGGATAGGATGTCCCCCACCTTATAGTCCTTTTTCGCATCGGTTACATCAATAATAATATGGTCACTAGACCCGCCTAAGATAATTACATCTGGGTCTAGGGGAATCATATTTTCTGTATCAATATCTTGCTTGCCTAGGCCAATAATTGCCCGCATCCGGATCCCCCGGTCTACAAAAGAGGGTTCATGGCCAAAGGCATCTAGACCCAATTCATCTGCTGTAGGGACAGAGGGCTTTTCCTTACACTCAATAATTTGAGCTTCTAGGGTCCAGGCATCTTGGTTTAGGCCTTCAATGTTTTGCGCGTAGGCAGACTCTGTGCCTAGAACAAGGGCCTCTCCTAAACGAAGGTTGTTGATCCCGGGCAGGTCTTCTTTCCCAACCAGGTAGACAGAAGAAGAATTTCCTCCAGACACAATTTCTAGGTCATGGTCATATCTGGCCTTAATTTCTTCCTTGTAGATATTTAGTTGATTTAAGATTTCAGGTTTAGGAATAACCGCCCCATAACAGGTTAGGTTAACCCCGATTCCAGCTAGGTAAAGACCCTCTAGACCTAAGACTTCTTCTACTGCTTCATAGAAGTCTTCTTCCTTAAAGAAACCTTCCCTTAGGTCCCCTAGGTCGGCCATAAGGACCACCTTGTGGGTCTTATCTTGTTTTTTAGCCGCTTCATTTAAGGCCCTTAGGGTTTCCAGTTCAGAGTTTAAACTATAGTCTGCATACTTAACCACATCTTCCACTTCTGATAGCATGGGGATGCGAAGGAGTATTTTAGGGACTGGAAAGTCTTGTAGCTTTTTAATATTTTGAATCCGGCTATCGGCTAAAAAGTCAACGCCGCCTTCTACATAGGCCTGGGCCATACGGGGATCAGCAGAAAAGACCTTGGTGACGCCAGCCAGGGTGCTAATGCCCCCATCTAGACACCGCTGTTTCATGGTGGCCACATTGTCTTTTAGCTTGTTGTAGTCTAACTTTAATTTTGGGTAGGTCATTTTTTCCTCCTCTTATCTTTTACTAAGCTCTCTAACTCTCTCATGAAGGTCTCAAGGTCTCTAAACTGTCTATAGACAGAGGCAAATCGGACATAGGCTACTTCATCAAGTTCTTTGAGCCCCTCCATAATCATCTCCCCAATTTCTTGGGAAGATATTTCGCGAACCAACTTGTTTTGTAGTCGCTTTTCTATACTGTCGACCAGGTCTTCAATTTGTTGTAGGCTCACGGGTCTTTTCTCGCAGGACTTAATAATGCCTGAAAGAATCTTGTTCCGGTCGTAGGCTTGAGAGTTGCCATCTTTTTTTCTTACCATTAGAGGAATTTCTTCGACCCTTTCGTATGTGGTAAACCGTTCACCACAGGTAATGCACTCACGCCGCCGCCTTATGGCGGCCCCTTCGTCTGTGGGCCGTGAATCGATTACCTTGGAGTCGTCCGCTTCACAATAAGGACACCTCAATAAACCACCTCCATATATGAGGAAAAGACGTATCTGCATGGAGATACGTCATTCTTTTATTTTATTTAGATCGTCTTAAAAACTCTGGAATGTTAAGTTCTCCAGGGTTTCTCTTGGGAGCTCTTCCCACGGAAGGACCTTCTTCAGAAGACTTGTCCAAGCTAGACTTTCTTGAAAGGGGTTTATCTTCTTCATATTGGTCAAATTCAGTGGCAATAACTGTAATTTTAACTTGGTCTTTTAAGGCCTCATCTAAACCTGTACCAAAGATAATGTTGGCATCTTCATCTACGGCAGAACGAATGAGGTCAGCGGCTTCATTAATTTCAAAGATACCTAGGTCATTACCTGCTGTAATATTTAATAGGACAGATTTGGCACCTTCAATAGAAGTTTCTAGTAGGGGTGAATCAATGGCCGCTTCAGCTGCCTTGACAGTCCTGTCGTCACCAGCTGCATAGCCAATACCCATATGGGCAATGCCCTTGTCCTTCATGATGGTTTGGACGTCAGCAAAGTCTAGGTTAATTAGGCTGGGAACAGAAATCAAGTCACTAATCCCTTGAACCCCTTGTTTTAGGATATCATCGGCCATGTCAAAGGCTTCGCTAAAGGTAGTCTTCTTATCAGAAATATCAAATAGACGGTCGTTAGGAATAATAATTAGGGTGTCTACTTGAGCCTTAAGGGCTGAAATCCCTTGAGCTGCGTGTTTTTGTCTTTTAGCCCCTTCAAAGGTAAAGGGTTTGGTGACCACGCCAACAGTTAGGGCCCCAATATCATTTTTAGCTACTTCAGCAATAACAGCAGCAGCGCCAGTTCCTGTTCCACCACCCATACCAGCGGTGATAAAGACCATATCTGCCCCTTCAAGGGCGTCTCGAATTTCGTCAAGACTTTCTTCAGCGGCTTGACGACCAATTTCAGGATTGGCTCCTGCACCTAGGCCCTTTGTTAGCTTTTCGCCAAGTTGAACCTTGTTTTCAGCAAAAGAGCTTTTTAAGGCCTGACGGTCTGTATTAAAGGCAATAAATTCTACACCCTTAACACCTGCTTCTATCATACGATTGATGGCATTGTTTCCTCCGCCACCAACACCTGCTATTTTTATTGTGGCAAATTCTTCATGCTCCATATCAAAATCCAACATTTACATCCTCCTCATCCTGCCCCTTATTATGGAACGTTGTGCATAGTTACATACATATATTTTATAAATAAAACCTATTTACGTCAACCTAATAAGCGAATTACTTGCCTTTAAGTCTAAAAAAGCTCGAGGCTTTAGGGTCTCTAGGCCCTAAATCAGCAGTGGCCCTGGTCTAAAGCTTCTTTTTCTCCTCCTGGGTGGGGTCTGGGTCCTCTTTTTTCTCTTCCTCTTGAGAGACCGCCTTGGGGTCCTCCCCGTCTCCCTTAATGGCTATGGGATGGTCCCCCTTGTCTAGGATAATGGTGGAGATGGTTTCATCTCCCTTATGGACTATCTTAAGAATTTCCTCCAACTGGGCTATTTTATAGGCCGGGTCCTTGTAGGAGTAGACCCAGATCTCCAGGTCTTCCTTGGAATTTAATAGGAGGCCCTTTTCTAAAAGCTTGGCACTTTTTAGGTCATGGACCAGGCTGGATTCTAGGAGGGTCTTAAAAAAAGTCCCCTTGAGGTCTGCCTCTTCCTTAGAAAAGGGGCTAAGGCCCAGTTTGATCCTAGAGGGGCCGATCCCTTCTATGGTCAAGAGGTCGGTCTTATACTGCTTGCTGACCTCTATGGGCACCATCTCACTGTTTAAGATGTAGTATTCCCCCTTGGCGTAGATTTGGGCCAGGCCCTCTTCCTCTTGGATCTTTATCACTAGCCGGTTAAGGGGTCTAAAGGAAATCTCTGCCTTTTCCACCCGGCTTAGTTTCTCCAGCTTGGCCTCTAGGCCAGACTTGTTGAGGCTCAAATAGGTCCTGCCCTGGTCAATCCCTGCTGTATCTAAGATGGTTTTTTCATCTAGGCTATCTAAACCCTGGACTTCAACCTCCTTAATCCTAAAGAAAAAGTAGCCGCCCCCCATAAGAAGAATAAGGGCAAGAAAAACCGCCAGGCCCCGCCTAAAAAGATATTTTCTCTGTAGTTTTTTCTGTCTTTTTTTCATCTATACCAACTCATAAATTAAATCCACAATTTTTTCTACGGCCCGGGGGTTGCCTAGGTGGGTAGAGGCATAGGCCATGCTGGCTTGCTTTTCCTTATCCCTAATAATGCTGTAGATGGTATTAAGGAGCCTTTGACCTGTTAGGTCCTTTTCCTCAATCATCAAAGAGGCCCCAGCCCCTTCATAGCTCTTGGCGTTATAAAATTGGTGATTGCCAGCTGTATAGGGTTTAGGAATCAGGATAGACCCTACCCCCACAGCAGATATC
This sequence comes from Tissierellia bacterium, assembly GCA_030532305.1. Lineage (GTDB taxonomy): Bacteria > Bacillota > Clostridia > Tissierellales > Peptoniphilaceae > JAUNLJ01. The sequence goes on from JAUNLJ010000002.1 coordinate 65,811, forward strand.
TCGGCTAGGGCTATGGCCGAAGGAGAAGATACCACCAGGCTACTTAGGCTTAAAAGGGAGGGGATTTCATGGGAATAAGACAAGAAAATGTACTTGTCCTTGTTGTAGTCTTCAGGTAGCCGGGCCATGAATTTTTCATAGTGGGCATTTCCTGTAATATGAACCAGCTGGAAGTCTGGGTCCGTCTCTAATTCAACCAGGCTTAGGATGGCTTCGTTGGTGGCCTCCTGGCCTCCACTGCCCCCAAAGGAGAGGACCATGGGCTCATAAAGATCAAAATCCAAATTCTTCCTAGCCTCTTCCTTGGTAAGGGTCAAAAAGTCCTCCCGGATGGGGTTGCCTGTAAAAACTGGCTTGACCTGGCTGGGAAAGTAGTTTTTAGCCTCCTCAAAGGATAGGGCCACATAAGAACTTTTCCTGGCTAGGAGCCGGTTGGTCTTGCCTGGGTAGGCATTTTGTTCTTGGATTAGGGTGGGGATGCTCATCCTCTGGGCCTTCAGTAGGATGGGGGCCGATACATAGCCCCCTGTACCCACCACTAAATCGGGCTTAAAATCCTTAAGGATTCTGCCGGCGTCCCGGGTCCCCTTCAAAAGCTCAATAATGGCCTGGACACTTTTCATATTGATGGACTTTCTGGGAAGGCCCTTCACCCTGACGGTTTTAAAGTCCAAACCAGCCCTTTGGACCAATTTTTCTTCCAGACTCCCCTTTTTTCCCACATAAAGGATGTCTGTTTGAGGGTCCCTTTCCTTTAGCTCCTGTGCAATACTTAGGGCAGGATAGATATGACCCCCTGTCCCACCTCCAGATAAAATTATTTTCATGCCTCCACCTCACTTTTAGACAAGTTTAATAGGATGCCTGCTAGGACTAGATTAAGTATCAAGGATGTCCCCCCATAGGAAATAAAGGGAAGGGTGATCCCCGTTACAGGCAGGCCTCCTACCGATACGCCCATATTAAAAAGGGCTTGAATACTGATAGCTAGAGTAATACCAAAGGCCAGGAGTTTATCAAAGACTTGTTTTTTAGACAGGGCAATGGCCATCCCCCGCCAAATAAAGACCAGAAAGAGGGCCACCACAAAGAGGGTCCCTAAAAGGCCAAACTCCTCTCCTAAAATGGCAAAGATAAAGTCGTTGTAGGCCTCTGGAACATAGGAATATTTTTGCCTAGAGTTAAAGTAGCCTACCCCCCGTATACCCCCCATGGCAAAGGCGTAAAGGGAGTTGGCCAGCTGCCAATCTGTATCGGCTATATCGTCAAAGGGGTCTCTAAAGCTCTGTAGGCGCTCGATCCGGTAGGGGAAGAGATAAATCATTAGCCGGACCCCTATCCCCCCGCCAACTAGGTTAAATAGGATTTCTAAAAACCGCATCCCAGCCAGTAAAAACATAAGGCCTAGGGTCAGGCCAATAACCATGGCAGAAGAAAAGTCTCTGACAATAACGATAAGGACTGAGCTGGCAAAAATAATCATAAGGGGGATAAATCCCTTCTTTTCTCCCCGACCTCGATAGATATCCAAAAGGTTGGCAAAAAAGATCACCGAGGAAAATTTCAAGAGGTCCGAGGGCATAAAGCGAAAGCCGATATAGGGGATTTGGAGCCAGCGAGTAGACCCAGAAACGTTGACCCCCAGGGGGGTCCAAAGGAGGAGGCAAAGGATAAAGGAGACGGCCCAAAATAAAAAGGAGAGCTTTCGAATCCATTTAAGGGGAAAAACAGTAGTCAGCCCACAGGCCACCAGGCCCATAAGTAAAAAGACCAGGTGGCGAAGGGTAAAGCTGTAGCCCCCTGCCCCATTTTTTACACTTTCTGGCCAGGAGCTAGAGGCCACCATCAAAAGACCTATAAAGGACAGAAGGAGGATGGTGACCAGTAGCGTGCTATCTATTTTTTGTTTACTTGCTTTCTTTCTCATCAAAACGCCTACCCCACTGTCCTAGTATAAGGTCCTTAAATGCCTGGCCTCTGACTTCAAAATTGGGATATTGGTCCCAGGAGGCACAGGCTGGGCTTAACAAGATAGCCTGGCCGCTTTTTGCTCTTTTCATGGCCGCCCTGGTGGCCTCTTCTAGGTTAGAAAACACATAGATGGACTCAATCCCTGCTTCTTGGGCTGCGGCCTTTAAGATGTCCTTAGTCTCTCCATAGAGATAGAGGCCTTCTATCTTGTCTTTTATGGCTAGAAACATAGGCTCAAACTGACTGCCCTTGTCGTAGCCCCCAGCTAGGAGGTGGACAGGACAGGGCATGCTTTTTACGGCGATTTCTGTGGAATCTGGATTGGTGCCCTTGGAGTCATTATAGACCCTAACCCCCCCATGGGAGATAAGATATTCTATCCGGTGTTCAACCCCTTTAAAGTCTCTGAAGGTCTGACGGATGCTCTGAGGATCTATCCCCAAATAAAGCGCCGCCAAGAGAACCTGGAGGAGGTTTTGGATATTGTGTAGGCCCAAGACCTTTAGGTCCTTGGCCTCCATAAGGGCCTGGGGCCCACCGCCTAAATTATACCATAATTTGCCCTGGGCATAGTAAGCCGCCAAATCAGGGTCGGCTTCCAGGCCTATCCTAAGGACTTGGGGGCCCTTGACCTCTAGGTCCCTTGAAATAGGGTCTTCCCTATTTAAAATAAGGAGGTCCTCCTCCGTCTGGTTGGCATAGATCTTTTTTTTGGCCTGGTGGTAGGCCTCCAGGCTCCCATGGTGGTCCAGGTGGTCCACAGATAGGTTGGTAATAATGCTAATATAGGGCTTAAAGCGTTCGGTGGTCTCTAGCTGGAAGCTAGAGGCCTCCACCACTAGAATGTCCTCTTCTTCTGCCTCTAGGGCCGGGCCTAGAATACCCACCCCAATGTTGCCTACCAAATAGGCCTTCTTGCCTCCCTCCACAATAACCCGATGGAGGAGGCTAGCCACTGTGGTTTTTCCATTGGTGCCTGTAACGGCAAGAAAATACTTAGACTTACTTAGCCTATAGGCCAGCTCGATATCCGAAATAATAGAAATATCTTTTTCTCTTAGGGACTTAAGGAGGGGGTGGTCCAGCTTAATGCCCGGGCTTTTTACCACCAGGTCTACAGGGTCTTCTTCCTTATACCAGGAGACCCCCTCTTCTAGGTCCTTTTGTCTTTCCCCTTGGTCATCATAGGCAAAGAGTTTTACCCCCTGGCCCTTCAGTGCTTTTAGGGCAGATTGTCCTGTGGTGCCCAAACCCATAACTAAGATATTTTTTTTCATAATATTTAACGACTCCTCTAAGATCATGTCTTCTTAAAAAATCATAAAATAAGCTAAAAGGCATAGGATAAGCTGAACAAAGGAAAAGAGGGCCACAATCTGGGTCTCCCTATACCCCTTCTGCTCATAATGGTGGTGGAGGGGGCTCATTAGGAAAATTCGCTTGCCTGTGGACTTAAAATAGGCCACTTGCACAATCACGGATAGGGCCTCTATAAAGTAAATCCCTCCAGCAATGGGCAAAATAAGGGGCAGGTCTAGAGAAAAGGCCAGAGCCACCACTGCCCCACCCAGGGCTAGGCTTCCGGTGTCTCCCATGAAGACCTTGGCCGGGTACTTATTGTAGTATAAAAAGCCCCCTAGGGCCCCCATAAGGACCAGGGCAAAGAAGACCACAAAATACCGGTCTAACCTATAGGCAACCAGGGCAAAAAAGCCCAAGACCACCAGGGTCACACTGGTGGATAGGCCATCTAGCCCGTCAGTTAGGTTGACGGCATTAACGGTTCCCACCATGACAAAAACCGCAAAGGGAATCAGGAACCAGCCCACATAAACGGATTCCTTTAAGATGGGAATAAATAAGTTTTGGCTTAGCCTGCCTTGCTTGGATAGGAGGACTATAAGGAGGAGGGAAACCAGGATCTGGGCCACGAGCTTTTGCTTGGAGGTAAAGCCCAGGTTTCTCTTGTTGACCACCTTGATATAGTCGTCTATAAAACCAATACAGCCAAAGGCCAAAGCGGCCCCCATCAGGCTTAGGCTTTCCAAATTAAGCTTCCTGAAAATAAGTAGGCTTATAAGACTTGCCAATAAAAAGATGACCCCCCCAATGGTTGGGGTGCCTGCCTTGGCCAGGTGGCTTTGGGGCCCCTCCTCCCGGATACTTTGCCCTGCCTTAACTTGCCTTAGGAAGGGAATAATAAACCGGCCAAGCAGCAAGCTAATCCCAAAGCTAACCAGTAGTGGGAGGCCAAAGTCCCAAAAATTCATGTCCAACACTTATTCTTCCTCACTTTCAGTCTTATCCTCTTTTGCCTTACCCGTTCCCTCTTCTTGACCTTCTGATCCATTAGAAGGGGCTTTTTCTCCATCTAAGGGCTTACCCAGCTTAATAAGGACCTTATCCTCTGGGCCTAGACTTTCGCCCACCCTAGGATTTTGCTCGATGACATAACCTTCTCCAGAGATCTCATAGTCCATGTGGATGGAGTCTAGAAGGTCCTTGACCTCTTTTTCATCCTTACCCAAGAGGCTGGGCATTCGGATCTTGTTCCCTGTGTTTTTTGCCAGTTCTAGGTTTATAATACTCCCCTTGTCTATTTCTGTTCCCGGGGCTGGAGACTGGCCCTTGATAACAGCAAAGTCTCCTAGCTGGGCCCCATCGGTGTTAAATTTTAGACCCAGGTTAAAGAGGATCCGTCCCCCATCTTCTAGGAGCATATCCTTTAAGTCGGGGACAATAACTTGTTCGGGGGCTTCTTTGGCTAGGGACTCATCCTTAGGGATCTTGAACTCTTCCATAGCCAGTTTCATGATTTCACCAGCAGCTGGAGCCGCTACAGTTGCCCCATAATAGTCTCCTTCTGGCTCTTTTACAATAACCAAAACAGTCACCTTGGGATCTTGGACGGGCGCAATCCCCACAAAGGAGGAGATGTACTTGTCCGCTTCGTAGCCTCCGTTGTCGGAGACTTTTTCAGCCGTTCCTGTCTTGCCCCCTACCCGGTAGCCATCGACCTTGGCCAGACTTCCCGTTCCATGGTCTACAACCCCTTCCATAAGCTCTCTGATCTGTTCAGAGGTCCCCTGGGAAATAACCTGGGCCTTGACCTTGGGCTCGATACTTTTAATCAGGCCCCCACTTTGGCTACGAATTTCTTTAACCAGGTGGGGTTCCATGAGGTAGCCCCCGTTTGTAGCCGCTGAAATAGCCGTAATCATTTGGATGGGGGTAACGGCAATCCCGTGACCAAAACTTAGGGTGGCCAGCTGGGTCTCGGAAATATCTTCACTGGACTTGGGAATAAGCCCCTTCTCTTCTGCTGGAAGATCAATATGGGTCTTTTCACCAAAGCCAAAATTTTCTATATAGGTGTAAAAATCCTCCCTACCCAGCTGACGGGCTATATTGACAAAGGTAGTATTACAAGATTCCGCAAAGGCCTCGGCCATGGTAATGTCCCCATGGGGGTTGGGCAAAGAGGCACAGGTAATGGGCTTGCCAGGCAGGTCCCTAATATAGCCCGTGCAGTAGTAGTGCTTCTTTTGGTCTGTGGTGTGTTCTTCTAGGGCGGCTGCTGCTGTAATGGTCTTAAAGGTAGACCCTGGTTCATAGAGGTCGGAAACCATGGGATTTCGCCAATTATCGTACCAGATTTCTGTTTTTTGTTCCTTGGTGAGCTTGTCCCAGGTTTGCTCCTGAATAGGGGTCTGGGGGCCCCTAGGATCATTTAAATTATAGTCACTCTTGGCAGCCATGGCCAGGATCTCTCCCGTCTTATTGTCCTGAACAATAGCCATAACCTCTTTGGCTTGGGATTCTTCTTGGACCCCTTCTAAGATTTCTTCCACCTGTTTTTGTAGGTTTTCTGACAGGCTTAAGACCAGGTTGGCCCCCTGGAGGGGCGCCTGGCTCCTGGCCTCTGTTCCTGGCATGGCATCTTTCTTGGTGTCCGTATAGAGGATGCTCTGGCCATCTAGCCCCCTTAACTTGTCGTCATAGGCCCTTTCAAGACCATAGACCCCCCGATTTTCCTCATTAATAAAACCAATCACATGGGAAGCCAGGTTTTGGTTGGGATAGTAGCGTCCTTCCAAGTCGCTTATGGAAAGAGACCTTAGGTTTTTCTTTTCTAGGGCCATGGCCAGGGGTCTTTCCACCCGTTTGGCAATAAGAAAGCTCCCCTCCTTTTGGAAAAAGCCCTTGATCTTTTCTGGGTCCATGTCCAAGACTTGACTTAGGCTATCCACCAAGGCCTCCTTCTCCTTTTCTGGGTTGTCCAGCTTGTTAAGAAGGTCCATGTCCAAATAGATGTCTGAATAGGAGGTGTTGTTGGTCAGTTGCTTGCCCTGCCTATCAAAAATCAGCCCTCTTTCTGAAGAAATGACCTGGGTGGTGGTCATTTGTTCTAGGGCCCTTTTAGATAGGTCGTCTGCAAGGATAACTTGTAGGCGAAATAGTTTAACAATAAGTGGAATGAAAAGAAGAACTAGAATAACAAAAGCGACCAAAAGGCGACGATTGTACTTCTTATTTAATCGCCTCTGCCTTTTCCTTTGTCTTTTGCTAGATCTAGTTCCTCCCTGGTCATGACCTTTGGGTCTTCTTTCCTGCACTAAGAAGCTCCTTCCTAGAATTATTTAAAAAACTTTAATACCGATATGACAGGATTTAAATAGGAATGTTCTAAGAGTTCTTCTTCAGTTTCTTGCCTAGGCACATCCAAATAAACCAACTGGTCTTCTTCAGGATAAACCATGCCCAATTGGAATTTAGCGACGTTAATTATTTCTTCAGAGTTTTTAATGCCCTCTAGCTGGCTAGCCAAAGATTTTTTGGTCTTATCCAAGTCTTCAATTTCTTTTTTCTGGCTGGCCAATTGATTATCTAAGGAGCTAACGGATGCCCGTAGGGAGAAGGTGAAGTAGGCAAACAGCATAAGTAAAATAGCCATAGAAAAACTAAGGGTCCTAAGGCTCTGGGTCTTTTTTCTTCTCTTAGGTGGATTCTTTTTAACACCCATCTTTTTTATTCTTTTTGACGCTTCCATTATACCACTCCTACTATAATTTTTCAGCCACTCTTAACTTAGCGGACTTGGAACGGGGGTTCCTGCTCATCTCTTCTTTACTAGGAGCCAGAGGTTTTTTACTGATAATCTTTATTTCCCTTTTTTTATTACAAACACAAACAGGAAGTTCTGGGGGGCAGACACAGGACTGGTTTAAGTACTGGAAAGTTTTTTTGACAATCCGGTCTTCTAGGGAGTGAAAACTGATAATAGCCAGCCGCCCCCCTGGATTTAAGAGGTCCACAATTTGGGGGATGCTCTCTTCCAAAACGCCTAGTTCATTGTTGACAGCTATCCTTAGGGCCTGGAAGGTCTGTTTAGCCGGATGACCCCCCTTTCTTCTAGCGGACTTGGGAATGGCTTTTTTTATGACCTCCACTAGGTCATAGGTGGTCTCTAGGGGGCGGATTTGTCTTTCTTTGACAATAAAGTCGCTAATCCGTTTGGCCCAGCGCTCTTCTCCAAATTTAAAAATAATATCTTCTAATTCTTGGCCAGATAGGTCATTGACCAGGTCATAGGCCCTTACTTTCCCCTGGGGGTCCATCCGCATGTCCAGGGGGGCATCAAAGCGGTAGGAGAACCCCCTTTCGGCTTCGTCAAATTGATGGGAGGAGACCCCTATGTCCAAAAGAACCCCATCTACCCTATCTATGGACAGGTCCTCTAGGATCTGGGGCATGTCCTTGTAGTTGCCGTGGACAAGGCTAAAATTTTTGCCCAGGGGCTCTAGGACGCTTTTTGCTTTTTTTAAGGCTGCCGGATCCTGGTCTATGCCTATAAGCCGGCCTCCCTTTAGTCTTTTTAAAATTTCCTGGCTATGGCCCGCCCCACCAATGGTGCCATCCACATAGGTTCCTGCTTCTTTTATCTTTAAAGCCTCTATGGATTCCTCTAATAGGATGGGTATATGTTCAAATTCCATCTTGCCCCCCTAAATTCCCAGTTCACTCATGGTTTCTGCAATCTGATTGTAGGAGAGGGAATCATCATGGGTATAGTCTTCCCACTTGCCTTCTGCCCAAATTTCAAGCCGAGTGCCTACCCCGATGATGATACTTTCCTTTTCTAGATCGGCATAGTCAATGAGGTTTTGAGGGATCTTGATCCGTCCCTGCTTGTCAAAGCTCCCATAGGAGGCCCCAGCAAAGAAATATCTAACAAAGGCCCGGGCTTCTTTGTTGGTCATGGGTAGGCTCTTAAGCTTGTTTTCCATAACCTTCCACTCCTCAGATGGAAAGATAAAGATACAGTTGTCTAGTCCTTTGGTCATCACAAAGCCAGCCCCTAGGTCTTCCCTAAACTTAGCAGGAAGAATTAGGCGCCCCTTGTCATCCATGTTATGTCTGGATTCACCAAAGAACATTTTTCACCTCGTGTTACCACTTTCCACCATTAGCTACCACTGTACTTATATTTTACTCCATTTCTCCCCAAGTTTCCATAGGTAAATCAAATAATTTGTCTCTTTTTCTGCTTTTTATAAAATCTTTAAATCCTCTATTTTTACACAAAAAAAGACCCAACTTTTTTAGTTGGATCTTAGATATCTTTATTGTGGGGGAAAGTGGGGGATTATTTTAAAGTTAGGTCTTTTCCTTCCTTCCTGTTTTTTAAAATAAAGTATAGGGCCAGGCCTACCCCTATCCCCAGGAGGCTCACCAGCTGGGCAACCCGAAGGGGGCCCCAGTAGAGGCTGTCTGTCCTAAGGCCCTCTATAAAAAACCGGGCCAGGCTATACAAAACCAGGTAAAGGGAAAAGAGTTGCCCCCTGAACTTTCTTCTCTTGGCCAGGTAAAAATAGAGGAAGAGGAAGATCCCCAGGGTCCAAAGGGACTCGTATAAGAAGGTGGGGTGGACCATGACGCCTTGGACTTCTATGGCCCAGGGCAGGTTTGTGGGCCCCCCATGGGCCTCTTGATTGGCGTAGTTTCCCCACCGGCCAATGGACTGGCCCAGGGCTAGGCTAGGGGCCACTAGGTCGGCCATTTCAAAAAAAGATACTTTTTTTATCCGGGTATAAACAAGCCCCACAAGAATACCTGCTAGGATTCCTCCGTGGATGGCCAGGCCCCCATTGCGGATGGAGAGGACTTCATTTAAGTGCTGGCCATAGTAGTCCCAGGAAAAAATCACATAGTAGAGCCGGGCCCCTAGGACCCCAAAAATAATGGCTAGGGTCCCAAAATCTGTTAACATGTCTTCATTAACCTGGTCACTCTTTTTTACCAGCCTTAGGGCAAAGACAAAGCCTAAAAAGACGCCCAGGGCAATAAAGATCCCGTACCAACGGACCTCTAGGCCAAAGATAGTAAAGGCAACGGGGTTCATGCCATCTCTCCCACAATTTTAATAGAGCTAGAGGCCCCTATCCGGTTGGCTCCTGCCTCTATCATTTGACAGGCCGTCTGCCTATCCCGAATGCCTCCTGAGGCCTTAACCCCCATATGGGGCCCCACAGTCTCTCTCATAAGCTTAATGTCTTCGACCCGGGCTCCCCCACTAGAGAAGCCTGTGGAGGTCTTGACAAAGTCTAGACCTGCTTTTTTAGCCAGCTGGCAGGCCCTTACAATTTCCTCATCTTCTAGGAGGCAGGTTTCAAGAATCAGCTTAAGAACCTTGCCTTGGCTGGCCTGTCTAACGGCTAGCATATCCTGGAAGACCTCTTCTTCCATGCCTGACTTTAGGGCCCCTATATTCATCACCATGTCTAGTTCATCGGCCCCATCTTTAATGGCCTCTTGGCTTTCATAGACCTTGGTTTCTGTCTTGTTGGCTCCTAGAGGAAAGCCAATGACGGTGGTGATCCCTACCCCAGAGCCTTCCAGGGCCTCCTTGGCCAGGGAAATCCAATAGGGCTGGATACAGACGGTCTTAAACTGATAGTCCTTGGCCTCCTGGCAAAGTTTAAGGACTTGGTCTTTCTTGGCATCGGGACCCAAGAGGGTATGGTCAATCATCTGGTTTAGCTTCATGGCTTATTTCCTTTCTCTATTTACTAGCTTTTGCCTTAAAATAAAAAAGCCCAGGCTTATTTTTTATGATGGGCTTAGGCAAGTCTAGCCTATAGCCAGGGGCTATAGGCCTATAAAAACTTTTACTCTTCTTCTTCCCAGTTGTGGTAGACCTCTTGAACATCGTCATGATCTTCTAGAAGCTCTATGAGCTTTTCCATATTTTTAATGTCTTCTGGGTCAGTTAATTTACTTTCCATGGTGGGTAGGTAGGTCAGTTCAGAAATCACAAAGTCGTAACCGGCCTCTTCTAGGCTCTTTCTCACCTTGAGATAGTCTTCAGGCTCTGTCAAAATATTAAAGCCGTCTTCTAATTCTTCAAAGTCTAGGGCCCCAGCATCTATGGCTTCTAGCATAAGCTGGTCTCCATCCACCTGGTCAGTCTTTTCAATACCCAACTGCCCCCTATGTTCAAACAGGTAGGAAACAGACCCGCTGGTTCCCATGTTGCCCCCCACCTTATCAAAGGCATGGCGGACATCTGGGGCGGTCCGGTTTCTGTTGTCGGTCAAGCACTTGACCATAACAGCTACGCCAGAGGGCCCATATCCCTCGTAGGTAATGGCTTCAAAGTTACCCTCGCCGCCTTCGCCCGTTCCTTTCTTAATGGCCCTTTCAATGTTGTCATTGGGCATATTCATGGCCTTGGCCTTGTCTACAGCCACCTTCAAGGAGGGGTTAAATTCTGGGTCTCCCCCACCTTCTCTGGCGGCTACAGAAATATTTCTGGCCATCTTGGTAAAGATCTTCCCCTTTTTGGCGTCTTCTTTTCCTTTTTTTCTCTTAATATTATTCCATTTTGAATGTCCTGCCATGCTATCACTCCTTCTTGATCTTCTATCTTATCTTTTATTCTTCTACTTTAGCTTGCTCTCGTCTATAGGCCTTGGCAAAGACCCGTTTGTGGCCTGATTTTTTATGCATGGCCTTAATCTTGTCTATATTGGGCCCTTCAACTCCCTCACGGATCCAGGCATCTAGCTCCTTATAGCTAAAGCCCATGTCCTTTTCATCATCTTGCCCTTCCAAGAGGCCTGCTGTGGGCCGGCGGTCTATAATCTTTTGGGGCAGGTCTAAGAACCTGGCCAGGTCATAAACCTCTGTTTTTGTAAAGTCCACTAGGGGAAAGAGGTCGCAGGCCGAGTCCCCATATTTGGTGAAATAGCCTGTATAAAACTCGCTGGCATTGGTACAGCCGCAGACCAAAAGATTGTGGGCTTGACCATAATAATATAAAACACTCATCCTAAGCCGGGGTTTAATGTTACTTTTTGCCAGGCTAGAATCCAAATCTCCGGCCTGGTCTAGGACCGCCTGGTAGGCTGGTGCCAGGTCCACTTTTTGAGTCCATAGGTCAATTTGGTCGGCTAGAAGCCTTGCATCCTTCTCATCTTCAGGATTTGAGTTAATGGGCATGATGACCCCTAGGGCCTTGTCAGGAAAGGCCCGCTTGGCCAGGGCTGCCATAAGGGCAGAGTCTATGCCCCCACTTAGGCCAAAGATAAGTCCTTGTGCTCCAGCTCCAGCTACCTCATCTTGTAGCCAGGCCACCAGCCTATCCACTTCCTTATTCATTGCAATGTCTCCTTCTTTCATTTTAATAGACAGAGCGTTGGTAGCTCTTGTTCTTGTAAATCACCTTGTTATTTCTAACGGCTAGGTCCAGGGGGGTCTTTTCTAAAAACTCTACCCCCCCGGCAGTTAGGTTATTTAACTGGTCAGAAAACCAGTCCCACCTTTCTTCTTCCACTAGGGCCCTTAGCTGGACCTTGTCGGTATAAAGGGGTGGGTCCAGGGGAATCTCTTTGGTCTTAAAGAAATATTCCAGACTCCCATGTTGGCTATAGTCATATTGTAATTTTACCTTGAAATAGGGGCACATGTCCACTATTTTAGCTTCTTCTATGACGGCATTGGCCCCACCGGCATAGGCCCGGATCAGGCCCCCAGAACCTAGGAGGGTCCCACCAAAATACCGGGTAACCACAATACACACATCGGTGATCTTCTTGTTTTTTATGACTTCTAAAATGGGAACCCCAGCTGTTTTCTGGGGCTCTCCATCGTCATCATACCTTTGGATAAGCCCCTTTTTGCCCAGGTGGTAGGCCCAGCAGTTGTGGGTGGCATCCCTATGTTTTTCTTTGATGGCCCGGATAAAATCCAGGGCGTCTTCTTCCGTCTTGACTTTTTTTATATGGGAGATAAAGCGGCTCTTTTTAATCTCTTCTTCTGTCCTTGCATCCTCAAGTATGGTCTTATACATGGGGCCTCCTCTGGTATTTTTCTAAGCGTTTCTTTTCTTCTTTAGGAAGTCTTAAACGAAGGTGGACCCCCTGGTTCTCATAGTCCAGGCCTGTGGGCTCATACTTGTCTAAAAGCTGGTTTATAAGGTCCTGCTCATGATAGCTAAAGTAAAGGTCCGTCTCCATATAGTCCTTGGCCAAATTCTCTTGAATCTTTTTGTAAAGAGAACCTAGGTCTGGATCCTCCTTCACTGAAATATAGACTTTGTCTTCCCCATGGTCTTTTAGGGCCAGGGGGCCCTCCTTGGCCAGGTCCATCTTGTTAATAACCAGGACCATGGGAATATCTAAGACCTCCAGGTCTGAAAGAATTTGCCAGGTGGTGTCATACTGGACCTGTAGGTCCCCTGTGGACCCATCTAAAAGGTGGATAAGAAGGTCGGCATAGACCACCTCCTCCAGGGTAGAATAAAAGGCCTTAATGAGGCTGGTGGGTAGGTTGGAAATAAAGCCCACCGTATCTGACACCAAAAGTTCTTGATTGTAGGGCAGGTTAATCTGCCTTAGGCTGGAGTCCAGGGTGGCAAAGGGCATGTCCTTGGCCAGGACCTTTTTCCCGTAGCCCTCCCCCTCCTCTAGCATCCTGTTAAGTAGGGAGCTTTTCCCGGCATTGGTATAGCCCACCAAGGACAGGAGGGGCATCTTAGACTTAAGCCGGCGTTTTCTCCCTGTGGCCCGGTGCCTTTTAACCCCTTCCAGGTCTTTTTTTATCCGGTCCATTTGCCGGCGAATATGCCTCCGGTCTGTTTCGAGCTTTTGTTCACCAGGCCCCCGGGTTCCAATCCCCCCTCCCAGCCTAGACAAATTCTTCATTCCAATTAGGTGGCTAAGCCGGTATTGTAGCTGGGCCAGGTGGACCTGGAGCTTGCCCTCCTTGGTCTTGGCCCTTTTTGCAAAAATATCCAAAATAAGGCCTGTCCGGTCTAAAACACCACAGCCCAGTATATCTTCTATGTTACGCATTTGTATCCCGCTAAGCTCCTGGTCAAAGACCACCAGGTCCACCTCTTCACGGTCTACAAAATCCTTTAATTCCTTTAATTTTCCCTGACCCATGAGGGTGGCTGGCTGGTAGGCCTCTAAATTTTGAGTGATCTCCCCCACAAGCTGACCTCCAGCTGCCTCCACTAAGCCTGCTAGCTCCTTAAAACTCTCCTCTAAGGAAGGTCCTGACTTTAGCCAAACACCTGCTATAACTACCCGGTCTGGGCCCTTCTTAACACTTTCCAATGAAATTAAGCGACTCCTTCCCTACAAATGGCTCTTAGCACTTATCAATTTACAATCTATCTATGTTATAATAATCATATCACGAAAATAGGAGCAAACTATGACTTTTCTAAAAAATATCCCCCCTAAATCCAAGGTAAAAATAATACTTATTGCCCTTTTGATCCTCTTGACCCTCCTCTTTAGCTCTATCTTGGCCGGTGTTTTGGGAATTTTGACTAAGGTTCCCGCTACAGACTCAGAAAATTTAAGTCTGAGTTTTGCTCAAACTTCCACCATCTACGACCAAGATGGCCAGCTTTTAGAAAACCTAGAGAGCCAAGAATTTCGAAGCCTGGTCTCCTTGGACCAGGTCCCCGACCATGTGACTTGGGCCTTTTTATCTATTGAAGATAGGAATTTTTATAAGCACGGCGCCCTAGACCTTAAGGGGATCTTGGCGGCTAGCTATGACAATGCCAAAGAAGGGGCCCTGGTTAGGGGGGGCAGTACCATTACCCAGCAACTGATTAAAAATGTTTACTTAAGTCCTGAAAAAAGTTTTCAGCGGAAGATCCAGGAGGCCTATCTGGCCCTCCGTCTGGAAGAGGCCCTAAGCAAGGACGAAATTTTAGAATCCTACTTAAACCGGGTCAACCTGGGTCAGGGAGCCTATGGTCTCCAGGCTGCAGCCCAAGTTTATTTTTCTAAAAATGTAGAAGACCTCAGCCTAGAAGAAGGGGCCCTCCTGGCTGGGGTCGTCAAGTCGCCCAGCCACTACCAGCCCCTCCACCGCTATTATAAGGGGGACCCTGGCCTAAGACAGGTGGACCCCTATGACATTGTGGACACTACCCAAGTAGCTGGCCAGGACATGGTCCTAGTTAAGAATCCTGAGGCCCTTAAAAGGCAAAAGCTCGTCCTCTCTGCCATGGCCCAAGAAGGCTATATTAGCCAAGAAGAGGCCAAAAAGGCCGGCCAAAGGCCCATCTACTTTAAGCCCCTGGATAAAAAACCCACCAACCTTAGTCCCTATAGCCTAGATTTTATAGAAATCGAGACGGCCCGGATCCTCCAAGATAAGTATGACCTTAGTTTTGCTGAAGCAGAAAACAAGGTCTTAACTGGGGGCTACCATATCTACTCTAGCATTGATGCCGACCTTCAAGAAAACTTAGAAGAACTCTATAGGCACTATGAAGATTTCTTAGCAGAAAAAAATCCAGGTTACCCCGCCTCCCTTCTGGACTTTAAAACCGATAATCGGGGCCATATCCTGGACCACTTTGGGGACAAGCTCTACTTAAATCGAGATAAGATCCTAGATGACAAGGGAGACCTCCTCCTATCCCAAGAAGAGGCCTCCCTTACAGAAGAAGGGGACCTGACCCTTGACCTAGACCTCTTTCATCTTAGGGAAGACGACATCCTCTTTAAGGACCTCTATGCCCTGGACCAAAACAATACCCTAAAGACCTACTCTATGGAGGGGCTAGACCTGAGAGCTGAAGACTATGCTCTTAAAAAGGACCAGGTCCTTATCTCCAGGGCCATCCTGGAGGCCAAGCCTGACTTTTACCAAGCTGATGACCAGGGCCAGGTTAAAATCAGCCGGGCCTATTTTGAACTAGACTCCCTGCCCACCCTCCAGCCCCAATCCTCAGCAGTTATCATCAACAATAAAAGTGGCGCCATTGAGGCCATTATCGGGGGCCTCCAAGTGGACAGCCAGGAAGCCAAGGGCTTAAACCGGGCCGACCAAAGCACCCGACCCCCAGGAACAGCCATCACCCCCTTTACCGTCTATACGGTGGCCCTGGAAAAGGGGGATACCCTGGCCACAGTCTATGACGATGTCCCCTATAAGTATCAGGGCGATTACTGGCCAGAAAATAGGGACCAGCGCTATAGGGGCTATATGACCCTGTCTCAGGCCCTCTTAAATAGGGTCTCTACCATCCCCTCCCTCCTCGTCCAAAAACATGGCATGGAGGCATCCTTGGATATGCTAGAAAGGCTGGGGTTCTATAAAAAAGAAGGGTCTGGCGATTTCTTGGTTACCCCCGAAGAAAACCCCGACCGCAACGACTTTAGCCTAGACGCCCTAAGCCAGGGTAACTTTGTCAAGGGGGTAAATAATGTCTACCTCACCAACGCCTACCGGACCCTGGCCAACCAAGGCCAAGGAGCCAGACCCCACGTTGTTGATAAAATAGTGGATTCCCAGGGCCAGGTCATCTTTACTAGCCAGAGCCTAAAGGACCAAGAGGTCATCCAAGCCGATAGGGCCTACCTAATCCAAAACCTTCTAACAAGAAACCAGCAAAATAAAAACCTGGCCCCCATAGAAAGAGAAGAATTTATGGGCCAGCTGGGCCAAACCAAATTCAACACCGACTACTGGCTTGTGGGATCTATTCCCACCCACTCTGTGGGCCTCTGGGTTGGGGCCGATAGTCCCCTGCTCTTCCTGTCTGAAGACCCTAAGACGGTGGCCTCTTGGTATAATGAAATCTTAAAACTTCTCCCTGACGGGGGCCAGCTGCCTAGACCCTCTAGCCAGATTGTCCAGGAGGAGATCTGTAAACGGTCTGGCCTTTTGGCCTCCAGCTACTGCAAGCGGGCTGGAGATAGTGGCCAGGAAGTCTTTATCAAGGGCACAGAACCGAAAAAGACCTCTGATGTCCATGTAAGGCGGCTAATCTGTAATGAATCAGGAGGGCTGGCCACCCAATACTGCCCCTATGAGTCCCTAGTCTATGGCTACTATTTCCAACGGCCGGATAAGTACAAGAGCCAAGACCATAATGGGGTCTATCCTGAAGATATGGGCCTAGTCCCTAGGACCTACTGCCATATCCATACAGAAGAGACCCTAAATGAAACTAACCAGGACCAAGAAAATCAAGACCCTAACACAAATGAAGAAGATTAAGAGGACCCGGGAAATAAAAGGCTCTTTGCCAAGACCTGGCAGGTAGGTTGGCCTTAGGCCCTTCTCCAGAAACAAGAGTTTTTAAGGGCTGCCCCTTTCAAGTCCATAGGATTTTTAACATGGCTTTAGGACCAAAAATAGGTCCTAGAGCCTTTTTTTGCTTTAAGAAAAGCCATAATAGGGCCTTTTTAACTTCCCCCTACATTTGGTCTAGGGGGCCTAGGCCTAGGAGGGACCTAAAAAAATGGCCTAAGACCCCTAGGTCTTAGACCATCTTATAGCTAGTCTTTAGAATAAATTAAAAAGGCCCGGCCAGAATGGAGGGTGATTTTTGCCCCTTCTGGGTCCCTAATTTCGTTACTAACCCCTAGGCTGGTTCCCCGCCTTAGCTTGGCCCTTTGGACATTGTAGGCCATGCCCTGGCTGGTCATCTCCACATAGGGGCTAATGGGGAGGACAGACACATAGTCAAAATCGGTCTTTTCTAGGGGATAGTCCCCAGGCCCCAAAATCTCTATGAGATTATGGTCATCAATGACCCTAAAACGAATGGCCTGGTCTAGAAAATTTTCTCCTAAAAAGAGGCTGGCCAAGATATGGTCTATCCGGGTCCCTGTTCCTGCCACTAAAAATATATCACTAGCGCCCCTTTCTAGGGCCCTTTTTAGGGCAATTTCCGTGTCTGTGTCGTCTTTAACAGCGGGGAGAACCTCTAAGTCAAGGTCTTGGGCCTTTAGGGTCTTTAGGGCCTTTTTATGGATGCTATCAAAATCTCCAATAACCAGGTCTGGGGGGTAGTCTAGACCCAGGACCATCTCATAGCCCCGGTCTGCACAGATAAGAAGGTCTTGCCAGGCCAAGAGCTTTAAAAGAAGAGACTGGCTAGGGGGCTGGCCCCCTGAAAGGATCAGGGTCCGCATCCTAGAGGGCCCTCAAGGAGGCCAGGGCCTGGTCCCTGTTTTTTGAACCAAAGATATAGGACCCCGCTACCAGCATATGGGCCCCCGCCTCTACAAGGGCCTTGCCGGTCTCTGCATTGACCCCCCCATCTACAGCAATCTGGATATCCAGATTTTTAGCCTGGATCATGTCCCTAAGGATCCTGGTTTTCTCAAGGGTTGACGGAATAAAACTTTGCCCTCCAAAACCAGGATTGACACTCATCAAAAGAACTTGGTCCAGGTCTTCCAGGATAAATTCCAAGTCCCTGGGGCTCTCGGAAGGATTTAGGGCCAGGCCAGCCTTAAGCCCCCGGTCCTTAATCCTATGGATCAGCCGGTGGAGGTGGTGGCTGGTCCTTGGGTGGACAGTAATAATATCTGCCCCTGCCTCCATATAGGCATCCACCGTTTGGTCAGGATTATCAATCATCAGGTGGACATCAAAGGGCAAGTCTGTAAGGGGTCTTAGGGCCTTAATCATGGGAGGGCCTAGGGTTAAATTAGGGACATAATGACCGTCCATGACATCAATATGGACAAAATCCACCTGGGAATCACTCATCCACTTGAAATCTTTAGCTAGGCAGGTAAAATCTGCCGATAAGATTGAAGGGGCTACTAACGCCATGTGTTTTTCTCCTTTTCTAGTAAGTCATCATAGATACGGATGTAGTTTTCGTACCGGCTTTCTTCTATTTCCTGGTCCAAAAGGGCCCTTCTAATTTCACACCCAGGCTCATTTTTATGGATACAGTCTTGAAACTTGCACTGGCCCAAATAGGGCTGAAAGTCTCTAAAATAATGGCCCAGGTCTTCAGAAGGAATATCCTCCACGTCAATGGAGCTAAAGCCCGGGGTGTCAAAGATAAGGATCCCATCCGGCCCCGCCATAAGCTCTGAGTGCCGGGTGGTATGGCGGCCCCTTTGGCTTTTCTCACTGACTGCCTGGGTCTCTAGGTCCAGGCCCAGGACGTCATTTAAAAAGGAGGTCTTGCCGGCTCCCGATACCCCAGCTAAGGCACTGGTTTTATGGACAAGCTGCTTATAAATTTCTCCCATCCCCTGGCCTGTCTTAGTGGAGATGGTAAAAACAGGAAACCCCGCCTTTTGGTAGGTCTCTTTTAGGACCTGGGCCTGGTCTGGATCTAGGTCTTTTTTGGATATCACCAGTAAAATATCAATATTTAAATATTCATAATAGGCAATGAGTTTATCCACCAAATAAAGATTATAGTCGGGCTCAGCCACAGGGACTAAAAGAAAGACTTGGTCGATATTGGCCACAGGGGGCCGTTTTAAGCTGTTCTTCCTGTCTAAAATCTCTTCGACATAGGACAGGGCCTCCCCCTCTCCCTGGCTAAATAGGACCTGGTCCCCTACCAGGGGGGTGATTTTTCTATGGCGAAAAACCCCCCTGGCCCGGGCCTCATAGACCTCTCCCTGGGAAAGAATATAGTAAAATCCCCCTAGGGCCTTTATAATTTTTCCCTTTGCCTTCATTATTGAACGGTCTCCGTCTTATACTTGCTGCCATCTACATAGATGATAAATTGGTCACCCTTTTTACCTTCTACAGGGGTGGAGGTGGTCTCTCCCCCGGTCTGGCTAAAGGAACCTAAGCTTTCTTCCTTGCCTCCTGAGACTTTCTTTATCTCTACCATATGTTCCTGGCCATCGTCAGAGAGGTTGACCTGGAGGTTCAGTCTCTTGGTCTTGTCCTCAGACCCTTCTGGGGGATCTACTTCTTCTTCCTCCTGGGGCCTAGAGGCAATATAGACGTCAACTTTTGTTCCTTCCTTAACTTGGCTGCCGGGTGCATATTGCTGCCAGCAGACTTCTCCCTCGTCTACAGAATAATTTTCCTTTTCCCCTACAGAGCCCAGCTCTAGATTTTGTAGGGCTAAAAGCTCTTTGGCCTTTTCCAGACCCACCCCTGTTAGGTTGGGCACCTGGGTCATCTCTTCATTGGCGCCAGAGCTCATCACTACAGAAACGGTCCCCCCATTGGCTATGGAGGCCCCTTCTATGGGGTTTTGGGAGATGATCCGGTCCTTGGGGACGGTGTCATCGTCTTCATACTTGGCTATCTCTAGTTTTAGGTTTAGACGGTCTAGGATTCTTTGGGCCTGGTCAAAACTCATATTCTCTAGGTCCGGTACGACCACATATTCTTGCAGCTTGGAGACTGTGACCCCCACCACATCATCTTCCTTAAGCTCTGTATTGGGCTCTACATCCTGGCTTAGGACGGTGTTTTCTGCCACATCATCCCTTTCTTCGCTGGCTATGACCTTAATCTGGTAACCCTTTTCATTAGCTAGGGCCTGGGCCTCTTCTAGGGTCAAGCCCACCAGGTTATCTGCTGCAATAACCATTTCTTCTGCCTGGAAGAAATTTTTTATCTTGGGCCCTGCAAAGACTAGGCCGGCAATACATAAGACCGCCACCAGGGCCCCTAACATGCCCAGGGGAAGAGACCCCTTTTTCTTTTTGGGTCCTTCCTTCCCCTCCTCTGGCCCTTCCTTCTTGGCTTGGCCCTTACTGGGCTGGGCTGAAGAGGAGGGAAAGAGGCCTGGGGCCATAACAGTGGTTTGGCCTACCTCTTGGGCCTGGCGATTAAGGAGGACATCCTTAATATCTGTAATGATCTGGCTCACATTGTCGTAGCGTTCCTGGGGTTTTTTCTCTGTCATTTTTGAGAAGATATGGTCCACCGCCGGGCTCACACTGGGATTTAGTTCAGAGGGAAGGGGCATGCGGTTTTGGACATGCATAAGGGCCACGGTAATGGGATTTTCTGAGTCAAAGGGCACCTGGCCTGTTAGCATTTCAAAAAGAACAATCCCTAAAGAATAGATGTCTGAACGGGCATCTACTGTTTGCCCCCTGGCCTGTTCAGGAGAAAAGTAGTGGACACTGCCCATGACCGCATTGGTTGCTGTCACAGTGGTGTTGCCAGCCACCCGGGCAATCCCAAAGTCTGTCACCTTGATCCGGTTGTCCTTGGTGAGCATAATATTTTGGCTCTTAATGTCCCTATGGACAATATCCTTGCCGTGGGCCACCTTAAGAGCCTCACAAATTTGGACCGTATAATTTAGGGCTAGGTTTTGGCTAATCTTCCCCTCTTCCTTAACCAGGTCCTTAAGGGTTTTACCATCTATAAATTCCATGACGATGTAATAGAGGTCTGAATCATTGACGGTTTCAACCCCCACATCATAAATACTAACAATATTAGGATGGGATATGCTGGCAGCAGCCAGGGACTCCCGCCTAAATTTCCTAATGAAATTTTCATCGTCATTATACTCGGTCTTAAGGGTCTTAATGGCTACAATCCGGTCTAGCCGGCGGTCATGGGCTTGGAAGACGTCCCCCATGCCTCCAGTTCCTATTTTCTTTAGTATTTCATAGCGATCTGCTAAGATATTTCCAATCATCTGCCTCACCTACTCCCTATCCATCACAATAACAGTAATATTATCTCGGCTCCCTAGGTCTAGGGCCTTTTTCACCAACATGTCGGTCCTTTCCTCAAGGGTCTTGTCAGAAACCAAGATCTTATAAATGGCTTCTTCTTCTAAAACATCACTTAGACCGTCTGTACACAAGAGGAGCTTTCTAACCTTCTTGCCATCAAAACGGTCCACCTCCACCTCCAGGTCTTCAAAGCTGCCTAGGGCCTTGGTAAGGATGTTTTTCTGGGGATGGACTCGGGCCTCCTGCCGGGTAATATCCCCAATTTCCACCAGGTAATTTACAAAACTATCGTCCTTAGAAAGTTGGAAGAGGTCCTTATGGCCTAGGATATAAATCCGACTATCTCCTATGTTGAGATAGTAGAGGTCTTCCTCATAAAAATAAACCAGGCTTAGGGTGGTCCCCATCCCCTTTAGGTCCGGGTCTGCCTGGGCCCTTTGGTAAATGGTCCTGTTGGCCTCTAAGACGGCCTTCTTTAGGGCCTTTTTGATTTTATCAGGACCCTTTAGGTCTTCCTTACTTAAGTAGTTTTTAATAAGGTCTGTGGCCATGCGGCTGGCCTCTTCTCCGGCTGCATGGCCCCCCATCCCATCTGCCAGGATCAAGAGCTCCTGGTCTGGGGATATATAATAACTATCTTCGTTGTTTTTTCTTCTACCTGTTTCCGTTTTTACATGAACCTTCATCTTATCACGCCCTCATTCATCTAAGCTATAGGCTGCCTTTAGCTGACCACAAGAGGCCGCTATATCTCTTCCCAGTTCCCTCCGGATAGTTGCATTAAGTCCCTTTTTTTGAAGGGCCTTGGCAAAGTCTTCTACATGCCGCCTCTCTGGCCGGTCTCCAGCAAAGCTATCCACCGGATTAAGGGGAATCACATTAATATGGCTATGAAAATGTCTAACAAAATCTTCTAGGCCCTTAATATCCTCTATTTTATCATTTATTCCCTCAATTAGGGTGTATTCAATGGTAATCCTTTGTCTTGTTTTTTGATAATAGTCCTCTAAGGCCTGCCTAAGCTCGTCTAAGGGATATCTTTTCCCTATGGGCATATAGTGGGCCCTAAGCTCTTGGTCTGTATAGTGAAGACTAATAGCCAGGGTAATAGGCAGGTCCTCCCGGGCCAGACTCAAGATGCCTGGCACCAGGCCACAAGTAGACAGGGTCATATTCCGGTAGGACATATACTGGCCCCTTTCTTCGTGGAGGAGCCTTAGGGCCCGGATAACGGCCTCATAATTGTCCAGGGGTTCCCCACTTCCCATGAGGATAATGTTGGAAATGGAGATATCAAAATAATCTTCTACCCTATAGACCTGGGAGGCAATTTCATAGGCTGACAGGTCCCTGGCCTTGCCATTGACGGTGGAGGCACAAAAGGAGCACCCCATCAAACAGCCCACCTGGGTAGACACGCAAAGGCTATAGCCATGCTGGTATTTCATAAGGACACCCTCTATAATCTCCCCATCCCACAGGCGGTAGATCATCTTTTTGGTCTCATCTATTTGAGAAGAGAGGACATATTCAATCTTTAGCTCTTCCTTAAGGTCTTCCAGGTCTCCCAAAAGGTCCTTGGGGAGGTTAGTAATCTCCTCTTTCCCTTTATGGTGGTGGTGGAGGGCCTCAAAAAGCTGGGTCCCCCTATAGGCGGGATAGCCCTTGTCTTTTAAATAGGTCCTTAGCTCACTTTCCAGCATGTGACTCCAGTGCATGTCTTATTCCTTTCGTACAAGCTTTTGTATAAAAAAGCCGTCCGTCCCATCCTCATGGGGCCACAAACGTTCAGGAGGACCTGCCTTTTTAAAGTGCTTGTTGTTACTTAAAAAGCCTTGGATGACTTTTTCATTTTCTTCTTCTAGAACACTACAGGTACTATAGACCAGTTCCCCCTTAGGGTCTAGATAATTTGACGCATTCTGTAAAATTTTTCCCTGTAAGCGGCTCAAGGCCTCTATGTCCTTTTTTTTGACCCGGTACTTGATCTCGGGCTTCCGCCTTAAAAGACCAAAACCACTGCAGGGGGCATCCACCAGGATCCTTTGAAAGGACCCCATCTCCTCCTTGAAGGCCTTGGACCCGTCCTGGTGGACCAGGCGGATATTTTTAATCCCTAGCCGGTCCATATTTTCCCTTATAAGGCCTAGCCTCTTCTTATCAATATCACAGGAGACCAGGCCCCCTTGGCAAAGTTCGGCCAACTGGAAGCTCTTGCCTCCTGGGGCGGCACACAAGTCGAGGCCCCTTAGGTTTTCTCCAGGACTAAAGGCGGCCACCACCCTTTGGGAGGCCAGGTCTTGGACATAAAAGAGGCCCTCCTTAAAGGCCTGGCTTTCAAAGATGCCCTGGGGATCTTCTACCACCAGCCCCTCCTTGGCCAGGGGAGACCGCCGGGTCTTAAAACCCTCCTGGGCCAGCCTTTCCTCCAGGTCAGAAGGATCCAGGCCCACGGCCCGGATACTAAGGGGGGCCTCCTGGTTGTTGGCTGCAAAGAATTTTTCTACATCCTTTATTTTATCATTTTTTAAAAAATATTCCACCCATTCCTGGGGGAGAGAATAGCTAATACTTAGCCTTTTCTTCCTATCTTTAACCTGGATTTTAAAGGCCTCTTCTTTGGACCTAGCTATGGCCCTAAGGACCCCATTGACAAAGCCCTGGCTCCCCTTGTTGCCCCATTTCTTAGCCAGCTTAACGGCCTCGTTGACTATGGCAGCCTCTGGGACCCGGTCTAAAAACCGCATCTGGTAGATGCCCATAAGTAGGATCCAGTAAATGGGACGGTGAAGCTTATCTAGGGGGATCTTTGAAAACTTCCCCAGGACATAGTCCAGGTAGAGCTTGTGGGTCAGGCTTCCTCTTACCAGCTGCATCCTCAGGCCTTTTTCCCTGAGGGAGGCCTTTTTATCAGAAATGCGAGAAAGGGCGTCGTTCATAAAGACGCCCTCATCCATAAGAAGCAAGACCCTTAAGGCTGATTCTCTTTCATTCATCTAATCTCTCCTCCTGCCATAGCCTGCAATGGCCATGAGTCTCAAAAGGGTCCCAATGGCAGCTGCCAAGCTAGCCACATAGGTCAGGGCCGCTGCGTTTAAGACCTTGTTAACGCCCCCTTGCTTAGACTGGGGCAGGTAGCCGGAAGACAAAATATCCTTGGCCCGGTTGGAGGCGTTAAATTCCACAGGTAGGGTCACCAGTTGGAAAAGAACCGCCACCATAAAAAGAGAAATCCCCAGCTTGGTAAAAAATTCCCCAAAGATAAAACCTACAATAATAAGGGGAAAGGCCAAGTTAGACCCTAGGTTGGCTGCTGGAACCAGGATAGACCGTAGCCTTAGGGGGGCGTAGCCCAAATCATCTTGAAGGGCATGGCCAATCTCGTGGGTGGTTACACTAATGGCGGCCACAGAGGAGGAGTTGTAGACTGTCTCACTTAGGCGAAGGACCTTGGTTCTCGGGTCATAGTGGTCCGTTAAGCTTCCCCTAACTGGCTCCACGGCCACATGGCTTAAGTGGTTTTTATCCAAGATTTCCCTGGCAAAAAGATAAGCCGGCTTATTTAAACCACTGGCCTCTTGAGAGTAGGTTGAAAAAGCAGACTTCACCTTGGCCTGGGCGTACATGGCTAAAAGCAAACCTGGAATAATATAAATCATATACTCAAAACCATAAAACATCATCGTTTATCACCTAGTCTTTCTAGTTTACCTGGCTTCCTTCTTTAATGGGATAGCCATTTAAAAAGCTGGCTACATCCATCCTTTTTTTACCAGGTCTTTGGAGGCTCTTGACCTCTAAAAATCCATCTTTAGCCCTTATAAAAAGCCGAGGTCCCCGGACCCTTAGGTCTCCAGGTTCTCCCCCTTCTTCTTGGGGGGCCAAGGCCCCTTCAAAGACCTTGATTTTTTCTCCCTCTAAATAAAAGTAGGCTCCTGGTTTGGGGCTTAGGGCCCGGATCCGGTTAAGGCTTTCTTGGGAGGTCTCCCCTAGAAAGTCCAAGGCCCCCAATTCATTATGGATCTTATGGGCATAGGTGGCCTGGTCATGGTCTTGGTCCTTAAAGGAGACCCTTCCCTCTTCTAGGGCGCCTAGATAGTCCCTTAGGGCCTGGGCCCCTAAATCTGCCAGGGCCTCCCTTAGGTCCTGGGCGTTCTTATGGCCTATGGGACAGGACTTCATCAGGGCCACTGGGCCAGAATCTAGTCCCTCTTCTACCCTCATAATGCTTACGCCTGTTTCTCTTTCTCCTTCTAGGATGGCCCTTTCTATGGGGGCCGCCCCCCTATATTTGGGGAGGAGGGAGGCATGAATATTAATAATATCTAACTTAGGGGCCTCTAGGACGGGTTTTTTAAGGATCTGCCCATAGGCCACTACCACAAAGAGGTCGGCCCCTAGGGCCTCTAGTTTAGCCTGGGACTCCTGGGTATTGATACTTGAAGGCTGAAAAACCTCTATCCCCAGTTCTAGGGCCCTTGCCTTTACTGGAGAAGCCAGGACCTTTTTTCCCCGGCCCTTGGGCTTGTCTTCCTGGGTCACCACCAGCCTAAGGTCTGTTAGTTCATGTAAGACCTCCAGGGCGGGAACCGAAAAGTCTGGCGTTCCAAAAAATATGGTCTTTATTTTATTCATGGTCATCCTCTACACCTTCTACAACTGGTGCCTCATACATTTCCTTAGCCCGGTCCCTGTAGAGGATGCCCTGGGTGTGGTCGATTTCATGTTGGAGGATCCTGGCTAAAAAGCCCTCTGCCTGGAGCTCTTGGTCCTGGCCCTCTAGGTCTTGGTAGTGGACGGTGATTTTTTCGTAGCGGTCGACCTTGCCCAGCTTACCGGGAATGGACAGGCAGCCCTCTACTCCCTCTTCCTCTCCAGAGCAAGCACTTATCTCGGGATTGACCAAGGCCCCCTTAAAGCTATCCCTATCATCTACCACAATAAGCCGCCTTAAAAGACCCACTTGGACAGCTGCCAGACCCACCCCATCTTCATCATACATGGTGTCAAATAGGTCCTCAGTCAAGTCTTTTAACTTGTCATCAAATTTTTCTATGAGACGACTTTTCTTTCTTAAAATAGGGTCTCCTTCTACCCTGACTTGTCGAATAGCCAAATTATCACTCCTTAATCAACGAGAATATCTATCTTTATCCCCTTCTTGTTTATGTTCATATAATAGTTATTTAATACCCGTCTAAACTCATATAATAACAAGTCCAACTCAGAATTTGGGCACTTAACCTGAATTTGGTAGCTAAAGTGATTTTTGATCCTGGGTCTTTGGGTGGCCTGGCCTATATAGAGATGGAGGCCTACTTTTTCTAGCATGGTGGTGAGGGTCTTTTGCCAAAGGACCAGCTCCTCCTCCACTTGGGCCTGGTTTTTTCCTGATAGCCTAATATAAAAAAGCTTGGCAAAGGGAGGGTAGCCTAAAATTTTTCTCCCTTGAATTTCCTCCTCATAAAAACCAAGATAATCCTGGTTTTGGACCCGTTTTAGGCTGTAGTGGTCCGGCTGGTAGGTCTGGATAAAGACCTGGCCTCCACGTTGTGACCGGCCCGCCCGGCCACTGACCTGGGTTAAGAGCTGGAAGGTCCTTTCTGCTGCATTGTAGGTGGGAAAGTTTAGGGAGGTGTCTGCAGCAATGGCCCCCACCAGGGTGACCCTTTCAAAATCAAAGCCCTTGGTTAACATCTGGGTCCCCAACAGGATGTCTATCTCCCTCTTTTTCATGGCCTGGTAGACCTCTTCATACCTGTCCTTTTGATTCATGGTGTCCCGGTCCATCCTAGCCACCCGGGCCTGGGGAAAGGCTTCCTTAACCAAGTCTTCCAGCTGCTCTGTGCCTACCCCAAATTCCTTAATATAGGGACTGCCACACTGGGGACAGGTGGTGGGTCTGGGCTTGGTGGACCCGCAATAGTGGCAAAGCAGGCGGCCTATAGACTGGTGGTAGCTCATGGAAATATCACAATGGTCGCAGGTCACCACATGGCCACAGGACCGGCAGGACATAAAGTGACTGTAGCCCCTCCGGTTTAAAAAGAGAATGGCCTGGTCTTTTCTCTCTAAACAGGCCCCTAGCTCTTGGTAGAGGGCCTGGGAAAAGATAGACACATTCCCCCGGGCCAGCTCCTCCCGCATATCCACAATATGGACCTGGGGCAGCTGGGCCCCCTCCACTGCCCGGTGCTTGAGCTGGTGGAGCTGGATGTCCTTCTTTCTGGCCCGGTAGTAGGAGGTCACAGAAGGGGTGGCCGAGCCCAGGAGAAGGCCTGCCCCTTCTAGCTGGCTTCTTTTTTCAGCCACCTCCTTGGTGTCATAACGAAGCTGGTTGTGAAAGCCGTAGCTTTCCTCATGTTCCTCGTCTATAATGATCATGCCCAAATTTTCTAGGGGGGCAAAGACAGCCGACCGGGCTCCAATAACGATCTTAGCCTGGCCCTGTCTTATTCTCACCCATTCCTGGGCCTTCTCCTTCTGGCTTAGACGGCTGTGTAAAATAGAGACCTGGCTCCCAAAATGCCTTTTAAACCGGTCCCTAATCATGGGAGTTAAGCTAATTTCAGGTAGGATAAGAATCAGACCCTGGCCTCTTTCTAGCATATGCCGAGTTAGCTTAATATAGACCTCTGTCTTCCCACTGCCGGTGACCCCATGGAGGAGGTGGATCCCCTGGGGGTCCTTTAAAATATCCCCATAGGCCTTGGCCTGGTCCTTGTTGAGGCTTATTTGCCCTGCCTCTTTTAAGGGAAGGGCCTCCTTTTTAAAAAGGAGGTCCTCCCTTAGGTGAACCCTCTCGATAAGCCCCTTGCCCTCTAAAGTCTTGATGGGGCTATCACTAATGCCCAAGGCCTCTAGGATGTCTTTTCTCTTTTTGGGGCCTTCCTGGCTTAAAAATTCGTAGAGGGCCTCCTGCTTCTTGCTTAGCTTGGGCTTTTCTTTGTCTGTAACCTGGTAGTAGTCCTTATAGAGCTGGTCCTGGGCAGACCGAAGCCTTAGGACCCGTTTTATCTGGCCCTTTTTAAGAAGGTCTTCTAGGACCCCTTCTTCTTCCGGGGCCAAGCTGGCCCTATAAAGGAGGTCCCGGCCCCTAAAGAGGCCTTGGACTTGGGGGCTCTTTTTATCCAAGGGAACAAAGCCCTCCCTAACAGACCCAATGGAGGCCTCTGGAAGAAGGGGGCTAAAGGCCTGGACATAGCTAGTGAGATAGCGCCTACGCATAAAAAGTCCTAAATCAATGGCCTCTTGACTTAAGATGGGCCTTTCATCTAGGACCTGGTTAATGGCCTTTATCTCATACTTGGCGGAGGGGGCCTCCTGCCTAACCCCAATGATGTAGCCGATCTCCTGCCGGTCCCCCCGCCCAAAGGAAACCTGGCACCGCTTACCCACTTCCACTTGATCTTCTAAGTCTGAGGGAACAGAATAAGTATAGAGCTGATCAATTTGCCTTATGGGTTTTTTTATAAAGAGATCAAGGTACATATCTTCCCTCCAAAAAAGCTAGAGAAACTCTAGCTTTAAAGTCTTTCCACTATTCTTGAAATAATTTCCCTACTTACCTGGGTCTTAGTCATCATGGCCAAATCTTCACTGTCCCCGTTGGCATAGTAGATGCTCACTTGGTTGGTGTCATGCCTAAAGCCTGTGCCTGGCGCTGTAATATTATTGGCCACAATAAAATCAAAGTTCTTATTTTTAAGCTTCTTCTTGGCATTGGCCTTAAGCTCATGGCTTTCTGCTGCAAAGCCCACAATAAATTGATGGTCCTTTTTTTGGCCAAAGTGCTTGGCAATGTCTGGGTTGGGGGCTAGGTCTAGGCTCATCTTGTCCCGGCCTTCTTTTTTGATCTTTTCTTCCCTGTAGTGGGCCGGCTTAAAGTCGCTAGGGGCAGCAGACTTAATAAGAATATCACTCTCATCAAAATGCCTTTCTACGGCCTTAAACATATCCTCGGTGGAGGTCACCTTTTCTACCTGGATCCCCCAGGGCAGGTCCAGGGCCGTGGGGCCTGTTACCAGGATAACCTGGGCGCCTCGGTTTCTGGCCTCTACGGCTAGGCTATAGCCTGTTTTTCCGGAACTGTGGTTAGACACATAGCGAACAGGGTCTATCTTTTCTTGGGTGGGGCCTGCTGTAATCAAGACCTTTTTTCCTTTAAGGTCCTTGGGGCTTAAAACAAAGTCTATGTGCTCTAAAATAAGCTGGGGCTCCATCATCTTGCCCCGGCCCACATCCCCACAAGCCAAACGGCCGCTGGCAGACTCTAAAATAATAAAGCCTTCCTGCTCAAGCAGGTCCATATTCTTTTGGGTCCTTCTATTATCTAGCATATAGGTGTTCATGCCTGGAGCTAGGATAATGGGACACCGGGCGGCGGCAATAATGGTGGTCAGCATATTGTCAGAAATACCCTGGGCTATCTTGCCAATGGTATTGGCCGTGGCCGGGGCAATAACTATCACATCTGCCCACTTAGCCAGGGAAATATGCTCCACTTCCATATTGGATAGGGGGCTAAACATGTCCTTATAGACCACATTTTCAGATAGGGTTTGGAAACTAAGGGGGGTCACAAAGGCTGTGGCTGCCTCGGTCATAACCACCTTAACCTGGGCTCCTGCTTTTTTTAGCCGGCTCACCAGGTCTAAAGACTTGTAGGCTGCAATGCCTCCTGTAACTCCTAAAAGAATATTTTTGTCTTTAAGCATCTTGGGCTCCTTTGCCTATTCCTCTTCTTCTCGGTCCCGACTAGCTAGTCTTTCTAAGCGCCGCCTTTCTGACTTGATCCACTCTTGCCTTTGGGCCTCTTCCTTACTCCCATAGGTGATTTTTCCTTGAACTGCCTCTTCCATGGCAATGGATACGGGCTTGTTGGAGTCCAGGTCCACCAGCTGGTCGTCTCCGTCTAAAAGCTGCCTGGCCCTTTGGGCAATCAGCATCACAGCAGAATAACGACTGTCGGTAATCTTGCTTAATTGGTCAAATGAGGGTATGTTCAATCTAATTCTCCTTTTCTTATCATGTCTTCTTTTATATTCTTTTGCCTTTTTACCCTAAGTTTTTCAGCGGCAATAATATTTTCTATATCTTCTACAGCCTGGTCTACCTGGTCGTTGACCACAAAGTAGTCATATTCTCCCACAAAGTCTAATTCCTTAAAGGCATTGGAAAAACGAGTTTTAATATCTTCTTCAGACTCTGTCCCCCGGCCTATAATCCGCTGCTTTAACTCTTCCATGGTCGGGGGCAAAAGGAAGATAAAGACGGCCTCCTTGTACTTCTCCTTAATCTGCATGGCCCCTTGGACATCAATTTCTAAAAGGACAATCTCTCCCTTTTCTACCTCACTAAAGACAAAGTCCTTAGGGGTCCCATAGTAGTTGGTATGGACAAAGGCATATTCGAGGAGCTGGTCTTCTTCTACCATCCTTTCAAATTCTGCCTGGGTCCTAAAAAAATAATTTTCTCCATCCACTTCACTAGGTCTAGGTGGCCTTGTGGTCACAGACGTGGAAAACTTAATATCCTGGTGCTTAGCCATTAAGGCCGCACTTACTGTGCCCTTCCCACTCCCTGAGGGGCCTGAGATAACTAATAAAAATCCCTTTGCCAAATCGCACCTACCCTTTCTATTCCATATCCAAACTCGCTTGACCATTGATCCTACCCGCTATTGTCTCAGGCTGGATGGAGGCCAAAACCAGCTGGTTTGTATCACATATAATCACAGACCGGGTCTTTCTTCCAAAGGTGGCATCAATTAAGAGGCCCCGGCCCCTGGCTTCAGAAATCATCCGTTTTACAGGGGCCGATTCTGACCCTATGACGGCAATAATCCGGTCTATGGACACAATATTTCCAAAGCCTATATTTATCATCTTCCTATCCACGCTATCACAACTCCACGCCTTTACTCTATATTTTGAACTTGCTCACGTATTTTTTCAATGTCCGCCTTCATATCTACAATAAGATGGAGGATGGCTATATCCTGGGCCTTAGACCCCATGGTATTGGCCTCCCGGTTCATCTCCTGGAGGAGGAAGTCTAATTTTCTTCCCTTAGGCTTTTCTAAAGCCATTATACCATGAAATTGCTGGATATGAGAGGCCATCCTTACGATTTCTTCGTCAATACTTAACTTGTCGACTAAAATCGCCATTTCTGTAGCCAATCTTTGGGCATCCACCCCGTATTCTGAAATCAGACCCTCAATTCGTTGGTGGAGGAGGTCTTTTTTCTCATCCATCCCTTGGTCAGATAGACGGGCCACCTGGTCTGTCCTCTTCTTGAGGTCCTCTAGGACGCCCCTCATGTCTTCTTCTAGCTTCTTGCCCTCTACTTTTCGCATCGCCACCAGGTCATCTAGGGCCTGGCTTAGGGTCTCTTTAACTAGGCCCAAAAGCAGGTCCTCATCTTCCTCTTCCAGGGTTTCTATAACCCCCTCCTGCCTTAGGATCCAGGCCATGTCTAGGGGAAGGTCTTCTCCAGCCAGGTCAAGACCCTTCTTGTAGATAGACAAGTAGCCAGAAAAGACCTCCTCATTTAAAAATTTTTTTTGGGTCTCTTCTTCTTTATTGATCTGGACCTTAAGCTCTAGGTGGCCCCGGTGGATCCGGTCCTTTATCTGGGCCTCTATCTCTTGGCTTAGCTTAACTGACTTATCATTTGAATGGATCCGAATATCCAGATACTTATGGTTAACCGACCTCATCTGAATATTAACACGGTAGGACCCCCTACTTATCTCTGCTTGCCCGTAACCTGTCATACTTAACATAGCCTTTCCCCCTTATTGTATGCTATTATAACATGGAGAGAAGAATTTAAAAAGATTCTTAAGCCAGCAAGGAGGAAAATGTGAGTTTTGACGGAAGTGTTGTTCGGGCCCTTAGCCACGAACTTAATTTAGATTTTAAAGATGGAAAAATAGATAAGATCTACCAGCCTGAAGATGAGGACCTGGTCCTCCATCTTAGAAATGGAAAAAACAGGGGCAGCCTCCTACTGTCTGCCTCCAGTAGCCACGCCCGTTTTTACCTAAGTGAGAAAAAAAGAAAAAACCCCGCCCAGGCCCCTGTCTTTTGTATGCTTTTAAGAAAGCACCTAGAGGGAGCCCGGATCCTGGGCTTTGACCCAGTGGGGATGGACCGGGTCTTAAAGATCCGCTGCCTGTCCACCAACGACCTGGGGGACCAGGTGGTCAAGTCTCTTGTTATTGAGGTTATGGGAAGGCACTCTAATATTATCCTGGTGGATGAAGAGACCGGCCGGATTATTGATGCCATTAAGCGGATTAACCACTCCATCTCCCGGGTTCGCCAGGTCCTGCCGGGTCTTCCCTATGAGCTGGACCAGATTATCACGGCGGCCAATCCCCTGGAAGAAGACAGGGCAGGCTTTTTTGAAAAATTAGCTGCCTCTCCAGAGGCCCAAAACCTTAAAAACTTCTTCCTTAAAAATTATATGGGAATCAGTCCCCTCATGGCCAGGGAAATGGCCTACCGGGCCCAGCTGGACCTGTCCCGGTCCCTGGGCAGCTTGGAGGAAGAAAAGGAAGACCTCTTTGCCGGTTTTTCTAGTGTCATGACCCTCCTAAAAAACCATGACTACCAGCCCAGCTCTTATTTTGACCACCAGGACCTTATTGCCTTTGGCGCCATCAGCTTAAGCCAGTATGGGTCTACTCCCAAAAAGACCTATCCCACCATGTCCCAGCTTTTGGACCAGGTCTATGGTTATAAGGAGGTCTCCTCTCGTTTTAAGCAACGGCGCCAGGCCCTGGAAAGAAACATCAACCAACAGTTAGAAAAGTCTTCCAAAAAATTGTCCCGCCTATCCAGGGACTTAGACGATGCTAAAAACCGGGAAAAGTACAAGGTCTATGGCGACCTCCTCTCTTCCTATGCCTGGAAGGTCCCCAGGGGGGTAGACCAGGTGGAGTTGGAAAACTTCTACCAGGATATGGCCCCCATTACCATCCCCCTAAATAAAAATATAAGCCCCAATCAAAACGCCGGCAAATATTATAAGCGATATTCTAAACTTAAGCATGCAGACAAGGTCCTGGGGGCCCAGTACCGGATGACCCAGTCTGAAATCAACTACCTGGAAAATGCCCTCTATTCCCTGGACCTGGCCGAGGATATGGAGGACCTAAATGACCTCTATGAAGAATTTAACCTGGATTTCTTGAAAAAACGCCAAAGCAAGCAAAAGCCCTCTAAAAAGAAAAAGGAGGACAGGCAAAGTAAACCCTATGTCTTTGTAACGCCCCAGGGGGATACTTTCTATGTGGGCAGAAACAGCCGGCAAAATGATAAGCTAACCCTGAAATTTGCCGCCAAAAAAGACTACTGGTTCCACGTCAAGGAGGGTCCCGGGTCCCATGTGATCCTAAAAACTGACCAGGACCCAGTCCCCCAAGACCTCCTCTACAAGGGGAGTGTCCTGGCCGCCCACTTTAGCAAGCAAAAAATGTCTACCAAGGTAGAGGTCGACTATACCCAAAGGGCCCATGTCTCCCGCCATCCCTCCAAGAAAAAGGGCTTGGTCATTTATGTAAACTATGCCAGCCTCCAGGTGGACCCCCACCAAAAAAGCTTGGACCCCCTAGACCTAAAGATAAAATCCTGAGGCTTAGCCTCAGGATTTTTTATTCTTCTTCTATATAACCCAGTCTTTTTAAAATAAGCCGGTAGCCATCAGCCCCATAATTTAAGGCCCGGTTGATCCGGCTAATGGTGGCTGTGGAGGCTGAGGTTTTTTCTTCGATTTCTTGGTAGGTCTTCTCCTGAGCCAAAAGTTTTACCACTTCCAACCTTTGTGAAATGGCCTTAAGCTCCTTAATGGTGCATAGGTCCTCAAAAAATCGGTAGCATTCTTCTTCATTTTCTAATAAAAGGATGGCTTCAAATAAGGCATCCGTATTTTTATCCTTGATTCGTGATTGATAGGCCATGGCCACCTCCTAAAATAGTCCCATAGCTTGGCCATCCTTGGCCACGTCCATCTTATTGGCAGCGGGCTCTTTGGGTAGGCCTGGCATGGTCATGATCTCGCCTGTCTTAATGACCACAAAGCCTGCCCCATTGGACAGTTTCATTTCTCGAACCGTTAGGGTATGGCCTTGGGGGGCCCCCTTCTTATTGGGGTCGTCTGAAATGGACATTTGGGTCTTAGCCACACAGATGGGAAGTTGGTCCCCACCTAGGGCCTTAATCTGTTCAAGCTCTTTTCTAGCCTCTGCCGTATAGTCCACCTGGCCAGCCCCATAAATTTCCTTGGCTAGCTTAAGCAATTTATCCTCCAGGGGAAGGTCCAGGTCATAAAGGGGGGCAAAGTTAGACTCTTTTTCACATAGGTCCACCACGGCCCGAGCCATTTCCTGGCCACCGGCACTCCCCTTGGCCCAAATTTCTGATAGGACAATGGGGGTTTTGTCCTCTTGGCAAAGTTTCTTTAGACAGTCAATTTCTGCCTGGGTATCCGTGGGGAAACGGTTAATGGCAACAAGACTGGCTAGGCCAAACTTGCCCATATTCTTCACATGGTGGCCTAGGTTGGCGTAACCTCTTTTTAAGGCCGGAATGTCTTCTTTTTCCAGGTCTTTTACCTCTAGACCCCCATGGTATTTTAGGGCCCGGATGGTGGCCACCACCACAACCCCGTCAGGTTTAAGGCCCGCCTCTGGGCAGACAATGTCTAAGAATTTTTCAGCCCCTAGGTCTGCTCCAAAACCTGCCTCTGTAATGGTGTAGTCACAAAGTTTCATGGCTGTCTTGGTGGCAATAATGGAGTTACACCCGTGGGCTATGTTGGCAAAGGGGCCCCCATGGATAATGGCCGGTGTATGTTCGGCTGTTTGAACCAGGTTGGGCTGGAGGGCATCCTTTAAGAGAAGGGTCACGGCCCCTTCAACCCCCAGGTCCTTTACATAGATGGGTTCCTTCTTGTAGCTAGAGGCCAAAAGAATCCGGCCCACCCGGTCTCTTAGGTCGTCTAGGTCCTTAGCCAAACAAAAGACGGCCATAATTTCTGAAGCCACGGCAATATCAAAATGGTCTTCTCTAACCACCCCGTTTTTGCTGGGCCCCAGGCCGATAATAATCTCCCTAAGGGCCCGGTCATTCATATCCAGGACCCGGTTAAAGGTCACGGTCTTGGGGTCAATCCCCAGGTCGTTGCCCTGGTGGATATGGTTGTCCAGGGCTGCACAGATCAAATTGTTGGCCGAAGTAATGGCGTGAAAGTCCCCTGTAAAATGAAGGTTAATGGCCTCCATGGGCAGGACCTGGCTGTAGCCCCCGCCAGCAGCCCCGCCCTTAATGCCAAAAACAGGGCCTAGGCTAGGTTCCCTCAGGGTGGTTATGGAGGAGTAGCCTAGGCTATTTAAGGCCATACTAAGGCCTATATTGGTGGTTGTCTTTCCCTCTCCTGCAGGGGTCGGGTTAATGGAGGTGACTAAAACAAGCTTGCCTCCTTCTTTTTGGGAAAGTTGATTTAAACAAGAACTATTGATCTTGGCCATGTGGGGGCCATAGGGATAAAGATCCTCCTGGCTTAAATCGATTTTCTCAGCTATGTCGTAAATGGGTTTTAGTGTAATCGATTGGGCTATTTCAATGTCTGTTTTCATCGCTTTCCTCTTAGTCTTCTTTTAATTTAGCATCCATGGCTTCAACGTCCTGGGCCATGTCCAGCTTGTAGTTCCTTAGTTTTTTATTTAGGTCTTCATCAGAAAGGGCTAGGATTTGAAGGGCCAAAAGACCAGCATTCTTGCCTCCATTGACGGCCACGGTAGCTACAGGGACCCCAGAGGGCATTTGAACAGTTGATAGGAGAGAGTCTAGGCCCCCCATAAGGGATGACTTAATAGGAAGACCAATAACAGGCTTCACGGTTTTGCCTGCTATAACCCCAGCCAGGTGGGCTGCCTTGCCTGCCATGGCAATATAAACCTTGGTGCCTAGGTCCTCTTCCTGGTCTAAAAGCTGGGCTAGTTTTTCAGGGCTCCTGTGGGCGCTGATCACATGCATGCTATAGCCTACGCCAAAGTCCTTTAGGACCTTAGCCACATCATCAGCCACCTCTCTATCACTAATACTTCCCATAATTATTGCAATTTCCATAATAACCTCCTGTCCTAATAGTACTTTAATCCTATCAATAGCTAAAATAAATGTCAATCCATTAAAGAAATATTGGTCTAGTCCTTTTCTCCATTAAACTAAAAAATTCCCCATCTTCTTTTTTTGACAGATAAAAAAGATAAGGGTCTTGGCCCTTATCTTTTAGCTTATCCCCTGTTGTAGTTGGGGCTTTCTCTTGTAATGGTAATGTTGTGGGGGTGGTTTTCTTGTAGGCTGGCAGGGCTGATCTTGACAAATTGTGTTTTTGTCTTAAGGTCTTCAATGGTTTTGGCCCCCACATAGCCCATGCTAGACCTTAGGCCTCCCATAAGTTGGTAGATAACCTCTCCGGCCTCTCCCTTGGAGGGAACCCGGCCTTCTACGCCTTCTGGAACATATTTCTTAGTTTCAGATTGGAAATAGCGGTCACTAGACCCAGAGCTCATGGCCCCTAAGGACCCCATACCCCGGTAGCTCTTATACTTGCGGCCTTCTACAAAAATTTCTTCCCCTGGACTTTCGTCTGTCCCGGCAAGAAGAGACCCCATCATAACCACATCAGCCCCTGCTGCAATGGCCTTGGGAATATCTCCAGAGAACTTGATCCCACCATCTCCAATAATGGGGATGTTTCTTTCCCGGCCGGCCTTGGCGCAATTCATGATGGCTGAAATTTGAGGTACCCCTACCCCAGTGACCACCCGGGTAGTACAAATAGAGCCTGGACCAATCCCTACCTTGACGGCATCGGCGCCGGCATCAATAAGGTCTAGGGTCCCTTGGTAGGTGGCCACGTTCCCAGCCACAAGTTCAATGGTGGGGAAGCTGGCCTTTAGCTCACGGATGGTGTCTAGGACATTCTTAGATTGGCCATGGGCTGTGTCAATAACAAAAAGGTCTGTCCCTGCCTTTAGGAGGGCCTCTGTCCTTTCCATGACATCCTTGGTCACCCCGATGGCGGCCCCAGCCAATAGACGGCCCCTTCCATCCCTGGCGGAATTGGGATATTGAATAGTCTTTTCTATATCCTTAATGGTAATAAGACCCTTGAGATAGTAGTTTTCATCCACTAGAGGCAGTTTTTCGATCTTATATTTCTTCAAGATTTCCAAGGCCTTGTCCATGCTGATGCCTACCGGGGCTGTAATTAAATTTTCCCTGGTCATGACATTTTCAATTTTTTGGTCTAGGTTATCTTCAAAACGGATGTCCCTGTTGGTGATGATCCCTTCTAACTTGCCATTCTTGTCTATAATGGGGACCCCGGAAATCCGGTAGTGGCCCATAAGTTCATCGGCATCCCGAATACTATGGTCTCGACTAAGGGAGAAGGGGTCGGTGATAACCCCATGTTCAGACCGTTTAACCCGGTCTACTTCCCGGACTTGGTCTTCAAAGGGCATATTTTTATGGATAATCCCAATGCCCCCTTCTCTGGCCATGGCAATGGCCATTTCAGATTCTGTAACCGTGTCCATTCCCGCACTCATAAGGGGAATATTTAGCTTGAGATTCCTAGTAATATAGGTGGTTGTATCGGTTTGGTTGGGTAACACTTCTGAATAACTGGGCACCAGTAGGACATCATCAAATGTTAAACCTTCGTCTACTATTTTCATCTTACTGCCTCCTATCTTTCCTTTGATTTAATTGTTATATCCACTTCTTGGGGATCTAGGGACAAGATCTCTATATTGTTGGGCCCCTGGGCCTCTATGGGACGGGTATGGTCCCCAGGACCTAGGCCTTCTAGACTAATGGATAGGCTTAGGTCCTTGCTGTCTAGGGCATTTAAAAGACCTGCCTCCCCCTTTATTTGAACCCGGATATGGCCCGCCTGTCCAAAGCTAAAGGATTTTTCTTCTCCTCCTATTATCTTAATATCTTCTATAGGATAATCAAGGGTTTTTTGAATAATTTCTCCCTGCTCATAGCGGATAAGAAAACTGTCTGTAGGATTCACCAGCCTAACCCCTTCTGGCAGGACCAGGCCCACTTGTTCTGTTTGCCCCTCCATCAGCCTGTAGGGGTTGATGGCTTCTGTTTCGATATTCTTAATCTTCTTAATGACAGTAGAGTCTCCAATAATGCTGACATTGGCCGGGCTTAAAGAGACCCTTTCTGCCATAAAGTCAGCCGGGGGATCTGCAGAATACTTAATCTCTATGGGGACAGAAGCCGTCTTGGCTATAGAAAGCTGGACTTCTGAATTTACCGGATCTAGAGAAAGCTGGTCCTTAATGGGCTTTTCTTCCTCGTCTAGGACCAAAATGGGACTGGTCACCAGGGTGGATTCCTTCCGGTCTGTTAGCTTAATATTGGAAACCAGCTTATCAATTTGATCCAGGAGCTTCTTGGGTCCCGTAACCTCCACCTGGTCTCCGTTGAGGACGGCCTCTTCCAGGACATAACCCTCTGGCAGGTCTCCTGAATACCGAACTTCCAGTGGAAAGCTTTCTGTAACTGTCTGGTCCACTTCCACAGCGAGCCTGGCTGGGTCCGCCTCCACTAGACTCACCTGGGTCTGGTTGATCTTGACCTCTATCTTAAGAGACTGAGCCCCTGGAATGACATTAGACAGGTCCACGCTAGCACTAATTTCTTCTGGGCTCAGGCTGTTAATGGTCTTCCTGTTGCCACGGACCACCACATTGACACTGGCGCCGTCCAAGTCATTTAGGATATATTCTTTTTCCCGGAGGGTCTCTAGGCCTTCAAACTTAATGGGCACCTTATAGATGGTCTTGGTAATCACGGGGTCCACTTCACTCATAACAAAGGCCCACAAGAAAAAGGCAATAATAATAGAAATAATAGCCCTAACTAATTCTCTATATTTTATGATAGAACGCTTCATTTCTTTTTGCCTCCTGACAACCTGCTTATAATAGAGTCTAAAGACACTTCATCTTCGTTCCCATAAAGGCCTATAAGAATTTTCTCCAGGGCAGCCAAATCTAAATGGCGACTTATTTTGCCATGTTCTGCCACAGAAATAGAGCCTGTCTCTTCACTAACCACAATACTCAAGCAGTCGGACCGTTCACTAATTCCAATGGCTGCCCTATGGCGGGTTCCTAGCTCTGCGGCTACGGTGTTACTTTCCGTCAAGGGCAGGAAGGTGGCTGCTGAAACAACCCGGTTGTTTCTTATGACCACAGCCCCATCGTGGAGGGGGGTATTGGGAATAAAGAGGTTAATTAAAAGGGCCGAAGACACCTGACCGTCAATCATGGTCCCCGTATCAATAATCTCGGCTAGGCCTGTTTCACGCTCAATAATAATCAGGGCGCCAATCTTCTGACGGGACATGGATCCCGCCGCATCCACAATGGCATCCACGGTTTTTTGAGCCTCACTCTTCTTAGACATCAGGCTGGTCCTGATGGAGGAAGACCGGCCTATAAATTCTAAGCCCCGCCTAAGTTCAGGCTGAAACACAATCAAAAGGGCTAAAAATCCCATGGTCATTAAATTACTGAGTAAGTAGTAAACTGTATATAACTCTAGCCATTCACTAAGCTTGGTTAGGACTAAGAGGACGATAATCCCCTTGCTGAGCTGCTCTGCCCGGGTCCCCTTAATAATGGTAATTAGAGAATAAACAAT
This sequence comes from Tissierellia bacterium, assembly GCA_030532305.1. Taxonomy (GTDB): domain Bacteria; phylum Bacillota; class Clostridia; order Tissierellales; family Peptoniphilaceae; genus JAUNLJ01. The sequence goes on from JAUNLJ010000002.1 coordinate 105,490, forward strand.
GATGGCTACAATACCAATATCAATGATACTTTGAATTCTAAAAGTGGCTATCATTCGACTTAAAAATTCAATCATTTTCACTCTCCTTACGCCAAGTTACAAGCATCTGAAAAACCATAAACATAAGTCCCAGGCCAATAAAAATATCCCCCGGACTCATAAGAAGGGCTTCCCGCCACCAGGGGTCATAGGCCAGGCCATCGCCTAAAAAACCCAGGCGGCTTCCCGCCATGGGCCCATGGGTTAGGACTCTGTTTTCCAGAATAAGCTGGGCTTTTTCCTCCTGGCCCAGTCTGGCCAAAAGGGCCAAATCGACAGGCATCTTCCCATTAATAAGGACCACCAGTCCGTTCATAAAAAAGCCTAGACCGGCTAGGACCTTGCCTGGGGCCCGGCCTCCTATAAAAAAGCCTATTCCCATTAAAAATAAAAGTATCCCATGAAGCAGGCCAAAATGCCTTAAAAGCCCTTGGCCTAGCTCCTGGGGAAAATAGCCTATAAAGTTGACCACCAGTAAAAATACTAGGCCCCCTAGAAGAGACAGCCAAAGCCCTGGAAGATCCACGGGACCTGTAAAAAACCCAAGCCTCCTTGGCCTCTTCTTAAAGAGCAGCCTTGCTCCCAAGCCTAGGAGAAATCCTAGTAATATGCCTTCAACTATCATACTTTCTCCTATTAAAAATGCGCCTTCTAAGAAAGCGCATTTTCATTTAGTCTTCTAATTCTTCTTCAAATCCTTTTAAGTTGATCAAGTCGCCAATAGTTGTAGTTAATTGATCTTCCATAGGATCTTTTTCCTCTTCTTGAGGTTTTTCTATTTTTCTAGGTCTTTCGACAGGTTTTGCTGCTTCCTTCCTTTCGGGAGCCTTTTCTTTGTCGTCTTCTTTATCTTCTTCAAGAGCTCTCATGGACAAGGAAATCTTCTTTTCTTCGTTGTTGATGTCTGTTACCTTAACAGTCACACTTTGGCCAACTTCTAGAACATCTGCTGGCTTGTCAACGTGTTTCTTAGAAATTTGAGACACATGAAGGAGTCCATCTACGCCAGATTCCAAGCGGATAAAGGCACCAAAGTCTAAGATGTTAACAAGAACACCTTCCACCACGTCGCCTACAGAGACAGTTCTTGTGAAGACATCCCAGGGTTTTTCAGTGGTTTGTTTTAAGCTAAGGGCAATCCGGTCCTTATCTTCGTCTACATTTAAGACTTGAACTTCAACTTCTTCTCCAGGGCTCACTACATCAGAAGGATGTTTTACTCTGTTCCAAGATAGTTCAGAAATATGGATAAGACCATCTACGCCACCAATATCAACAAAGGCGCCGAAGTTAGTTAATCTTTGGACTACCCCATTGATTACATCGCCTTCGTGGATGTTGTCATAGATTTCTTTTCTTTTTTCTTCTATTTCAACAGCCTCAACATTCTTACGGGAAAGTACGAATTTACGACGTCCCTTATCAAAGTCGATAATTTCACAAAGTAGATCTTCCCCAACATACTTGCTTAGGTCTCTTTGGAAACGCACAGAAACATGAGAGGCAGGAATAAACCCATTTAAGCCTTCTACTTCACAAGTTAAACCACCCTTAACCACGCTCTTGACATGGGCAAGGACCTTTTCCTTGTTTTCATATTTTTCTTGCATGTCGTCCCAAACCTTCATGCTTTCCACACGCTTGTATGAAAGAACGACATTGCCATCTCCGTCATCCATTTTCATAACATAGACTTGAATTTCTTGTCCTTGTTCGAACAAGTCTGAAGGTTTTACATCAGGATCGTTTGACAGTTCTTCTCTTGAAATGATCCCATCAGCCCGATAACCAATATTTACCATGACTTCGTCATCAGTCACATAAAGGACTTCCCCATCAAGGATTTCTCCTCTTCGAACCCTAGTAAAAGAGTTATCAATAGCTTCCATCATTTCATTTGTCATTTCGTCCTTGTTAAAATTTTCCATTCTACTAACAGCCTCCTTGATTACCATATCTGGCGTGGACGCACCAGCGGTAATACCAATTTTATTAAATTTTAATAAGTGTCTTATATCGATATCATCTATGGTCTCAATATGATAAACACATTGGCAATGTTCAGATGCTACTTGGGCTAGCTTCTTTGTATTCGAACTATTTTTTCCACCAATGACAAGCATACAATCCACTTTTTTAGCCAACCGAGCACAAGATTCTTGTCGGTCTTTTGTGGCTCTACATATAGTATTATACCTTAAAATGTCGCCTGTGCAAACCTCTTTTAACGTATCTTCTACTTCTTTTACTAAAGATTCTTTATTTGTGGTTTGAGATATTAAAATAATTTCATTAACCTTATCTAAATCCAGTTTTTTAACCTCTTTTGGCCCGGCCACCACATGGAGATTGTCTCCAGCGTAAGAGGCAATGGCTTGGACTTCTGGATGGTCCTTCATGCCCACTAAAATAATCTCTTGGTTTTTTTCTGTGGCCTCCCGGGCAATATCCTGGACCCTTATTACAAAGGGGCAGGTGGTGTCAATAAGGGTGTTGCCATTTTCTAGGAAGCTTTCTTTTTGGGTCTTGGTCATCCCGTGGCTCCGGCTAATAACGGTGATCCCCTGGGGGACCTCCCCTTCCTCTAGGGGCTGCACCCCCTGGTCCCTTAAGTCTTTTACTACCCTGGGGTTGTGGACCAGGTCTCCAAAGCTCTTAACTTCTCCTTCTAGGCTGGCGGTCTCATAGGCCAGGGTGACGGCCCGTCTGACCCCATTACAAAAACCCAGCACATCTGCTAAAATAATCTCCAATTTATTCCTCCTCTATCCCATAGATCCTGGCCATTAGCCCCACCATATCCTGCTTGTAGTCCTCTTCCTTTCGCTTGCCGGAGGGCAGCTTAAGGGGGGGTCTAAAATAGATATGGGTCTTCTTAAAAAGAGAAAAGTCACTTTCTATATAGAGGGGGATGATGGTGGCCTTCATCCGGTGGGCCAAAACAGCCGTTCCTGTCTTTTTCCCATGGAGGTCAACTTCCTTGACCCGGGTCCCCTCTGGAAAGATGCCCAGAACTTTTCCTTCCCTTAGGTAGGCCATGGCCGCCCTTAGGGCCTTAAGGTCATTTTCTTCCCGGTTGACGGGAATGGTTTCTACCCCCCTTAAAAGGGCCCCCATGATTTTATGGTCATAGAGCTCTTTTTTAGCCATCCAATGGATCTTCCTGGGAAAGATGATGGAGATAAAAAAGGGGTCCAGGGCATGGCTATGGTTGGCAATAACCACCATGGGACCCTCTGGTAGTGGATAGGCCCCATGGACCTGGATTCGATAAAAGAAATAAAAAAATGGCTTTAAGAGAAAAATAGCTAGCTTATAGAGCACAGTGGGCCTCCTCAATGTAAGAAAGCATTTTATTTATGGTCTCCTCCTGACTTAAGTGGGAGGAGTCAATTAAAATGGCGTCCTCTGTTTGAACAAGGGGGGCTACCTTCCTTTGACTGTCTCTCTTATCCCGGGCAAGCAGGTCTTCTAGGACCTGGTCATAGTTGGCAGCTTGTCCCTTTTCCATTAGCTGGTCATAGCGTCTTTTGGCCCGGATCTGGGGGCTGGCCGTTAGGAAAAACTTATACTTGGCCTCAGGCAGGACCACCGACCCAATATCCCGTCCTTCCATGACCAGGGAATTTTCCTTAGCCAGGGCCTGCTGGATCTCAAGGAGGGCCTTTCTGACCCCTGGCTGGGTAGAGACCACCTTGGAAGAGAGGTTGGAGATCTCTTCTGACCGGATCAGGCCGTCTACGGGCTTTCCATCAATCCCTATGCCGGACCCATCAAAGGCGATGGCATGGTCCTCTAAAAGGCCCAGAAGGTCTTCTTCCCTATAAGGGGGGGTAAGGTCTCTTAGGGCCAAAAGGGCCACGGCCCTAAACATGGCTCCCGTATCCACATATAAAATACCTAGTCTTTTAGCCAATTCCTTGGCAATACTGCTTTTCCCTGCCCCTGTGGGGCCATCAATGGCAACAGCATAGTTCATTTTATCCCTCTTTTCATAAATTCTATTTTAGTCTACCATAAGACGGCCTCTTATTCTAGACAAGACTGGCCAGCCAGAGCCCCTGTTGAAAAGGCAATCTGTATATTAAAGCCCCCCGTTAGGGCGTCCAGGTCCAGGACCTCCCCGGCAAAATAAAGGCCTTCCACCATCTTGGACTCTAGGCTAGAGGGGTCTACTTCCTGGGTTAGGACCCCTCCTGAAGTTACAATTCCTCCCTCTTCCTTAAAGAGGCCCTGGTAGTCTAGGGGAAAATTCTTAAGGGTCTGGGCTAGATTTTTTCGGTCTTCCCGCCGCCACTGGTGGCCTGGTTTGTCTAGGGGGATTTTTGCCTGTCTTAAAACAAGGGGGACCAGACTTTTGGGCAGGAGGTCCTCTACTAAAGTCTTGGCCTCCTTATTGGGCCACTGGTCTAGGATTCTTAGGATCCGCCGGTCCAGGGTCTCATAGTCTAGGGCTGGCTTTAGGTCCAGATAGAGGTCCACGTCCTTTAGCCGGTTGATGTAGGAGGACATACTTAGGGCTATGGGGCCAGAGATCCCAAAGTGGGTAAAGAGCATTTCCCCAAAGAAACTTTTTTTCAGGTCCCCCCGGCTAAAGAGCTCTACATTTCTTAGGCTTAGCCCCGATAGTTTGTCTAGCTGGTCTAAACCACACCTAAGGCCCACCAGGGCCCCCTTGGGCTCTTTAATCTTGTGGCCCAGGGCCCTAGCAAAGCTGTAGCCATCTCCCGTGGACCCGGTTTGGGGGTAGGTGATCCCCCCGGTGGTGATAATGACCCGGTCAAAATCCTGGGCCCTCTTGCTGGTTTTTAGCCTAAACTTTTGGTCTTTTTTTATAGATAGGACCCCTTCAGATAGGTGGATTTTCACCTGGTTTTTCCTTAGGGCCCTTTCCAGGCTGGCCGTCACATCACTGGCGTGGTCACTTTTAGGAAAGACCCTTTGCCCTCTTTCTATCTTGAGCCTTAGGCCCAGGTCTTCAAAGAGGGCCATGGTAGAGGCCGGGCCTAAAAAATAGATACTGGAATATAAAAAATAGGGGTTACTCACCACCTGGCTTAAAAAATATTCTTCCTCACAGGCATTGGTCAGGTTACACCGGCCCTTGCCTGTTATGTAAAGTTTTTTTCCTAGCTTTTCATTCTTTTCAAATAGGTGGACCTGGTTAGAGGACTGACTGGCAAAAAGGGCTGCCATCATCCCAGCCGGCCCTCCACCTATAATTGCAATATCCAACTAGCACCTCTTTTCAAATACAAAGACCTCCGGAGCCTGGTTTTTTTGGTTGACAAAAGAAATTTTCTGGCAAATAAAGTGGTCCTGGTCCAGGGAGGCAAAAAAAGCCTTTACCGCCTCCTCCTCTTTTCTGGCCCCAGGGTGGCCCCTATAGAGGACCAGGACCCCCTGGCCCCCTATCCGCAAGAGCTGGCTCAGGCCTTCTAGGGCCCTTAAGGTGGACTCTGGCTTGGTAATGAGGGTCTTGTCCCCGCCAGGTAGGTAGCCCAGGTTCATAATGGCAAAGTCCAGGGGGTCTTTTATTTTTTCTAAAATAGCCTCATGGCTTACTAAAAAAAGCTCTGCCTTATCTTCTAGGCCGGCCGCTTTTAACCGGTCCCAGGTCTTTTTTAGGGCCCTCTCTTGAATGTCAAAGCCATAGACTTTTTTGGCCCTCTGGGCTAGAAAAAGGGTGTCATGGCCATTGCCTAGGGTCAGATCACAGACTAGGCTGGTCTTATCTACCCTTCTTTCTATAAGCTCATGGCTTAGGTCTACGGCATTTTTTCTAAGAAAACTCATCTTAGGGCCCTAAGCCATTTCTTTTCTGCCGCACTTAGGCCCCTTAGCTGGCCAGAGGGCAAAGATCCCAGCTTAATGGGGCCATAGGAGATCCTCTTAAGATAGAGGACGGGGTGGCCAAGGGCTTCAAACATCCGTCTAATCTGTCGGTTTTTCCCCTCGTGGATGGTACAGGCCACCCGGGTCTTGTCGTTTCTTACTTCCATGATCTTAAACTTGCCTGGAGCAGTCATGCCGTCTTCTAGGAGGATGCCCTCCCTAAGTTTCTTGATTTCTTCTCGGCTCACAATCCCACCCACAGTGGCATGGTAGGTTTTTTCCACCTCAAAGGAGGGGTGGGTCAGCCGGTAGGTTAGGTCTCCATCGTCAGTTAAAAGAATGAGGCCTGTGGTGTCCCGGTCCAAACGGCCCACAGGGTACAGACGCAGGTCCTCATAGCCCTTGGCATAGTCCAGAACCGTGGGCCGCCCCTTTTCATCCTCTGCCGTGGAAATGACCCCCCTGGGCTTATTTAGAACCAGGGTGGTCTTTTCTTCCTCTAGGCTAATTTTCTTGCCCCTAACCTCCACCAGGTCCCCTGGTTTAACCTGGACGCCTTGTTCCAAGACCACCTGGCCATTGACCTTGACCTGGCCTGCTTCAATCATCTTTTCCGCCTTCCGCCGGCTGGCTATGCCTGCATGGGCTATATACTTTTGTAGTCTCATGCTTCCTCCAAAAAATTAATCTCTTCCAGGTCTGATAGACCCTGTCTAGGTAGGTCTTCTAGGGACTTTAGGCCAAACTTAAGCAAAAAGAAGGGGGTGGTCTGGTAGATCTTGGGCCGGCCTGGCCGGTCTAGGGTGCCAGAAATCTCTATAAGGCCCACATCTAAAAGGGACCTGAGGACCCGGTCACACTTGACCCCCCTAATGTCCTCAATCTCTGCCCGGATAATGGGCTGCTTGTAGGCAATAATACTTAGGGTTTCCATGGCAGCTGAAGACAGGGACCGCATCTGCCTGTCCCTGGCATAGTCCTTGATAAGTTCATAATACTCGGGCTTGGTGCTTAGGCGGAGCTTGTCTTCCACCTGGACCAAGCGTAGACCCCTGTCCTTGGCCTCTAGCCGGTCTTTTAAGGCCTGGGCCAGCTCCCTAACCTCTCCTGGATCTAGTTTAAGGACCTTTTCTATCTCCCCCAGTTCGAGGGGGTCTCCCCAGGCAAAGAGGAGGGCTTCTAAACTTGCTAATTTCTTTTCCATTCCTAGGTCCTCCTTATCCCTATCTCTATATCCTCATAAAAATCCACCTGCCTGGCATAGACCTCTTGGTTTTTTATAAGCTCTAAAAGAACTAAAAAATAAGCAATGCAGGCTTCCACTCCCCCTTCTATCTTGAGGAGGTCAGAAAACATAAGCTTGGGCTTGGCTAAAAGGGCCTTAGAAATATTTCCATGGGCCCTCTGGTAGCTAAATTCTCTTTGAGGAATTTCTTCTAGGTCTGCCTGGGCCTTCTCCAACCGCCGAGTCCTTTCCATAATCTGGTAGAAGGCCTTGCTTAAGGCTTCCAGGTCACACTGGGCCAGAAGGTCCTGGCTATTAAAGTAGGAAAAGTCCTCTTGCTGCTTATAAAAGGCCTTTTTTTCATATTCTCCTCGGGCATTTAGGGCCTCTGTTAGGGTCTTAAGCTTTTCGTATTCAATGAGTTTTTCAATAAGCCCCTGCCTGGGATCTTCCTCCTCCTCTTCTCCCTCTTCTAGGTCTTCTTCCCTGGGAAGGAGGGAATCGGACTTAATCCGTAAAAGAAGGGAGGCCATCTCAATAAAGTCGCTGGTTAGGTCCATGTTTAACTCTTCCATTTTCTGGATCTCTTCTAAAAAGGCATCACACAGGAGGTGGATTTCTATGTCGTAGATGCTCATCTTATGTTTTTTTATTAGGTCTAAAAGAAGGTCCATGGGCCCATTAAACGTGGGCAGCTGGATGGTGTAGGTCATAGGACCACCCAGGCCCCAAAGGTGAGGAGATGATCAATAATTCCCACAATAAGGGGGCTAATAAAACCACTAATAAAGCCACTAAAGACGGCAAGGACCAGGAGAAAATAAAAGTAGCGTTCATATTGGTAGAAATAAAACTCCCACTTCCTGGGCAAAAAGGAGGCTAGGACCTTGGACCCATCTAAGGGGGGAAGGGGGACTAGGTTAAAGACCCCCAGCATGACATTGTACCAAACCAGCTGGATTAGAAAGTCACTTAATAAACCGGGCTGGTCCAGGGACCAAACTAGGAGGGGAGAAAAAACCAGGGCTAAAAGAAAATTAACCCCCACCCCAGCTAGGCTGACTAAGAGGATGCCTAGCTTCCGATTCCTAAAGGCATTGGGGTTAATGGGAACGGCCTTGGCCCAACCAAAACGAAAAATAATCATGGACAGAAGGCCCAGGGGGTCTATGTGGTGGAGGGGGTTTAGGCTTAGGCGGCCATCCCTTTTGGCCGTGCTATCTCCCATGAGATAGGCCACCCAGCCATGGCCCAGTTCATGACCCACCACAGCCAGCAAGAGGGCCGGGATTCGGGTTAGAATATCTAAAAGGCTGTCCATGGTTATTCCACTATACTTAGGATAAGGTCTTGGTTTTTGGGGGCCTCATCTGAAAATTCCAGGACCTCTAAAAACCTAGCCTGGGCCAGCTGGAGCTTGTCTTCATCATTGGCGTAAAGCCGGCAGAGGCCTTGGCCCTTCTCCACAAAGTCCCCTTGCTTTTTCTCTAGGACCAGACCTGCGCCCAGGTCCAGCTCATCTTCTAGACTAAGCCGGCCAGCCCCTAGGTCCCTGGCTATCTCCCCTATTTCTAGGGCCGGTAGTCTCTTGATAAAGGCCGATCTTGGTGCCTTGACCTCTAAACTATAGGCGCAAGAGGGCAGGAGGGCATAGTCCCCTATACAGGCTGGGTCTCCCCCCTGGTAGATGACCATGTCCCTAAACTTGTCTAGGGCCAGTCCCTTTTCTAGGGCCTCCTCCACCCTCTTCTTGGCCTGGTCTGGGTCTTCTTCCCCAGCTAGGACCAGGGCCTTTTGGGCCAGGGCCAAGACCAGGTCATAGAGGTCCTTAGGTCCCCGTCCCTTGAGGCATTCTATGGCCTCAATGACCTCTAGGCTATTGCCAATGGCCTGGCCCAGGGGTTGGTCCATGGAAGTCACCAGGGCGGCCACCTTCCGGCCGGCTCCCTGACCAATTTTCACAAGGAGCTGGGCTAATTCTTCTGCCGCCTCCTTGTTTTCCATAAAGGCCCCTTCTCCTGCCTTGACGTCTAAGACCAGGATGTCATTTTTAATGGCAATTTTTTTACTCATAATACTAGAGGCAATAAGGGGCATAGAATTAACAGTCCCTGTGGCATCCCTTAGGGCATACATTTTTTTATCAGCCGGGGTCAAACTGGCTGACTGGCCCCCGATCACTAGGCCAATGGCATTGGCCTGGTCCATAAAGGCCTCTTCAGACAGGTCACTGGAAAAGCCTGGGATGGCATCTAGCTTGTCTAGGGTCCCCCCAGTGTGGCCTAGGCCCCGGCCACTCATCTTGGCCACCACTAGACCACAGGCGGCTAAAATAGGGCCTAGAATTAGACTGGTGGTGTCTCCCACACCCCCAGTAGAATGCTTGTCTACCCTAACCCCTTTAATATCCGATAGGTCTAGGCTGTCCCCTGACTGGACCATGGCCTGGGTGAGGTCCAGGGTCTCTTTTTCTGTCATCCCCTTAAAATAGATGGCCATCAAAAGGGCGGCCATTTGGTAGTCTGGCAGACTTCCACCGGAATAGCTAGATACAATCTGGCCAATTTCTTCCTGGCTAAAGGCTCCCCCTAGCTTCTTTTTTTCAATGAGTTGTAAGATATTCATAGACTAAAGCTCCTGGATAATTCCTTTGATTAGTTTAGTAAAGTCTTTTTGGATACTGGCCCCCACCTCCATGACCTCCTCATGGTTTAGGGGCTGGTCTAGGATCCCTGCTGCCATATTGGTAATGCAGGAAATCCCAAGGACCTTGACTCCCTGGTGGTTGGCTACAATCACTTCAGGGACGGTACTCATGCCCACGGCATCGGCCCCAAGTAGGCCTGCCATCTTAACTTCTGCCGGGGTTTCGTAGCTGGGTCCGGTAAAGTAGATATAGGTTCCCTCTTGTAGGGGAATACCCAGGTCCTCTCCCACCCTTTTAATGAGCTCTTGCCCTTCCCTGTAGTAGGCATAGGACATGTCCAAAAACCGGGGACCCAGGTCCTCATCATTGGGGCCAATAAGGGGGTTTTTCCCTGAAAAATTAATATGGTCCCCGATGACCATCAGGTCCCCAGGTTTAAAGGCCTTGTTGACCCCTCCAGCGGCATTGGTCACAATCAGATGGTCTATGCCAAGACTAGATAGGACCCTTATGGGAAAGACCACATCCTCCATGGGGTGGCCCTCATAATAGTGGATCCTGCCCTTCATACAGATGATATACTTTCCAGCCAGCCAGCCTATAACCAGCTCCCCACTATGGCCTGCTACAGAAGAGGCGGAAAAACCGGGAATGTCCTGGTAGCTTATGCTTTTGGCCTGGTCCAGTTGTCTAGCAAAGTCCCCCAAGCCGGACCCTAAAATAAGGGCCAGGTCCACAGGGGCCTCTAGATAGTCCTGAATATAGTCTACAGCCAGCCTTAAATTCTCTCTATTTGTCATGGTTGCCTCCTTGGTTTTTTCTTCCCCACAGGCTTAGGATGCCTAGAATGGTCTTGGCATCTAGGATAGCTCCTAAGCGGATTTTTTTCATGGCCTCCTCTAGGCTAAGAGAGACCAGGCTAATGTTCTCTGTTTCATCCAGGTCTTGGTCCCCTGGAGTCAGGCCTTCTGCACAAAAAAGATGGATCCGTTCGTTGGTAAAGCCTGGACTGGTATAAAATTCAAAAAGAAAGTTAAGCTCCTGGGCCTCATAGCCTGTCTCTTCCTTGAGCTCCCTTTTGGCTGCATCTATGGGGCTTTCTCCCCGGTCGATAAGGCCGGCCGGAAGCTCCAGAAGGAAGTCATTGGCAGCGAGTCGGTACTGGTTAACAAAGATAATCTTCCCTTCCTCATCTAGGGCTAAGATGGCCACGCTCCCACTATGCTCTATAATTTCTCGCCGGGCAAAGCGTTGCCCCTCCATTTCTACCGTATCGCACCGTAGGGTAACCACCTTTCCCTCATAAATCTTATCAGATCGAATGACACGTTCTTCTTGCACAAGCTCCTCCTAACTAACCTATAGGGCTAACATTTCCTTAGCTGTCTGTCTTGCTGATTGGTTGAGGCTGTCTCCACTTATCATTAGGGCCAGGGCCTCTATTCTTTGGTCTTCTTCTAGCCGCCAAACCCTGGAGACCGTTCTTTGGCCCAGGGATTCTTTTTCAATCTTATAGTGGATATCTGCCTTGGCTGCAATTTGGGCCAGGTGGGATATAACAATAAGTTGATGGTTTTTAGCCAGTCTTTGCATCTTTTGAGCCACAATTTGGGCTGTCTTACCACTCATCCCTGCATCAATCTCATCAAAGATCAGGGTCTCTATTTGGTCATAGTCTGCCAACACACTCTTAAAGGCTAACATGATCCGGCTTTTTTCTCCCCCGGATGCAATGTCTGCCAGGGGCATAAGGGCCTCGCCGTCATTGGTTGCTATAAAATAGGTCACCTGGTCCATGCCCTTATCGGAAAGGGGAGCCTCCTCGATTTGGATTTCAAACCTACCCCCCTTAATATCTAGGAGCGTAAGCTCTTCTAGGATCTTTAGCTCTAGGTCATGGGCCATGGTCCTCCGGTTCTTTCTTAGCTGGCTGGCAATAAGCCGGGCCTCTTCCTCTTTTTTGGCCAGCTGGGCCTGGGCCTTGTCTATCTCCTGGTCATAGGCCTCTAAAAAGTCAAACCGGGACTTGGCCTGGTCATAGAAGTCTTGGATCTCCCAGTAAGTATTGCCATATTTTCCCTTGGCCAGGTTGATGGCATTAATCCGTTCCCCTACTTGGTAGAGCTCTTCGTCTGAATTGGGGACCTGGTCAATTTGCCCGTAGAGCTCTTCTACTAGGTCTGTCAGTTCATAGCCTACGCTTTCAAATCGGCCTAGGATTTTTTCATAGTCTGGGTGGTAGCTGGCAATGGCCTCCAGCTGGCCCACCACTTGGTCTAGGCCTGACCTGATTCCCATATCTTGGTTTAAGGCATCCAGGGACCGGGACAGGGCCTCTAAAATTTTTTGAGCATTTTTTAACTGCTTATAGGTCTTTTCTAGGTCCTCATCCTCTCCCTCCTGGAAGGCCAGGCCTTCTATCTCCTGGATTTGGAAAAGTAGGAGGTCCTTTTCCCTAGCCCGGGACTGGGGGTCTAGGTTTTCCCTTTGTAAAAAGGCCTGGATGGCCTTGATTTCTGAATTTTTCTCCCTCATTTTTACAAGGAGGTCTTTTTGGGGAAGGCCCAAAAAGTTGTCCAGGATATCCATTTGCTCCTGGGGATGCATGAGGCTGCCTGTATCTTCCTGCATGGCCAGGTCCACCAGCTGGCCCGTAAGCTCTTGCAAAAAAGAATTAGTTACCGCCACCCCATTGACCCTGGAGATGGAGGGCTTGTCTCTGTGGAGGGTCCGCCGGATAATAAGGGTCTCGGCCAGCTCAATATCTTGGTCTAAAAGACTTTTTTTAACCCGGTCTGACTGGGAAAAGAAGACCCCCTCTATAAGGGCCTGGTCTTCTCCGTGACGGATCAGGTCCTTGGAGGCCCGCTTGCCCAAAAGGAGGTTTAGGGCATCCACAATAATAGACTTCCCTGCCCCCGTCTCGCCGGTCAAGACATGGAAGCCCCGGTCAAATTTAATCTCTATATCTTCAATGATAGCAAAATTTTTAACCTGCAGCTGTAAGAGCATATCCTATCCCCTCTACTTCTTTATCAGTTCATGGATCCTTTGGTCCACATTAAAGGCTGTGTCCCTGTGGCTTAAAAGCATAAGAAATTCGGTGTTGCCTTCTTGCCCCTTGATGGGGGAGACCACCAGGTCTTCAAAAAAGAGCCCCTCCTGGGCCACCAGGTCCACCATTTTTTCTAGGACCTCCCGGTGGACCCTGGGGTCCCGGATGACCCCCTTCTTGCCCACCTTGTCCTTGCCGGCCTCAAACTGGGGTTTAATCAGGGCCGCAATCTGCCCCTTTGGGGACAGGATGTCCTGGGCCACAGGCAGGACTAGGTTTAGGCCAATAAAGGACACGTCTATGGAAATAAAATCGATGGGGTCCTGGATCTTTTCCCGGTCTAGATAACGGATGTTGGTCCTCTCCATGACCACCACCCGGTCATCCTCCCGGAGCCTATAGTCTAGCTGGTTGTAGCCCACATCAATGGCATAGACCTTTTGGGCCCCGTGTTGGAGCATACAGTCGGTAAAGCCCCCTGTGGAGGCCCCAATATCTACACAGACCTTGCCCTTTAGGTCAATCTGGGTTTTTTCTAGGATTTTTTCTAGCTTGAGACCGCCCCGGCTAACATACCTCAGCCCCTGGCCCCTAAGCTCTAAGGGGGTCTGGGGGTCTAGAAGGTCCCCGGCCTTGTCCACCCGGACCTGGTCATAAAAAATTTGTCCTGCCATAATTAAGGCCTTGGCCTTTTCCCTAGAGGGCGCCAGGCCCTGGTCTACCACTAAAAGGTCTGCACGTTTTTTCAAAAGGCTACCTCCTCCGGTCTAACAAGCGTTTAAATAGGTCCTCCAGGTCTTGGAAGTCCCCTTCCATGCTCTCTAAAAGTTCCCAGGCCCTACGGTTATAGTCCCCAGCCAGGGCCTCAAAATGGGCCTTTTCTTGGGGGGCTCTCTTATCTTCCCTTAGGTCAAAAAGGTCATCCTGGAATTGGTAGCCCACCCCTAGGATATAGCCCATTTCCTTGAGTTTTTCCACTTCCTCTGCCTGGGCACCCCCTAGGATGCCCCCCATGGCTAGGGCTGCCGAAAGGAGGGCCCCGGTCTTCTCCCTATATAGAAATTCCCTGGGGACCTCTTCCTCCTTGGCAATGTCATGGGCCTGGCCGTCTACCATGCCCCCAATGCCAGAAGAGAAAAAGAGATAGCTGGCTGCTTCTAGGCCCCGGGCCCGCTTGTCTGGGGATAGGTCTTTTATCCCCTTAAGGACCAACTGGGCACTTAGGTTTAAGAGACCATCCCCTGCTAAAATGGCCATGGCCTCCCCAAATTTCTTGTGGCTAGAGGGCTGGCCCCGCCTAAAATCATCGTCATCCATAGCCGGCAAATCATCGTGGATCAGGCTATATGTATGGATACATTCCAGGGCACAGGCAAAGGGGATGGCCTCCTCAAGGTCTTGGCTATAGGCCTTAAGGCTGGCAAAGAGTAAGAGGGGCCGAACCCGCTTTCCCCCTGAAGAAAAACTATAGTCCATGGCCTGACGGAGGCCAAGATGGGCCCCCACCTCCCCTTCTAGGGCCTGGGCAAAGAGGGCCTCCATGTCCCTTAGGAGGGCCTCATATGTCTTCTTCATAGTCTGAGACCACCTCTTGGCCTTCCTGGTCTTCCTGTAGGAGCAGGACCCTTTGCTTAAAGCCCTCTAGTTTTTCTGAAAGAGCCTTGTAGAGGGCCATCCCCTCTTCATACTTGTCTACCATGGCTTCAAGGGATAGGTCCCCTGACTCCATCTCTTCTACAATTTCCTTAAGCCGCTCATTGGCCTCTTCATACTTAAATGTCACTCTCTTTTTCCTCCACATAGTTGATCTTGGCCCCCACAAGGCCATCTATGAAATCAATCCGGATCTCGTCTTCTGGCTGGACATCTTGAGCCCGTAAAATAAGCCCCCCATCTTTCCTGTAGACCCGGTGCCTTAAAAAGCCATCGGCATACTTGTCCAGCTGGTAAAAGGTCCTGTTAAGGCTTTTGTCCTCCTGGTCTAAAAGACCCCTTAAGGTCTGGGTCAGGGCCTGTTTTTTTGCCTCTAGCTGGTCCTGCTTATGGTCTATCTTATGGGCAAGCCCCCTGGGGCTTAAGCTCAAACGGGCCTGGCCTAGGGCCTGGTCCTGGGCCATTAAAGATAGCTTCAGACCTTGGTGGATCCTCAGGCTCCTATTTTCCAGGGCCCTCTTCTCAGAAAGAAATCGATCTTTTTTAAGGTCCTTGTCCATCCGGTTTTTGCTCTTGTCCAGGTCATAGGATAGGCCTTTTATCTTCTCCCTTAAGGGCGCCACCAGGCGAGCATAGGCCTGGTCTAGGTCCTGGACCCACTCCTGCCTATCCCGGCTGATCATTTCAGCGGCCACAGAAGGGGTCGAGGCCCGCCTATCCGCTACCATCTCTATAATAGTAAAGTCCACCTCATGGCCAATGGCTGCCACCAGGGGATGCCTTCTTTTGTCCAGGGCCCGGGCCAAATTTTCATCATTAAAGGCCCAGAGGTCCTCTATGGACCCACCCCCTCGGGTCACCACAATAAGGTCCAGGTCCTCCCGCTTATCTAGGCGCAAAAAAGCCTGGATGAGCTCTTCTGGGGCCTTGGGTCCTTGGACAGAGGAAGGACTAAGGACCACCTCAATGCCTGGGTTTCGCCTGGCCAAGACCTTTAAAAAGTCCTGGAGGGCGGCGGCCTTAAGGGAGGTCACCAGACCCACCCTCTCGGGGTACTTGGGAAGGGGTCTTTTTCGGTCCATGTCAAAAAGACCCTCCTTCTCTAGCTGGCCCTTGATCCTTAAAAATTCTTCATAGAGGGCCCCCTGGCCCCTGGGCTTTATCTCTTCCACCACCATTTGGAGCTTGCCCGTCTTTTCATAGATGGAAATTTGCCCCTGGGCCTCCACTTCCATGCCCACCTTAGGCAAAAAGCTCATGGCGCTGGCCTGCCACTTATACATGATCCCTGGGAGTTGGGCCTGGTCATCCTTAAAGGTCATATAGATATGGCCTGAAGGATAGGCCTTAAAGCTAGACAACTCCCCCACAATGGACACCCTCTTTAAAATCGGGTCCATCTTCATAATTTTATTGATATAGGCATTAATCTCGCTAATCTTCAGGGGTTTCATGGTCTTTTTCTAAATCCTTTACAATAGAACTTAAAATCCCATTGATAAAACGGGAACTATCCTCACTCCCATAGCACTTGGCCAAGTTGACGGCCTCGTTAATGGATACAGGAAGGGGAATATCCTCTTCAAACATCATTTCGTAACAGGCTATGCGGATGATGCTAAGGTCCACCAGGGCCAAGCGGCCTAAACTCCAGTTTTTCAAATTCCTCTTGATGACCTGGTCCACTTCCTCTAAGTGGTCCACAATAAGGGGGACTTGCTGGCGAATATAGGCCCTTTCACTGTCAAGAAACCGGCCCTCTTTAACCTCCATACTTTTTCTTTTTTCGTTCTTTAAGAAAGTGGACAGGCCTTCATTTTCCTCTGGATCATGGTCCATGGACAAAAAGAGGTCCACCTTGTCTAGGCTGTAGTCCTCATTGCTGGCCATATCGTATAGGACCTGCATGATCCCTGCCCTTGCCAATGTTCGGCTCAATACTTACCTCATTTCTTAAACTCTTCTTTTCCCCTGGCATCGATACTTAAGCCCGTTACATGGACATTGACCTCTGTAATCTCAATGTCTGTCATATTTTCTATGGCTTCTTTTACTTGGTCTTGAACCTGGGTGGACACATCAATAATATTTTTCCCATAGTCAATGGCAATATAGAGGTCCACATGGCCCCTAAGTTCATCTATCTTAGCCTTGGCTGTTTTGGCTGCCCCATAGGATTCAGAGATGTAGCTAAAAATCCCCTTGTCCTTTCTGGCACTGGCTACTCCATCGACTTTAAAGGCAGTTTCTAAGGCAATGCGACTAATAATATCATCGGCTATCTTAATTTGCCCTTCGCTGGATTCGTCAATAAAATATTTATCATGCATACTTCCGTCCTCCTTTTATGCTTATCTATTTATTATATCATAAAGTCATCAGATTCGCCCTGTTATGCCCAAGCTTCTAGGAAGAATCTAAGGCCCCAGGTCCCTTGACCAGGCAAAAAAACTGCCTTAAATGAAAAAGGAATGGATAGGCCCATTCCTTTAAATCATCTTTTTTTAGTCTAGCTCGCCAGGGCTATCTTCCTCATCAAGATCGTCATAATCTTCGTCATCAAAGTCGTCATACACATCATAGTCGTCAAAATCGTCTAAAAAATCTAAGTCCAGACTCTGGCCTCCATAAACCTCATCTTCAAGGTCAGATAGGTCTTCTTCTACAACATCAACATAGCTTTCTAAGTCTAAGAGCTCTTCATTGACTGTGTCTGCTAGGTCACCCACAATGTCAATTAGTTCCAACAAGACTTGACCTTCTTTACTGCTTTCATCAATGGCTAGTCCATCTACTAGTCCTTCAAGATAAGCAATTCTTTGTAGGATATAATCCATTTTTTACCTCCTGACGCTATAATAGGGTTACTTTCTGGACATGTATTCTCCAGATCTGGCATCAATCCGAATAATATCGCCCATTTCAACAAACAGTGGCACTTGAAGGCTGAATCCGGTTTCAACAGTCGCAGACTTAGTTGCCCCTGAAGCTGTGTCGCCCTTGATGCCGGGTTCAGTTTCAGTAACAGCTAACTCTACAAAGTTTGGAGGAGAGACGTCGAATGGCTTGTTTTGGTAAAAATGTATATAGGCGTTGTCGTTCTCACGAATAAAGTTAAGTGCTTCTTTCACAATGGATTCCTCAATGGGAATTTGCTCATAACTTTCATTATCCATAAAATAGTAGAGGGTCCCATCATTATAGAGATACTGCATTTCCCTTTCTTCAATAACCGCCTTTTCGTAGCGATCAGAAGGGTTGAAAGTCAGTTCCTTAGTGGTCCCGTGCATAACGGACTTTATTTTTGCCCTAACAAAAGCTGCCCCCTTACCTGGTTTAACGTGTTGAAAGTCTATAACCTGGTAAACATCTCCATCCATCTCGAAGGTAAGCCCTTTTCTAAAATCTCCTGCTGAAATCATCGTATTCCTCCTTAATTATTACATACACCCTTATTATAACATAAACTAAGACCTCTAACAATCTTACTCTTAGACATTTTTTCGGCTTCTTAGGGGGTGGGGCCCATAAAAGTCTTCAAAGAGAAAAAGGTAGTTCTCTATATGGGGAGGATAAAGGACCCTAGGACAGGCCCCTGCTTGGCCTGATAGGTCTATAATAAGCCCCCGGACTTCCACCGTCTCCTGGACCTGGCTCCCCTCATCTAAGAAAAGGACCCCCTCTAGACTGAGGTCCCCCTCCAGGCTGGCCCCGGGCCCCAAATAGAGGATCCCCTTCATGGTTAGGGGCCCCTGAACTTCCAGCTGGCCGGTGACAATGGCTTGGAAGGGGATTCTCTTATCTGCCTGGCCGTAGATAGAAAGGCCATAGGCGGCTTCTGGGTCTTGGCTAGGCCAAGGATCTTCCAGGTCTTGGCCCTCCCCTTCCTCTAGGGGAGGCCCTTCTTCTAAGGGGCCTTCCTCATCCTCTCTTGGGAGGCTTTCTTTTTTATAAAATTCCAGACCATACCCTGGCGGGGGGCCTGGCCTTAAAAGACTTTCCCCCTCCAGCCTTAGGGTCTGTTTTATAAATTGAGAGGGCAGGGGGATCTCTTGGCTTAATTTTTCGCCTAAAGAAACCAGAAGGGCCCGGGTCTTTGGGTCTTGTGGCTCTAGGAGGCCATCCTCTGGATAAAAAACCGGCTTAAAGGCCCCAAAGACCAGGTCACACTGGCCCCCTAGGTCCCGGTAGCTATAGTCGGTTTTAAGATGGAACTGGCTCTTGCCCTCCCGGTCCCTGGACCGGCTTAAAAAGGCTTCTTTGACCTCTCCTTCACCAAATGCCTTGGCTGGCAAGGGGTAGGGATCCCCATCCAGGGGTCTCTTGTAGACCTCCTTTACCCACTCTTTTAGGCTGGGGTCTTCATAATAAAGATAGGCCAGGGACTCGGCGTAATAGGAGGCCTGGTCGGCGTCCAGGTGGTTAAGGCCTATTTTTAGCTTCTTGTCTAAGATGGACAGGAGGCTCAAGATGGAAATGGTTAAAATAAAAAAGATAAAAATCATCAAAAGAGACAGGCTAGCCCTTTTCCCCTTCATAGGCCCCGCCCCCTTAAGGCCAGAGTGGTCCCCACTTCTTCCTCGCCCAGGTCAATCTTAAGGGTCACCAGGCCGGCCTCCAGGTCTAGGTCAAAGCCTTGGACGCCGCCTAAAAGCTGGGCCTTACCCGCCTTAAAAAAGCTAGGTTTTAGGATGTCTAGCTCTGTCTTGGAATGGAAGGCCCCCCGATAAAGGGACCTGTCCCCATCTAGCCAATAGTAGATATAGCGGTGGGGAAAGCTATGGTCTGGGTCTCTGGTATAGAGGTAGATCCGGCCCTCTTTGTCTTCTATAATCTTTTCTGCTTGGAAAAATTCTTCCTTAAAATACGCCAGGGCATAGTTTGCATCCTCCCGGTCCATGATCTCTTGCCTTAGGGACTGGTTGGTTTCTAAGGAGGAGACCAGGAGCCTAGAGGCCCCCAGGACCAAGAGGCTGCCTAGGGCTAAAACAAGGACTAACTCAAGGAGAGAAAAAGCCCCTTGGGGGCCTGAGGCCTTCCAAGATCTTGTCATCCTCATAAAACACCTCCACCCTTTCTAAATTTTGAGAATAGGGGCTAACCCTAAGACTAAAGCCTTCTTCTGGGGCCTCCTCCTGGTGGACCATGGCCCTTTCCATCATCTCCACGGCCTTTTTGTCCCTCTCCTCCCTAGCCTGGAGGGCCCTAGACTGTTTATGTAGGTGGCCTAGGCTGGGTAAGAGGAGGGAGACCATGAGGGAAAGAAGGGCCAGGGCCAAGACCAGCTCCAATAGGCTAAAGGCCTTTTTCATTGTCCACCTCTCTTAAAAGAATCCGGCCACTGACCGGCCTAAGGACCACTTCTTTTTTTGTCTTGCCAATGGAAAAAACCATCCGGCCCGCCTGGCTGGGTTTGCCTGAGGGGCTAAAGTGGAGCTGGCTTAGGTTGCTCTGGTCCAGGTAAACCAGGCCAGAACTAACCTCCTCCTTTTTTAGGGTCTTTCCGTCAATATCCAGCCTGTAGCCTTCCCCCTCCCAAACCAGGGCCGTCTCCTGCCTATTTTCTATGGCATACCGCCTGAGGGTCTGGGCATCTGCCACCAGCCTATCTAAGTCCCTTTTGGCCTCATAGTCCCCCAGGAGACCAAAGCGAAAGAGGGCCATGCCCAAAAGGAGGCAAATAATCCCCAAAACCACTACCAGCTCCATAAGACTATAGGCAGAAAGATGGAGGGGCCCCGGGTCCCCCTTTTTTGAAAAAGTCCTCTTCCCTATTTTTAACGCCCCTCTCAAATGATCCACCCCCTATTTTTAGCCCCCTTATTACTTGTATTTTAACAAAAAAGAGACCTAGTGTCACCAATAGGTCTCTTTTTTACCATATTTAAAAACAGCTTGGGCTATAAGCCCATGGCCCTCTGGACTGGGGTGGATCCCATCTATAAAAAGGGAATCTACCCCTCCAAAAAGGGGGTCTAAATTTAAGTGGGGCCAAGGGACTCGCCCATAGAGGTCCTCTAACTTCCTAGATAGGGAGACATAGGCCTGCATATGGGCAAAGGGCTCTTCAGACAAAAAGGAGGGCTTAGGTGGTAGCAAAAAGAGGGTCCTGGTCCCTGCCGCCTCCCCCAGGTCCTGGCAGGCCTGGTAGCTCAAAAGAACTTGGTCCACAGATAGGCTTCCCATAAGGTCGTTGGCCCCGCAGAGGATCAAGACCCCGTAAAAGGCCTCCTCCTCCAGGCTAAGGGCCAGCCGGTCCACCACATGGGAAGATAGGTCCCCATTTAGGCCCCGGTTGACCAATTTAAAGTCTGGCCCCAGGTAGGCGGAAAGGAGGCTGACCCAATTTTCATGGGCCGCCACCCCATAGCCCTGGACCAGACTGTCTCCAATGGCTAGGATCTTTTTCATTTAATGACCTTATCTGCAATTTCCTTTTCTAGGCTAGCTATAAGCTCTTCCACAGGGATAGGAGCTAACTCTTCCCCCTCCCGGGTCCGGATAGAGATGGTACCAGACTCGATTTCTTTTTCTCCCACCACGGCCATATAGTTGACCTTTTCGAGCTGGGCTTGGCGGATCTTGTAGCCAATCTTTTCATTTCTCCGGTCAAGTTCAGCCCGGATGCCGGCTTCTTTAAAGCGGCTTTCTAATTTTTCTCCATAGTCCATGAATTTTTCAGAGACGGGGATAATTTTTACTTGAACTGGGCTCAACCAAAGAGGGAATTTGCCGGCAAAGTGCTCAATTAGGATGCCCATAAAGCGTTCCATGGAACCCAGAAGGGCCCTGTGGACCATAACCGGCCGTTCTTTTTCACCATTTTCAGCCACATAGGTCAGGTCAAAGCGTTCAGGAAGCTGGAAGTCTAGCTGGATGGTTCCACACTGCCAGGTCCGTCCAATGGCATCTTCCAACTGGAAGTCAATTTTTGGACCGTAGAAGGCCCCGTCCCCCTCATTTAAGATATAGGGAATCTCCTTGTATTCTAGGGCCTCTTTTAGGGCACTAGTGGCTAGGTCCCACTGCTCATCAGACCCCATGGAGTCTTCTGGCCGAGTGGATAGCTCTACAGTATATTTGAAGCCAAAAAGACTATACAGCTCATGGGCTAGGTCCATAATCTTAATAATCTCCTCTTGGATTTGGCTGGGCAAAAGGAAAAGGTGGGCATCGTCTTGGGTAAAGGTCCTTACCCGGAAAAGACCATGGAGGGCCCCAGATAATTCATGCCGGTGGACTTGGCCAAATTCCATCAGCTTAATGGGGAAGTCTCGATAGCTGTGGAGCTCAGACCCATAGACCAAGACAGAGCCTGGGCAGTTCATGGGCCGGATGGCATAGTTTTCATCATCTATCTTAGTGAAATACATATTTTCCTTGTAGTGGTCCCAGTGGCCAGATTGGTGCCAGAGGGCTTCATTTAAGATAAGGGGGGTCTTGATTTCTCCATAGCCCCTTTCCATTTGGGTCTTCCGCCAATAGGCCTCCAGTTCATTACGAATCACCATGCCCTTGGGGTAGAAGAAGGGGAAACCCGGTCCCTCTTCCTTTAGGGCAAAAAGGCCCAGCTCCTTGCCCAGCTTCCTGTGGTCTCTCTTTTCTGCCTCTTCTAGGCGAAGGAGGTAGTCGTCTAGGTCCTTCTTCTTGGGGAAAGTGATCCCGTAGATCCTTTGTAGCATCTTGTTTTTTTCGTCTCCCCGCCAGTAGGCCCCAGCTACAGACATGAGCTTAATGGCCTTAATGGGCTTGATGTTTTCAAGATGGGGGCCCCGGCATAGGTCAGTAAAGTCCCCTAAACGATAGATAGATAGGCTGGCATCCTCATCTAGGTCCTTGATAATATCTAGCTTATAGATCTCACCCTTTTCTTCAAAATAGGCAAGGGCCTCCTCTCTAGAGATGGCTTCCTTTTCAAAGGAGGGGTTTTCCTTGACAATCTTTTTCATTTCGCCTTCTATTTTTTCTAGGTCTTCGGTAGTTAGCCGGTAGTCCATATCAATGTCATAGTAGAAACCATTGTCAATGGCTGGCCCAATGGCAAATTTAGCCTCAGGATAGAGACGGCTAATGGCATAAGCCATTAAGTGGGCAGAAGAATGCCAGAAGATGGCCTTGCCTTCAGGGTCTTCAAACTTAACCACCTTAAAGTCCCCATCTTCTTGAATGACTTCATTTTTTCCTAGGATCTCTCCATTGAAGACAGCCCCTAGGGAGGCCCTTTCTAGGCCCTGACTAATATCGCTGGTAATGTCTTTAACGCTTACGCTAGTTTGATAGTCCCTTACAGAACCATCGGGTAAAGTAATTTTCATTTTGTTCACCTCTTCATAATAAAAAAAGCCAACCGTCCCCCTAAAAGGACGATTGGCTTCGTGGTTCCACCTTTTTTTATACTCATTCTACCTTTAACGCAGGATATACGCTGCCGATTAGGGCAGGTCTCCGGGTCGGTTTTCTAGGACGCTAGAAGCTCTCAGCCACCTTCTATCTCTGTGGGTGTCCTATACTCATCCCATCTTAGCATAGTTTATTTTAACAAATACCTAGTCAAAAGTCAAGAAAACCCTAGTTCTTCCTAGCCCCCTTTAAAAAGTCTGGGATCTGGTCTTCTTTTAGGGCCTCCTCTTGGCCTGTGACCATGTTTCTTAGGGTGAAGGTCTGGTGCTTTAATTCATCGGGCCCCACCACCAAGACATAGGGGTAGCCTTCCTGGTCGGCATACTTGAATTTTTTGCCCATCTTGCCCTTTTCTCCGTAGAGACTGGCCTGGACCCCCTCCTGGCGTAGGCGACCCAAAAGGGCCACAGTCTCTTCAATGCAGTCGTCCATGGGAATTAAGAGCAGGTCCATAAGCTGGGTCTGGTAGTCCTTTAAAAGACCGGCCTCCTCCAGTTGATAGTAAAGTCGGGATAGGCCAATGGAAATCCCCACCCCAGGCAGGGGCTGGTTGGTGTAGTGCTCGGCTAGGTTTTCATACCGGCCGCCACTGCAGATGGACCCTATCTCTGGATAGTCGTCTAGGATGGTTTCATAAACGGTCCCTGTATAATAGTCTAGGCCCCGGGCAATGGACAGGTCCACAGCCAGGTGGTCTTCCCCTACCCCAAAGGCCCGGGCGTAACTTAGGACCTCTTGGAGCTCCTCTAGGCCCCTTGTAAAGGTCTCGTTGTCGATTTTTAGGTCCCTTAGGGCCTGGATAATCTCTTGGTTGGTCCCAGAAATGCCTATAAAGTCCAGGATCCTCTGGGCCCCATCTTCTGCCAGTCCCAGGTCTAGGAGTTCTTCCTTCACCTTGTCTGGCCCAATCTTATCCAGCTTATCCACGGTCCTAAGAACAGAGACCGTGTCCTTTATGCCTAGGGACCCATAAAAACCGTTAAGGATCTTCCGGTTGTTAATGTGGATGGTAAAGGCCTCAAAGCCCAAGTCCTTAAAGGTATCGGCAATCACCGCTGGGATCTCCCCATCGTTGGTTAGGGCCAGCTTGCCATTGCCTATAATGTCAATGTCACACTGGTAAAATTCACGAAACCGGCCCTTTTGGTTCCTCTCCCCCCGGTAGACCTTGCCGATATGGTAGCGCCTAAAGGGGAAATTTAGGTCAGGAAAGTGCATGGCCACATACCGGGCCAGGGGAACTGTTAGGTCAAACCGCATGGCCATTTCTGTATGGCCCCTTTCCAGTTCATAGACCTGCTTTTCTGTTTCGCCTCCCCCCTTGGCCAGGAGGACTTCCTTCTTTTCTAAGACAGGGGTGTCAATGGGTAAAAAGCCATGTTTCCTATAGTTTTTTTCTATGGTGTTTTTCATCTCATCAAAGACTAACTGGTCCTTGGGGAGTAGCTCCATAAAGCCGGGTAATATACTGGGTTTAACAATATCACGCTTACTCACATCAATCTCCTCCTAATAGATACATGGCAATGGATGCCGCCACATTGGCATTTAAGGAATCCACCTGGCCTCCCATGGGAATGCTTATAATGGCCTTGGCTCGCTGGTTTAGGTCCTGGCGAATCCCCCCTGCCTCATTTCCTACCGCCAAGATCAGGTCCTCTTGCCCCCCTAAGTCTTGGGGCCTTATCTTAGACCCTAGGTCTAAAGTATATAATGCCACATTTTGGTCAATCTGTCCAAAAAGTTCTTTATCCCCTATCCGGTAAATGGGCACCCTAAAAATAGAGGCCATGGTCCCCCTTACCACCTTGGGGTTTAAAACGTCCACCGTCCCCGGCCCCAAAAGGAGGCCAGAAAAACCAAAGGCCTCCAGGGACCGAATCATGCCCCCCAGGTTGGCCGGGTTCTGGACCCCGTCACTATAGAGCCACTTGCCCCTTAAAGGCCCCCTGGAAAAGTCCTTGATGGGACTGGGAAAAAGCCCCAAGACCCCTTGGGGGTGGACCGTATCACTTAGGCCCAAAAAGAGGTCCTCCTCCAGGGCCACCCAGGGAATCCCGCGCCCTTGGGCCAGGGTCCTTAGGCCAGGAAAGTCCTTGCCCTTTTGATAGTAGAGGGCCTTGGGCAAAACCCCCGCCGCCAGGGCCTCCTCCAGGACTACAGGTCCTTCCACTAAAAAGGCCTCCTCCCGGTCCCGGTATTTTCTCTTTTTAAGCCGTACTAAAGCCTTGTATTCTGGATTGTTCCTTGAAGAAATCTCTTTCATCTAGGCCTTACCTTCTTTTTTCTCTATGGTCTCAATATCCTGGGCCTGGCCTAAAAAGATAATGGCATCCCCCTCCTGGAAGTTGACATCATCTAGGGCCTTGACCTTAAGGTCAGCCCCCCGCCTAATGGCCAAGACATTGATATGGTACTTATTTCTTACATCGATTTGGCTGAGGCTTGACCCGATCCAGCCCTTGGGGACCCTTCTTTCCACAAGACTGTAGTCTTCTGAAAGCATAAAGGAATTGGTGATCTTTTCAGAGGTCAAGCGCTTGGCCAACCTTTGGGCCATGTCACTTTCAGGATAGACCACCTGGTGGGCCCCTATCTTCTCTAAAATTCGCCCATACTTCCGGCTGGGGGCCTTGGCAATAATTAAGCCAATCCCCGCCTCAATACAGGCCAGAATAGCCACAATGGAAGACTCCAAGTGGCTGCCTATAGCTACAATGGCCGCATCAAAATTAGACAGACCCAGCTCCTCAAAAATCCCCTCTTCCAAAATATCTGCCACCACAGCCGTAGTCACCTGGTCACTAATGGCCTCTATTTTGTCTTCATCCTCGTCAATAATAAACACCTCGTTGCCCAGGCGATAGAGCTCCTTGGCCAAGGTGGACCCAAAACGGCCACAACCAAAAATTACATAACTTTTCATCGTTTCCTCCTAGCCTACTATAAAATGACCTGCTGGATAATGGAGCTTGGACTTGTGCCTTTCCCTAAAAAGACCAATGGCAAAACTGGCCGGCCCCACCCGACCTAAAAACATGGTCAGGGCTAAAACCCACTTGCTCCCTGTGGATAGGCTCGCTGTAATCCCCCGGGACATCCCCACCGTAGCCATGGCCGAGGTGGTCTCAAAAAGAATATCCGAATAGGAAAACTTGCCTCCCTCAAAAAGAATTAAGAGGAAGGAGTCCACCACTAAAAGAAGGACACAGACAAAAAATATGGCAAAGGCCCGGTTTATGACCCGGCTGGTGATTCGCCGCTTATAAAGGGTGACCTCCTCCTGGCCCCTAAGGAGACCTAAAATGGACAAGAACAAAATAACCAGGGTGGTGGTCTTAAGCCCCCCTGCTGTGGAAGCTGGAGACCCCCCTATAAACATCAAGAGGATAGAAAAAAAGCTAGCCCCCTGGCCCAGGTCTTCCACCGGGACAGAATAAAAGCCCGCTGTCCTTAGGACCGTAGAATGAAAGGCCGAAGCCAACCATTTTATATCTTCTGGTAGGCCGGCCAGGGTAGCCGGGTTATCCCTCTCTAGGAGGTAAAAACCCAAGGTCCCCAAAGCAAGGAGAAAGAAATTGGTTAAAAGAACCAAACGAGTATGGACTGACAGGCCCCTCTTTTTTAAATGTTGCAACAGGTCCATATAGACGATAAAGCCCAAGCCCCCCAAGATCACCAGGGCCATAATGGTGAGATTGACCACATAGTTGTCCTGAAAGACCCGGATAGAGTCCCCTAAAAGGTCAAAACCCCCATTACAAAAGGCGCTTACGGCATGGAAAACCCCATACCAGACCCCCCGCTTAAAACCATAGCTGGCTACAAACTGGCTAGAGAGGACCAGGGCCCCTAGGGCCTCAATCAGGAAGCTGGACACAAAGACAAAAAGAATAAAGCGAACCAGGCCCGAATAGGTCTCTAAGTTTAGCTGCTCCTTAATCAAAAGTCGGTTGGTTAGACCAATTTTTTGCCCTGTCACCATGGCAAAAAGAGTAACAAAGGTCATGGTCCCCAGGCCCCCCACCTGGATCAAACAGAGGATCACCAGCTGGCCAAAAAGGGTCCAGTGGTCTAGGGTACTTTTTACCACCAGGCCCGTAACACAGGTGGCCGAACTGGCTGTAAAAAAGGCATCTGTCAGCCCCACAGAGGCCCCATTTTTTGAGGCCATGGGCAGGGCCAAGAAGAAGGTCCCCAGTAAGATAACCAGCAAAAAAGAAAGGCTTAAGACCAAGGGGGGATTTCTCAGCAAACTTTCCGATATTCTTAATTTTCGCAAAACAAGACTCCTCCAAGAACAAAACCCCCTAAGAGCAGGAAGCTCCTAAGGGGTCTAAGGTTTACTGACCTTTAGCTAGATCCACTAGTTTTGCAAAAGCCTGTGGATCATGGATCGCTAATTCTGAAAGCATCTTCCGATTGATATCAACATTCGCCTTCTTTAAGCCATCAATAAAACGGCTGTAACTTAGGCCATTTTGGCGGCTAGCCGCATTAATTCTAGAAATCCAAAGTTTTCTGAAGTCTCTCTTTCTTTGCTTCCGGCCAATATAGGCTGAACGCATAGAACGCATAACCGCTTGGTTAGCTGGTCTAAATAATTTAGAACGGGCACCGTAGAAGCCCTTGGCTTGCTTTAATACCTTCTTATGACGACGCTTAGTCGTAGTTCCTCTTTTTACTCTTGCCATACTGCCCCTCCTTATGGAATCATATGATCAATTCGACGTTGATCAGCAGTTGACACTGTCGAACTTTTTCTTAGATTACGTACTCTCTTGGCTGTTTTCTTACCAGTTAAATGGCCCTTGTTGGCCTTATGTCTTTTAATTCTACCGGATCCTGTACGGGAAAAGCGCTTAGCTGATCCCCTATGGGTTTTCATCTTGGGCATAATATTCCTCCTATTTTTTATCCTCAGCCTTTTGAGATAAGAACATGGTCATGCTCCTACCTTCCATTTTGGGTTTCTTTTCTACCTCACCAACATCTGAAACAAGCTCAGCGAATTTATCTAATACTTCACGGCCAAGGTCTGTATGACCCATTTCCCTACCACGGAAACGGACAGATACCTTCACCCTATCTCCATCCTCTAGAAAGCCCTTGGCCTGGTTGGCCTTCGTGTTCAAATCATGGAGTTCTATATTGGGAGAGAAACGAAGTTCCTTCACATTAATTGTTTTTTGCTTCTTTTTAGACTCTTTCATCTTCTTCATCATTTCATAACGATATTTTCCATAGTCTAAAATTCGACAAACAGGTGGCTTGGCTTGAGGCGCCACATTAACCAAATCAAGTTCTCTTTCTTCAGCAACTTCTAGGGCACGTTCAATGGGTACGACCCCTAGTTGTTCTCCGTCACTGTCAATTAAACGCACTTCCCTTGCTCTAATCTCTCCATTGATTTGAAGTTCCTTAATAAAAAAACACCTCCGGGCATAATAAAAACGGGCACAAAGCGCCCGCTAACTCTAGACTCGTTCGTAAAGTACCTTAAAACTCTCGTCGTAAGGTGAGAAGCGGTAACCTCTGCTTGATAACATGAGTTAGTTTACCAGATCTTTAATAAAAAATCAAGTCCTATTTGGGATATTTCCCTTTTTTCTATCTTATGTTAGAATGAAGGCAGATCTTATAGAAAAAGGAGGACAGCCATCCCATGTTTTATGACCAACTCAAAAACTATGCCCGTCTCCTGGTTCGAAAGGGCATCAACATACAAGAGGGCCAAGACCTGGTTATCTCCGCCACGGTGGATATGAAAGACCTGGTCCGCCTATGTTCCCAAGTCGCCTACCAGGAAGGCGCCCACGAAGTCCACGTCATCTGGTCCGACGACCAGCTCAGCCAAATGAAATACCTCTACGCCGGAGAAGATGTCTTCTCCAAACTCCCATCCCATGTGGCTGACGAACTGACCTACTACCAAAAAAGAGGGGCCGGCTTTTTAAGCCTAGTGGGGTCCGACCCCGAGCTCCTCATGAATGTGGAGTCTAAACGGATCAAGGACTACACCCTCTCCCGGTCCAAGGCCCTAAAAAAATTCAACAATGCCCTTATGAAAAACAAAAACACCTGGCTGGTAGCCGCCTACCCCACCCCAGCCTGGGCCCAAGCTGTCTACCCCCAAGACCCCCAAGCTGTGGAAAAACTATGGGAGGCCATCTTCAAGGCCTGCCGGATTGATGACCAGGCCGAAGCCAACTGGGACCGTCATGTGGCCCAGCTTGCTGAAAAAGCCGCCTTCCTAAACCAGGCCCAGTTTACAAAACTCCACTATAAAAATAGCCTAGGCACCGACCTGACCCTCGAGCTCCCCAAAAACCACATCTGGGCCGGCGGGGCCGACCTTTCCCAAGACCAGGTCCCCTTTATTGCCAACATCCCCACCGAAGAAATCTTCACCGCCCCCAAGAAAACCGGCACCCAGGGCCGGGTCTATAGCTCCATGCCCCTAAACTACGCTGGCAACCTTATTGAAGACTTCTACCTAGACTTTAAGGACGGAAAGGTGGTCCAGGCCCAGGCCAAAAAGGGCCAAGTCTACCTAGACCAGCTCCTAGCCACAGACCAGGATGCCGCCTATCTAGGAGAAGTGGCCCTAGTCCCCTACGACAGCCCCATCTCCAACCAAAGGCTCCTCTTCTTTGAAACCCTCTTTGACGAAAACGCCTCCTGCCACCTGGCCCTGGGCCAAGCCTACCCCTCCTCCATTGAAAATGGGGAAAGCCTAAGCCAAGACCAGCTCCTAGAAAGAGGCCTAAACGACAGCCTGATCCATGTGGACTTTATGGTCGGGACCGGGGACCTAAGTATTGTCGGCGAAAAGGAAAATGGAGAAAAAGTACAGATCTTTAAAGAAGGGAACTGGGCCTAGGCTCAGTTCCCTTTATCTCAACTTTGTCTAAAGGAGCTGCAGTATGGCGATACCAAAAATCAAAAAACAGGACATCATCAATGCTTTGAAATACATCGACGAGAAGGGGGTTCCGCCCCATAACCAAAGCACGAAATATAAACTTGTGACCGAGACCGGAAAGTGGTATCCGCCGAAATATGTGGTGGCCGTAGCTATCCATTTGGCAAAGGGCACTGATATTTCCACAGAAGGATTCAATACCATAGAAGCAAAGACTTATCTGGAAAGTCAGAATTTTACCATCGAGACAAAACAGCAGGAGAAATTTGAACTGTCGGTTACTGCCAAGAGCGTGGGCTCCACAGATGAGCGGTTCACCATGGATAACTTGAGCCTCGGAAACAACTATAAGCCTCTTGATGTCTATTTTAAAAAGGCAAACGGCGAAGTTGTCAAACGCACTTATAGCAAGGGAGAAAGAAGGAATTCCAATCAGACCCTGCCGCGTATCGCTTTCCAGGTGTTCGAGAATCAAATCTCGGCCATGTCCGTTGAGGACAAAGAGTCCTTTCCTATATGCAAATACAATCCCGACAGCCCTATGATTCGAGGCATTTACCCAAGCGTAGATGAGTTTAAGAAACATCACAAGACCATAGAGTATATGATCTACAGCTATGATAAGGGCAGGCAGTTTGTTATTTATTGCTGGAATATATTCTCCACGATTATCTTCGTCCAAGAGTGCTTAAAGCGTTTCGGTGAGCCAGGCGATCAGTTTATCCTTACCTACCGCGAGAAGGATAAGAAAGAAACAGAGGCCCTAGAGACAAAGACTGTGGCCCAGGAAGAACTTGTCCAGCAGTTCAAAGGATACAGAAATCCCTTCTCCTCCATGCTAATTTCATCAAAGAAT
This sequence comes from Tissierellia bacterium, assembly GCA_030532305.1. Lineage (GTDB taxonomy): Bacteria > Bacillota > Clostridia > Tissierellales > Peptoniphilaceae > JAUNLJ01. The sequence continues at coordinate 136,125 of JAUNLJ010000002.1, forward strand.
TTGATATTCAGAGGTGCACCGGGTACGGGCAAGTCCTACCTTGCAAAAGAAATCGCCACAGATATCATAAGCAATGGATCCTTTGATGATTATAGGCTCCTTACCCCCGAGCAGAAAAAGCAGGTGGAGTTTGTGCAGTTTCATCCAAACTACGACTACTCTGATTTTGTTGAAGGATTGCGTCCCAAGATAAACGATGACGGCACCATGGGATTTGAATTGCAGGACGGCATTTTTAAAAAGTTTGTCGCTCGCGCAAGGAAGAATTATGAGGATTCTCAAAAATCTAAAGAAACCATAAAAAAGGAAATATCTGTCCAGGAAGCCATGACAGACTTCTTTTCCAATATCGAACTTGGCGTAGACACTTTTAAGACCATAAATGGAAATGAGTTCACCCTTACCAGTGTGGATGACCATCACATTAATGTATCCATCCCAGGGAATGCTACTGTCAACAAACTCACCTTAAAACTGGATGATATAAGGAAGATGCTGGAATCCGGGCAGAAGTTCGACAGGGTTAAGGATCTGACGACTTTCTTCGGAAAAACATTTGCTACCCAGGAATATTCCTATAACTTTGCAATCTACAAGGCAATCAAGGCCAGAAAAGGGATAAGTCCAAAAGCAAAAGTAAAGCAGGAAGAACTGAAGAAATACATCTTTATTATTGATGAGATCAACCGTGGTGATATTTCAAAAATATTCGGTGAACTCTTCTTTGCCATAGACCCTTTCTATCGCGGCAAAGCTGGAGAAATCTCCACCCAGTATTCCAATCTGCATTCCGACCCAGACGAAAAGTTCTACATCCCTAACAATGTTTACATCATAGGAACCATGAATGATATCGACCGTTCTGTGGACAGCTTTGATTTTGCCATGCGCCGCCGTTTCCGTTTCATAGAGCTCAGAGCAGATGAGCGTCTTGAAATGCTCGCTTCTCTTGAAAATGAAGAACTTGAAGCGGAAGCCATTAAAAAGATGGCGGCTCTCAATAAGGAGATTGCAGCTGTAGAGGATTTAAACGAAAACTATCAGATTGGCGCCTCCTATTTCCTAAAGCTGAAAACCCTCGACTTCGACCAGCTTTGGACAGATTATCTGCATCCCCTTTTGCAAGAATACATCCAAGGAATGTACGATGAGGAAGGAATCATGAACAGGTTCGCCAAAGCCTATGGTTATCAAAGGCCTGCCGAAGGTGATGTGAATGAGACGACTCAAGATCAAAGATAATTCACAAAAGAAAAAAAATGCCTTTTCTAACATCGCTACTCTTATGGGCAAAATTGCTGACAAGACATTGGAGCAACTTGAGCGCGAGGGCGTATTCGTGTTCCCCGAAATCCTCAAGGAGGCAGCAGACTTAAGGCGTGATCAGATGATAATCCAGACCCTTAACGACACCTATCGGTCTAGCAATGTGATGGGACTACTCGGCTACGGAGAGGAACGGCTCATCATTGAGTCGCGCTTTAGCTGTCATGGGGAGGATTATTTTTTCCAGTATCTCCTTGACCGAGTTTTAGACTTCCCCAATATTGTAGATTTGAAGTCAGATGCCAACCTGGATAATCGCTTGTTTAATTTCCTACTCTTCCTCTTCCCCTACTATCTTAAAAGGGCCCTGAGAAAGGGCTTATTCAAGCAATATATTCTCCGAAGTTACAATGATGGGAATATAAAGGGTTCCATCGATGTTGCAAGACATATGGAGAAAAATACACCCTTTACCGGGAACATAGCATACAGCCAGCGAGAATTCTCATACGATAACAGCTTGATGCAATTGGTGCGACATACCATTGAATTTATTAAAAGAAAGCCTTATGGGAACAACCTCCTCATAAAGGTAAGGGATGAAGTGAAGCTTGTCATAGATGCCACGCCGAGATACGAGCCCTACGACAGACAGCGACTCATTGAAGAGAATAAAAAGAATACCCTTCGCCATGCCTATTACCGGGAATACCTTGCTTTACAGAGGTTATGCCTTTTGATTCTGCGTTATCAAAAACATCAGATTGGAACGGGAACAAAACAGATATACGGCATCCTGTTTGACGGAGCCTGGCTGTGGGAAGAATATATTAATTCTCTAATTGAGGATATGTTTTATCATCCGATGAATAAAGGGGGCAAAGGAGGTCAACGCCTGTTTGACGGAAACATGGGTCTTATTTATCCTGACTTCATCAGCAGGAACCATGAGGACAGGATAATCGCAGATGCAAAGTACAAGCCGATGGATCACATCGGCAATCGGGACTACTTGCAAGTGCTAGCATATATGTTTAGATTTGAGGCCAAGACAGGTTATTATCTTTACCCGGAAGCACAAGGCTCTGACGATTTGAAATTATGGATGAATCGTGGCTCCACCTACGAGGCTAATGTTATGCCACGAAAGGATATAAGCCTTACCAAACACAGATTGAAAATCCCCGTAGATGCGCCAGACTATGCCGAATTTGTGGTGAGGATGAAGGTTTATGAGGAGGAATTTATAAGCCTGTTCTCTGTTTGATGGGGATGCCATTGCAAAAGAGGGCTCCCGGCGAGGTAATATCGCCAAAAGCCCTTAGTTTGTGTATTTTATAGGTTGAATTTTACAATAAATGCCAGCCTAGCAAAACTTGCTTCTGGATAGCCTTTAAGACTATCACTTAGGACAAAGTGTATTTTTATTCATTTCTACTTGTCTATTTCCTAAATTTCCACTTAAAAATTCTAAGCAAATCAACTAATATAGTAAGCAAATTAACTACAATAGTTGCCTTTAAAATAAGTTCTATTGCTTTTTTATCGTCTTTCATATATACTAAAGATGAGTTTTACTCTCAGGGGCTTAATGGCCCCGAAAGCTTCTAGAAGTCTCATGATAAGCTCTATAATATTTTCAGCTAAACTAATAAGTGCGGTTATTAGTGCTAATTTGATTAAGAGCTCCTCATGGGGCTTCTTTTTATTTTCATCACTCATCTTTTTACCTCCTTTCTTTATTATTTATAATAACATTATCCTTATTTAGGCTAGTTTTGCCAATGGTTTTTGTGATTTTAAATCACTTTTTCTTACTTTTCTCCTGCCTCTAGCTTATACTTAAGATGTAAGGAGGTATCATTATGAACCAAAGATTAAAAGAGTTGCGAAAAACGCTCGGCTTATCCGGAGAAAAATTCGGGGAGCCTTTGGGAGTTCAAAGAAATGCTATTTCAAGAATAGAAACTGGCAAAAATGGCCTCTCTGACCAAATGATTAAACTCATCTGTCTAACCTACAAGGTTAGCGAAGAATGGCTCCGGACAGGCCAAGGCGATATGTTTATATCAACCCAAGCCATTCCCATAGATGAGCTCTTAAGAGAGGCTGACCCCCTAGAGCTAAAAGTCATAAAAGCCTACTTTACCCTAGATAAGGACCTAAGAAGCCAGGTCCTAGACCACTTCAAAAAGACCTTACAAGACTAAGATTTTTACGCCTATAAAGTCCCCTAAAACCTGTATTTTCAAATTGATGCCCCTTTAAAAGGTCCATAAGACCCCTCCTAGGGTCTCCCTTTAAGCTCTTGCCCCTCAGCAAGAGTTTTTTTATATCAATACTACCGGTGTGAAAAAGCCCCCAAAGCTCCGCCATGTAAACCACTTCCGTCTTCCCATTCCGTCTAGGCACCCCATAGCCAAACTTAGAATGGACCCACAGGCCCTCCTCATTGACAGCAAATAAGTCCTTGACTAGCTTTTCTTGCCAAGGATAGGGTTCTCTGCCAGTCTTTTTATAAAGGGCAATGGCTTCCTCTCCAAGAGATTTCTTATACTCTAAAATTACCGACTTTGTGGGAGTTTGATTGCCATGTTTTTTCATATCAAACCCCTTTTATTTCTCATTATTTAAAACGATCTATAACAAATTTAATAACATAAGCAAAAATAATAATTATCCCTAAAATCGCAATAGGTATCCAAATAGGAGCCAAAACCCAAACCCAAGACCAATTAATATGACCTGTTAGCTTTAACGCAATAAAAATTAAAGCTAGCGCTTCCAATAAACCCACCCCACCTGTAAATTCACTCTTCTCTTTCATACTCCACCCCCTAAATTCGCACGATTAGCGCACGATTAAATTAAAAAGAAAGGGCTAAAAATGCCCCTTCTTAGACATGCCCTGCACGATTTGCGCACGATTTATACACGATTAACTGTATTAAAAAAAACACCCCTAACTTGTTTTGTTAGTGTGCTTTTAATACCAAGCCGCCATACCTTCTTTTTTATAGTTTCCGTTTTCATCTTGCACGTTATTTGCAAAATGAGCTATATAATCAAAGCTGCCTTTCGGTTCTTTTTTTTCTATTACTTTCTTTTCAATAGGATTAAATTTAATCCACCCTTTGTTTTCTTCCTTTCCTTCGGGATAAATTTCATAATGGTAGACACCATCCTTAAAACTTATCAACTTAAAAGTTAACATTATTTATCCTCCTCTGGGACTTTATATAAATAAATTTCTGAAACTCTATCATGGGCCTCTTGATATTTCATATCATGCCTATACATTAAATCGTGTTCTAATCTTTCATGCTTTAAAAGTATAAGGTCATGAGATTGTATATCTCGATTATTAATTAACCGAGTCCACGATTGAGCCATTTCATATTCTGGTTCAAACAGCATTTTACCATTTTCAAGGTCGTGTAAATCATTGAATACATGATTAAACGCAATATCAACATCTTCTTTAGAAAAATCCTTCATTTCTTCAAAGGTATTAATATTATTAAAAATTTTTCTTTTTATTATCTCTTGATTGCTGTTCTTGATTTCATCATACATTAAATATGCATGCTTTTCTTTCCTTATCCTTTCTGAATCTTTAATATAATCTTTTGATTCATCTCTAAAATAATTCTTAGCACCGCTAGCCCCAGCAGATTTGCTATTATATTCTATTCTTTCCTTTATTTTATCATCTCTATCAACATCAGTCCACTTCTTAGACCAAATATCCTGCTTCTTCCCGTCTCCTGGAAGATAGTCTACCGTGCACCGGCAATATCTATGTCGCCTCCACACATCCTCGGGGACCTCCTCCGGATAAGCATACACCCCCACTAGCGTCTTGCACCACTCGCAACAGTTCCCTGCCTCTTTTCTGACAATTTCAGGATGAAGCCCCGCCTTATACTGGAAATCTGCATTGGCCTTTATGGTGTCATCTACAACCGCTTGTGTAAAGTTAATCACCGGCTCATCAAGGAGCCATTTGCCCTCGTCAAAATCCTCATACTCTGCCATCTTATTGACCAGCCCATTTATCCTCCCTTGGTTAAGCTTGGGCTTGACGGCTTTTATGTTAATATTGGCTTTCTTATTTAAGGCCTCTTGCACTTGCATGCTATAACTACTCACAAGGTCATAATTCTTGGCCAAATTAGGCTCTAGAACCCTTTTTCCTATGTTGTAATACATTCTATTGTTTGGGAGAATATCGGCGCTTATTTCGTCTTTAAAGACCTCAGAAAGAATCTTCCCCGCGATTCATGCAGGATTATTTTCACTAAAAAAGCACCCCTAACTTGTTTTGTTAGTGTGCTTTAATCTAAAACAATATTTAGTTCATTATCTTTTATATCAGGTATAACCCAGCAACAATATCTATCCCAATCATCTGAAACATTTTCTTCATTAAACAAAATTTCAAATTCTTCTGCCTTATCAAATGGTATTAACCAACCAAATAATTCATCTATAATCATGTCTTTAAATGTAGTATCATTACATTCGCCAAAATCTAAGAAAAATACAGATTCTTTTAATTTTGCACATTCCTGAACTTTTTCAAAATATTTAAGGAATTTTTTATCTTCCTTTGTCCTTAATCCTCGCATTTTTTATACCACCTTTCATTATTGTAATAAATTCATTGTTTTTATTGGCTAATACAACATCTTCACCTTTTACATATGCTGTTACAGTTTCAGTCTGTCCTCTCCATTCTATACCTCTTATGATTGAATCATGATTATCAACAATATCATGAATTTTTCTTTCAAAAATACTTCTATCCGAAGATTTTTTAATATTTAGTCCAAAATCTTTCATATGTTTTTTAGCTTTTTTACCAAACTGTGAATCTTTTATTTTAAAATTTTTATCAATATTGTTTTTATCTATTCTTTCCTTTATTTTATCATCTCTATCAACATCAGTCCACTGCTTAGACCAAACATCCTGCTTCTTTCCATCGCCTGGAAGATAGTCCACCGTGCACCGGCAATATCTGTGTCGCCTCCACACATCCTCGGGGACCTCCTCTGGGTAAGCATACACCCCCACTAGCGTCTTGCACCACTCGCAACAGTTCCCTGCCTCTTTTCTGACAATTTCAGGATGAAGCCCCGCCTTATACTGGAAATCTGCATTGGCCTTTATGGTGTCATCTACAACCGCTTGTGTAAAGTTAATCACCGGCTCATCAAGGAGCCATTTGCCCTCGTCAAAATCCTCATACTCTGCCATCTTATTGACCAGCCCATTTATCCTCCCTTGGTTAAGCTTGGGCTTGACGGCTTTTATGTTAATATTGGCTTTCTTATTTAAGGCCTCTTGCACTTGCATGCTATAACTACTCACAAGGTCATAATTCTTGGCTAAATTAGTCTCTAGAACCCTTTTTCCTATATTCTATTGTTTGGGAGGATATCGGCGCTTATTTCGTCTTTAAAGGCCTCAGAAAGAATCTTCCCCGCGATTCATGCAGGATTATTTCCACTAAAAAAGCACACCTAACTTGTTTTGTTAGTGTGCTTTAATCTAAAACTTCTATTGATTTAATATCCGATTCATAGAAAATCCAGATTTCACCGTTTACTTTCATTTCTAAACCGTCTTCCTCAGTTTCATAATCTTCCTTATCACAAAAATATACTTTACCTTTGTATGCGTTCTATTCAAGGTTCTCTTGGCTTAATAAACTATTAATCTCTGCCCTTTTTAAGGTCTTCATATTCTTTTTTTAACTTTTTTACTTCTCTTTCTTGAAACAGATAGTAAATAAATAAAACAATATTTACAATTGTTAAACCAACAATTAAAGTTGTCATCTATCTTTACTTCCTTTCATTTTTTCAGCCTAACAATAAAAACAAACCTACAACAATTACAATGAGTCTAAGTACATTGAAAACTAAAATACCTAATTTCTTCATAAGATTTCTTCTTGAAAGAGCCAGAAAATTTTGATACACTTGTCCTAAGTTTAGGGGCTTTGCCCCTATCCTTAGCTGATATTTTCAAGTATCATTTTTATTACTGATAATAGAGTTCCTAGCTCTAAAATCAGTCTGATGAGTTTACTGACTACTTTGGTAAGCTCATCTATTTTTTTAGCTTATATAACGGTCCTATAATATCTGTTGGGGGATAAGAAAATAGCCCCTCACTAAACATTATAGACCTTTTTTTCTTTTTATGCAAAAAAAGCACTGCTAAGATTTTAAAATCTTGCAGTGCTTTTCTCCCACTTTCGTGGGAATAGAACTGGTGCGGGAAAGAGGACTTGAACCCCCACGTCAAAGACACTAGATCCTAAGTCTAGCGCGTCTGCCAATTCCGCCATTCCCGCTCGTCTTTTGAAGACAATAAATATTTTATCATCTTATTAGTTCTTTGTCAAATCTTTTTTTAATTTGTAAGGTAAAAATTAAATGGGGTGGATAGTGGGATTCGAACCCACGACTTCCAGAGCCACAATCTGGCGCCCTAACCAACTAGGCCATACCCACCAAATTTGACAACATACTAATATTAACATGGAGTTAAGCCTTTGTCAATTCCTTTTTTTTATTTTTATTGGTTCTTTGTCAACCTTTGAGGGACAGACTAGACTCAACCCGTCTATCCATCAATAAATCAGGTCATTTTTTAATGATGTGGTTATTTTAACTGAATCTAGTGCTTTTAAATGTTTTTAGGGCCTAGCAAACAAGCCTTAAAAACATTTTTTTTAGTTACGGTTTAGGCCATAACCATCTGGTAATTTTTCATAATAAAGTCTGGAACAACCTGGCTTTTCTCATGACAAGAGGGGCAGACGTATTTTTTTCTTTCTAGATGAAAATAGACCTGTGATGATTATAGGGGATGTCTTTTAGTCTTTGGACTTTCTTATCGTGGTAATGAAGGGTTTTATGGCCACAATGAGGGCAAACCCTTGGATTTGGCTGTTTGAGGGTCATGGAGATTTCAAAGGTTTTGCCAACTTCTTTAACATTTTTAATCTTTATGCCTTCTAAACCTAAAAACTTTATGATATGACGTTTATGCACTTGTGTGCCTCCTTTTGTGTTTGTGTCCTAACTTATATTTTAAAGGATAAAGGGGTACAAGTGATTTTTTGTGCAAAAAATATCTGTTGAGGGGATATTTTC
>JAUNLJ010000020.1 GCA_030532305.1 Tissierellia bacterium
TACTTATTGCGATTATGGGTGTGGCCATTATCAAGTTTGAAGTTGACCCCCATATTCCCATGTTTGTTGGTGTTATTATTGCCTCCCTTATGGCCCTAAAGATTGGCTATACTTGGGAAGACATTGAACAGTCCATGGTCTTTGGGATAACCCAAGCCCTACAATCTATTATGATTCTTGCCATTATCGGTATCCTAGTAGGGGTTTGGATTACCTCAGGGGTCGTACCCTCTATGATCTACTACGGCCTAATGATTTTAAAGCCTAGTATCTTCCTAGTGGCTGCTGTTCTTATTTGTTCTATTACCTCTCTAGCTACAGGAACATCCTGGGGAACTGCTGGGACCATGGGGATCGCCCTAATGGGTATTGCTCACGGGATGGGCATTCCTGCTCCTGTTACTGCCGGTGCCGTTATTTCTGGGGCCTACTTCGGCGACAAGATGAGTCCCCTATCTGACACCACTAACCTAGCTCCTGCTATGGCTGGGACTGACGTCTTTACCCACGTTAAGGCCATGGCTAAGCCAACTGGAATTGCCTATGTTTTAACCCTAATCATCTTCGGTGTGATTACTGCCAAGTATGCCGGAGGTCAAGCGGATACTTCTGGGGTTATCGAACTTCAAGAAGGTCTAGGAACTAGCTTTAACGTATCACCCCTCCTACTTCTTCCTCCCGTTGTTGTTATTGTATCTATTGCCTTTAAGATGCCAGCCATTCCTGGGATTACCATTGGGATTATTGTAGCTGCCCTTATGGGCCCCCTATTCCAAGGTGGTCTTGACCTAGGTGGCCTTTTCGATGCAGCCATGAACGGATATCTTTCTGAAACTGGTATCGAAGCTATTGACAGTCTACTTTCCACCGGGGGACTTATGAGTATGATGTACTCCATCTCCCTAACCATCCTAGCCATGATGTTTGGTGGTATTGCTGAAAAAGCCGGCGTTCTAGAAGTTATCGTCCACACCCTTCTAAGAGGGGTTAAGGGCCTAACTGGTCTTGTCACAGCCACCATCTTTACAGCTGTCCTATCCAACGTCACCATGCCAGAACAATACATCTCTGTAGTAGTTCCTGGCCGGATGTATGCACCTGTTTACAGGGAAAAGGGCTACCATCCCAAGCTTCTATCTGCCACTCTTGAAGCGGGTGGGACTGTTTCTGCCCCCCTTATTCCTTGGAACACTTGTGGGGTTTATATGTCAGGGGTTCTTGGGGTTAGTACCCTTCAATATATCCCCTTTGCCTTCTTTAATTTCTTAATGCCTCTTGTGACCATTATCCTTACAGCCATTGGGCAAAATGTTTTCTACATTGAGGATGATCCAGACACAGTAGTGGCTGAAGAGATTAAATAAGCTTTAATTATCAGGGAACTTACTTTTCTAAAAAAGGCCTGGAGGTCCGTCCTCCTGGCCTTTTTTCTATGCTTTCTTTTTGGGGGGCCTATTTTGCAAAGTATCCTATACTAAAAATGCAAAGTGAACTTAGCGAAAGGAGGAGCTATGGAAAATAGACTGTCTAAGTTACGTAAAAAGAGAAAGTTGTCTCAGGCAGATTTGGCCAGTGCCGTGGGGGTTACAAGGCAAACCATCACCTCTATTGAGACGGGGAAGTATACAGCCTCCTTACCCCTGGCCTTTAAGCTGGCAAAATTTTTTGACCTCAAGATAGAGGATATCTTTATTATGGAAGGAGAAGATGACCTATGAAAGATCTAGCAAACTATAAAAAAGAAATCCACAGGCGGATAGGGGTCCTGGTGGTCCTAGTGGTTTTAGCCCTCTTGGCCCTTTTATTTAGTAATTTCTATTTAAAGAAGATTTTTCCTGACCAGGAGGGGGTCAACGACTTTGTGGTGGGATTTTTTACGGGCCTTGAACTTATCCCCCTGGTCTATATGGGGGTCTTGGGCCGGGCCCTTAAGGATGAAGACCGCTTAAAGAAGATGTACCTCAAGGAGACTGATGAAAGGGAGATCCTCATCAGGATGAAGTCGGGGGTGGCCCTTGTTCCCTTCCTGTCCATGGTCTTGGTGGTAGCCTCCCTGGTGGTGGCCTATATTAGCTATGCGGCTTTTGTGACCCTTATGGTGGTGGCCCTTATACAAATCCTAGTTTCCCTAGGCCTAAAGGTCTATTGGTCCCATAAAATTTAAGATTATATGTTCAGGAATTCAAAGGCCCTTAAACCCAGTGGTTTAGGGGTTTTTTATTCATTAAGGCCTTCTTTTTAAAGGGGTCAAGCCGGCCGAGGCCTGAGGGAATAGGGGATTTTTTGAATGTACTTTCAATTTTTGGGTAGGAATAAACTACATGTAAGTGAAAAATGGTGAAAAGATCGCCAGCAAAATTGAGGAGGAAATTCTATATGACACAAGAGAAGGCTGAAGAATATAGCCCGAGAAAGGCTTATTTGTGGGAAGCCCTCATTGTATTTGGCCTGCTTATAGCTATTATGTTTGTGGCCATTATTAAATTTGAAGTTGACCCCCATATTCCTATGTTTGTGGGTGTTATTTTGGCAGCCCTTATGTCTCTTAAGATTGGTTATACTTGGGAGGACATAGAGCAGTCCATGGTGGATGGGATTACCCAGGCCCTGCAATCCGTAATTATCTTGACCATTATCGGGATCCTAGTGGGGGTGTGGATTGCCTCAGGGGTGGTTCCCTCTATGATCTACTATGGTCTTATGGTTTTAAAGCCCAGTATCTTTTTAGTGGCGGCGGTTTTGGTTTCTTCCATTACCTCCCTGGCCACAGGATCTTCCTGGGGGACTGTGGGAACCATGGGGATTGCCCTCATGGGGATTGCCAGTGGGATGGGGATCCCTGGCCCCCTAACAGCCGGTGCCGTTATTTCTGGGGCCTATTTCGGCGACAAGATGAGTCCCCTATCTGATACCACCAACCTGGCTCCGGCCATGGCGGGGACCGATGTCTTTACCCATATTAAGGCCATGGCCAAGCCCACCCTTATTGCCTATGTCCTAGCCTTGGCTATTTTTGCCTTTGTAACCACCCGTTATACAGGGGGGTCTGCCGACACCTCTGGGGTGAGAATCCTTCAAGAAGGCCTTGAAAGTAACTTTACCATTTCACCAGTCCTACTTTTGCCCCCGGTCCTGGTTATTGTAGCCATTGCCTTTAAGGTGTCAGCTATCCCGGGGATTACCCTGGGGATCTTGATTGCTGCTGTGATGGGGCCCTTTTTCCAAGAGGGGCTAGACCTAGGTGGGATTTTTGATGCGGCCATGAATGGCTATGTATCTCAAACGGGCATGGAGGCCATTGACAGCCTCTTGACGGCAGGGGGTCTTATGAGCATGATGTTTTCTGTCTCTTTGACCATTATTGCCATGATGTTTGGGGGGATTGCTGAAAGGTCTGGTATCCTAGAAGTTATTGTTAAGACCATCCTAAAGGGGGTCAAGGGCCTAACAGGTCTTGTGGTGGCTACTATTTTTACAGCCATCCTATCCAATGTGACCATGCCAGAGCAATATATCTCTGTGGTGGTTCCTGGCCGGATGTATGCCCCTGTCTATAGGGAAAAGGGCTACCACCCCAAGCTTCTTTCTGCTACCCTGGAAGCCGGTGGGACCATTTCTGCCCCCCTTATTCCCTGGAATACCTGTGGGGTCTATATGTCCAGTGTCCTAGGGGTAGGCACCCTACAGTATTTACCCTTTGCCTTCTTTAACCTCTTGATGCCGATTGTGACCATTGTGCTAACGGTCATTGGGCAAAATGTCTTCTATATTGAAGATGAGCCTGAAACGGTCATTAAAGAAAAGAAACACTAAGGATGAGTATAAAAGCTAAAGCCGGCCTTTGGGCCGGTTTTTTAGGGCCTTTTTGGGCCCCTGGGCCAGGAAAAGCCCCTGGGCCCAGGGAGGGCAAAGGCAGGTCTAAGTTTTGTCTAAGGGGGCCCAGGGAGGAGGTTTTTTTGCTATAATAGCTAAAAGACTTATTTAGGAAAAGAAAAGGAGGGCCTATGGCTAGGCGGAGAAGAAAAAATAAGAGGGAGATCCCCCTATGGGGGCTCCTTGGCATGGTCCTTTTTCTAACCCTCTATCTCTTTTATAGGGAGGGGACCGCCTACCCAGGGCCGGCCCTAGAGGAGGACCTGTCCCGGGAGGAATTTTTTGAGACCTATGGCCCCCTGGCCCAGGAGGTGGGGGCGGCCTATGACCTTTATCCCTCTCTCATCTTGGCCCAGGCGGCCCTGGAGTCCAACTTTGGCCAGAGCCAGCTGACCCAGGACTACCACAATTATTTTGGGATCAAGGGGAGGAAGGAGGACGGGGTCCTCTTCCAGACCCAGGAGGTGGTCCAGGGGGACTTCCAGGACCAGGAGGCCTACTTTAGGGCCTATGGGAGTGTGGAGGAGTCCTTTTATGACTACGGGGACCTGATAAGTAGCCTAAAGAGGTATGGGACTGTCCGGGAGGCCACCAGCGTAGAGGAGGCGGCCCAGGCCCTTTATCCTGCCGGCTATTCCACCAACCCCAACTATGGGGACATACTTATTCGTCTTATAGAGGATTATAAATTGAAAAAGTTTGATTAAATTAAAAAGGAGCCAGACCCAAGATAAGAGCTTGGGCTAGGCTCTTTTGCCTTTTTAGGGGGGAGAAATTTACCCTCTAGCTATTGAATTTTAGGCCCCTTTCCTTTACTATATATAGTACGAGACCTAAGAATGATTCACTATATGTGGCATAGATGGGATTTTTAACTGGTGGGAAGGGGGCCGTAACCCTTCCCAAAAAGAGTCTTAAGGAGGAAGGGATTTGGAAAAGATGCAGGTAAAAAAACGTAATGGCAATGTGGTGGACTATGACATCACCAAGATTGAACTTGCCGTAAAAAAGGCCATGGAAGAGACCGACCTGGGGGTGGATGAAGCGATTGCCAAGCTGGTGGCCCAAAATGTAACAGACCAGGTCTCCCATGAAGAGGTGGTGGATATTGAGAGCATCCAGGACGCCGTGGAGCTGGAGCTCATGAGGGACCGGCCAGATGTGGCCAAAAAGTACATCCTCTACCGGCAGGAAAGGACCCGGCTAAGGGAAGAAGGCTGGGATATGACCGACCTTCAACGGGACATCTATGAAAAGAAGTACCGCTACAAGGGCGAGAGCTTTGAAGAATTTTTAGACCGGGTCAGTGGGGGCAATAGCCCCATTAAAAAGGCCATCTCCAACAAGCAGTTTATGCCAGCTGGCCGGGTCCTAGCCGGCCGGGGCCTCTACAAGGATGGCAAGAAGATCACCCTGTCCAACTGCTATGTTATGCCCCAGGTGGAGGACAATATTGAGTCCATCTATGACACAGCCAAGTGGATGGCCAGGACCTACAGCTACGGTGGTGGGGTGGGCCTTACCCTAAACAAGCTCCGTCCCAAGGGGGCCCGGGTCAACAATGCAGCCTCTACCACCACAGGCGCCGTAAGCTTTATGGACCTCTACAGCCTGACTACGGGCCTCATTGGTATGAGGGGGCGGCGGGGGGCTCTGATGCTCAACATGGACTGTAGCCACCCGGACATCTTAGAATTTATCAATGTAAAGAATGACCTGGAAAAGGTCACCTCTGCCAATATTTCTGTCAACTGTTCTGACGAGTTCTTCCATGCCGTGGAAGGAGACCAGGAATTTATGCTGACCTTTGATGTGGAGGCCACAGGGGAGCATATTGAAAGACCCATAAGGGCCCGGGACATGTTCCACAACCTGGCAGAAAACAACTGGAATATGGCTGAGCCAGGCATCCTCTTTAAGGACCAGATCCGGACCTGGCACCTGATGAGTGAGGACGAGGACTTTGCCTATGCTGGGGTCAACCCCTGTGCAGAAGAACCCTTGCCCGCCTTTGGGTCCTGCAACCTAGCCTCCATCAACCTGGGGGAATTTGTCAAAAACCCCTTTAGCAAGTATGCTCGTTTTGAGTTTGATGCCTTTGGGGCCCTGGTTCGGGATGGGGTTATCTACCTCAATGAGGTCCTAGACGAAAACATGGACCTCCACCCCCTAGAAAAGCAAAAAGAACTATCCAGGGACCTAAGGCAAATTGGCCTGGGGATCATGGGCCTAGCGGATATGTTTATTAAGCTGGGGATTGAGTATGGGTCCAAGGAAAGCTTGAACCTGATTAACCAAATTGGCCGGACCCTAGTTAACGAGGCCCTCCGCCAGTCTGCCCTCTTGGCTAAGGAAGAGGGGCCCTTCCCCAGATACCGGGCCGACCGGGTTATGGCCTCTCCCTACCTTCGTCAAAATGCCGATGAGGACGTCTTAAACCTGATTCGGGAATATGGCCTTAGGAACTCCCAGCTCCTTACCATAGCCCCTACCGGGTCTATTTCCACCCTCCTAGGCTGTTCCAACGGGGTGGAGCCCATCTTCCAGGTTTCCTATACCCGGAAGTCTGAGTCCCTCCACGACCAAGATACCTACTATACGGTCTATACCCAAATTATCAAGGACCTGATGGAGGCCAAGAAGCTAGGCCGGGAGGACCAGTTGCCCGACTATGTGGTAACCACAGAAAACCTCAACTACAAGGACCGGATTGACGTCCAGGCCACCTGGCAGCAATTTATTGATGCCTCTATTTCCTCCACAGTCAATGTTCCCAATGAATTTACTGTAGAAGAAGTGGAAGAGCTCTACCTTTACGCCTGGCGCAAGGGCCTAAAGGGGGTAACCATCTACCGGGATGGCTGTGCCCGGGCCGGCATCCTAAGTACAGATAAGTCCAACCGGAGCCGGATTGAGGAACTTCAAGAGGAGCTCAACCGAGAGATTGCCCGTCAGATGATAGAAGACCCAGACACCTGCCCCATGTGTGGCGGGACCCTAAACCACACAGGAGGCTGTGCCGAGTGCCAGGACTGTGGCTATAGTCCCTGCGCCATCTAGGAGGTTTCTCCATGGAAATTCGAGATATTTATGACGCTAAGGGGCAAAAAAAGGGCTATACCAAGGACCGGTCCCTGGGCCTTTTAAGGGATGAATATATTATGGTGGCCGGGGTCATTGTCATCTCCCGGGGGCAAGTTCTCTTGACCCAAAGGGCCCTAACCAAGACCTTTCCCGGAGAATGGGAGTTTACCATGGGGTCGGCCCAGGCAGGGGAGGCCCCCATCCAGACGGCCCGGCGGGAGCTTAAAGAAGAGGTGGGTATCCAGGTGGAGGAAGAAGACCTGGAATACCTGGGCTACCTGTGCTTTGCCCAAAGGCACCAGTATATCTACCTCTTGGAAAGGGACATTGATGAGATTAGCCTTCAAGAAGAGGAGGTCATAGACTACCGTTTTGTAGACTTTGACAACTTCCAAAGGATGCTGGAAGAGAATATGGCAGCCCCCATGAAAAAAAGGCTGGAATATTTCATGGAGATTATAAAAAAACGCCTAGGCGCATAAAAGAAGAGCGAGGATCCTCCCGAAGACCTCGCTCTTTTTTATGGGAAAATACCCCTTCTAGAGACGGCCCAAGACCTCCTCTAGGATCTTTTTTGCCACAGGGATACCTGTGGCCCCTTCAAAGCCTGTAAAGGCTAAATTGGAGTTGACCTCACAGACCAGGGGTCCCTCTGGTCCATAGAGCAGGTCCACCCCAGAAAAGACCAAGCCCAGGGCCTGGTGGGCCCTTAGGGCCAGGGCCTTCTCTTGGGGGCTGGCCTCCACCAGCTGGGTCTGGCCCCCCTGGGCCACATTGGCCCGAAAGTCCTGGGTGTTGGTCCTCTGGATGGCCCCTAGGACCTGGTCCCCAACAATAACTAGCCGGAGGTCCCTCCCCCTGGAGGAGGCCACAAATTCTTGGAGGAGGACCCCCTGGTGGGCCTCCTTTCTTAGGGCCTCTTCCAGGGCCTGGGAGGTCTTAAGAAGCCGGACCCCCTGGCCCAGGGACCCCCGGTCGGGTTTTAAGACCACTTGGGGACCCAGGAGGTCCCGGGCCCGCCTCACATAGGCGGCCCAGCCCTGGGTCTCAAAATAGCTTAGGGGAGGGACCAGGGTCTTGGGCATGGGGACCTGGGTGGCTAGCTGGATCTGGGTCTCTATCTTGGAGTCGCAAATGGCAATGGCCTGCCAGGGGTTAAAGAGCCTTAGGCCCAGGTCCTCTAGGGCCCGGGCCAGGAAGGGGTCCTTGTCATAGTAGAGGACAAAGGGGGGCCGGCCTAGGCCCCCAGGAGGGACCAGCCTGAGGCTGGGGTCCTGGACCAGGAGAAAGTCCCGGTTGGACCTGGCCTCTATCTGGAGGCCCTTTTGCCTTCCGGCCTCTAAAAAGGCCTTGATATTTTTATAATAGGCCTGGTGGGGTTTTAGGCCGTGGTTGTAGATAAGCCATGGTTTTTCCATAGGGACCTCCTTTTTTTATTATTATAGCATAGCTGGGCTAGAAAGGGGTTTTTTGGCTTCTGGAAAGGCCTAAAGAGACATTGCAGAGACCTGGTATTTAGGCTATAATTTAGGGTATATAGAAGAAGAAAGAGTAATTGATGTCAATGAAGGAGGAAGACGTGAAAAGTTTAAAGGGAAGTAAGACCGCCGTCAACTTGATGAAATCTTTTGCCGGAGAGAGTCAAGCTAGAACAAGATATACTTATTATGCCTCTCAAGCTAAAAAAGAAGGCTTCGTTCAAATTTCTAATATTTTTGAAGAAACAGCCAGAAATGAAAAGGAACATGCCAAACGCTTTTTCAAATTCTTAAACCAAGACTACAAGGGAGAAAAAATTGCCATTGATGGTGAATTTCCTGTCCTTCTAGGCAACACAGCTGAAAACCTAGAAGCTGCTGCCGCTGGAGAAAATGAAGAACACTCTGACCTCTACCCCACCTTTGCAGACGTGGCTGAAGAAGAAGGCTACGATGAAATTGCCTATGTGTGGAGAGAAATTGCCGAAGTAGAAGAAGCCCATGAAAAACGCTATCTAAAACTTCTAGCCAACATTAAAGAAGGCAAGGTCTTTAAAAAAGACGAGGAAGTGTATTGGAAGTGTAATAACTGTGGCTATATCCACTTTGGCTATGAAGCCCCTAAATCCTGTCCAGCCTGTGCCCATGCCCAAGGCTACTTCGAAGTCTTCAAAGAAACCTATTAAGCTAGACGCCAGTAGCCGGCCGGTGGGCCGGCTATTTTTACATAAAGGAGGGCCCATGGTTAGAATAGGCCGGTGCGTGTTAAATGGAGAAAAAACCCGGGTGGCCCTTTCCCTTATGGGCAAAGACCAAGAAGACCTGGACCAGGGTCTAGATCGAATCCTAGAAGTAAGGGACCAGGTGGACCTGGTGGAGTTTCGGGCCGACTTTTTTGGGGGCCTAGAGGACCCTGGGGCCCTGGAGGCCACCCTTTGCCATATGGGCAAGGGGCTGGAGGGCCTCCCCTTGATCTTTAGCTTAAGGAGCCAGGAAGAGGGGGGGCTTTTTACAGGGGGTCAGGAGGCCTACCTGGCCCTCAACCGGCAGGTTATAGAAGGGGGCCTTGTCCAGGCAGTGGACCTGGAATACCGGTGGGACAAAAAGGCCCTGGGGGACCTGGTGGCCCTGGCCAAAAAAAGAGACCTTCCCCTTATCCTCTCCACCCACAATTTTTTGGGGACCCCAGAAAAAGAGGTCATCAGAAGGCAAATCCAGGCCATGGTAGACCTGGGGGGCCAGGTTATCAAGCTGGCCTACCATGCCCGGACTCCCAGGGAGGTCCTGACCCTTATGGAGGGGGTCCTGGAGGCCAAAGAGGCCTACAAAGACCGGGCCTTTATAGCCATTAGTATGGGGGAGCTAGGCCGGATCAGCCGGCTGGCTGGCCAGACCTTTGGGTCTGAGGTGACCTTTGCCAAGCTGGGCCGGGCCAGTGGACCAGGCCAGGTGGACCTAGGCCAGGTCCGGCAAGTCCTAGACCTTTTAGAGGGAGAGGCCTAGGGCTTTTTTGCCCCTTTGAGATTGACTAAGGGGCCGGGATATAATAAAGTATATTTTGGAGAGATACCGTGGACAGAAGACACGGATTTATAAAAAGGAGGATATGATGAAGCCTGAAATTAATGAAAAAATTAGCCTCATTGGGGCCCCCCTAGATATGGCAGCCAGCCTAAGGGGCTGTCGGTTGGGCCCAGACGCCATCCGCCTGGCAGGCATTAAGGAACGTCTAGAAGCCATTGGCTACCAGGTCAAGGACCGGGGCAATATTCCCGTAGTCAATTCCCTAGACCAAGACCGGGCAGCAAATAACCTAAACCATGCCCCCAAGGTGGTCCAGGCCAACCAAGACCTTTATGAGATAACTAACCAGGTCATGGAGGAGGGAGACTTCCCCCTTATCCTAGGAGGGGACCATTCTGTGGCCATAGGGTCCATTAAGGCCATCCTAAGACACTATCCCAACCTGGGGGTCCTTTGGTTTGATGCCCATGGGGACGTCAACACAGACGAAACCACCCCCTCTGGCAACATCCACGGCATGCCTGTGGCCACCCTTATGGGCCTAGGGGCCCAGGTCCTCCTAGATATTGGCCAGGAAGGAGACCCCCTTCTTAAGAAGGAAAATATTGTCTATATTGGGTCCCGGGACCTAGACCCTGGAGAAAGGTCCATGATTAAAAAGCTGGGCATTAAGACCTACACCATGCACGATGTGGACTATAGGGGGATTAGTGCCGTCATGGAAGAGGCCCTGGCCTATCTTCTAGAAAAGACCGACCACCTCCACCTAAGTTTTGATATGGATGTTTTAGACCCAGAAGTAGCCCCAGGAACAGGCACCAAGGTGCCAGGAGGCATGGCCTATAGGGAGGCCCATCTGGCCCTAGAACTCTTGGCCCAAACAGGCAAGCTAGTCTCTGCAGAATTTGTAGAGGTCAACCCCGCCCTAGACATGGAAAATAAGACTGCCAAGGCAGCCGCTGCCCTGGCCGGGTCCCTTATGGGAGAATGGCTGATCTAGGCTTTTAATCCAGGGGTAGACCCCTTATAAGAAAAAAAGCTCCTTTCTCTAGGAAGGGAGCTTTTTTGTGGCCTTATGCCCGGACCCGTAAAAGAAAGGCCCTAGAGGAAATGGTTGCTCTAGGGCCTTCTTTTTATCTTTTTTCATAGATGTCAATGGACTTGTCGTAGGGGTAGAAGGAGACGGTCATGCCCAGGGATTCGGAAATAAAACGAAGGGGGACCATGGTCCGGCTATCCTTTATGGTGGAGGTCACGTCCATGAGGTAGGCCTCCCCGTTAATATAGATATAGTCCTTGCCAATGGGGACCTGGATATCCTGGCCGGCATAGAGGACCTGGGCCGTCCGGCTAAGGGGGTCCCAGTCCACCTGGGCCCCGTAGGCCTCCATGAGGAAGCGAAGGGGGACCAGGGTCCGGCTATTGGAAATATAGGGGCTGGTGTCCATGGTAAAGGGGGCCCCGTCCACCTGGTAGGCCCTTTGGCCCAGGGCCATGTGGACCCGTTTGTAGGCCGGGTTATTTATTTTCACCTGGGTATCTAGGCCAGCATAGGAGGCCCTAATCTCCCCATAGGGGACCTCTTCAAAGGCCAGCTGGCTTAGGAGGACCTGGGGTCCCATTAGGCTGCCATCTGCCTGGTAGACCTTCCAGGACTGGTCATCTAAAAGGAGGGAGACCCCCTCTAGGGACCACTGGAGTATCCCGGGATCTAGGGAAAGGGTCCGGCCGGAGGGGTCCTTGGCCAGGACCCTAAGGGAGGCCTGGCCGGAAGTAAGGAGGCTGGTGGGGTCCCCCTCTAGCCAGATCTGGGTCAGGGTGGAGGGGTCTAGGACCTCCAGACTCTTCTGGGCCTGGACCCCTTCTGGGGTGGTCATAAAGACCTGGGTTCGTCCTACTTGGGGACTAAGATAGCGGTTGGCAGACCAGGCAGAGGGCCCGGCCAGGCTGTCGGACATCTGGTATTGGATTTGGCTGACATCCTTGGGATGGAGGTTGTCGTCCCAGCCCTTGTGGGGGCTAAAGAAGGTTACCTCCCCCTGGACCACCTGGTGGGGGCCTGTCATTTCCAAATGACTTAGGGGACCTTGGGGGCTGGTGTTGTGGACGGCAATGCCGTTGGGGATGGGCCGCTCTCCCCCGCCTCCTTCAGGCCGGGTGACCAGGGTGGATTCAAAGTCACCAGGATGCCGGGCCACCATGGTGGTGGACCCACCCCCGTCTAGGTTCATGGCCTCGTAAGACCCCAGGGCCTTCATAAAGTGGGTCCATTCGGCCAGGCGGACCCCAGAATTTCGCTGGGTCTTGCCCTCGCTGGAGGCCAGGAAGACCCGCTTGCCGTCCTGGCTAATGCCTACGGCAGACCGGGCCCGGATGCCCCCTATACTTTGGGCATTTAGGGTATAGACCTGGGGACGTCCAGCCACCACCATCTTGGCGTGGCCCCCAATCATAAACTGCCAGTTCCGGTCTGGCTTTAGCTGGTAGTCTAGGCCTAGGGTCTGGCCTATCTGGATATGGTTTCTGGCAAAGTCCACGGCGCTCCCGTGGAGCTGGAGGACCTTGTGGCCAGAGGGGACCACCATGGGGAGGGGGCCAGCCAGGGAGATCTTTAGGACCCGGTGGCTGGGGTCCAGGAGGATTTCTGCAGAGTTCTTCCGGCCCCGAGACCTGGAGGCCCAAAAGTCGTCATAGATATGGATGGCATCCTTATAAACCTGGTTGATGCCGTAGGAGGTCTTGTTAAAGCCGGAGATGGGGTAGGCGGCCCCATCAGGAGCCTTGACCTGGCCAGAAAAGCTGACCGATTCAATGTGGGCCTTCCGGCCACCGTCAATTCCAAAGGCGTGAAGGCCATAGGACTGGAGGGAGGAGGAGGTCATCCGGCCCTCCACCACGGTGGGGCCAAAGGGGGCTCCCTGGAGACGGGTGTCAAAAAAGTCCCCGTTGATGAGGGCCACGGCCCCGGTTCTTTGGGCCATTTGCGACACGGTGGCCTTTTGGGTAAACCGGCCTCCACCGGCCACCATTTCCAGGTCAAAGCCGGGATTATTTAAGTCCATGTCTAAAACGTCCACCACAATATAGCGAGACCCCGTGTGCCAACGGACCTCCCTTAAGAGGACCCCAGGGGCTATGGCCTCCCGGGACAGGTCCTCCACCCCCTGGGCCCTTAGGGGGAGGGGAGGCAAGAAAAGGACCAGGGCTAGGGCCAGGAGGAAGAGTCTATTTAGGAAATTTTTTTTCATGATATACCACCTTTCCCCTTCATTATAAGAGGAAGAAGGGTAAAAAACCATATCAATCCCATGACAAAGGCCCTGGAGGCCAGAAAAAAATCTTGCGGTGTGTGGCTGTATGTGGTACACTAAAATAAAAAGTGTATGGTGTGTAGGCACACGGTGAAGGAGAAGAAAGATGTATCATTTAAATACGGCAAGCAAGACTCCTCTCTACCTACAGATTGTAGATCAAACCAAGGCAGCCGTTGCCCGGGGTTATTTCCAGGAGGGGGACCAGCTCCCTTCCGTCAGGGACCTGGCCAAGACCCTTCTGGTCAACGAGTCCACCGTCAGCCGAGCCTTTAAGGAAATGGAGGCCCAGGGCTTAATTAAGACGGTGGTGGGCAAGGGGACCTACCTGAACTTTGACCCTTCTAAGTTAGATGGGATCAAGGGGCAGATGAGAAGGGACCTGGTGGCCATCTTTAGGGAGGCTATTTTTCTAAGGGTAAGTCTAGAGGATATTGTGGCTCTTTATGAGGAAGTTGCAAGAGAGATGAAGGAGGAAGACCATGGCCATGGAGATTAAGGGGCTTAATAAGTCCTTTGGCAAGCATAGGGTCCTAGAGGACTTAAATTTTGACCTCAAGGAGGGGGAAATTACCGCCCTAGTGGGACGAAATGGGTCTGGCAAGACCACCCTATTAAAAATTATAGGAGGGATCCTAGAGGCCGATGGGGGCCAGGTCCTCCTGGAGGACAAGGACCTAAAAAACCTCCCTAGGCTCAGGGAAAAGCTGGCCTTTTTACCGGACCGCTTTGACTACTTCAAGTATGACACCGGCAAACGGGCCATGGGCTACTACAAGGTCATCTATCCCAACTTTGATAGTGACTTTGTGGCAAGGGAGGCTGGCCGCCATAAGATCTCCCTTAAAAAAACCATCCGGTCCCTGTCCAAGGGGAACATGAACCTTTTGGGCCTGATCCTTGTCTTGGCCACAGGGGCCCCCTACCTGCTCTTAGACGAGGTCCTAGACGGGATGGACGTTTTAAATAAAAAGACCATCCTCCGGTATTTAATAGAGGCTTCAGCCCAGGGCCGGTCCATCTTGGTGGCCTCCCACCAACTGGAGGCCCTAGAGGGGATTGCCCATAGGATCCTCTACTTAAACCTAGATGGGCACTTGGAAAATATAGAAGAGGGCCGGGGGACCTCCCTGTCCAAATACCAAATCGTGGTCAGAAAGGACCTACCCCAGGAACTTTTGGAGGCAGGTATCCTCCGCTTCCACCTGGGCCGGGTCTATACCTTCTTGGTGGATGGAGGGGCCCGGGATTGGGACCAAGTCTTTAAGGACCTAGATGTGGTCCAGTATGATTCCCTTCCGGTGCAACTAGAAGACCTCTTCTACTGGGAGAAGGGAAGGGAGGTGGCCCATGAAGACCTTAATCAAGGGGTCTAGGCTACTCTGGAAGAAAAACCACCTGATTCTTCTTTTGGCCTTTTCCTTGGCAGCCCTAGGCCAGGGGATTGGCCTAGAAGGGGACTTAGCCATCCTAGACGGGACCCTGGTCCAAACGGCCACAGACTTTAGGCTCTTAGAAGAAGAGGGCCAGGTCCTCCCCGGTGACGAAATCCCCCTTGAGAGCCCCTATTATGGGTCCAACTTCATCAAGGACCCTAAGACCAAAAAGGCCTATGAGGCGGTCTTAAAGGACCGGGCAGGGGCCTATTCCAAGGACTTTTTTGCAGACCTTTCCCACCAGTTGGACCGGCTGGTGGCAGATCCGGACCTGGGCCTAACTGGACTTAAGTTAGACAAGGCAGACTGGAAAGAGGCCTGGACCAATTTAAGCCAGTGGGTTCCCACCTATATGGAGGGGGACGCCGATAGCCTCTGGTCCCAGGCCCAGTATGCCTTTGCTGACTACTACGAGACCATGGGCCGGTCCTTCATCTATAACCCCTCAGAAGACCTCTACCAAGACTTAGATGGGGCCAGCCTGGTCCTAGGGGTAAGTCCCTTCCTCCTTCTTTTAGGGGGGCTTATGGCCCTGGTACTAACCAGTGGCGAAAGGCTCACCTCCTACTATGAATTTAGCCAGGGCCTGCCCTGGTCCAAGGAGGCAGGCTATGGCCATAGGATTGTCTTTGGGGCCTTTTTGCTCTTGGTCTTTTGGGCCTTAACCACAGGCCTAAGACTTCTGGTTCTTTTAAAGTCCCCCTTTGCGGAGGTGGTCAGTTTCTATAGGCTGCCCGAGACCCTCCTATCCCAGGGGGCCCTCCTCTTTGGTTTTTATTTCTTCTGCCTGGGCCTGGGGATGGCAGCCGGCAATATTTTGGGCCACCTGGGCCTGCTTGTGATTGGCTTTATGGGCCTAGACCTTTTTTACTATAATCTGAGCCTAATGAACCTGATTAGCCAAAGCCTCTTTAATGGACGGACCTTTTTGTCCCCCCTTGTGGAGGCCTATGTGGACTACCAGGCCGGCCAGTCCATCCTGGTCTATATCCTAAGCCCCTACCAGATTATAGATAAGACGGAAATGACAGGCAGCCTAATTATGGGAGGTCTGGGCCTGGCCGCCCTCCTTTTGGGACGGCTTTTCCTAGCTTGGCGGAAGGAAGAAAGGTCCGGCCAGGCCATCATGGTAGGTGGGCTAAATGGCTACGCCAAGTTTTTAGCCATCTGGACCACTGGGGGAATGATTACCTCCCTGATCTACTGGTCTAGCATGAATATATCCAGCCTAGCTGGGTCCACCCTTTTGATTGTTTATGGCCTGGCCTGCCTTGTTTCGGCAGTATTCTACCACAAGTTTTTTAACCTGCGCTGGGGCCTATAGGAGGAGCTTATGAAGAGTTTTTTAAAAAATATTCAATTAATATGGAAGCGGAGCTGGCTATGGCTGGTCCTACTCTTTATCTTAACCATCTTCTTCTCCTTTACCAGCTATCGAGACGGGGTGGCTAGGGACTATCTCTTTTTAAAGGAGCAAATCTATGTCCTAGAGGATGACCTGGCCTATAGGGGCAAGATAGGTCCCTACCTAGAGGCCTATAAAAAGACCTACAAGGAGGGGGAGGAAGATATCTTTCAGAAGGTGGACAAGGTCTTCCAGGACCAGGGCATGGGCCTAAAGGAGGTCCAGGCCTATGAAAAAATCTACAGGGACCTGGCCAAAAAAGATGGCCTGGACTTTGATAAGATCCTAGGGGACAAGGACTTTTTTAACCAGGAGCCCCAAAAGACCCAAGGGGCTGAGGTCCTCCTAGGCTACCACAATATGGTCCACGACTACCTGGACCTGGAGGGAGATAGGTTTTATATCCGTGCCCCGGCAGGCAAGGGGATTATGGAGAGTGGGGCCCTCCTCTTCTTTGCCTTTATCCTGGCCTTTATCTTTTTTAGTGGGGACCACCTGTCTGGCTACTATGAATTTAGCCTGACCCAGCCCTGGCCCAAGACCACTAGCTATTGGGCCAAGATTGGCCTAGGCCTCTTAATCCTTTTTATAGGCTGGATCATGAACGTCATGCTGTCCTATCTCTATTTAAATTCCTCTCAGCTCTCCCACCTGGTCTCCTACCAGGGCCTGGCTCTAGCTGGCCTGGTCCAGGGTCTTCGCCTGGCCACCTTCTACGCCATGGGGGCCATGGCCGGGAGCCTGGCTGGGAACTTTATAGGCCAGGGTCTGATTCTGGGCATGGCCCTGGGCGGGCCCAGTCTTTGGCTAGAGGCGGCCTATGAACTGGCTCGGATAGGTGGCTTAGCAGACAAGGTGCCCGCCCCCGTCCTAGACGAGGGCCTGGCCCACTATGACTTTTTCCGCCTCCTCTATAGCCCGGGCCTTCCCGTCTCTGAAGATGCCCTAGACCCGGTTTTGGCCCTGGGCCTTCTTTTGGCCTTCTACCTCCTAGTAGGCCACTGGGGCACTCGGGGGGCCCAGGCAGAAAGAAGTGGCAAGATGGTCCTAAGACCTGGCCTGTCTCTTTTTATCCAGGTTTCTTCCGTCCTTATTGGCCTGGGCTTTCTTTCCCCCAACATGGTCTGGCCAGCCGGACGGATAACCCCTTTAAAGGGCCTCTTAATGGTCTTTATCTTCCTAGTCCTAGTTAAGCTAAGCCAAAGGCTCTTTAAGATTAAAATCGCCCTCTAAAGAATCAAGCCCACTGGGCTTGATTTTTTTGTGGGAAATATAATTTTTTTGGGTATGATAAATTTGCCTAAGGAAGTAAGCTAAGAGAAGGAGGAGAGAGCCTTGAATTTTAATGGGGCTGATTTTCATGTCCACAGCGACTTTTCAGATTCTTCCTATAGTGTGGAAGAGACCCTAAAAAAGGCCAAGGTCCTGGGAATAGGGGCCATGAGTTTTACAGACCATGACCACACGGAAACCTATGCCTATGCCAGACCCCTGGCCCAGGCCCTGGGCATTGCCCTTATTCCTGGGGTGGAGCTATCGGCCTATGACTTTAAAAGGGGACGGAAGGTCCACCTTTTGGGCTACCACTACCGGGAGGAGGCCCCCCATATTCGGGCCCTAGGCCAGGAGGTTCTAGAGAGCCGGAACAGGACCAGCCACCAGCAGCTAGAAAAAATCCTAGCCGCTGGCTACCCCCTGGATAGGGAGGCCCTACGTCCAGCCAGGAACCAGGAAAAGACCCTCTATAAGCAGCACATTATGCGGGCCCTGGGCCAGGTGGAGGGGGAAAGCCCCGCCTATAGGGCCCTTTATAAGCGTCTTTTTAAGCCAGGAGGCCTGGCCTATAAGGAGGCCCACTATGTGGATGTCCACCGGGCCCTGGAGGCCATCCTAGCCGATGGGGGCCTGGCGGTTTTGGCCCACCCAGGCCAGCTGGATTCCTTTGACCTGGCAGAAGACCTGGTCCGGGAGGGCCTAGGGGGGATCGAGGTCTACCACTATGCCCACAGCCCCCAGGATGAGGCCCGGGCCCGGGCCCTGGCAAGAGACCATGGGCTTTTGGTCACAGGGGGGTCCGACTACCACGGGACCTTTGGGAAAAACCCCCAGCTGGGCGCCCCTAAACTTAGGGAGGAAGAAATCCAGGCCCTAGTCTTTAAGAAAAGGTAAAAATATGTTAAAATATTTAAGCATCTTAAAGAGAGGATTTGGGAAGTAGAATGAAAAGACCGGTAATTGCTGCAACAGCTTTTTATGACAAAGAACAAAAGTATGCCTATATGACCCACCCTATTTTTCGCTGCCTAGAAAGACTAGGGGCCGTGGTCCTCACCCTGCCCTTTGTGGAAAAGGAGAGCGAGGACCTCTACAACAGCCTCTTAGACCGGGTAGATGGGGTCCTCTTTACAGGAGGGTCCGACCTGCCTGCTGAGGCCTATGGGGAGGAAAATAGGGGCAAGGTCCAATATCCTGCCAAGCCTAGGGACCGGGTGGAGTTTGGCATTCTTCCCTATGTGATAGAAAGGGGCATTCCTGCCCTGGGCATCTGCCGGGGCCTCCAGCTTATTAACACCCACCTGGGAGGAACCCTCTACCAGGACCTGGAAGAAGACGTCAAGACCCCCCATCTTAACCATGAGTATGAGGTGGAGCCCTACAACCAAATCATCCACAAGGTCAAGGTCACGGACCAGGTCCGGGCCCAAGAGCTCTTTGGCCAGACCTGTTTTGGGGTCAACTCCATCCACCACCAGGCCATTAAGGACCTGGGCCAGGGGCTAGAAATCCTAGTCCGGTCTGAAGACAACTTTGTGGAGGCCATCCATATGCCAAACCATCCCTTTTTAGTAGGGGTTCAGTGGCATCCTGAATTTTTATATGAGGAGGAGGGCCCCCACCGGAAGATCTTAGAAAATTTTATCCAGGCAGCCAAAGACTACCGGGAGGGGATCTAGGGAAAAATCATTAAAATCAGTAAAATTGATCTTAGGAGGACACTAAATTTGTTATAATAAGACGTAAAGGTTTATTAACAGCAGGGCGCGACAACAAGTAGAAAGAAGGTAACAATGAAAGCCGAGTTTAATATAGCCGTCCAGGCCCTCTGTCTTCTAGCAGAAAAAGGAAGGCTTTTAAATAGCGAATATATAGCAAGAGAGATCGACACCAATTCTGTTCGGGTTAGAAATGTCCTAAGAAAGTTATCTGATAAGGGTTATGTGGAGGCCATCAGGGGAGTCAAGGGAGGCTACCGTCTCCAGGTGGACCCTAAACATATCTCCCTAGGCAGCCTCATGGACCTCATTGAAGTTAAGCCCTTTAAATTAAGGGACGGGTCTAGAAGAGGCAAGGCCTCCATGGAAGATATTAGCAAGAAAATCTACCAGAAAATCAACCAGGCAGCCTATAGAGAATTAGACAAGATCAGCCTTTACGAAGTCCAGCAGGAACTCTTTTCTGAATAAAGACCAAAAAAAGCCCTTGAATTTTTTCAAGGGCTTTTTTATAGGAAAATTTGGGCCTAGATGGACCTTTGGGGCCCTTATAGTATATAATAAAAGTTAAGGTAAAATTTAAAGAGTAAAGATAGATCAAGCCAGTATGAAAGGAGGAGCTATGCATTTAACCAATTCGTTAAGCAGGAAAAAAGAAGAATTTGTCCCC
Source organism: Tissierellia bacterium (assembly GCA_030532305.1). Taxonomy (GTDB): domain Bacteria; phylum Bacillota; class Clostridia; order Tissierellales; family Peptoniphilaceae; genus JAUNLJ01. The sequence continues at coordinate 19,775 of JAUNLJ010000020.1, forward strand.
ATAGAGCCAGGAAAGGTGAAGATGTATAATTGTGGACCCACGGTCTATAATTTCATCCATGTGGGCAATGCTAGGCCTCTTGTGGTTTTTGACACCCTGCGCCGGTATTTTATCTACCAGGGTTATGATGTGGACTTTGTAGTGAACTTTACAGATATAGATGACAAGCTCATTGGCCGGGCCCAGGACGAGGGCAAGACCGTGGCCGAGATAGCCAAGACCTATATAGGGGAGTTTAAAAAGGACGCCCAGGGCCTTAACCTCTATGACTATGAGACCCTCCACCCCAGGGCCACAGAATACATTGAGGAGATTGTGGAATTTATAGGGGGCCTGGTGGACAAGGATATAGCCTACCCCCTAAAGGGAGACGTCTATTTTGATATTACCAAGGCCAAGGACTATGGCAAGCTGTCTGGAAAAAATATTGACGAGCTTATGTCCGGTGCCCGGGTGGCTCTGGATTCTGACAAGAAAAACCCTGGCGACTTTGCCTTGTGGAAGGGGAAAAAGGAGGGGGAACCCGCCTGGGACTCTCCCTGGGGCCAGGGCCGTCCTGGCTGGCACATTGAGTGCTCTGTTATGGCCAAGACCCTTTTAGGGGACACCATTGATATCCACTCTGGAGGGGAAGACCTCCAATTCCCCCACCATGAAAATGAGATTGCCCAGTCTGAAAGTCTAACAGACAAGACCTTTGCCAACTACTGGCTCCACAACGGGATGATCACCGTAGAGGGAACCAAGATGAGTAAGTCCCTGGGTAACTTCTTTACCGTTAGGGAAGTTTCTGAAGTTTTTGACCTGGAGGTCCTCCGCTTTTTCCTTATTTCCTCCCACTACCGGAGCCCCATTAACTACTCCTATGAGATTATGGAGCAGACCAAGGCCGGCCTAGACCGTCTTTATAATGTGAGGGACCACTTAGAAAGGGCCCTGGCCTCCAGCCAGGAAGGGGATATGGATGAGAAAGACCAGGCCCTCTTTGAGGCAGCTAGTCGCTGCAAGGCGGACTTTATAGGTCATATGGATGACGACCTAAATACAGCTGGGGCCATTGGGGATATCTTTAGCCTGGCTAGGGAAATAAATGCCTACCTCAAGGAGGGGGGCAAGAACAAAGAAGCCCTAAGCCAGGCCCAGACCATCTTTAAGGAGCTCACCTTTGTCCTAGGCATTGTCCATAGGGACAAGAAGGAAGACCAGGGAGACCAGCAGATAGAAGCCCTGATCAAGGAGAGGGAAGAGGCCAGAAAGAACAAGGACTTCCAAAGGGCGGACCAAATTCGGGACCAGCTCCTAGACCAGGGGATTCAAATCGAAGACACCCGGGAAGGGACCCTATGGAAGCGGATCTAAGGACAGATATTTTTTTAAGGGAGGAAAAGCGAACACCGAGGGAAGCCGCCCAGCTTCCCCCCCTGGTGCTCGCTTTTCTTGGAGATGGGGTCTTTGAGCTTTTTATAAGGACCTACCATATGGGAAGGCCGGCCAAGGTCCACCAGCTCCACCAGAAGACCGCCGCCATTGTTAAGGCCCAGACCCAGGCTAAACTAGTCAAGGACCTAGAGGCCATGATGACAGGGGAGGAGGCCGGGGTCTTTCGGCGGGGACGAAATGCCCAGTCCAAGACCATGGCCAAAAATGCCAGTGTAAGTGACTACCGGTATGCCACTGGCTTTGAGGCCCTTTTAGGCTACCTCTATATATCAGGGCAAAACCAGCGTTTAAAAGACTATTTTGATGCCATAGAAAGGATGATAGAAGGTGAAGGTTAGACTTTTAGGGGCCAGTCCAGAGGGGGACAAGCTCATTGCTGCAGCAGCCAAGCTCTGCTACAGTCCTGTAGGAATCGATGAAATCAGCCAGGACCTCAGCCCCGAGGCCACAGAAAGATTTTTAAAGATGCTCATGGACATGGGCCACGCCAGCCCCATTGAGCATGTCAGCCTTAGCTTTGCCATTGAAGGGGTTAGCCGGACCCTGACCCACCAGCTGGTCCGCCACCGGATAGCCTCCTATTCCCAGCAGTCCCAGCGCTATGTTCGCTTGGACCAGTTTGACTACATTATCCCACCGGCCATTGAAAAAAATCCCCAGGCCAAGGCCATTTTTATCAAGACCATGGAGGAGGACCAGGCCGCCTATGACCGCCTAGTGGACCTCCTAAAGGAAGAGGCCCAAAAAGAATTTATGGCAGAGGGCCTGCCCCTTAAAGAGGCCCAAAAAAAGGCAGAAAAAAAGGCCATAGAAGACGCTCGCTATGTCTTCCCCAACGCCTGTGAGACCAAGATTGTCATGACCATGAACGCCAGGAGCCTCCTCCACTTCTTTAGCTTAAGGACCTGCCAAAGGGCCCAGTGGGAAATTAGAGACCTGGCCATAGAGATGGTCCGGCTTTGTAAGGAAAAATACCCCATTCTTTTTGCCAAGGCAGGCCCAGGCTGTCTGGTGGGGCCCTGTCCAGAAGGCAAGATGACCTGTGGGAAAATCCATGAGGTAAGGAAATTCTTTGAGGAGGAAGTCTAATGGAAGAGCAAATTATCTATGGGCGTAACCCTGTAGAAGAGAGCCTAAAAGAGGGGCTAGACCGGCTCTATATCCAAAAGGGCCAAAAGGAAGGGTCCATCCGGAAAATTATAAGCCAGGCCAGACAGGCCGGCATCCCCATCTTTGAAAGGGACAAGGCCCGGCTAGATGACCTGGCCCAGGGGGGCAAGCACCAGGGGGTGGTGGCCATAAGGACCTCCTTTAAGTATGTGACCATAGAAGACATCCTGGCCTATGCCCAAGAGAGGAAGGAGGCCCCCCTGATCCTCTTTCTAGATGGGATCGAAGACCCCCAAAACCTAGGCGCCATTGCCCGGTCTGCCCTGGCCCTGGGGGCCCATGGCCTGGTTATTCCCAAGCACCGGGCGGCCCGGGTCAACGGCCGGGTCTTTAAGGCCTCAGCTGGAGCCATAGACCACCTAAGGGTGGCCATGGTCACCAACATGAGCCAGGAGGTCCTGGCCCTAAAGGACAGGGGCCTGTGGTTTTACGGGGCCCATATGGAGGGAGACAGCCTCTATGAGACCCGGCTGGAGGGACCCATGGGCCTGGTTATTGGGTCCGAGGGCCAGGGCATTAGCAAAAAACTCAGGGACCACATGGACTTTCTTATCTCCATCCCCATGGCTGGGGCCTTTGACTCCCTAAACGCCTCTGTGGCCGCAGGCATCCTCCTCTACGAAAGGGCAAGGCAGGGCCATGGCAGCTAGAAAGAGCCGGCGCTATGACAAGGGCAAGTCCTACCTTTTTGTGGATGGCTATAATATTATCAACCACTGGGCAGAGCTTAAGGAGGAGGCCCTGGAAAACTTTGAAGAGGCCAGAAGGAGCCTGGCCGACCAGCTGGCAGACTATGCCCACTATACCGGGGTCCAGGTCATCCTAGTCTATGATGCCTACCGGGTGGTGAGTGGGACCGGGTCCCATAGGACCTACAAGGGCATTGACCTGGTCTACACCAAGGAAAATGAAACGGCAGACCACTATATTGAAAGGGAAATCCACAAGCTAGACGGCCGGACCCAGAATATCCGGGTGGCCACCTCCGACAACCTGGAGCAGCAAATGATTTTAGCCGGTGGAGCCAGCCGGGTCTCTGCCCGGGAACTCATGATAGAAATAGACCAGGTGAAGGGCCGCTTGGCCAGCAAACTAACAGACCTTAAAGTAAGCCCCCGGCCCATCTCTTCAGGCTGGGACCCCAAGGCCTGGGACCAGCTCAAGACCATGAAAAGGCTCCTGGAAGAAAAAAAGGATAAATAGAGGAGAAAGGACTGGCCCTGCCAGTTCTTTTTTATGGGAAGAGGGCCCATGATAAGAAAGCAGAAAATGGGGTATAAGGAAAAAAAGAAAAAGAAATAAATTCTATAAAGGAGGGAATACCATGACAGAGCAAGTGACTAAGACTCGTTTTCATCAATATATAGAAGAGCTGGAAAATGCCATTATCGAACTTAACCAAGTCAAGGCCCTGGGGCTGAACCGGTATTTCCAGGCAGAAATAATGGCCAACGACCAGACAGGGAAGATAGACCTTATTTTTTATTCGGATATAGAAAAAGACTTTAGCCGTCCCCAAGAGGGCCTCTATGCCCCCATCTACTTTTCTTCCCAGGAGGCCTGGGAAAAAGCAGACTGGGACCCCCTCTTAGACTTTATCAATGGGATTAAACCAGAAGAGGGGCCTCTTCGTCCCCGAGAAGTCGCCCAAACCATGAGCTCTAGTTTCCGAGGCCGCCTTTATGCCATCTTCTTCTACTATAAGAAGATCCAAGGGGCCGGCGTCAAGGACTATAATCTCTTGACCTACTACAAGCTGGACAAAAAACAAGTCCACTTCCTCATCTACCCCAAGGACCGTTTAGACATCCAGCTGGACCTAAAGGAAGAGGAAAAGCTCCTTTTCCACATGGACCCTGAGGGCCTAAAGGACCTAGATGCTAAAAAGCTCATTGGAGACCTAGAAGAAGACCTAAAGAACTACCACTAAATCCCCCAAGGGGACCCATCTTAAAAAACCGGTGGCCTAAAGGGCAAGCCTAAAGCTGAGCTTAGCCCTTTGTAGGAGCCGGTTTTTTGTTACCAGGAATTTTCCTAAAGTTAACATAGTTTTAGCAAAGACAAGGTAGTTGGGGGAGGGCCCCTCTTGGATAATAAGAATGAGAAAGTGTATCTTATAAGACCGTAGAGGGGGGTAAGTAGATGAAAGCATGGAAGATAATGGGTCTTTTTTTGGTCATGGTCCTTTTGACATCCTGTAGTTTAGGGGAGGAGGCGTCAAAGACAGAGACCTCCTCCACCAGTAGGGGTTTTGCCATTAGGGACTTTGATTCTGATAGCCTAAGGATTGTGGCCGGGTCTGAAAATAAGGTCCTAGAACCCATTATTGAAGATTTTGCCCGGAGCCACCAGGTCAATATGGAAATAGACTACATGGGGTCCTTGGATATTATGAAACTACTTGAGTCAGGTCAGGTGGACTATGACGCAGTTTGGCCAGCCTCCTCCATCTGGCTCAACCTAGGCGATGACCACCGGCTCCTTAAGCACACCGCCGCCAGCTCCATCTCCCCTGTGGTTTTTGGGATTAAAAGACCCCTGGCCCAAGAGCTAGGGTTTGTGGACCGGGAGGTCACCACCCAGGAGATTATTGAGGCCATCCAGGCAGGGAAGCTTAAATTTTCCATGACTTCGGCCAGCCAGTCTAATTCTGGAGCCAGTGCCTACCTGGGCTTTTTAACAGCCCTGGCCTCTTCAGAAGGAGGCTTGACCCAGGAGGACCTAGAAAATCCCCAGGTCCAGGCCCAAATTACCAGCCTTTTAAAGGGGGTAGAAAGGTCCAGTGGGTCCTCCAACTGGCTGGTAGAACTTTTTATGCAGGGGGACTATGACGCCATGGTCAATTATGAGACCCTTATTATCCAGACCAACCAGGCCCTGGAAAAAGAGGGCAAGGACCCCCTTTACTGCATTTATCCTGTAGATGGCCTGTCCATAAGTGACTCGCCCCTGGCCTATGTGGACAAGGGGGAGGCGGCCAAGGAGGAGATCTTCCTGGCCTTCCAAGACTACATCCTTAGTGACAAGGCCCAGGCAGAAATCGAAAAGACGGGAAAAAGGTCTGCCTACGGGACCGTTCGTAAAGAAAATCAAGGCATTTATAAAAAGGAGTGGGGCATAGACTTAGACCGGGTCCTTTCCCCCATCCGCTGGCCCAAGGCCCCGGTGATCATGGAGGCTTTGGCCCTCTACCAGTCCCAATTTAAAAAGCCCGCCCTCACCCTCTATGTCCTAGACTATTCCGGCTCCATGTATGGGGAGGGAATAGACCAGATGAACCAGGCCCTAAGCCAGGTTCTACTTCCCGAGAGAGCCAAGGAAAACCTACTTTTGGGAACAGACCGGGACAAGACCATCCTGATTCCCTTTGCTGACGGCGTCTATGGCCATGACCAGGCCCTGGGAAATGGCGATGACCTAAAGGCCCTCTATGAGACCTCCCAGACCTATGAGCTGGGGGGAGGAACCTCCATGTATGAGGGAATTATCTATGGCCTGGACCTTTTAGAGGCAGAAGGGGAGGACCTAGACCACTATACGCCAGCCATCGTGGTCCTAAGCGATGGCCAGGCCAATGGCTGGGCCACCCTAGAGGATTTGGAAGGGGCCTATAGGCACCTGGATAAGGACGTGCCCATCTTTTCCATCCTCTTTGGCCAGGCCAGCCCCGACCAGCTCCAAGAGGTGGCAGAGCTTTCCCGGGGCCGGGTCTTTGATGGGCGCCAGGACATGGTAGCTGCCTTCCAAAGTGTCAAGGGGTACAACTAAGATGAAGGGATCCTTTCGGCAAAGTCTTTTAGGAACCCTTAGTTCCCTGGTGGTCTTCGGCCTTCTTTTTGCCCTCCTCAAATGGCCCATTTTTGTAGCTGGCCCCCTGGCAGTAGGAAGCTACTTTGGGGTCTATGGTCTGGCCAAGCCTAGGCTAAAAATTGGGGACCTAGACCTGGAGAGCCTGGCCCATGGCCAAGAACTAAAGGCCCTTTATGACCGGTCCTTAGCCCAGGTCCAGGCCCTAAGTGCCTCGGCTAGGGCCATAGAAGACCCTAAGATTTCTAGCCAGGCCCAAGACCTGGCCCAGACAGCCAGACATATTATGGACTATCTAAGGGATAATCCCAAGGACCTGTCCCAGTCCCGCCACTTCCTGGACTACTATCTAGGGGCAGGCAACCGGATTGTAGGCAACTACCAGGCCCTAAAAGAGGCCCAAATATCAAAAGATAAATTTGACCTTATTAGTCAAAAGACAGAAGAATCCCTAGACCTCTTAAATGAGGTTTATAGGAAGCAAAGAGACGGCTACCACCAGGACAAGCTCATGGACCTGGAAGTGGAGTCGGAACTCTTAGAGAAGACCCTTAAGCTAGGAGGCGGTAGAGAGTGAAGGAAAGAGTAGGAGGCCTCATCATCCTCCTGGTAGTCATCGTAGCGGCAGGAGCCTATAGCTTTTTTCGAGGCATCCAGCCCGACCCAGTGGAGGTGACAGGCCTTTTGGGAGGCGAAAAAATTGGCCTCTTTGAAAGTGAAGATTTTAAGACCTATATTAAGGACGAGTATGGCCTAACCATGGACTACCGCAAGGCTGGGTCCTTTGACATGGTCCAGGGGTCCCTAGAGGGCCAGGACTATCTTTTTCCAGCCAGTCAGCTAGCTGGAGAACTCTTTAAAAAAGAGGGCCACCAGGCCAGCCGGACAGATATTGTCTTTAACACCCCTGTGGTCCTCTATTCTAGAAAACCCGTGGTAGAAGCCCTAGAAAAGGAAGGCCTGGTTAGCCAAAGGGAGGGAGTCTACTATGTCCATATGGAAAAGCTGGCCAAGACCATAGCGGCAGAAACCCCCTGGAAAGACCTGGGCCTGCCCCAACTCTACGGCAATGTCCTAGTGGACACCACAGACCCCAACAAGTCCAATTCAGGCAATATGTTTTTAGGCCTTTTGGCCAATGCCCTAAATGGCAACCGGGTGGTGGACGGGACCACAGCCCCAGAGGTTATTCCAGACCTACAAAAAATCTATGCCCTCATTGGCTACATGGAGTCCTCATCAGCAGATATGTTTAGCCAATTCCTCAAGCAGGGCATGGGGTCCTATCCTCTTATTGCCGGCTACGAAAACCAGCTCTTGGAGTTTTCCAAGACCGACCCAGACGTCTATCAGCAGATAAAAGACCAGGTCTATATCCTCTATCCCGAGCCCACAGTCTGGTCCTCCCATGTCTATATCGCCCTAAATCCAGAGGCCGAGCGAGGTCTGGAGGCCCTAAAGGACCCCAAGATCCAAGATATGGCCTGGAAGAACCATGGCTTTAGGACCGTGGTGTCCGGGACCGGGTCTTCAGGCCTCTACGAGATCCCCGGCCTGGCTGACGACATCACCCAGGTCATGCCCATGCCCGACATCCAAACCATGCTGACCCTTATGGCAGCTGTAGAATAAGAGAAAAGGAGACCACCATGCCCGAGAAAAAGGACCTTAGCCTAGAAGACCTCATGAAAGGCTATAGTCAAGTAAGCCCAGACCTAGACCCAGGGACCCTAGAAGACCTGGCCCTTTTAGACCCAGAAGAGAGGATCCAGGTGGAAAAAATCAAAGAGGCCATAGACCTTAGAGACTCCCAGGCCCTAGCCCTTTACGGGGCCCAAACCCAAAAGGGAGTAGCCCAGTTTTCCAGCCAGATCCTATCAGAAGTGAGGGCCAAGGATGCTGGCGACGTGGGGGCCTTGATGACCGATCTCATGGTCCGTGTCAAAGACCTAGACTTTTCCAGCCTAGAGGGAGATTCCCTCCTTAGTCGCCTGCCCCTTGTAAAAAAGACCAAACGGTCCATAGAAAAATTTATAGCCCGCTATGACCTGGTAGAAAGCCAAATAGATAAGATTTCTGCCCAGCTAGAAGGGGCCCGGATGGAACTTTTAAAGGACATAGGCGTTTTTGACAAGCTCTATGAAAAAAACGTGGACTATTTCCACCAGCTCCAATACTATATTATGGCCGGAGAAGAAAAAATCCAGGAAGTCAGAGAAGAGACCCTGCCAGGCCTCTACCAGGAAGCCAGCCAGGCCCAGGACCCCATGGCTCTGCAGGTCGTCAAGGACTTTGAAGATAGCCTGAACCGTTTTGAAAAAAAGATCTTTGACCTTAAGACCTCCAAAACCCTGGCCATCCAGACAGCCCCCCAGATTAAGCTCATCCAAAACAATGACAAGCTCCTAGTGGACAAGGTCACCGACGCCATCAACAACACCATCCCCCTTTGGAAGGCCCAAATGGTCCTTGCCCTGGGTAGCCACAAGCAGGCCCAAGTCCTGTCCATGCAAAAACAAGTCTCTGACACCACCAAGGACCTCCTTGAGAAGAATGCCCAAAAGCTAAAACAGACCACCCTAGAGGTGGCCCAGGAGGCCCAGCGGTCCACCATTGATGTAGACACCCTAAAGAGAGTCAATGACGACCTTATCTCCACCATAGAAGAGTCCCTAAAGATCCACCACCAGGCCAAGGAAAATAGGGCCAAGGCCGAGCTAGACCTTAGGGAAATTGAAGAAAAGCTCATGGCCAGCCTTAAAGAGGCCGCAAGACCCAGGCCATAAAAAGGAGACAAAAAAACCTAAAAAAGCCAGGTGGCCCTTCCACCTGGCTTTTTTTAGGGGAGGCCCCTCTTGAGACCCCAATAAAAGAAGCAAGAAAAAAAGACTAGCCTAGATAAACTAGGCTAGTCTTTTTTTGGTGGACAGTACTGGGATCGAACCAGCGACCTCTACGATGTCAACGTAGCGCTCTACCGACTGAGCTAACTCTCCATT
>JAUNLJ010000021.1 GCA_030532305.1 Tissierellia bacterium
TAAAGGGGTACAAGTGATTTTTTGTGCAAAAAATATCTGTTGAGGGGATATTTTCTTATCCCCCAACAGATATTATAGAACCTTTAATTTTATTCAATACCCAGGAAATTAAACCTGGACCTGAAGAGGTTTATTTATTGTTAGCTATGTTTTTGTCGTGAGATAGCTTATTCTTATTTGGTCTTTTTCATTCTTCTTTTGTATTCTGGATAGAGCCAGTTAAAGTTAATGTCATTTTCTCCAAGCTCTTTCAGTTTCTTCATGGCTGTCATTAAGGGATCTTCTCCAACAATCATGATGTCTGAATCTAGCTCGTCAAAAATTTTTGTCACAGCCTTTTCATTTTCTGGATGTTCTAACTGTTTTAGAATCTCGTTTAGCTTAAATATCCACATAATTTACCTCCTTAAAATGGTATTCTCAATTCTTCTTCTTCCTCTTCAAGTATCTCAAAAACAAGAATAGATGCTAATACTCTATATTGAGGACTATTTAAAGCTTGGTCATTAGAAATTAAACCACTTTTTAGCATTTCTACAAATTTTCCCATGCCCGTTTGCTCGAATTTTTCTGGATCTTTCCTCAACCTATTTTCTGAGGCTTTTCTCGCTGCTTTTTCAATAACATCTATACTCCTATCAAAGGACGGCCTCTCAGCGTTTGATAAGTGATCAGCCACACTGGATAGAAACCTGTCATTCCCTGAATAAATAGCATTAGCAAGAGTTGCCCCAGTTTCTGATATATGTTTTTCTTTGAAGGCATCATGGGAGGACAGTTTCAAATGAACATCTACTATATGATCAAAATAAGAAGGTATCCGTTTACTAGATTCTTCATACCCAAAGTTCTTTTTTAGGCTTGCGAAAGCAGCTAGGTCTACCATGCCTTCATGGTCCATTCTATTTAACTTTTCTACCATATTTATTTGATTATTGTATACCCTACTGGCCATCTTTGCATGCATACATTCATAAACCGTTGTTGAAAATACAGCTGTCACTGAAGGACGATCTACAACACCTATCTCCGTAACTTCCCATTTAAGCCCTTCTTGAGCATATCTACAATATCCAGCCAGTCTACCAAGGAATAGTTTACCATTTCTTTTTACATAAAGAGGGGCTTTAATGCCAAACATATCCATGGTGGCACGGGCCACAACATCTGTAGATTGGGTTTAAATGCTTTTTAGCCTGTCCATAGCCTCGCCCCAGCAGAATATGTTTTTTGATCTTTTTTAGTAGCCCTTCTCTTCAGGCAACTTCAATAAACGGTCAAGCTCGTTTTCTTGAAAATCAATAATGTCTTGGAGCTCTTTTTCATCTTCTTCTTTGAAGCCTGTAATACGCTTTCCGTATTTTCTTCTGTGTTCTTCGCTAACACTCCATCAAGACGTTGAATGTTCTCTCTTAGATAGAATTTTTCCCGCACCAGTTCTATTCCCACGAAAGTGGGAAAAAGCACTGCAAGATTTTAAAATCTTAGCAGTGCTTTTTTTGTATAAAAAGAAAAGAAGCTTCTATAATATCTATTAAATGGATATTTTCTTATCCCCCAACAGATATTATAGAAGCTTTTTATTTGTCTTCTAGGAAGTTTTTTAAGGCTTCCAGGGCCAGGGCCCGGTGGGAGATCTGGTTTTTCCGCTCTTCGCTCATGCTGGCAAAGGTCTCCTCTTCCCCTTCTGGTAAAAAGATGGGGTCGTAGCCAAAGCCTCCTTGGCCTTTTTCTTCTTGGGTGATCTGGCCGGGACAAACGCCTGAAAGATAGTGAATTTCTCCCTCATGGGCCAGGGCAATAACGGTTTTAAAATAGGCCTGCCTGTCTTCCTTCCCTTCCATTTCCTCTAGAAGTTTTTTTCGGTTGTCCAGGTCTGTGGCCTCTTCCCCAGCATAGCGGGCGGAATAGATGCCTGGGGCCCCATCTAGGGCCTGGACAAAAAGGCCTGTATCGTCCCCAATGACCAGGGCCTGGTCTGCCTGGATCCCTTGAACCTTCTTCTTGGCATTTTCTTCCAGGCTCTGGCCGTCTTCTACCACTTCCACATGGCCAAAACCTGCCTGGCTCTTGGTCAAAACCTCATAGGGAAGGTCCTTTAGGATGTCTTTAATCTCTTGGACCTTGTGGGTGTTGTCGCTGGATATAATGAGTTTTTTCATCTTGGCCTCCAAATATAAAAGCAGGAAGTTGCCCTCCTGCTTTCTTGCTTAAAAATAATTAATAGTTCTTGTCGTATTTTACAAGCCCATTATAGAGGGCTTGGGCCAGGGTGTCTAAATAGCCTGGGCTGTTGATGGCTGCCATGTCATCTGGATTGGATAAAAAGCCTAGTTCCACTAGGGCGGCTGTCATATCTGTTTCCCGAATAACACAGAAGTTGGCTGTTTTTACTCCCCGGTTGTAGGCGCCAGTTAAGCGAATAAGCTCTGCTTGGATGTAGTCGGCTAGGGCCTGGTCTTCTGGCTTGGTATCGTGGTAGTAGGTTTCTATGCCTGTGGGCTTGGAATTGCCAAAGGAATTAAAATGAATGCTTAGGTAGATGTCTGCCCCGGCCTCATTGGCTAGGTCGGCCCTTTCATAAAGACCCATCCCCTCATCGCCATACCGGGTCATAAGAACGGGGTAGCCTGCACCTTCAAGGAGGCTCTTTAGACGGTTAGCCACTTGAATATTGAGGGTCTTTTCATAGGTCCCATCCACTTGAGAAACTGCACCGGAGTCACTGCCTCCATGGCCGGGGTCAATCACGATATAAGGTTTAGAAGAATTGGGCTTAGAAGGGGCTGGGGTCTGATCCACATAGTTATCAATGTAGACTAGCTTTTTGTTGGCGTCCCACTTGACGTTAAAGCCTAGGGCTTCAGATACAAAACGTAGGGGAACCACAGTCTTGCCTTCCCTTCTTGGGTAGGAATAGGTGGCTAGACGGGGTGTGGCATTTTCTTCCACATATCTCACCTGTCCATTGACCACAACTTTTGTGCTATTTATTTTTAAGTTGATGGACTTTCCATTGAGATTAATATCTACGGACTTACCTTGTGGATTCCATTTGACTTGGGCGCCCATATTTTCTGTAAGCTCCCGAATGGTGACGAAGGTCCTTCCCTTATGGATATAGGGAGGAAATTCAGCCCTTAGGGCTTGCCCATTGACCTTAACATCTGCTGTAACTGCTCTTATATTTTGATTATTTACACGCAGGCCTATATTTGTACCGGCTGCATATGTTACCTGCTGTCCCACTAGTAAAAGCATAAAAGCTAGCAGGAGGCATCTAAAAGCTCTTTTCAAATCAAACCTCCTCTTGTCTTTTAACATTTTGTCACTCTTATTATCCACTCCCCCCCAATAAATGTCAATAATGGCCGGGGCATGTAACTATAATGTAATGGTTTGTTCTAAAGTTAAATGACCCGGTAGAGCTCATCTGAGCTAATGTCTTTAATTTCTTGCCGGGCCCCATCTTCTTGCCGGATAAAATAGGCCCCCTTGTCTTGGACGATTTGCCCAATGGCACTAAGGCCAATGCCCTGGCCTTCAAGATAGGCTTGGGCCTTTTTAAAGGCCTCCTCATCTAGGACCATGAGCATGGACCCACTGGAAATGAGCCGGTAGGGGTCTAGGCCGTAGTGGTCACAAATTTTCTTGCTGGTGGCTAAAAGGGGGACCCTATCTTCATGGACTTCAATCCCATAACCTAGAAGGTGGGAGGCTTCCCAAAGGGCTCCCAAGAGGCCACCTTCTGTAATATCGTGCATATAGCCTAGGCTGGCCACCTGGGCAGACTGGCCCTCCTTGTAGACGGAGACCTTTTCCATAAGTCCCTGGGCCTCTTTAAGCTCTTGGGGACTTAGGACTTGGGCCAGGTCTTCTGCCTTATCGTGGGCCAAGATGGCGGTTCCTTCTAGGGCAATGTGCTTGGAGACGGCTACAAGATGGCCGGGCCTAACCCGATCTAGGGAGGGCCTATCTTGGGGGGCCACCTTGCCTATGACCGTGCTCACTGCCACAATCCGGTTGACGGCCTCGGTGACTTCCGTATGGCCTCCTACAATTTCCATGTTGAGCCGGCTAGACTCTTCTTGGGCCTCGGCCATAATGGCCTGGACCTCCTCCTCTGTGGTGCCCACAGGCAGAAGGAGGGTCAAAAGGATGCCCACGGCCTCGGCTCCCTGGGTGGAAATGTCGTTGGCACTAATATGGACAGCCAGTTTGCCTAGGTTGCTAGCGGACCCTGTAATGGGGTCTGAACTTAAAACCACCAGGTCCTCTGCCGGATCGATTACCGCCGTGTCTCCCCCCAGGGTGGACCCAAATAAAACCTCGGGCCGGTTGTGTTTTAGCTGGTCTATCACCGCCCTATCTAAGATATGGCTAGGTAACTTGCCTACTTCTAATCTATGATTCAATCTTGCCACCATCCTCATTCGCTTGGGAGGATCGCCTCGCCTTGGCAAAGGTCCCTCCCTCAATTTATTCTCATACATATTCTAGTATAGCACTTTCCCAGAATTTAAAGAAGGCCTAAAAGGGCTCGGTCTTCCAACCCTTAGGCCTTGTCAAATACATTTTTAAAGAGGGCCTCCCCCAAGCTCCCTAAAAGGGCTGGCTCGCCTAGATAACTTATGTCCAGACCCTGGCCCAGGTAAAAGCTAAGGACCTGGTCAAAGGGGGGCTCAAAGAGGGGGCCCACCAAAACCAAGGGGCCTATGTCCCTAAAGGGGTAGGCTCTTTTTTGTTCCATAAGGGCCTGAAAATTATAGACCAGGGCCCGGTTAAAGTCCTCCCTCAGGTCTTCTATCTGGATATGTAGGACCTTCCCATCATAGGCCTCCCCTAAAAGATAGGCCAGGCTCCCATAGTCTAGGCCCTTGTCATTGACCAGGTCCATTAGGGGCCGGGCCAGCTGGGTCCTAGAAAAATAGGTCCCTTGAGACAGGGCATAAAAGCTCCGGTGGGAAAGGGTCAGGTCAAAGGCCGTCAAGGGGGACGGTTCTTTTTTTAGGCCTGAGAGGACCAGGACCTCCCGGGGAAGGACCCCCAAAAGGTCTAGGCCTAGCTTAGAAAATAGGCCCCCATAGGCCGCCTCCAGGTCCTTGGGAAGAGCCTGGCCCAGGTCTTTTAAGGGCCTAGCCAGGTCGCCCTGTCTTAAAAGGTCTTCCGAAAAATAAGAGGAGGCCACCACCAGCCAGACCCGGTAGGTCCCCCGGGCCCAGTCCTGGGTCCATTTTTTTAGGAGGTAAAAGAAATGGGCCGGGTCCTTTAGCTGGCCATCGGCAACAAGCCCTTCAGGAATATAGAAGCTATCTAAAAGGGCCCCTTCTCCCTCCCTTAGGAGGTAGATTTGTAAAGACCGGTCGGTCAAGGAAAAGAGACCGTAAATGGGCTTCTTTTTAAACATATAGCCTCCTTTTTTAGCTAAAAAGATACTGGCCTAGGCTGGCCAAAAACATAAAGGGAATCAGGGGGATTTGGGTCTTTAGGCTGGCCTTTTTAAGGGCCACTAGGACCAAGGACAGGCCCGCTGCCAAAACAAAGGTCAGGGTAAAAAGAAGAAAGGCCTCCCCTATATTCTGGGCCATAAGACCCAGGTAAAGGCCGGCCCAGGGGTCTCCCTCCCCCATGGCCTGGGGAAAAAGCCTTTGGATGGCAAAAAAGACCAGGAAAAGAAAGATAGCCGGCAGGCCATGAAGAAGGCCCGTCTTCCCCACAAGGCCCACTAGGACCAGGCCTCCTATAAGCAGGAAGAGGTCCCTTAGGTAGATGGACCGTCTCCAAAAGTCCCCCAGGGCTAAGTAGTAAAAGCCCAGATAGTAAAGGGCCTCTAAATAGGCCAGGTGGGGAAAATTTTTCCAGAAAATACCCACCAGAAGAAGCCCACCCCCCAGCTCTAAAAGGGGGTAGGCTGGATTGATCCTTTCCTTGCAGCAAAAAGACCGGCCTCCCCTTACAAGATAGGAGACCAGGGGAACCAGGTCCCAGGGCCTAAGCTCTTGGCCACAGGCTTCGCAGTAACTCCTTTTAAAGACCACCTCTTCCCCCCTTTGCCTCCGGTAGATGAGGAGGTTAAAAAAGGAAGTCAGGCTGGCCCCCATGAAAAAGACCAAAAGGCCCACTAGAAAAGCCCCCATGGCCCACCTACTGGCCTGCGCTTTCCACTAGGGTCTTGCTGGTCTTATCTATTTCTACGCTGCCTGGCTGGACTAGAATATCCCCATTACTTTCTGTCACCTGGAAGGATCCTGGCTCAGTCCCCTCCCCGATCTTGGCAGGGATGGGAAACTTGCCCTCTTCTAAATAGGGGGCCAGGTCTTCTTGGCTAATGGCGCCAGTATGTTGGGGGTTGTCTGTCAGATAAAGGATCCCGGCATTTTTTAGCATCCGGACATTGGCATTATGGGCTGCGGCCTGGGCAGACAGGTTGGATTGCTGGTATTTGGGCACAGCAATGGCAATAAGTACAGCAATAATGGCTATAACAATAACCAGCTCAATGAGGGTAAAGGCCTCTTTTTTTAGGGTCTTGGATTTTTTCACGATAAACCTCCTTAAATTCTTCTATCTATAGTAACTAGCTTGGCCTAGCTAGAGTTGGTTGCTAAGATCAAACATAGGAATGGCAATGGCAAAGACGATAAAGGCCACAAAAATAGCCATCAAAATAATGAGGACGGGCTCCACCAAACTGCTCAGGCTCACCAGCTTGTGTTCCAGGTCGTGTTTTAAAAAGCGGCTAAGGACACCCAGGGTCTGGGATAGGTTGGAGGCCTCTTCCCCAGACTTCAGGATAATAAGCCAATCCTCACCAATCAGCCCCCCTGCCTCCATGGCCTCGGAAAAACCCTGGCCCCTTAAAAGCCGTCTGGCCAGCTGGCTGATCTCCCCCTGGATATAGACATTGTCTGATAGGACCTGAATATTGGCTAGGGCCACCAAAAGGGGGACGCCAGAGCCCACCTGTAGGCTTAAACTTTGGGCAAAGGATAGCTGAAAATGGAGCCGGTAGAGGGGACTTAGCTGGTATCTTAACCGGTGGAGCCGGGCCCGGCCTGGCCCCTTCCTGTAGGCCACTAAGAGGGCCAAGACCAGGCACAAAAAGGCCAAGAGGTAAAAGTTCCCATAAAGGGACAGGTGGTCCGATGCCCCCATTAAGAACCGGGTCTGCCAGGGTAGGGAGGCCTCCTGGCCGGAAAAGACGTCCCTAAACACGGGAAGGACAAATCTCAAGACAATTTGCACCACCACAAAGCTGGTCAAAAGGAGGATCAAAGGGTAGGTTAGGGCCACCACCAGCTTGTCCCTAAAGTGGGCCCGGTCCTCGTATTCCTTGCCTAAGTCACCTAAGACCCTTTCTATGGACGAGCTCTCCTCCCCGGCCTGGACCATGGAGCTGACCAGGGGTGGAAAAATTTCTGCCCTATCAAAGGCCTGGGACAGGAGGCTCCCCCGGTCAATATCCGCCTCCATCTTCCTTAGGGCCTGGCCCTTCCAGGACTTTTTTTGCCGGCTTAAGAGCCTAAAAATACTGGGAAAATCCAGGCCCCCCTGGGCTAAAAGGGCCATGGACTGGAAGAGGAGGGCCATCTCCTTGTAGGATAGCTTTCGACTGCCTAGGGCCCTTTTAAGCCCCCCTTTTTTTTCCTGGAGGCTAAGGGGCCTAAGACCTAAATTATAGACCTCCCGCTTGGCCTCTTCTAGGTCCTTGGCCCCGATGACCCCTTGGAAAAGTTCAAAGTTCCTATCTACCGCCTTGTAGTTAAATTCCATCCCATCCTCCTAAATACTAGCTATGGACCGGTAGGCTTCCTCTAAATCAATGTCCCCTTTTAAAAGGAGGTCCCGGACCTGGTCATAAAGGGAGGCCATCTTTAGGTGCCGGGCATGGGCCCTTAGGTCCTCTAGGGAGGCCCCCTCTAGGACCAGGCTTTTGATTTTTTGGTCTAAGATTAAAATCTCAAAAATAGCCTGCCGGTGGGTGTAGCCCTCCAGGCAGTCCGGACAGCCCCTGGCCTCATAAATCTTAGCCCCCTCCAGGTGAAAATAGGGGTCCTCCCCCTCCACGGCCTCCTTGCACTTGGGGCAGAGCCTACGGACCAGCCTTTGAGACACAATCCCCGTTAGGCCTGAAGAAATCATATAGGGGGCCAGGCGCATGTCCTGGAGGCGAACCAGGGCCGAAGGGCTGTCAATGGTGTGGAGGGTGGATAAAACCAGGTGGCCGGTCATGGAGGCCCTTAGGGCAGTTTCTGCCGTGTCATAGCTCCGGATCTCTCCCACCATAATGACCTCCGGGTCCTGGCGCAAAATAGCCTTTAACCCCGCCTCAAAGCTTAGGCCCGTCTTGTCATTGACGGCAATTTGATTGACCCCACCTATCTTATATTCCACCGGGTCCTCAATGGTGACAATATTTCTTTTTTCGTCATTGAGCATTTGGATCATGGTGTAAAGGGTGGAGGTCTTGCCACAGCCTGTGGGCCCACAAAGGAGGATAAGACCCGAAGGCTGCCTTAAAAGGAGCTGGATCTTTTTAAGGTCCTGGTCCCTTAGGCCAATGCCTTCCACGGAATAGTCTAGGCTCACGGAATTTAAGAGCCTAAGGACCACCTTCTCCCCATAGACCGTAGGCAAAATAGATACCCTAACATCAATGGTCTTGGCCCCAGAATCAAAGCTAAAGCGTCCATCCTGGGCCTGTCTTTTTTCTGCAATATCCAGGTGTGATAGGACCTTGATCCTGGCCACCAAAGATTGCTGGAGGCCCTTGTCCAAGACCTTGTATGTAAAAAGCTGGCCATTTTTTCTTAGGCGGATCCGAAGGCTTTTTTCCTGGCCCTCAATATGGACATCAGAGCATTCCTCCTGGCTGGCAAAGGCCAAAATTTCCCTTAAGAGATGGACGGCACCCGACCCCTCTTGGGGAGGCTGGGGAGGGGCCCCTTTTTTATCTAGAAAAAAATTCTGAAAAGGTCCTCTAACCTCTTCAGAATTCTTTTCCTGTCCTTCTTTTTTCATCTCGAAATAGACCTTATGGGCCAAGGTCTTAAAAGTGTGGATGCTATTTGTCAAAGGCTTTGGGCCAGAAGTCCCTAGACCCCTGGTCCCCCTGTAGATCTTTTCTCCCATGGCGCCTTCCTACCCTTCCATCCTAGAATAGTCACAGTGCTTGTTGTGGCACTTGATCTGGGTCCCCTTTCGAGTGGTCCTCTTGGTCAAAATGTCCCCACACTTGGGACAGCGCTCGGGGATGGGTTCATCCCAAGATACAAACTCGCAGTCTGGATACCGGCTACAACCGTAGAATTTCCGGCCCTTCTTGCTCCGTTTGATGACCACTTCCCCTTCTTTACATTCAGGGCAGGCTAGACCCACCTTTTCTACCAGGGCCTTGGTGTTGCGGCAGTCTGGAAAACCCGGGCAGGCCAAAAATTTGCCATAACGCCCCATCTTTATGACCATGTTCCGGCCACATTTTTCACAGACAATGTCCGTGGGTTCGTCCCTAATCTCTACCTTTTCAACGGCCTCTTCTGCCACCTCTAGATAGGCTGCCAGCTGGGTATAGACCTTGTCTACCACCTCTCGCCAGGGAATTTCATCCTCAGCAATCCGGTCTAGGTCTTCCTCCATATTGGCCGTAAATTTTTCATCGACAAATTTGGGGAAATACTCCACTAAAATATCGTTGACGGCTTCCCCCAGCTCCGTAGGTTCAAACCGCCGGTCTTCTAGAACCACATAATACCTGGACTGGAGGGTGGAAATGGTGGCCGAATAGGTGGAAGGCCGGCCAATGCCTAATTCTTCTAGGGTCCGGATAAGGGAGGCCTCGTTAAAACGGGCCGGTGGGTTGGTAAAGTGCTGGTCAGACTGGATGTCCTTGGCCTTTAGGGTCTCCCCGGCCTCCACCAGGGGGATCTCCTTGCCCTCTTGGTCCTTAGAGGGGTAGACCCTTAAGAAACCATCAAACACCATGCTCTGGCCGTTGGCATTAAAGATTTCTTCATTACTTAAAAAGACAATTTTTTGGGTCTTATAACGGGCATTGGCCATCTGACTGGCCACAAAACGGGTCCAAATCAGCTGGTAAAGACGAAACTCATCCCGGCTTAAACTGTCCTTTATGGAAGCCGGGGTCCGGTAAACATCTGTGGGCCGGATACACTCATGGGCATCCTGGATATTTTCCTTCTTCTTGCTCCCCCAGCTATTGGGCTGGGCATAGCCCTCTCCGTACTCTGCCTGGATAAATTCCTTGGTCTTAGCCACTACCCCGGCATTAATCCGGGTGGAGTCTGTACGCATATAGGTGATAAGCCCCACATTGCCTTCCTTAGGCAGGCGGATCCCTTCATAGAGACTTTGGGCCACCCGCATGGTCTTTCTGGAATTAAAATTAATCTTCCTAGAGGCGTCCTGTTGGAGGGTGGAGGTGGTAAAGGGAGGCTGGCTCTTGCGCTGGCGTTTGCCTTCCTTCATGCTGTCTACCAAAAAGAGGTTCTTGTCCATCCGGCTTAGGATCTCCTCTGTCTCCTCCTGGGTCTTGGGCTTAATGGCCTGGTCCTGACCATTAAGTCGGCGGCCATAGTAGTTGGCCTCAATATGCCGCCTGTTTTTTAGGACCTTGGCCGTAATGCTCCAATATTCTTCCGGCACAAACTCCCGGATCTCCTCTTCCCTTTCGCAGATGATCTTTAGGGCCACAGACTGGACCCGGCCAGCAGACAGGCCATTTTTTACCTTCTTCCAAAGAAGAGGGCTCACCTTGTAACCCACCAACCGGTCCAAGATCCGCCGGGCCTGCTGGGCATCTACCAGGTCCTTGTCAATGGCCCGGGGATTTTTGATCCCCTTTTTCACCGTCTCCTTGGTGATTTCATTAAAGGTCACCCGAACAGGCGCCTCTGGATCCAGGTCTAGGATATGGGCCAAGTGCCAAGAAATGGCCTCCCCCTCCCTATCCGGGTCCGTTGCCAGAAGGATCTTGCCCGCCTTCTTGCCTTCCTTCTTCAGTTCCTTTATCAGTTCCCCCTTGCCCCAAATATTCATGTACTTGGGCTCGTAGTTGTTTTCTATATCTATGCCTAATTTAGATTTTGGTAAATCCCTCACATGACCCACTGAAGCCATGACCTTATAATTAGACCCCACCATCTTCCGGATGGTCTTGGCCTTGGTGGGAGACTCCACTATAATTAAATTCTTTGCCATTTACTCCCTCATTTTCTTATTCTCTCTATATCTATCTCAGTCTCTTTTAAAAATTCCTTTTATAGCCCCTTGGATTTCAAGGCTTATATTGCTAATATAACCTGTCAATTCCCTTATTGTCAAGTTTGTGCCTACTTATTCAAGCCCTAAATTGATTTTTTGAAAAGACAAGGCCGGACCCCAGCCCCCTAAAAATCACAGGGCCTGGCCCTTTTTTGCCTTCTATTTTAAGAGGCCCCCCTAAAAATAAAAAAACCTCTTTCTTCCTATATATTTATAATTTAAAAATGACCCAGGTCCCCAGACCCGGGTCAGATTTATTTTAAGAATTTTTAGTCGATTTGATAGGACCAGGTCCCATCTTCATAGTCTACAATCATAAAGCGGTCATAGAATTCTTTTAAGATGGCATCGGGATCCACATCCTTCATTTCCTCTGGATAAAATTCCTTGGCCATATAAAGGATGGGATAAAAGGATAGGGGGGACCGGGAAAAGTCATGGGCAAAGGCAAAGAGTTTTTTCTCCTTTATGGCATCGAGATCTTCCCAGCCCGGCCGGGCCCTTAGGGAGGCCACAAAGTCGTCTATCTCTGCCTCTTCAGAATCAGAATGGTAGCCTATACCCCCAGATAGGACAATAAAATCTGGATTTTCTGTTAGGACCGTTTCTGGGTCTAGCTTGCCAGAATTGGCCACCATAAGGTCTTCGGCTATGCACTGGCCGCCCGCCTTAGTGAGGATGGTGTACCAGCCATCCTTAGCTGAAGTCATCCCGCTGGTCCTCTCGTAGTAAAAGGTCACAGGTTCTTCCACCTGGGCCAGTCTTTCTTCTACTAGGGCAAATTGCTGGTCGATAAAGTCGGTGACCTCCTTGGCCCTTTCCTCCCTGTCAAAAATCTCGCCAATATAGCGGAGGGTCTCCCTTGGGGCCAAGATAGGGTCTTGGTACATATAGAAGACAAAGACAGGAATCCCCGCCTTTTCAATTTTTTCAATTTCTTCCCCCCGGCTATCCATAAAGCCGTCTGAAGAATTCATAAAAAACACGTCCGGGTCTAGTTCAAAGATGGCCTCCAGGTCGTAGGGCCCCCTTCCCCCTCCCAAACTCTTTAAGTTCTTCATCTTGGGATAGTGCTTTTCATAGGCATCCCTATTGCTTAAGTAGTTGGAGGTGCAGGTCCCGGAAATAATATCCACATAGTCTTCTCCTAGGACCATGGCAAAGGATTCCCCCAAGTCATAATTGTTGACAATAATATTGTCTAGGGGTTTTTTTAGGGTGACCTCCCGGCCAGCCGCATCGGTGTAGGTTTCTTCTAGGTCTTGGTCTTGGGTCTGGGGCGCCTGGGCCTCTTCAAGCTGTTTTTCTTCTCCCCCGCCCCCTATATTTGGGGTCCCCCCGCAGGCACTTAATAAAAATAAACTGGTTAAAACCAGGCCCAAACTGGCATAAAGTCTTGTCTTTTTCATTGGTCTCTCCTTTCTTTTTTCTTCATTCTGGCAAATTCTCTTTCTAGGTCATAGGAGTAGTCCCTATTTATAAAGTCTCCAATTAAAATAAGGCCATGTTTTAAGTCTCTTTGGCCCAGCTTAGCCCTAATATTAGACAGATTTCCAAGAATTTTTTCTTCATCTTTCCAAGTGGCCTTGACTATCAGGGCAATGGGGGTGTCTGGCCCCCTGTGGCTTGTAAATATGTCTACAATTTCTGCCAAATGGGCGGTCCCCATAAAAATAGATACAGAGGCATCTAAACGGGCAATCTTCTCCAGCTTTTCCCTCCCCTCTGGGCCTCCTGTAAAGCTAGTATAGACTGAGGTGTTGGTCACCCCCAGGTCTGTAAATCCCCTTTTTAGGATGGCGGAAGAGGCCGCTGCCGCACTGACACCGGGCACTATCTCAAAATCCAAACCATTCTTTTCAAACCGGTCCACCAGTCCCCCCACCATGCCATAGAGGGAGGGGTCCCCCATGCTAATAAAAGAGATCCGCTGGCCCTCCGCCACGGCCTTTTTAGCCAGGGCCAATTTTTCATCATAGCTATAGGAAAAGCTGTCCAAAATCTGGCAAGACCCTTTAATATCCTTTAACATAGCCCGGTCCAGATAGCGCTCGCTCATAAAAATATAGTCTGACTGGTCGATGATTTTTTTACCCTTAAGGGTCAAGAGGTCTGGATCACCGGGCCCCCCGGCAATAATATAAATGTTCTTCATTCTGCTTTCTCCTTAAATAAATCAATGGTGTTAACCGAGGACTGGGCCACCACCAGGGGCTTTTTATGGGGGTCTTCAATCAAAGAGCTCTTGATCCCATAGACCTCCCTTAGCATCCTTTCACTAATGATCTGATCCGGCTTGCCCCAAGAAACCCCCCGTCCCTGGCTCATAACAATCAGCTTGTGGGCATAGCTTAGGGACAGGTTAATGTCGTGGAGAACCATAATAAATTGAATCTTTTTTTTCTCAATAATTTGCCCCACCATGTCAAATAGCTCCAGCTGCTTTTGGATGTCTAAATTGTTGGTGGGCTCGTCCATGAGAATAAGCTGTGGCTCCCGGATCAGGGTCTGGGCTATGGTCACTAGCTTTTTTTGCCCTCCTGAAAGCTCATATATCTTTTTATTGTAAAAGGGCAAAAGCTTCATGCTGTCTAAAAGCTGGTAGACCTCCTCCAATTGCTGGCCCTTCACCTTCCAGCCCAGGGACCCCACCTTGCCTAAAAGCACCGTTTCAAAAACCGTTAAAGAGCTGTTTCTGACATCCCCCTGGGGAAGATAGGCCATGATTTTAGACCGTTCTTCCAGGGATAGGCTAGATAGGTCCTGGTCCTCCCAAAAAATCTTGCCCTGGTAGTTTAAAAGGCCAAAAAGACACTTTAAAAGGGTAGACTTCCCACAGGCATTGGGCCCAATAATAATATTTAAGTCTTCTGCAAAACTTAGGGAAAGCCCCTCTAAAATCTTCCTATCCCTGCCATAGGCAAAGCTTAAATTTTCAGTCCGTATCATGTCAGACCTCCCCTGGGCTTAAGAATAAGATAGATAAAAAAGGGAATCCCCACCATGGAGGTCACCAAGCCGATGGGAAGAAGGACCCCGGTAACTAGGGTCCGGCTTAAGATAGAGGCCACCGAGAGGACCAGGGCCCCCACCAGGGCAGACACAGGCAAAAAGTACCTTTGGTCCTCCCCGCAGATCATCCTAGCCATATGGGGAGCCACCATCCCAATAAAACCAATGGTCCCGGCAAAGGCCACACAGGTGGCCGATAGGATAGAAATTAGGATAAGGGTCTGCCGTCTTAGCTTTTTTACATCAATGCCCAAACTCATGGCATTGGTATCCCCCAGGGTCATGGCTGTTAGGGCCCAGGACTTCCTAAAAAAGAGGAGATAGACCACAAGCACCAGGACCAACAAGATAAAGACCTGGTCCCAAGAAATCTTAGTTAGGTCCCCAAAGGACCAAAAGACAAAGGCCTGTAGGTCGTTTTCATTGGCAATATACTGCAAAAAGCTGGTCATAGACCCAAACAAAAAGCTCATGGCAATCCCAAACAAGATCAAGAGGCTCCTGTTCCACTTATATCTTTTAGATAGGCCAAAGATCAAAAAAGAGGTCCCCATGGCCCAGACAAAGGCACTAAGGCTCACCAAGATACTATCTACAAGGGGATGGACCTTTAGCCTCAAGAGGATGGCCAGGGCCGCCCCAAAGGAGGCCGCCGAAGAAATCCCCAGGGTATAGGGGCTGGCCATGGGGTTGCTTAAGATGGTCTGCATCTCGGCCCCCCCTATGCCTAGACCCACCCCCACTAAAATAGCCGATAGGGCCAGGGGCATCCGGATATCCCAAACAATGGTCTGGTTTACCCTGTCTGTCTGGCTAAAGAGGGTCTTAAGGGTCTGGCCAATGGATAAGCCGGCACTCCCTACAAACAAATTCACAACAAAGGATAGCAAGATCCCTAAAATAAGCAAAACAATCATCCGGCCCTTATTAGTTATAAGCCGTCCATATAATTTTTTTCCGTTTAATGTATTTTCCACCAATCTCTCCTTTAAACTAACTAACCCAAAGGACTGGGAGCTTTTTGGCCCTGCCCCTGTGGACAAAGAATATAAGGTCTATGGCGCCGTCTTAAGGCCTCTTCTAGCCCGCTGGCTAAAGCCCTTTGACTATAAATTTTCTCCTCACCTCCCTAAACTGCCCTGAAGGCTAAAATCCGCCTTCTTCTAGTCTGAACCCCTCCCTAGCTGGTTTTTTGTCTAGCCTAAGGGGCCCCTTGCCGACACTATTTATTTTTAACAAGCCTTTTTCCTGGTGGTCCCTCTTCCCTAACTTAGGGCAAAGAAAATCCCCTCGCCTATAGACGAGGGGATATCAAGATCCTATCCAGCCTCATCCCATCGCTCGTGAGATTTAAGCTCCTAAGAATATGGAAGGTATCCTGGCTCTGGATCATATCCATTACAGTGGCGGGACCGCACAAGACTTTAACTTGTTTCCCCTTCATCTAAAATGATGTTACATATTCTTTATATATTCATTTATTAATTAAAATTATAACATGGTGAAGGCCTTCTTTCAATAGGCCTTCCCTAATTTTAAAAGACTTTCTCAAAAACCACCCCCCTGGCCCCCTAGCCTGTGACATTTCCCTCCACCTATGCTATCCTTAATAGGAGATGTCCCTGTAGGATCCCTAGAGAAAGGGGAGGGTTATTTATGAAACTGGGTCCAAGAAAGCCCAACCTAAAAAAGCGGTTTAAGGCAAGAACAAGTGGAAAATTAAAAAGGCAGGCTAAAAAAGCCGTCAACCCCTTTTATGGAAAAAAGGGCATGGGCCTAGTTAAGGACCCTAAAAGATCCCTCTACAACAAGGTCTACCACAAGACCACTTTTGATGTCCTTCCGCCTCTTGACCCAGGTAAAAAAAGTGCCCCTAGCCCAGGCAAAAAAAGGACCTCTAGCCCAGGCAAAAAAAGTATCCAAAAACTAGAAGGGCCAAAAAAAGAGAGGGCCCAGCTTTTAAGGGCCCCCGCCCTAGAAGAGGCTTTTTACTTTACAGAGACCTTAAAAATTCAACGTAAACACAAGGGCCCGGCCCATATCCTTATTGGAACGGTGGTTGGCTTTGCCCTTTTAAGGGGGCTGGGGGCCATCCTGGGCTCCCTTGTGGCCTATGGCCTGGTCAGGCGCCATAACAAAAAACCCACCCTGGAATATAGGGAGGTCACTAAAAACCTGTCTGAAAGTGAAATTTCGGACCTCCTAGAGGACCTGTCCGCCAGGCTTGAATCCCACCAGCGTAGCCTAAGTCGCCTGGAGGGGGCCAAGAGCCCGGAGGTCTTTTTTAACCAGCTAAAGGCCAGCGAAGACAAGCTCTATGACCTAAACCACCTGGTGGCCCACTACCATGTCCCAGACCCAGAGGGAGACATAAAAGACCTGGTCCGGTCCTTTCCTGACCTCAAGGAGGCCCTTGTCTTAGACTTTATTGCCTCCTATTATGAAAAAGAAGAAGAAAAGGCCTCCAGCCTAAAGACAGAAAGGGGCTATAATAATCGGATGGCCGCTAAAAAAGAGGCCCTCCTGGCCCATGAGGACTTCCTGACCCAGGACCACTTGGCCCTTATCCAGACCCTTTGGTCTTCTGGCCACTTTAAAAAATAGCCAGCTAGACCTGGCAGATTTGCCCATAAAAAGACCTGCCCGGACCTTTCCCAGGCAGGTAAAGGAAGGAACCTAGAAGAAGAGACATCGCCCCTTCTAGGTCCCTTTTTTGCTTGTAGACCTAAAGAAGTCCCCTGCCCCACCTTAGGCGGACTGGCCAGTGAAAGCTTATGGCCGCCAGAGCTAGGGGCCTACTTGCTCTCCCTTAGGCTCCTGTATATTTCACCCATATAGATTCCCAGGACCTCTTTTTGGGCCTCGGGATTATCCAAGAGGTAGCCAAAGAAGCTTTGATTTTGGTCTAGGCCCTCAATTAGGGCATCCTCTACCCTAGAGAAGTAGGAAAATTTAAAGTCAGCCTCTGTGTTATTCTTCGCTGCGATTTTTAATTTTTCCGACTTGATCATAATATCTCTTATTTGCATGGCCGCCTTGGTGGCCACATCCACGTCATAGTTAGACCCTGTCCTGGCATTAATGGCCGCTATAATGTTAGAGAGCTTGTCCTTTTTGTCGTCTGTTAGGTCCATGGGGGCTACTGTCGGGGGCTGAACAATGGGCTTTGAGGTTTGTTTTCTGCCCTCGCTAGTTTCCTTTTTAACTTGGGCAAAATGACTGGCCTTGATCTTACCCTTTAGGTCAAAGCCGTCGCCCCCATCGGCTATGCTAAGCATGTCCAACAAGAAGCTGATATAGACATAGTTTCTGTGAACATAGAGGTCCTCAAAGGAAGAGACCTGAATCAGGTATTCATAAAAGCGCTTAAAGCCCCTCATGTTGCTTAAAGCTTCCCTTTGCTTTAATTCACTTAAAAGATCAAATCTTCTTTCCGATGCCTTTAGGGCCGTCATAATGGAATTTCTTTCTGATCTTGTGGGGGCCCCCTTTCGTTTCTTGTAGATGATTTCATTAACCCGGTCTACATCCAGTTGGTCTAGGATATCGTAGCCTTCGATGCTCTTAAGCATGTCTTTTATCTTATTGGCCGATAAGTCGCTGGCCAAAAGGGTGGTGGTGTAATAGGGAGCAAAGGCATTTTCCATGTCCTCATAGCTATTGGTAAAGTCTAAGACAAAGACCTTCTTGTCAAAGGGAGGGCATATCCTATTGAGCCGGGATAGGGTTTGTACCGCATTAACCCCCTTTAGCTTCTTAAGAATATACATGGCAGAAAGTTTCTTTTGGTCGAAGCCCGTTTGGTACTTGTTGGCCACAATCATCACATTGTAAAGATCCGAATCAAAGGCCCCAGGGACTGCCTCCTCACTCATCTTATTCATAGAAACCTCTGTATAGATAGTCTCGTCATCCTCTAAGTGGACCTTGCCAGAAAAGGCCACCAGGGCATGGATATTGTCATAACCCTGCCTGTCCACATAGGCTTCAAAGGCCTTGGCA
The DNA here is from genome assembly GCA_030532305.1 of Tissierellia bacterium. Taxonomy (GTDB): domain Bacteria; phylum Bacillota; class Clostridia; order Tissierellales; family Peptoniphilaceae; genus JAUNLJ01. Next base: position 18,295 of record JAUNLJ010000021.1, read on the forward strand.
TATTTTACCGCCGCCTGCCTTGAGGAAGTCACCACCATGGCCTTGGCAGAGCCCCCCAGCCCATCCATGACACTGGCCTTAAAGTGCTCTATAATAATTTGAACCCTTTGGGAAATATTGGTTTCGTGGAGGTCTATAAATCTTGCAATTTGTCGTTTAGCCTGGGCTGTCTTAAGCTCCGGGTCCTCCTCAATTTCCTTGTTGATCTTAAACATGGTTTCATAGGTGGTATAGTTTTGTAAAACATCTAGAATAAAGCCCTCTTCAATGGCCTGCTTCATGGAATAGAGGTGGAAGGCCTCATAATTCCCATCCTTGTTGAGCCGGCCAAACATTCTTAGGGTGGTGGGCTTAGGGGTGGCTGTAAAGGCAAACATAGACACATTGGCCGGCTTGCCAGACTTCCTAATCTCATTGAGAATCAGGTCCTCTTCATCCTCAAAATCATAGCCATCAGAACCTAGGGACATGGAGACTGCCAGCATATTTTTCCCCGCCGTGGAAGAGTGGGCCTCATCAATGATCACAGCAAAATTCTTGTTTTTTAAAGCCTTTAAGCCCTCCACAATGTAAGGGAACTTTTGTATGGTGCTGACAATAATCTTGGTATTTCCCTCCAGAGCCCGCCTTAAATCCCGGGAGGAAGACCCCTCATCCAGGGTCTTAATGAGGCCCAGGGCATGGTCCAAACTGAGGACCGCCTTTTGTAACTGCCTATCCACCACCAGCCGATCTGTCACAATCACCACGGTGTCATAGACCACCTGGTTATCCTCATCGTGGAGGGAAACCAACCGATGGGCCAGCCAAGAAATAGAATTGGTCTTGCCAGAACCGGCCGAGTGCTGGATAAGATAGTTATAGTCTGTCTTATTGACCTTAACATCCTCCAGGAGTTTCCGAATCAGGTCTAGCTGGTGAAATCTTGGAAAAATCAGGGTTTCTTTTATCTTGGTCTTTTCAGTAAGCTCATCAAAGACCTCTTTTCTTTCAATAAAGATAAATTTGCTAATCAGCTCCAGGATAGAATCCTTGGTTAAAAGCTCCTTCCACATATAGGAAACGGGTAATTCATCCACCAAGGGTGGGTTGCCAGCCCCAGTATAGACCCCTTCTCCCCTCCCCCTGTTAAAGGGTAAAAAGACCGTGCTTTCCCCCTCCAGCTTGGTTGTCATCATGACTTCACTGGAATCCATGGCAAAATTAACAAAACAGCCAGCCTTCCATAAGAAGAGCCTGGACTTGGGGTCCCTCTGGGTCCTATATTGCAAGATGGCATTTTTGTAGGTCTGCCCCTGGTACTCGCTTTTTAATTCTATGGAGACAATGGCAAAGCCATTTAAGAATAAAACCAGGTCCACCCTCTCCCCATCCTTGGGCCGAACCTCTTCCATGACAGAAAAGATGTTGCCCTCATATTTTTCTAGCAGGTCCGGATTAAAGTCTGTGGCCGGCTTGGTGTAGATGAGGTTTAGTTTTTTCCTGGAGACTTCAACCCCATTTTTTAGGACCTCAACCAAGGAAGACCCCTTCTTGGTAATTTCCTTATTGATATAATTTACCAGGGTTTCTTTTAAATCTTCCCCGTAGAAGCCTTCCAGCTCTTCCATGACCTCTTTTTGGGTCCCATATAAAAAGTCAAACAAGAGGTCTGTGTCCATGGCATAGGCCTGGCTAAAGTGTGAGCCCTCCCTTTTTAAAAAACCATTTTCCTCCACCAAATGGTCTATAAACTCCTGTTGAAAATCGTACCTTTCATTTAATAAATCAAACTTAGCCATGGGCTACCTCCTTTTTGCCCGTCACATACTCATAAATGAGGGACTTTTTGTAGTCCTCTAGGACTTGTAACTGCTGGCGCTTTATAGAAATAATATGGTCAATGGTGGCTGTTTTTTGGTCTAGGTAGGAGACAATTTCTTCTTGTTCTTTCAATGGTGGTGTGAATATAATCTGATTTTTTATTTTGTCCTGGGAAATATTTGGCTGTCTTGCTCCTTCTGATTTATTTAACAAATCCTCTTTTGCAAAAGTTAGCCAATAATATAAATACATTAAATCTGAATCGTTATTTGTTTTTATAACACAACAAGCTTGATTGGTAGCAGCGTCTATCAAAGAAACAGCTACATTCCCAACTGACCCTCCCCCGTACATAGCTATTACAAGAAATGGATTTTTATATATTTTTAAGGCTGGGTGCGCCTTAATTGCTTTTTCCGTAATATATTTTTCAGTATCTCTCACTTTATTTTTTTTATATAAATCTCCACTTTGTATCCAATTAATTGATCCGTTATTGTAGAAACTATAATCGCTACTCGTAGGTGTAGCTCCACTTCCTATGGTTTGACAAATATGTTTTACTTTTCCCTTTTCCCAATGTTTAGGAATCTCCCCAATCCATTCTATGCCGGAATCTTTCATGGGTGCCTTTTTATCTAAACCCTTTGTGACAGCCTCTGTAATGATAGCTTTTTTATAGTCTTCAAGACTTTGGATTTCTTGGTTTATAATATTTTGGATACCAGAAATTTTTTTAGACTTATCGTCAATAAATTGTACAATCCTATTTTGAGTGAAAATGTCTGTTTTAGGAATTGGGATATTCAATAATTGAGTTGAATTTATGTTACTTCTAACTCCATCATCCCCTAATTGATTGAAAATTTGTCTATAATACATAGACATGAACCAATAGTAATAAAACTTTTCGTTATCTACTTTTCTATCATTTATACTTAAAACAATATATGCAGGAGATACAATACCTGTGAAAGGTGATAAACCAACTCGACTTGTACTAATATTTTGTAAATCTATTAATTTAAATACTAATTCGTTTTCTCTCAAAATTTGGTAGGTACTAAATTTTATTGGTTGTAAACCTTCTGAATCGGTTTTACTTCTTTTCACAACTCCATTTAATGTTAAAGCCAACCTCTCATATTTATCTTCTTCTATTCCGACAATAATTTTTTTATTTGAAAAAACATATTTTGTTGGAATAACTTCCCAATCCTCTGGGATTTCCCCAATCCACTGGACCCCAGAATCTTTCATTTTCCTGGCCATCCTAGACCTCCCCAAAAAGATCTTTTATCTTTTTCTTGACCTGGGCTTCCAGGTCTAGAAATTCTTGGGCCAGGTCTTCTGAGGGTCTGGGGGCCTGGTACTTGTAGAAGTACCTAGTAAAGGGAATTTCTGCCCCGGTCTTAAAAACAGGCTTTTTGGCCTCTGGCTTTTCCTCAAAAAAGGCCTTGGCCTGGGGCAGGTGGGGTAGGACTTCTCTTTTCATATAGGCCCCTATATCTTCTCTGACATTGACAATTTCTGTGTCCTTTGTAGCCGGGTCATAGATGATATTCCCCTTTTTGTCCCTTTCCATGTGGGCCTCCTTGTCCCTTTGGGAAAGGCCCTCTAAAATCTTGTTAAAGTCGGCGGCTTTTAAGTCTAGGTCACCTAAGAGGTCTTTTAAGAGGGGCTCAAAGTCTTCTTTAGACAGGTATTTTTTTTGGGACAGGTTCTCCTTTAGGCGGGCAAAGATGGCCTCATAGGTTTTTTGGTTGCCCTGATATTTCTTAAGCTTCCTTTGGTCGGAGGGGCCTAGTTTTTCTCCCCGGTCTACTTTTTCCAGGAGTTCTTCAAATTTTGCCGGGTCAAAGAAGTTATTTAGCTTGCCTGATCCTTCAAGCTTTTCGATCCTTTCTGCATCGATCTTATAGGACCTTTGGAGGGGCTCCATGACGGTATATTCTTTGTAGATAAATTCTTCATTGGCATAGATTTGGGAGAGGTCATTTTCTTCAAAGTTGGCATAAAGCTCCACAATTTTTTGCCGGTCTTCTGATGTAAATTCCCTTCTCTTGTTGCCCAGGGATTTTCTTAGGGGGTGGTAAATCTCTGTGGCGTTGATGAGCTGGATTTTGCCCAGTCTTTCGGGTCTTTTATTTCTAGATAGGACCCACACATAGCTGGCTATGCTGGTGTTGTAAAAGAGGTCTGTGGGCATGGCGATAATGGCTTCAATGAGGTCTTCTTCTAGCATCCATCGTCTTACTTGACTTTCCCCAGAAGACGTGGCCCCATTAAAAAGGGGGGACCCGTTGGTAATAATGGCTGCCCGGCCCGTTTCCTGGTCTAGCTTATTTATGGCTGACTGCATAAATAAAAGCTGGGCATCGTCTCCCTTGGGTAGGCCTGCTGGCCACCTGGACTTATCCCCCTTCTCATGGTCTGCCAGGACGGCCGCTTCTTGGCCGGTCTTGGCATTGGCGCCCTTCCAAGGGGTGCCAAAGGGTGGATTTTCTAGGACATATCTCATCTTGGTGTCTTTAAAAGCGTCTTCTTTTAGGCTATCTATATGCCTAAAGTTGCTAGCGTCTTGGCCCTTTATCAGCATTTCTGCCAGGCCTATGGCATAGGACTGGCCCATAAGCTCTTGGCCAAAGAGTCTTATATCTGCCGAGGGATTGAGCCTTTTTAGGTGGCTATAGGCCGTAGAAAGCATGCCTCCTGTTCCCTCTCATGTCAAGCTTATGACAAAAAAGAGGTTATTGTTATGTAATTTAAAAGAGAGTGATTGCTCACTCCCTTTTTTACTTCCATATTATGTTCAACACTTCGTTTCCTTCGCAGAATACTGAATCTATATATTTCTCCATCAATTCTCTGGTAAGTTTAGTGTTGTCTATTACTTCTTTTTCTTCTTTTGCTTTTTGTATTTTTTCTTTTATTGCTTGTATTTCTTCATCTATCGAATTTTTAGAGTCAATGAATTTTTGTCTATTCATCTTGCCTAATTTATACTTCTCAAAATTATGCATTTTTTTAGCTTCAAGATCTTCGATAGATTTTTCCAATGGTTTAACTTTTACTTTTTCATCCTTGATTGGATCTTCTAAACCATATTTTTCCTTTATTGCTTCAAATACTTGCTCTTCAAGGCTTCCCGCTCTTGAGTTCTTGTGTTTTACATTATTACACTTACATATCCTACAAGTAAAATATGTGTGTACTCTAAGACTTCCGTCAGGTCTTTTGTGTTTTGATTGAATACACCCCAAAATGTGATTACAAGTTGGACATTTCGCAAAACCTTGTAGCGGAGATTTTTTCCTCCATTCATAATCGGTATTTTTACCTTTCATAAATAGATTCTTCTCTTTAATCTTCTGAACTTTTTCAAAGTCTTCTTTAGATATAATAGCTTCATGGTTATTTTCAACTCTTCCCCATTCTTCTTTTGGTTTGAATTTAAAAGAAGATGGATTTAATACTGACTTATCTTGCATATTGAAAGTGTAAGTTCCAGTATAATTTTCATTTGCTAATACATCTATTACATTGCCATTAGTCCAAGTTGGTCTAGGCTTTTTTGCAGTTCTAATTATTGAATATTCAAAGTCAAGATTGGTTAATTCGCTCTTTCTTTTTGATGGTGTTGGAATTTTTTCTTCATTTAATATCTTAGCTATATTTCTTGAAGATATACCATCAAGTGCAAGTTTAAAAATCTTCTTTACTATCCAAGCTGTTTCTTCATCAACTATGATTTTGTGTCTATCATTAGGATCTTTCATGTATCCCAATGGTGGACTCCAAGCTAAAAACTTTCCTTGTTTTTTAAGTGTAGTCATAGATGACTTTACCTTTTCAGAAATATCTTTTGTGTAGAAATCATATAATAGTCCCTTGAATTGAATATCTAAATCTGTTCCATTCCCCTTTTCTTTGTTGCTATCATATCCATCATTTATGGCAATGAATCTTACTCCTAGGAATGGAAATATATTTTCAAGGTAATCTCCAAGTGTTATATAATCTCTCATAAATCTGGACAAGTCTTTTACAATTATCGTCTGGATATTATTTTTCTTTACATCTTCCAGCATTCTTTGAAAGGCTGGTCTATTTTCATTTGTTCCAGAATATCCGTCATCGACATATTCTTCTCTTGTGAAGTTCTTAAATTCTTCATTCTTGTCGAGATAATCGTTTAGATATGCTCTTTGGTTTATGATACTTTCACTCTCATCAGTCTTTATCATATCTTCAACGGATAATCTAATATAAAGAGCGATCTTACTCATCGTCTGTTCCTCCTACCAAATTATCTATATTGAATTTAAAGACTATTTCAAATTCGTGTTTATCATAAACTATTATTTTTTCAATTAAGCCATGGATCAATTCACCGGGTAGTTTTTCTAAATTCTTTGAAGCAAATAAATCATTTATCCATCTAATTGATTTTAATCTTTCTTTTTTTAGCTTTGATATATTAACTTCAATTGCTGAAATCTCGTTATCAAATGTAGACATATGACTTTGAGCAATCTCTCTTCTTAATAGATACATATCTCTATCAATATTACCTAAACTATATTCTTCATAGGCTCTTTGAATGATATTTTCTTCATTTAGATTTTTTCTTTTAAGATTCTCAATGTCATTCTTACGAGAATCTATTGCTTCATTAAATCTAGCTTTAATACGATTAATAAATTTTGTCTTACTAATCATTTTAACAATAAGCTCTGATACTTTTTCACTTATAGCTTTATCCAAATCTTTCTCTAAAATGAAAACTGATTTCTCAGGTTTTATGCTTCCACTAAACCTTTCATTTTGAAATGAATAGTAAAGCTTGTCATGATTTTTTCCATATATACGAGTTCTTCGATAAAGTTCTTTTCCAGTATTATTATTTATAATAAGACCTTTAAATCTGTTCTCATCATCCCTATTTTCAAAGTTATGCATAGGTGAATTAAAAACATAATTTTTCTTTCTTTCTAGTCTCTCCTCTAAAATTTTTTCATAAGTTTCCTTTGAAATTATTGCTTCATGTGCATTTTCACAAATTATATGTTGACTTTCATCTACGTAATGTTGCTTAATACCTTTTGCTAAATTTTGTTGCTTTACACCTTGTACCAATGTTCCCGTATATGCAGGATTTGTAATCATTTTTGAGATTGTTCCTTTATTCCATTCAGGATCATTTTCTTCTCTATAAATCCTTCCAGTTTTATAGTAAACCATTCCAGTAGCATAACCTTTTTTATTAAAGTGCTTTGCAACTTCATATTGGCTTTTGCCTTGAAGAGTTAAATCAAACATCTCTTCCACAATAAATCTAACATTCTCATCAATTACAAGTTTTTGACCTTCTTTATGTTTTTTTATCTTATATCCATAAGGTGGAACAGATCCAATAAAGTATCCGTTTCTTGCTCTATTGTGTTTTGAGGTTTTTATCTTAACTGAAATATCCTTAGCATACATATCGTTGATAATATTTTTAAGAGTAACCTCAAAAGATTTCTTTGAATCTGTTTCTTTAACAGTGTCTAATTTATCATTAACTGAAATAAATCTAACACCTAAGAATGGAAAAACTTTATCAATCAATCTTCCCATTTCGAGATATTCTCTTCCAAGTCTTGATAAATCTCTGATAATAATACAATTGATTCTTCTATCTCTAATATCTTGCATCATATTTTGAAATGATGGTCTTTCAAAGTTTGTCCCACTATATTCATAGTCAGTGTAAACTTCTAAAACATCTATATTTTCTTTTAATGCATATTCTTTACAAGACAGTATTTGAGTTTCTATTGAGTATGATTTTTCTCTCCACTCTTCTGTTCTTTCGTTAGATAATCTTGTATAAATTCCAGCCTTAAAGACTTTTCTTTCTGTATTTTCGCTTTTCTTTTCAATATATCTTTTGGAAGTTCTTGCCATTATAAAATACCTCCAGCTAATTGCATTGGAGTCTTATTTTCAAGAGCATTTCCAAATACCTTATTTATTGAAATCAAATTCTTCTTTATTTCAGACTTGCTTTCATTTTCTTCTTTTATAAGGGTCTTCAGTAAGTTAACTGTTTCCAAATTATTAAAGACAAAATTAATCTCATTGTTTTCTCCGATTTCAATTCTATCTATAAAAGATACAATTGTTAGCCTATTTAGGCTGCTTAAATCAGTGGGAACAATTTCAGAAACCAAACTGTCCTTGTTTTTCATCTTTTCTTGCAAGTTGGCAAGTATATTTTTCTTTGTAGCAATTTGTTTCTCTATTTCCCTGATCTTAATAAGATAATTTTTTCTGAACCTTTCAAACTCTTCAGAAGTTATAAGTTCATCTTCTAAGTCCATATATAAAGATTGTCTAAGTCTTTCATACTTTCTTTTTTCTGAGTTTAAGCTTTCAAAGTCAATATTAAATGTAACTTTTGATACATCTAACTTATTAACTTGACTTAGTAGTTCATTATATTTTTTTAAATAATCTTTAAGTGCAAAAAGAGTCATATCCAGTAGATAGTTTTCTTTTATACTATGTCTTGTGCAATCTCCTTTGTTATTATAATGAGAACAAATATAAAAAATATTATATCCATTCTTGGACTTAACCTTTCTTCTAACCATTGAAGATCCACAGTCTTTGCAATAAAGCATTCCTGATAAAATATGTGGTATATCTGCTGATTGTTTTACATCTCGGAGCATCATCTTATTAGCCAAAGCATAAATGATTTTTGAAATAATAGGCTTATGAGAGTCGTTTATTACAATCCAATCTTCTTCATTTACTTCTACTTCTCTCTTAGACTTGTAATTTAGTTTTCTAGTTTTTCCTTGTTCAAGCACTCCTATATAGACCTTGTTTGTAATAATCCTATTGACCATTTTTGCGTCCCATTTAGAGTCTTTAACAACAAAACCAGAAGTATGATTATCTCCAGAATTTTCTTTATGCTTAGATGGTGTTACACAACCTATGCTATTTAAAAAATCTGCAATAGCCTTAGACGAATAACCATCTATCTTCATATTGAAGATTCTTTCAATTATATGTGAAACTTCTGTATCTACGACTAACTTATGTTTGTTTTTGCTATCCTTCTTATAACCAAAAGGAGCAAATGCACCAATAAATTCACCATTCTTTCTTTTAATCTCTTTTGAAGATTTAACCTTCATAGAAATATCCCTACAATAAGAATCATTAATAAAGTTTCTTATTGGAAGAATTAGGTGTGTATCGCTTACATCTGCATTTTCACTGTCATAGTTATCGTTTACGGATATAAACCTTATACCTTTTTCTGGGAATATCTTTTGTAGATATTTACCTGATTCGATATAATCCCTCCCAAAACGGGATAAGTCCTTAACAATAATTGTTTTGAACTTCTTCTCTTCAAGATCTTGAATCATCTTCTTAAATTTTGGTCTGTCAAAATTAGATCCTGAAAAGCCATCGTCTACATATTCAGCAACAACTTTAAAATCATTGTCCCTTGCATATGATTTGATAATCTGTCTTTGATTTGAAATAGAATTACTTTCTGTGCTATCTCCATCCTCTCTCGATAAACGAAGATACATACAAGCAAATTTTTCCATCACAAAACCTCCTTAATTTGTATTTGGGCAAATAGTCA
>JAUNLJ010000003.1 GCA_030532305.1 Tissierellia bacterium
TGAAAACCGTTAGGGTTCACGCCCACGTGGGTTCGAATCCCACCCTCTCCGCCATTTTTTTACTAATAAAAAACAATTTAATTTAGGGAGAAGTACTCAAGAGGCTGAAGAGGCTCCCCTGCTAAGGGAGTAGGTCCTTCTAAAGGGGCGCGAGGGTTCAAATCCCTCCTTCTCCGCCATATAGGGGCCTTTAGCTCAGTTGGTTAGAGCGTCCGGCTCATAACCGGCAGGTCCGGGGTTCGAGTCCCTGAAGGCCCACCAACCTTATATGCCCAGATAGCTCAGTCGGTAGAGCAGTGGACTGAAAATTCACGTGTCGCTGGTTCGATTCCGGCTCTGGGCACCAAGGAGTATAGTTCAGTTGGTAGAACGTTGGTCTCCAAAACCAAATGTCGTGGGTTCGAGTCCTACTACTCCTGCCAAAAAAAGACCCTTGCAAGATTGCAAGGGTCTTTTTTTGCTTGTGAGCTTATTTTCCTTTGGCAGGCGACCTAAGCCTTAGCCACCAAGGGCTAGGGCCTAGATTAGGTCTAGGTCCTTGTAGATAAGGCCGATAAGGTCTTTTATCCCCTGGATGTTCCAGGTTTGGCCTAGCCTTAAAATAAGATAGCCTTTAGGCATGGGCAGGGGATTATAGGGGGTGGGAGGATCCTTTGCATCCAGCCTATAAAAAAGACCTTCTTGGTGGGGATCATAGGCAGCGGGGATGGTCTCTAGGCCCAGCTGAAAAAGGCCGTCCTTGTTTTCTTGGTAAGTATAGTTACTTTTATGGGCATAATAGGGGTTGCTGGGTATTTTCTGACCCTCTATTATGGTATAATTTTCTTTACTTGAGATTTTATTTATTTGTCCCCTTAGGGGTTCATGGGAGAAGGTCAAGGCCTTTTCTAGCTTTTTTAAATAGGCCTGGCTGGCCTCTAGGGCCTCTAGATAGGTCTTAGCCTGGGCCTTAATATAGGCCTCTGGGTCTTCTTTTGTCCCTAGGGCCTGGTATATTTTTTCAGAAGGGATGAGGGTGAGGTCTCTTCCTCCAGCCCGGGCATAGGTTTCTAGCCTCTGGTTGGGAAGGGTTTTTTCTGATGGCCGGTCCCTTAGGAGACGGTAGAGGTCTAGGATCCTATCCCTATAAACTTGGCCTGGGTCTAGGGTCTTTAGCTTGGCTAAGCGGAGGCTAATTAGGGGATTAAACATATAGACTTTTATTTTAAGGTCCCAAACCTCAACCAAGAGGTCTTCTAGTTTTTTTCTTAGGAGATCCTGGTCTTCTTTTTTAAGGATATAGTGGACCTGGAGGTCCTGGCTAGCTGGTTTTTTCCAGGCATAGGCAAAGCTAAAGTCCTTGCCGGGAATATAGCCAGTGGTAAAGATGTGTAGGTAGATCTGATTTTTTAGCATAGTAGGTGTCCTTTCCTTGAGGCCTATCTTACCACGAAAAAAGGCCAAAGACTAGAAAAAGCCAGGTCCTTTTAAATTTAATTTGCTTTTATCCGCTTGAAGGGAGTGTATAGATTGATATATTTAGATAATTGTTCTACAAGCCGGCCCAGTCCTGGGGTGGTTGAGGCTATGACCCTGGCCCTAAATAGGTTTTTTGCCAATCCATCGGCCCTCCATGATTTTGGCTATGGGGTAAAAAAGGAGATGGAGGCCAGGCGGAAGCAGATTGCAGGTTTTGCTGGGGCCAGTCCTGACCAGCTTATCTTTACCTCTGGAGGAACAGAGAGTAATAATGGGGCCATCCATTCCCATCTTTTAAACCAGACCAAAGATAAGAAGACGCTTTTGACTACAGCCATTGACCACCCCTCCCTAAGGCATAGCCTAGAGGCCCTAAAGGGGGATTATAGGCTAGTCTACCTTCCTTTAGATGAGGGGGGCCATATCCAAGTGGAGGCCCTAAAAGACTACCTGTCAGAGGACGTGGCCCTGGTGGCCTATCCCCATGTCCATAATGAGCTGGGGGCCATTAATCCCATAGAGGAGATTAACAGGGTCATAAAGGCCTATTCTAAGGACATCTATATCCATGTGGATGGGGTCCAGGCCTTGGGCAAGATAGAGGTGAATTTCTCCCGTTCAGGGGCTGATTCCTATAGCTTTAGTGGCCATAAGTTCCATGGTCCTAAGGGGATAGGGGGGCTTTTTCTTAAGGAGCCGGCCCGTTTTAAGGCCTTCCATCAGGGGGGCGGCCAGGAAGGGGGTCACAGGAGTGGGACAGAAAATATTCCAGGGGTCTTTGGTCTAGCTAAGGCCCTAGAGGAGCTAGAGGGTCAGGTGGATAAAAATTATGCCCATGTGGCCAGCCTTAAGGCCCGGGCCATTGACCTGATAGATAAGAAGATTGACCAGGTGAAGATAAATAGTAAGGATCCATCTTCTCCCTATATTCTTCACCTGTCTATAAAAGATATCAAGGGGGAGGTTATCCTCCATATGTTAGAGGAAAAAGAGATCTATATTTCTACAGGCTCAGCCTGCTCTTCCAATGCCCAGGAAAAAAGTCCTGTTCTAGACTTGCTTAAGCTGGATAGGGGCTACCAGGAGGGGGCCCTAAGGATCTGTTTTTCCAAGGAGAATACTTTAGAGGAAATTGACTATTTTGTAGAGGTCTTGAGCCAGTCTGTAGAGGACGTCAGGTCCTTGGTTAGGGGGTAAGGATGCAATTTACATTAAGTTTAAGTTTAGGTGAGTTAGTATTAAAGGGAAAGAACCGGAATTTCTTTATCCGGCAAATGTTAAGGCAGATCAATAAGCTTTTGGCAGACTTTCCTGACAAGAAGATTATTTCAGAAATGGGGAAGATTTTTATAGAGGTAGACCCAGACCAAAAAGAGGCCATGATCAATAAACTTAAGCACGTTTTTGGCTTGGTTTATATTATTCCCTCTTGGAAACTAGAAGCCAATATGGAGGCCATTGAGGCGGGGACCCTTAGTTATATAGACCAGGTCCTAAAAGACCATCCAGAATTTAAGACCTTTAAGGTGGAGGCCAACCGGGCAGACAAGAGCTTCCCTATAAAATCACCAGAGATAAACCGGCAGATGGGGGCCTTTATTTTAGAGAATTTTCCCCAGTTAAGGGTGGATGTCCATGAGCCAGACTTTGTCTACACAGTGGATGTTCGGTCTAAGGCGGCCTATCTTTACCATGAGAAGATCCCTGCTATTGGTGGATTGCCCTTAAGGACCAATGGGAAGGGGCTCCTTCTTCTTTCAGGGGGGATTGATTCCCCTGTGGCAGGCTATCTTATGGCCAAGAGGGGGGTGGAGGTCCATGGCCTTCACTTCCATTCCTATCCCTTTACCTCCAAGCAGGCGGAGGATAAGGTCTTAAAAATAGGCAAGATCCTCACCTCCTATACCCTGGATATGAAGATTTTTAGTGTCAATATCCTGCCCATGCAAAGGGCCATTCGGGCCCATTGCTCTGAAGACCAGATGACAGTCCTGTCCCGGCGATTTATGATGCGGGTGGCCAATGCCATTGTCAAAAGGGAGGGCTATCATTCTGTCATTACAGGGGAGAACCTGGGTCAGGTGGCCAGCCAGACCATAGAGGGCTTGACGGTGATGGATGATGTGGCAGACTACTTGGTTTTAAGGCCCTTAATTGGCCTAGATAAGACCAATATTATAGACATAGCCCAGGATATTGGGACCTATGAGACCTCTATTATTCCCTTTGAGGATTCTTGTACGATCTTTGCGCCTAAACGGCCGGTCCTCCATCCCACAGTGGCCCAAATGGAGGAGGCAGAAGAGGCCCTGGACCTAGATAGACTAGTGGAGGAAGCCTTAGAAACCATGGTGGTCCATGAGATCCATTAAATTGTCCTTGACCTCTAGATAAAAGTTGTTTATACTAAGTTTAGTTAAATACAGGACTTGAGCTCTTTCTTTTGACCTAGAAAGGAAGGGCTCTCTTTATGTTTATTCGTAGATTTTTGGGAGGTGGCAATTGAACCAGACGATTATTGAATGTAAGAAGTTAGAAAAGGCCTATGGAGATACCCAAGTATTAAAGGGGCTGAGTTTTGATGTAAGGGATAAGGAGTTTTTAACCCTTCTGGGGCCTTCTGGCTGTGGGAAGACAACTCTCTTACGGTTGATTTCAGGTTTTGAAGACTTAGATAAGGGGGAGATTCTTTTTAAGGGGAAAAACCTTATGGCCTTAAAACACTACCAAAGGCCCATTAATACAGTCTTTCAAAATTATGCCCTCTTTCCCCACCTGGATGTCTATGACAACATTGCCTTTGGTCTAAAGATTAAAAAACTAGGGGATGAAGAAATAAAAAAGAAGGTGGAAAAGGCCCTAGACCTAGTGAGTTTAGGGGGCTTTGAACAGCGGCGGATTGACTCCTTATCTGGAGGCCAACAGCAAAGAATTGCCATAGCCCGGGCCCTAGTCAACGAGCCAGAAGTCCTTCTTTTAGATGAACCCCTGGGGGCCCTGGACCTCAAGCTTAGAAAGCTCATGCAGCTAGAACTTAAGAAGATCCAGGAACAGGTGGGGATCACCTTTATCTATGTGACCCATGACCAGGAAGAGGCCTTGACCATGTCTGACAGTATTATTGTCTTAAATGAAGGGGAAATCCAACAAATTGGCCGGCCCATTGATATCTATAACGAGCCTAAAAACGCCTTTGTGGCTAAATTTATAGGCCAGTCCAACATCACCCAGGGGATCATGCATGAGGATTACCTGGTGGAATTTTTAGGCGAAAAATTCCCCTGTGTGGACAAGGGCTTTGCCAAGGGCGAAGCAGTAGAGGTGGTGATCCGGCCAGAGGACGTGGACCTAAGGGCCTATGAAGAAGGCAAGCTCTCTGCCCGGGTAGAGGATATTATCTTTAAGGGGGTCCACTACGAAATGCGTCTGGCAGTTAGGGGCGAGTCTTGGATTGCCCATTCTACTGTGGCCAAGGAGATTGGGTCTCAGGTGGGCATTAGTATTTTGCCGGACAACATCCATGTTATGAAGAAGGGAAAGAGATCATGAAGCGGTTTTCTGTTCCCTACTTCTTGTGGAGTTTAGTCTTTATTATTTTTCCCTTGATCCTGGTCTTGGTCTATGCCTTTAATGGGATTAAGTCCATGGACCTTAGCCAGTTTGAATTTTCTCTAGTTCACCTGGAACGCTTTATGGAGCCTCTCTATATAAAGATTTTGGCTAGAAGTGTTTGGCTGTCTTTAGTTTCAACCATCCTATGCCTTTTAATTGGCTACCCTTGCGCCTATTTTATTTCAAAAATGCCGGCTAGGAAGGGAGGCTTGATGATCCTTCTTTTTGTCATCCCCATGTGGATGAACTTCCTCTTAAGGACCTATGCCTGGACCACCATTTTAGGCCGGAGGGGCTTTATAAACTCCATGCTGGCCCTTATCGGCCTGGGCCCCTTTGAGATTATGTACACAGAGGGGGCCATCCTTTTAGGGATGGTCTATAACTTCTTGCCCTTTATGGTCCTACCCATTTATTCGGTCCTCCTAAAGATGGACAAGTCCTTAATTGAGGCCGCCAAGGACCTGGGGGCCAATGACAGGCAGGTCTTTTTTAAGGTGACCCTGCCCCTGTCTATGCCAGGGATCACCTCTGGCCTGATGTTGGTCTTTATTCCTGGCCTATCTACCTTTGTTATTTCCAGCATCCTGGGAGGCAACAAGTATTATTTGGTAGGGAATTTGATCGAGCAGCAATTTAGGCTAACGGGCAATTGGGGTTTTGGCTCTGCCATTGCCCTGGTCCTTATGGTCATCCTCTTTATTTTCCTAGCCCTCTTCCGCTTGTGGGAAAAGAAAAGTGGCCTGCCTGATAGAAGAATGAAAAGGAGGAAACGTTATGAGAAAGCACATTAGGAGGATTTATCTGGGCCTGATCCTATTCCTTCTTTATCTGCCCATTCTTGTTTTAATTGTCTTTAGTTTCAACGATACCAAGTTAAGGGGGGTCTGGGCGGGCTTTACCCTCCACTGGTACCAGGACCTTTTTAGTGATTCCATGATCCTAAGGGCCTTTTTCTATACGGCCCTGGTGGCCCTTATAGCCACCCTGGTATCCACCCTTTTGGGGACCCTGTCTGCCATAGGGATCTATGCCCTAAAGAACCGGCAGAAAAATTGGATCCTTAATGTCAACTACCTGCCTATTTTGAATCCAGATATTGTGACCGGGGTAGCTCTTATGAGTCTATATGCCTTTTTCCGCCTAGACCTGGGCCTTTTGACCCTGACCCTAAGTCATATTGTCTTTTGCCTGCCCTATGTGATTATCTCTGTCCTACCCAAGCTAGAGCAGCTCAACCGGTCTATGATTGAGGCCGCCCTGGACCTGGGGGCTACCCCAGCCTATGCCATGGTCCATGTGATCTTTCCCCAAATAAAGCCAGGGGTAGTTTCTGGGGCCCTTATGGCCTTTACCCTGTCTATTGATGACTTTATTATTTCCTTTTTCACCACAGGTAAGGGGGTTTCTAACCTAAGCATTGCCCTTTATTCCATGACCAAGACCGGGGTCAACCCCTCTATTAATGCCCTATCGACCCTCTTGTTTGTGAGTATTTTCCTTCTCCTTCTTTTAATGAACTACAAGGGGACCGACCTGATGAAGTTTGAGGTGTAGCTATGAAAAAAATAATACAAGTCCTCAGCCTTTTGGTCCTCTCTTTAAGCCTGGTGGCCTGCAAGGACCAGGAGGAGAGTGGGAGCCTCCACGTCTTTAACTGGGGAGACTATATGGACCCAGACACTATTGCTATGTTTGAGGAAGAGACCGGAGTCAAGGTGGTCTATGACACCTTTGCCTCCAATGAAGACCTCTATGTGAAGATCAAGCAGGGGTCTGACCCCTATGATGTCATTGTCCCTTCAGAATATATGCTGGAGCGGATGATTACAGAAGACCTCCTCCAGCCCCTAGACTATGACCGGATTCCCAACATGTCTAAGCTGGACCCCCGTCTTCTAGATAAGCCCTATGATCCAGGCAACACCTATAGTGTCCCCTATTTTTGGGGGACCCTGGGCATGGTGGTCAACCGGTCTATTATAGAGGATGAGATCGACTCCTGGGACGCCCTGTGGAATGAAGACTACAAGGGGCAGATCATCATGTACAATTCCCAAAGGGACAGCCTGGCTGTGGCCCTGGCCCGTCTGGGTTATTCCATGAATAGTCAAAATATGGAGGAGTTAGAAGAGGCAAAAGCCTCTCTTTTCCAGCAAAAGCACCTGGTTTACGCCTACTTGGCAGACGAGGTGAGGGACGTTATGGTCCAGGGAGAAGCAGGGATCTGTGTCATGTATTCTGGAGATGCCTTGGCCATGATGGAGGAAAATGAAGATTTAGACTATATAATTCCCAAAGAAGGGACCAATTTGTGGTATGATAGTTTTACAGTACCTAAGAATGCAAAGAATCCGCAACTAGCTATGGATTTTATTAATTTTATGTGCCGTCCGGATATTGCAGCTAAAAATGCAGAGTATTGTACGGGCTATTCTTCCCCCATTCCTGAGGCCATCGCTCTCTTGCCCAAGGAGATTAGTCAGAGCCCTGTTTCCTATCCAGACCTAAAAGACCTTCCTCGCTTAGAAGTCTATATTGACCTAGGGGAGTGGACAGAGGTCTATGATCGGATTTGGACAGAAGTCACCGCATATTAGTTAGATAGAAAGAAAGGGAGATTATGAAAGCAAAATATCTTATAGTAGGCAATGGGATAGCGGGCCATAGTGCGGCTAAGGCCATCCGGTCCAAGGATAAGGAGGGGTCCATCATCCTCATAGGGGAGGAAGACTATCCCACTTATTTCAGGATCCGTCTAACAAAAAATCTGGCTAAGGAATTTAGTCTTGAAGACATCCTACTCAAAGATAAGGCCTGGTATGAAGAAAATAAGATTGACCTCATTTTAGGCGCTAAGGTGGTTAAAGTTAAGGAAGATGAAAAGACCTTAATTTTAGAGACTGGTGAGGAAGTTGAAGGAGAGAAAATCCTCTTTGCCACAGGGTCCTATGCTTTTGTGCCTCCTGTTAAGGGACACGATCTAGAAGGGGTCTTTAGTATCCGGTTTTATGACGATGTCTGCCACTTACAAGACTACCTAAAGGACAAGAAAAAGGTCCTCGTTGTTGGAGGCGGGGTCTTGGGCTTAGAGGCGGCGGCCTCCCTAAAGGCCCTAGGCAAGGAAGTCTATATTGCCCAAAGGTCTGAATATATTTTAGACAAGCAGTTAGACGATGAGCTAGGCTTTAAGTTAAATGATATTTTTGAAGCCCAAGGTTTCCACCTGCTTACCCAAAAGAACACCCAAGAGATAAAGGGCCATGACCATGTGGAAGGGGTTCTTTTTGACGACGGGAGCTTCCTAGAAATGGATAGTGTGGTCTTCTCCACAGGAGTCAGACCTAGACTAGACCTTTTTGAAGGTTCTTCCTTTAAAAAGGACCGGGGCCTTAAGGTAAACCCAGACATGAGTTTAGACAAGGAAGGCTATTTTGCAGCTGGCGACCTAGTGGAAGTAGGGGGCAGACCCCTGGGTCTGTGGACGGCCAGTATGGAAATGGGTAAGATTGCCGGTCATAACATGTGTGCAGATGACAAGGAGACCTATGCCCAGCCCAAGCTCTTTACCAAGATGGACCTAGGTTTTGTAGAAGTCTTTTCAGCCGGAGAGGTGGAAGACTATGACCAGGCCTACCGGTATGATGAAGGGGACCTCCATGCTAAGATCTTTGCTAAGGAGGGCTACCTGGTGGGCGCCATCCTCTTTGGCGATACCAGCAAGATGAACGCCATGAAGAAAATGGTCTTTAACAAGACCCCCATTGACGAGGCCAAAGGGGCCATCTATCCCTTTGTATAAGTGATCTTAAAAAGTCCCCTTAAAGGAAGTCCTAAAGATGGATTTTACCCTTAAGGGGGCTTTTTGCATGAAAATATATAAAGATACAAACAAAAGAAGATTATTTTGTGGTAAGATAGGATAAAATAAGGGTTTTCCAGAAACTTTAATGTGGAGGTTCTCAAAGATGGATATAAAAATTAGAAATATCATTATATTTGGGATATTCCTTGTCATCCTACTTGGCCTAAACTTTACAGGGGCCTTTGGGCAAGGGCTACTTTATTCCCAAGAAAAAAATGAAGCCACCGCCTTTGACGGCCTGGTTTTTGACCAACCGGCCAATGTCAAGGACTTGCGTATCACCCGGGGAACAGAAGGCGACAAAAGGGGACATGTCATAAAATATGATGTGAGCTTTTCCTATGAGGGAGGTCCTTCCGACCTGCGGATCCTAAATAGCCCAGTCCGGACCATCTTTTTTCAAGAAGGCGTCCAGCCCAGTTTAAGTAAGGCGACCTTGAAGGGAGACTATGAAGAGATCAATAGGAGTCTTCAGGAAAACTTAAAGCTAGCCGATCACTACAAGAAACTGGATTCTTTTGGTTTTTTAGCCCAGTCCCAAATCCGGCTTCCCCTAAAAGAAGAAGTAGGAGACTACACCTTTACTGTCTATACCAAGCCCCGGGACTTTATCTATGGACGGGACAAGAGACTAGCTGAAATAGCCGTCTTTCTAACCAATGCAAGGGTAGAGAAATTTACTGACGACTTGGGTCTAGACAAGGCCAGTGGCCTAGAAGCCGCCAGCAAGACAGAAAAAATTGCCGGGTCCTATGTCAATTCCTTGGAACTTATGGATAAGGCCAGCCTCTCTAAAATCAGTACTTGGACCAAGATAGCCCGGGTTCTTTTTATAGGGGGCTTGATTCTTGTCTTAGCCACCATCTGGCTAAATCAAGTTAAATTAAGGGGCCTAACAAGTCTTGGTTTTGGCCTAGTTCTACTTACCCTATATCCAGCCATAGGCTCTGGCGTAAGCAGCTTGGGAAGCATGGTCATTATGCCCATTATGGCCTTTATAGGTCATTTGATGGTCCGGCTTTTCCCAAGGAAAAAACTAGCCCTAGAAGGAAAGGACTTCAAGCAGGCCCTAGCCCTTGGCCTTGTCTTCTTCTTTGTGGCCACTTTTGTCTATATTGTCCCCAGAGGCCTATAGTTAGAAAGGCCTAGAGGAAAAATGAAAATAGAGGCTAGTCTAAAGGTCTTAAGGACTCTTTGGACTAGCCTTTTTTAGGGCCTTTTTGGGGAAAACAATTTCTGTTGTAATTTTCACCTATCTTCGGTATAATAAGGGTGGAACAAAACTTATAAATTAATTTAGGGGGGAACTAATTAATGAGAAAAAAAGCACTACTTGTAGCTATGATCATGCTATTAGTTGTCGTTTTAGGCGCCTGTGGTGGGGGCAATGCACCTGCCAACAATGCAGAAGCCAACAACACAGAAGCAACTAATAACGAAGCTGCTGGTACAGAAACTGAAGCAAGTGATTTAAAAGTTGGTTTTGTAACAGACGAAGGGGGTATTAACGACCAATCCTTCAACCAAGGTGTTTGGGAAGGTCTACAAAAGGCCAAGGAAGACTTTGGCATTGAAATTACTTACCAAGAAAGTAATGACGCCAACGACTATGCACCCAACATTGAAACCCTAATTGATGAAGACTGCGACCTTATTCTTGCCGCCGGCTTCAACCTTGGGGACGTCTTCTTAGAAGCTGCAGAAATGAACCCAGATAGACTTTTTGCTATCGTTGACGTGGCCTATGAAGAAGCACCTGAAAACCTAGTAGGACTTAACTTTAAGGCCCAAGAACCTTCTTTCCTAGTGGGTTACATTGCAGGTCTTATGACTGAAGAAGACCATGTAGGTTTTGTAGGGGGCCAAGAAAGCACCCTCATTATCGACTTTGAATCTGGATTCATTGGTGGGGTTAACTATGCTGCCAAAGAACTAGACAAAGAGATTGAAACAACTGTTCAATATGTCGGTAACTTTACAGATGCTGCTAAGGGTAAGAGTATTGCTACAAACATGTACCAACAAGGTGCAGACATTGTCTTCCACGCCTCTGGTGGAGCTGGTGACGGCGTTATCAAGGCAGCTGAAGAAAATGACAAGTGGGCTATTGGGGTTGACCGTGACCAAAACGACATGGCTCCCGATAATGTCCTAACTTCTGCTATGAAACGGGCTGATGTAGCTGTTTACAACGTCATTAACGACTATGTTACCACTGGCGAATTCCCAGGCGGAACCAACATTATCAATGGCCTTGCTGATGGCGAAACCGTTGGTATTGCACCTACTTCTGATAAGAATGTACCACCTGAAATCCTTGAAAAAGTAGATGGTATTATTCAACAAATCATTGATGGGGAAATTGAAGTTCCATCTACAAGAGAAGAAGTAGAAGCAGCTAAGGCTGCCCAATAAGATAAGTTTTATGAAAGAGTGGGAGGGGAGTAACTTCTTCTCCCACTCTTTTTGTATATAGGCATTCAAAAACCATGAAATTTGGGATATAATAGTCTGTAATTAGGGAGGAGTGTTTCATGGTGGAAGAAAAACGTCCCTTGGCTGTGGACATGAGAAAAATCACAAAAAAATTTGGTGATTTTACAGCCAATGACCAGATAGACTTACAAGTAGAAAAAGGAGAGATCCATGCCCTCTTAGGAGAAAATGGGGCCGGTAAATCAACCTTGATGAATGTCCTTTATGGCCTATACAAGCCCACTTCTGGCCAGGTCTTAATTAACGGAGAGACCGCTGAATTTACAAGTCCCAGGGATGCCATTGCTAAAGGACTAGGCATGGTTCACCAGCATTTTATGCTCATTAACCCCTTTACGGTTATGGAAAATATTATTTTAGGGGAGGAGCCGGTTAAGGGCCTCTTTTTAGACCTTAACCAGGCTAAAAAGGAGGCCCTGGCCCTGTCTGACCAATATGGGCTAAGGGTGGATGTAGAAGCCAAGATAGAGGATATTTCAGTTGGTATGCAGCAGAGGGTAGAGATCCTAAAGGCCCTTTATAGGAAGGCCGAGATCTTAATTTTAGACGAGCCCACGGCTGTTTTGACCCCCCAAGAAATAGAAGAGATTATTGAGATCCTAAGGAACCTAGCTAGCCAGGGAAAAACCATTATTATCATTACCCACAAGCTAGACGAGGTCAAGGCCCTAGCTGACCGGTGCACCATTATTAGGAATGGTCAAAAGATCCAAACGGTGGATACCGACCAGGTGACAGAGGCAGACCTAGCGGAGATGATGGTGGGCCGGTCTGTAAAATTCCAGGTGGACCGAGACCAACAGGAGCCTGGAGAGGAGATCCTCCATATTGAGAACCTCCATGTGAAGGATGTCCGGGGACTAGATGCTGTTGACGGCTTAAATCTTAGCCTCCATAAGGGCGAGATCCTGGGAATTGCTGGGGTGGATGGCAATGGTCAGTCAGAACTCATTGAGGCCCTAACGGGTCTAAGGGAGGTGGCCTCTGGCCAAATCCTCTTGCAGGGGACAGACATTAGCAAGTCCACCCCCAAAAAAATCCGGCAACTGGGCCTGAAGAATATTCCTGCAGACCGGAACCGGCGGGGCTTGGTTGGTGAATTTACTATAGCAGAAAATCTTATTTTGGAATTATATGACCAAGCGCCCTATGCTAAGGGGGGGCTCTTACAAAAATCCCCCATCTTAAGCCATGCAGAAGACCTTATGGAAAAATACGACATCCGGCCCAGACGGCCTGAGTATTTTGCCCGGTCCCTTTCTGGTGGGAACCAACAAAAGGTCATCCTAGCCAGGGAAATTGATGCCGACCCAGAAGTTTTAATTGCGGCCCAACCCACCCGGGGTTTGGACGTAGGGGCCATTGAATATATTCACAGTTTCCTAGTGGAGCAAAGAAACAAGGGACGGGCCATCCTTTTGATTAGTTTTGAGCTAGATGAGATCATGAGCCTGTCTGACCGGGTGGCTGTTATCTTTGAGGGGAATATTACGGCTGAATTTAAGGCCAGTGAATTTGACGAAAAAACCCTAGGTTACCATATGGCAGGGGGAGGAAAGAATGCATAAAAATAAATTATACTATACCCTGATGTCCGTCTTCCTAGGCATTGTAGTAGGGGCCATCTTTTTGCTGGTCCTGGGCTTTAATCCTTTGGAGGCCTATAAGACCTTGATTTTAGGTGCCCTAGGCCGACCCAAATATATATCTTGGACCATTGTGGAGGCGGTGCCCATTATCCTTACGGGGATTGCTGTGGCCTTTGCCTTCCAAACAGGGGTCTTTAATATTGGGGCCGAAGGCCAATATATTGTGGGGTCTTTGGGGGCCACTATGGCGGCTGTCGCCCTAGACCTTCCTCCTATTATCCATCCCATCGTCAGCCTCTTGGCAGGCGCTGCCATGGGGGCCCTATGGGGAGGCCTGGTGGGATTCTTTAAGGCTAAAAGAGGGGTCAACGAAGTTATTTCTTCCATCATGTTAAACTGGATTGGTTTTTACCTAAGCAATTATATGTTGACCTTTGCCTTTTTAAGAAAGCCTGACAGTAACTATTCCTATGATATAGCCGATACAGCCAGTATCCGGATTTTAGACCAATGGAAACGGTCTGAAGAGGGCCTCGCCTTCTTAAAGGACAACCCCCTTTTAAGGGATGTCTTAAATCCACCCCTTCACTGGGGGATCCTCCTGGCCATTCTCATAGCCCTTCTAGCTGTCTTTATCCTAAAGAAGACCAGCCTGGGCTACCAGCTTAAGGCCGTAGGTTTTAATAGGGATGCCGCGGAATATGGTGGGATTGATATTTCCAAAAATATTATCCTAGCCATGGCCATCTCTGGAGGGATTGCTGGCCTAGCCGGGGCTGTCCAAGTCCTAGGCGTGTCCCAACGAATAGGTATTTTAGCTGCCCAGCAGGGTTATGGCTTTAATGGGATTGCCGTGGCCCTTATAGCAGGCAACTCACCCCTAGCGGCTATTCCTGCCGGTCTTCTTTTTGCCACCTTGACCTATGGGGGAGGCAAGCTTAACTCTAGGATGGATCTACCTTCAGAAATTATCTCCATCCTCATTGGCCTCATTGTCCTCTTTGTGGCCATGCCTAAACTTATGGACATGATTAAGCACTTTTTTGCCAAGAGAAAAGGAGAAGGGGGAGAAAATAATGGATAATATTTTATTTAATATAGCAAGTATTATAGGGATTACCCTACTTTATTCAGCACCCCTTATCTTTACAGCTATGGGGGGCGTCATTAGTGAAAACTCAGGTGTTGTTAATATCGGTCTTGAAGGGATGATGACCATTGGGGCCCTAGTGGGGGCCACGGTGGGTTATTATTTGGGCAATCCCTGGATCGCCTTTTTGTGTGGGGGCCTAGGCGGCATGGCCCTGGCTCTTTTCCACGCCATAGCCACCATCCACTTTGGGGCAGACCATGTGATTAGTGGGACGGCCATCAACTTAATTGGCCCTGGCCTAGCCATCTTTATGTCCCGGATGTTTTTTGACGGGATAGCCATGACCAAGCCCATTCCCTTTGAAAACACCCTTCCCCGCCTCTTTAAGAACACCTTTAGCCATGGAAGTATCGCCAATATTATTTTGACCCAATATGTGACCGTCTACCTCTCCTTTATCCTGGTCCTTTTAGTCTATATCTGGCTTTATAAGACCCGGCTAGGCCTAAGGCTTAGGTCCGTAGGGGAGCATCCCCAGGCAGCAGAAACCTTGGGGATCGATGTCTACAAGTTTAAGTATATAGGGGTTCTTTGTTCTGGCTTTTTAGCAGGCCTAGGTGGAGCCAGCCTAAGTTTGGCTGTGGTGGCCAACTTTAGGGAGACCCTTGTATCTGGCCAGGGCTATATTGCCCTAGCGGCGGTTATTTTTGGTGGCTGGAAGCCCCATACCACCCTTTTGGCCTGCCTCCTCTTTGGGGCGGCCCAGGGCCTAGTTATCTTCCTAGGTTCTACCAGCCTTAGCATTGCTTCTGACCTTTTAAATATGCTCCCCTATATTATTACCATCGTCAGTATGGTCCTATTTGTGGGAGAAGCCAGGGGTCCCAGTGCCAATGGCCAGGTCTATGAAAGAAATAAATAAGTCGTCATAAAAAAGGTCTGGTCCTAGAGATTGGGTCTTAAGTTAAGACAAATAAAAAAGCTGCCGGAGACAAGCTAGTTCTCCAGCAGCTTTTTTATAGGAGAGGACCTAGGGCAAAGACCTAGGATTTTAGACTAAAAAAGGGAAGATAAGCCCCCTGGGGGCTTTGCCTTCCCTCTTTCCCTTAAAGAAAGAAATAAAGGGCTTTAAGAGCCAATAAAAGCCTCGCCAACCTCATAAATGTCCCCAGCCCCTATGGTGACCAAGAGGTCTCCCGGTTCAAGTACTTCCTTGAGATAGGCCAGGACCTGGTCCTTAGAGGAAATATAGGAGGCGGCGTCTCCCTGGTCTTTGATGGCTTCCACCAGGGTCCTAGAGTGGATGTCCCCATAGTCCTTTTCCCTAGCAGCATAGATGTCGGTAATAATAATTTGGTCGGCGCCACTAAAGGCCTTAGAAAAACTATCTAGGAGCAGACGGGTCCGGGTAAAGGTGTGGGGTTGGAAGATACAGATAAGACGATTTTTTACAATGGGCCTTAGGGCCTTTAGGGTGGAGGTGATTTCTGTAGGATGGTGGGCATAGTCGTCAAAAACCACCACCTGGTCCTTTTCCCCCTTGTATTCTAAACGGCGGTGGACCCCTGTGTAGTCCTTGACCCCCTGGATACAGTCTTCAAGGGCAAGCCCATTAATATGGCAGGCGGCAATGGCAGCCAGGGAATTATTAACATTGTGCAGACCCAT
The DNA here is from genome assembly GCA_030532305.1 of Tissierellia bacterium. GTDB lineage: Bacteria > Bacillota > Clostridia > Tissierellales > Peptoniphilaceae > JAUNLJ01. Next base: position 15,782 of record JAUNLJ010000003.1, read on the forward strand.
GACTTGGAGCTGGACAGAGCCCTCTTTTTTCCCATGGATGTAAAGGTCGTAGCTGGGCCGGCCGCCAGACTGAATCTGGATGTTTTTGGCCTGGTAGTCGGCCTCCTTTTGAGAGGACAGGCTAATGCACTTGGCCTGGCTGGCCTGGGTGACATCCTGAGCATGGGGGTCGTCTACATTAATGATTAAAAAGTCTTCAGGGCCCAGGTGGGAGGCATAGCCCTTAAAGGTTTCGATAATGTGCTGGATATTGTCAAAGTAGTCTAAGTGATCTTCATCAATATTTAAGACAATGGCAGTGGTGGGAAAGTACTTTAAAATATTGGCCCGGTACTCACAGGCTTCTGTCAAGAAAAAGGCCTCATCCCCAATTTTAGCATTGCCCTTAATAACATCGGAATCGCCCCCCAAAAGGATGGTGGGGTTAAAGGTTTGGTCCTTTAGGATAGCCGTAATCATGGACGTGGTGGTGGTTTTGCCGTGGGTTCCCGATACGGCAATGGAGATGTCATAGTTTTTCATGACCGCCCCTAAAAAGGAGGCCCGGTCAACCACATCTATTTTTTGTTTTATGGCATAACTAAGCTCCTGGTTATCTAGACTGACAGCATCTGTATAGATAACCAGGTCACTGCCTTCAATTTGGCTAGGGTGGTGGCCCTTAAAGACCTCTATGCCTAAACTAGCCAGGTGCTGGGTCCGTTTATTTGCAGCCTGGTCAGACCCACTGACCCTGTAGCCGTATTTAAGCACTAACTCGGCCAGGGCAGACATGCTAATGCCCCCTATGCCGATAAAATGTATATGTGAATATTTTTTTTCATTTAATCTAAATTCAAACAAAACAACTTCCTCCTATAGCTTTCATTATACCACAGTTTACTTGACCATAATAAAAATCCCCTTTTTTATCCCGTAATTTTACAAAACTTTGACAAGATGAACCAATACATGAAAGAAATTTCATGAATTTAGTCAGAAAATGCTGAATTTTATGACAGTTTCATGTATAATACAAAAAAACAAGGTGGTGAGAAAGTGAAGATAACAGATATAAAAATACGGAGGGTCAATCCCTCTGCCAAGATGAAGGCCATTATTTCAGTGACCTTCGATGACGCCATTGTCATCCACGACATAAAGATCATAGACAACCAGGGCAGCCTTTTTTTGGCCATGCCCAGCCAACGCCTTAAGAATGGAGAGTTTAGAGATATAGCCCATCCCATTAATTCAGAGGCCAGAGAAAAACTAGAGAGAGCCATTTTCCAGGAGTACCATAATTTTCTTGCTAAGATGCAAGTAGAAGAGTTTAAGGAGCCAGAAGTTCCAGCTGCTGGCTTGGACTCATAGGAAACCCCTTCTTTTACATGCAATTATTTTTATTATTTTTGAAATAGCACAGACCTTGGTTTTGTGCTATTTTTAATGGACTTTTTTATTGGCTATAACTATTGAGATTAGCGTGTTATAATAGGTATGTAGGCGATTTTTTAAGAGTATTTTATCGGAGTGATCAAATGACTATTAACCAGAGAATAAATAGACTTAGGCAGGAGATGGAGAGGGAGGGGATCCAGGCCCTTATCGTAGATACCAAGGACCCCCACCAGTCTGAATACCTGCCTAGCCACTACCAGGCCCGGCGCTATCTCACCGGTTTTACCGGATCCAATGGTTTGGCCCTGGTTTCCAAGGACCAGGCCAAGATCTGGACCGATGGTCGGTATTTTATCCAGTGCCAAAATCAGATTGCAGATAGCGAGTTTGAACTAATGAAGATGAGTACCCCAGGCTATCCCAGTGTCAAGGAATATGTCCTAGAAAACTTTTCTAAGGGAGACAAGGTGGCCACCAACACCAAGATTATCAGCGAAAAAGAATACCGAGACTACCGGGACTTTTTTGCCAAGGCGGGGATCGACTTTGTCCATTCTGAGGCCATGGAAAAGATTTGGGAATCCAGGCCCCCCCTTCCCAAGGAAGAGGTCTTTCTTTTAGACCTAGACTATGCCGGAGAGGCCAGAAGCCACAAGCTAGACCGCTACCGGGAGTCCCTAAAAGAACTAGGGGCCAAGAGTGGGTTTATTTCTTCTTTAGAAGACATTTGCTGGCTTCTTAATATCCGGGGGAGGGATATTCCCAATAACCCAGTGACCATTAGCTACCTTTATGTGACCCTAGAAGGGGCCCTGCTCTTTATCCACCAAGAAAAAATCCATGGGGATATTAGGAAAAAATTAGAAAAAGACCAGGTTCATTTAGTGGACTATGACCGAATTGTAGAGGCCATGAATAGTATCGAAGGGTCTAAAATTGCCCTAGATATTAGCCGGAACCCCCACTATCTTGTAGAGAGCCTAAGCCAGCATAATGACATTATCCAGTGTCAGGAGATTACAGCAGGCCTAAAATCTATCAAGAATGAAAGGGAAAGAAAAAACCTAAGGGCAGCCTATATAGAAGATGGGGTGGCCCTTAGCAAGTTTATCTACTGGGTAAAAAACCAGGTCAAAAAAGAAGACCTGGGGGAATTTGATGCCGCCAGCTACCTCCATGGCCTAAGGGAAAAGAGAAGGGGCTTTATTGAGGAGAGCTTCACCACTATTGCTGCCTATGGGGCCAACGGGGCCATGATGCACTATACTGCCACAAAAGAAAACCAGGCCCCCTTAAAGGCAGAAGGCTTCTTATTGGTGGATAGTGGCGGCCAATACCTTTTAGGAACCACAGACACCACCCGGACCCTAGTCCTAGGGGCCCTAACAGAAGAAGAAATCCATGACTTTACCCTGGTCCTAAAGGCTTCCATAGCTATTTTAAGGGCCCGCTTCTTAGAGGGGACCAAGGATGCGGACCTAGATATTTTGGCTAGGTACCCCCTTTGGCAGGAGGGGATGGACTACAAGTCTGGCACAGGCCATGGGGTGGGCTACCTCCTGTCTGTCCATGAAGATCCCCCCAGAATCTCCTTTAACAACCCCAAACCCGTCCGGCTTCAAGAGGGCCAGATGGTGACCGTAGAGCCAGGGGTTTACAAGGAGGGCAAGCACGGGATCCGGACCGAAAATACGGTCCTAGTCCAAAAGGATATAAGGACCCCAGACGGCCAGTTCTATCGACTAGAAAACCTAACTCGCTGTCCTATTGACCGGGAGGCCATAGACCCCAGCCTCTTAACAGAGGAAGAGCTGGACTGGCTTAACGACTACCATGAGCAAGTTTACCAAGATTTAAAGGATTATTTAGAGGAGGATGAAGTCAACTGGCTAAGACAAGTCACCCAGCCTCTGGAGAAGAAGGCTACCAACTAGCAATTAAAGAGAAGTTAGAAACCCTCCCCAAGGAACCGGGGGTCTATATGATGAGGGACCAGGCCGACCAGATTATCTATGTGGGCAAGGCCAGAAACCTCCGCAACCGGGTCCGTCAATATTTCCAATCCTCTAAAAATCAATACCAAAAGGTCCGGTCCATGGTCCAGCATGTCCGGGACTTTGAATATATTATTGTGCGAAACGAATTGGAAAGTTTGATTTTAGAGTCCAACCTCATCAAGGAGTACCACCCTAAATACAACATCCTATTAAGGGACGACAAGCAGTATCCCTATATTAAGGTCACCCTCCAAGAACCCTATCCCCGGGTCCTAAAGACCCGAAAGATCCTAAAGGACGGGGCCAAGTACTTTGGGCCCTATCCCAATGTCTTGGCCGTCAACCAGGCCATAGAGGTTATCCATGACATCTACCCCCTAAAGACCTGTAAACTGGACCTAACTAAGAGCAAGGGCCGGGTCCGTCCCTGCCTAAACTATTTTATTGGGCGGTGTATGGCCCCCTGTTTAAAGTCGGTCTCCCAGGAAGACTATGGGGTCATGATCAAGGAAATTTTAGACTTTTTAGAAGGGCGAAACCAAGAGCTTATGGATAGGCTAAAGCTGGACATGAAAAAGGCGGCAGATGACTTAAAATTTGAGGCAGCCGGCCGAATTAGGGACCAGATCCAGGCCCTTTCGGCCCTGCAAGAAAAGCAGATCATTACCCAGGCAGCCAGTCAGGAAGAATATGATATTATTCATTTTGCAAGGGGAGAGGGGGACCTTTGCCTCCAGATCTTCTTTTACAGGCAGGGCAAGATCCTGGGCCGGGAGCACTTTATTATGAAGGACCCCTATAGGGACCAGGCCGAGGAGATCCTTAGGTCCTTTATCCTACAGTTTTACCACGGTCTGGCCTATATTCCCAAGACCCTTCTTTTACCCGAGGCCCTAGAAGACCAAGAGACCATAGAGGCCTGGCTATCGGAAAAGGCCGGTCACAAGGTGGCCATCCAGGTCCCTAAAATAGGGGAAAAACGCCGGCTCCTCCAGCTGGTCCATAAAAATGCCCTGGAGATGCTCACCAAGCATAGCCAGCAGTACAACAAGAAGCAGGAAAAAAGAGACCAGGCCCTAGAGGACCTAAAAAATATCCTGGGCCTAGAAGAAAAGCCCCACCGGATTGAGGCCTATGACATTTCCAACATTTCAGGGGTGGAGTCGGTGGGGTCCATGGTGGTCTTTGAAGAGGGCAAGGCTAAAAAATCAGACTACCGCCGCTTTCGGATCAAGACCGTTGTCGGCGCCGACGACTATGGGAGCCTAAGGGAGGTTCTAAGCCGGCGCTTTTTAAGGGGAATGTCAGAAAAGGAAGAAGCCAAGAGCCTGACCAGCTTTTCCTACTTTCCTGACTTAATTATGATGGACGGGGGCAAGGGCCAGGTCAATATGGCCCTAAGCCTCTTAGAAGAACTCGGGATCTATATTCCTGTTTGTGGTCTGGTAAAAGACGACAAGCACCAAACCCGGGGGATTATCTACAAGAACCAAGAGTTTAACCTGGACAAGGACTCCTACTTGCACCGGCTTATCTACCAGGTCCAAGAGGAGGCCCACCGCTTTGCCATCAACTACCACCGGTCCCTAAGGAGCCAGTCCCTCTTTAGGTCGGAGCTAGACGATATTCCCAAAATTGGGCCCAAGCGAAAAAAGGCCCTTATGAGTCACTTTAAGTCCTTGGGCAAGATAAAAAAGGCCAGCATAGAGGAGCTTTTAGAGGTGGAGGGCATGAACAAGCCTGCAGCCCTCTCTCTTTATGGACACTTTCATGGAGGTAAGGATGATTAATTTTACAGTTGAAGAACTCATAGAAGATATGGATTATGAGATTGTCCACCAGGCTGACAACATCAAAGATATAAAAATATACACCTCAGAAGTTAACCGGCCAGGCCTCCAGCTTTGCGGTTACTATGGTCAGTTTGTAGCCAACCGGATCCAGGTCATTGGGGGGGCAGAGTGGCACTATCTCAATGAGCTAGACCCCCACAAACGCTTGGCCCGGGAGGAGGAGCTCTTAAAGAAAAAAATCCCCCTCCTGATTATTACCCGAGGCAACAAGGTCTTTGATGAATTAAAGGACCTGGCCAAAAAATACAACCGAACCATCCTAAGAACCCAGGACTCCACCTCACGGGCCATCAATAAATTAATAAACTATATGGACCAGGCCCTGGCCCCCACCATCCGGTGTCATGGGATCCTCCTAGACGTCTATGGGGTGGGGGTCCTGATCCGGGGAGAATCAGGCATAGGCAAGTCAGAAACAGCCATTGACCTTATTGAAAAGGGCCACAAGCTCATTAGTGACGACAGTGTCATCATTAAGAGGCTAGAGGGCCGCCTGGTGGGGACCTCACCGCCCATAACCCGTCACTTTATGGAAATTAGGGGGGTGGGCATTGTAGATGTCCAAAGGCTTTTTGGGATAGGGTCCGTTATGGAAGAAAAAGAAATAGAGGTCCTCATAAACCTAGAGCACTGGGACCAAAATCGGGACTATGACCGGCTAGGCATAGAGTATGAAACAGAGGCCCTTTTGGGGGTTGAAATTCCCAGGATGGATATCCCCCTAAGGACCGGCCGGAATACGGCGGTTATCTTGGAGATTGCCATCCGGAACTTTAAGCAAAAGGAGCTGGGCTATAATCCTGCCTTGGCCTTAAACAATAAGATTATGGAGTCCATCAAGAGCAAGAAAAAGGGAGGAAGGTCTTAGGGGGTTTTCAAGATTTATAACGATTTCCTCCTGGGAAATAAAAACCCCTAAGTAGATGAAATAGAGGGATCCTAGGAAACAAGCCATAAGAGGGATGAAAACAATATATACAAAATTTTACCGGTCTTTATGTTGATTAATAGGGGATGAATGATATAATAAAACCATAAGGTATAAGAGTAACTAGTTTATAGGAGGTATATTTAGATGGCAAAATTCATGAAAACCATGGATGGAAACACGGCGGCTGCTCACGTAGCTTACGCTTTTTCAGAAGTCGCTGCAATCTATCCTATTACTCCATCTTCTGATATGGCAGAACATGTGGACGCTTGGTCTGCAGGAGGTCGTAAAAATATTTTCGGCCAAGAAGTTCTAGTCAGAGAAATGCAAGCAGAATCTGGAGCAGCAGGGGCTGTTCACGGTTCTCTACAAGCTGGAGCCTTAACCAGTACATTTACAGCATCTCAAGGTTTATTACTTATGCTGCCAAACATGTACAAGATTGCTGGCGAATTACTACCTGGCGTATTCCATGTGGCAGCCCGGTCTCTTGCTTCTCATGCCTTGAGTATCTTTGGAGACCACCAAGACGTTATGGCTGTTAGAGCCTCAGGCTTTGCCCTTCTTGCTTCTGGTTCCGTACAAGAAGTTATGGACCTAGCTGGGGTAGCTCACTTAAGTGCCATTAAGGGACATGTTCCTTTTGTTCACTTCTTTGATGGATTCCGTACTAGTCACGAAATTCAAAAAATTGAAGTTATGGACTATGATGACCTAAAGGGTCTTGTGGACCTAGAAGAAGTTAAGGCCTTTAAAGCCAGCGCCCTATCTCCAACCAATCCAAAGATTAGAGGGACTGCTCAAAACTCAGACATTTATTTCCAAAATGTAGAGGCTTCTAACCCCTACTACAACAGAATTCCAGAAATTGTTGAAGAATACATGGGAGAAATCTCTAAGATTACTGGTCGTGACTATGGCCTATTCAACTACTATGGTGCTGAAGATGCCACAGACGTTATTGTAGCTATGGGTTCTGTAACAGAAACAGCCAGTGAAGTTGTTGACTACCTAAACAAACAAGGAAAGAAAGTTGGGGTCCTAAAGGTTCACCTTTATCGTCCATTCTCCAAGAAACATTTCCTAGACACTATCCCTGAAACTGTTGAAAGAATCGCTGTTCTTGACCGGACTAAGGAAAAGGGAGCCCTAGGCGAACCTCTTTACCTAGACGTTAGAGACATCTACTACAACGAAGAAAAACGCCCACTTATTGTTGGCGGACGTTACGGTCTAAGTAGTAAAAACACAACACCATCTCAAATCCTAGCTGTTTACAAGAACCTAGAAGCTGCTGAACCTAAGAACGGCTTCACAGTAGGTATTGTAGATGATGTTACTCACCTAAGCCTACCCATTGAAGAAACCATCAACACCGAACCCGAAGGAACTATTGCTTGTAAGTTCTGGGGTCTTGGATCAGACGGAACCGTTGGGGCCAACAAGAGTGCCATTAAGATCATCGGTGACGGAACTGACATGTATGCTCAAGGTTACTTCGACTATGACTCTAAGAAGTCCGGTGGTCGTACCGTATCTCACTTGAGATTTGGTGAAAACAGGATCACATCCACCTACCTTATTACTGAAGCTGACTTTATCTCCTGTTCTAAGCAAGGTTATGTTGACCAATATGACCTAGTTAGAGGAGCTAAACAAGGTGGAACCTTCCTTCTAAACACTGTATGGGATGAAGAAGATCTTGAAAAACACCTACCCAACTCTCTAAAACGGAGCATTGCAGAAAAAGAATTAAACTTCTATATTATTAACGCCACTAAGATTGCTGCAGAAATTGGTCTAGGCGGAAGAACTAACATGATCATGCAATCTGCCTTCTTCAAGCTATCTGAAGTACTTCCTATTGAAACAGCTGTGGCAAAACTTAAGGAATCTATCGTTGCTGACTATGGTCACAAGGGTGATGACATTGTTCAAATGAACTATGACGCTGTGGACCGTGGAATGGACGCCATGATCAAGGTAGAAGTTCCTGCAAGCTGGGCTAATCTTGACGTTCAAGCTGGTAGCAACGCCATTGAAGGCGCACCTGAATTTGTTAACGATATTCTAGTTCCTGTTAACCGTCAAGAAGGAGACGACCTTCCTGTTTCTACTTTTGTAGGTAGAGAAGACGGGACAACACCTAACGGAACCAGCCGTTACGAAAAGAGAGGTATTGCTGTTAATTCACCAGCATGGCAAATTGACAACTGTATCCAATGTAACCAATGTGCCCTTGTTTGTCCTCACGCCGTTATTCGTCCCTTCCTACTAGATGAAGACGAAGTGGCTAAGAAACCTGCTAGCTTTGAAACTAAGAAGGCCATTGGTAAGGGAACTGAAGGCTATGAATTCAGAATTCAAATGTCTCCACTAGACTGTACAGGCTGTGGTTCTTGTGCTCAAGTTTGTCCAGCCAAGGAAAAAGCCCTTATTATGACACCTTTCGAACAAGTGCTTGAAGCTGAAGAAGCTAACTGGAACTTTGCTATTAACGAAGTAAGCTCTAAACAAGACAAGTTCGAACCCAACAATGTTAAGAATTCTCAATTCTTCTCACCCTACTTCGAATTCTCTGGTGCCTGTGCTGGTTGTGGTGAAACACCCTATATCAAGCTAGTCACTCAACTATTCGGAGACCGGATGATGATTGCTAACGCAACAGGTTGTTCTTCAATCTATAGTGGTTCTGCACCATCTATGCCTTACTGCACCAACGCAGACGGTCACGGACCTGCTTGGGCCAACTCTCTATTCGAAGACAACGCTGAATTTGGTTATGGTATGAAACTAGCTTCCCTACAAACTCGGGAATTCATTAAAGACAACATGGAAGCCTTCAACGAACTTGGCGCTGACAAGGAAATTGAAGAAGCCTTCAATGCTTGGCTAGAAGATCCAAACGACTACCGGACCAGCAAGGCGGCTGCAGCTAAGATTCTTCCACTTCTAGACAAGAAGACTGGTAACGAAGAAGCTGACAAGTACCTAGCTAATGTAGCTATGCACAAAGATAAGCTTATTAAACCATCTCAATGGATCCTAGGTGGAGACGGATGGTCCTACGACATCGGTTTTGGTGGACTTGACCACGTTCTTGCCTCTGGCGAAGACGTTAACGTCCTAGTTGTAGACACTGAAGTTTACTCTAACACAGGTGGACAATCCTCCAAGGCAACCCCAACCTCTTCTGTAGCTAAATTTGCCTCTGCAGGTAAAGAAGTTAAGAAGAAAGACCTTGGTCTAATGATGTCCAGCTATGGCTACATCTATGTAGCTCAAATTGCCCTTGGCGCAGACATGAGCCAAGCTGTTAAGGCTATTCGTGAAGCTGAAGCCTACGATGGACCTTCTATCATCATTGCCTATGCTCCATGTATCAACCACGGTATCCGTGGCGGAATGGGCATCTCCATTGCTGAAGAAAAGAAGGCTGTTGAAACAGGTTACTGGCACCTATTCAGATACAACCCAACTCTAGCTGCAGAAGGAAAGAACCCCTTCACTTTGGATTCTAAAGAACCTACTCGTCCTTACCAAGAATTCCTTGATGGCGAAGTTCGTTACACATCCTTGAAGAAGAGCTTCCCAGAACGTGCTGACGCCCTATATGAAAAGGCAGCACAAGATGCTAAGAGCCGTTACCAAACTTACCTTGACATGAACGAAGCTGAATAAGAAAAAATAAAATCTTCTAAAAGAAAAATTTTAGAAAATTTAAGGAGCAAGGCCTAGGCCTTGCTCCTTTTTTGTGGTTCTTTATGGCCCCTTGGGCTAGACTAGGCTTAAGGCGTTTATCCACCCCTAAGTCAGGTCATTTTATGGGGCCTAAGAAAAGCCAGGCCCAGCTTTTCTTAGGCCTTTCTTAAGCTTTCTATAGGCCTTTTAGAGACCAAGCTTAGGGGGGCCTTAGGCTTAGGGGCTTTTTCTAGAGGTCTAGTCCTGGTATGATATAAGAAAGCAGTGAGAAAATCCTAGGCAGGTCCTATGGGGCCGGCCTTAAGTCCCTACAAGGAGGAGGACCATGAAAACAAGAAGAAGAACCCCCTATATTTTAGGCCTTATGGTCCTCCTTGTGGGAATCAGGACCCTATTTGCCTTGGGCGCCCAGGGGCCCTTATTCCACGGGGGAGAGGAAACAGACCTGGACCTGGCTCCCTGGGAGAGGGTGTCGGACTTGGATGAGCTAAACCCAAAGACCCGGGAGAAGGCGGAACTTTTTCTTAAGGCCTGCCAAGACCAGGGACTAGAGGTGGTTATTGTAGAGACCTACCGGTCCCAAGAAAGGCAGGATTATCTCTATGCCCAGGGCCGGACCCGGGAGGGCCCCGTGGTTACCTGGACAAAAAAATCAAGGCACACCCAGAGATGTGCCTTTGATATATGTAAGGCGGGGCCAGACCCCTATGGAGATGATGACTTTTTTAGACGGTGTGCCGAGATTGGCCGGGACCTGGGCCTTAATCCAGGTTATTATTGGGAGGGCACCCAGGATAAGCCCCACTTCCAATATGACAAGACCTGGGGCCTTTAGGCCTAGGGGGTCTCGCCTTCTAGGATTTGATCCAAGAGGCCGATGCCCTCTTGGATTTCTTTTTCCGTCAACTTGGCAAAGCCAAGGATAAAGAGCTTTTTATCCTCCTTGGGGTCGGACTGAAATTCCTGGACTGAGGTCAGGTTTAACCCCTGGGCCTGGGCCTTTTTTAAGAGGTCTTGGCTGGACTTTATCTTGGGGCAGTGGATAACAAAGGACATCCCTGATTCGCTGGCCAGGATATGGACATCCTTTAATTTTTTGCATTCAGCCAGGATCCGATCATAGCGCTTACTATAGATGCCCCGCATCCGGTTTAGGTGGCGGTCAAAGTAGCCTCCTTGGATAAAGAGGGCCAGGGCCTTTTGGGTGATGGGGGATACGGGAGAAGAAAAGTGGGCCAGAGTCTCATGGTATTTTAAGAGGAGGTCCTGGGGGAGGACCATATAGGAGATTCTTAGGGAGGGGGTTAGGGACTTGGAAAAAGACCCTATATAGATAATTTGGTCTTTTTTATCCAGGGTTTTTAGGGGAGGGACCGGGTGGCCTTGAAACTTAAATTCCCCATCATAGTCGTCTTCGATGACATAGCGGTGGGGGGAGGCCTCCAGCCATTTAAGGACCTCTTGCCGGCGGTGGTCGGTCATAATAACGCCCAGAGGGAACTGGTGGGCCGGGGTCAAAAGAAGACCACACTTTTTCGTCTTAAGGACCGCCTCCAGGACAGGCCCCTCCTTGTCCAGCCTGAGGGGGAGGGGATTTTTAATCCCATAGATGAGGTGGGGACTGCCCCAGGCAAAGCCAGGGTCTTCAAAGGCATAGGTGGTGTCTTCTGGTAGAAGGAGCCGGAGGAGGTAGAAGAGCTGGTCGGTCCCTGAGGAGATAATAATTTGATTGGCCTGGGCAGAAACTCCCCGGGATTTTTTTAAGTATTGGGCAATGGCCTCCCGGAGGGGGGGATGACCCTGGGGATGGCCTGAAGAGAGGAGCTTGTCATTTTCCGGAACAAAGATTTCCTGGAAGATCTTCCGCCAAATGGAGAAGGGAAAGGAGGAGGGGTCCACCCCCCCATAGGAAAAGTCATAGGAGGGAGATTTTTCCGGGGTCTTTTTTTGGGTGGTCGCCACACTGAGCTGGACCAGGTGGTCGGTGGCCTTCACAAAATAGCCGATCTTTTCTTCAGATTGGATATAGCCTTCCTTCTCTAAGAGAAGGTAGGCATTTTTTACGGTGTTTAAGCTGACATTGCAGTCCCTAGCCAGGCTCCTAAGGGAGGGGAGCCGGTCGCCTTCTTTTAGGGTTTGGTCTAGGATAAGTTTTTTTAGGCCCTCATAAACCTGTTCATAGATGGGGGCCTTGTTGGCTTCAATTTCAATAAACATAGGGGTGTCCTTCTTCTTATACTTGTGTCTTGTATTTTGAACCTTGTATCCATTAAAAAAAACTGTTTTGGATCTTATTAACCTTAAGTATAGCACATATAATGAGATCATTAAGAGATATAAGATAAATATTAAATAAGGAGGACAAAAAAATGGATATTTACGAAAAATTAAAGGGTGGCGTGATTATGGACGTGGTCAATGCCCAGCAGGCTAAGATTGCGGAAGAAGCGGGCGCTGTAGCCGTTATGGCCCTAGAAAGAGTTCCAGCCGATATTCGGGCGGCTGGGGGGATTTCCCGGATGAGCGACCCTAAGATGATTGCTGAAATTGTAGAGGCTGTTAACATTCCTGTTATGGCCAAGGTCCGGATCGGTCACTTTGTGGAAGCCCAGATCTTAGAAGAACTAGGCATCGACTTTATCGATGAATCTGAAGTCCTTTCTCCAGCTGATGACCGCCTTCATGTAGACAAGACCGCCTTTAAGACCCCCTTTGTTTGTGGCGCCAGGAACCTAGGCGAGGCCCTTAGACGGATCTCTGAAGGGGCATCCATGATTAGGACCAAGGGGGAAGCTGGAACTGGAGACGTGGTCCATGCGGTAAAACATATGCGGCAAATCCAAGGGGAGATTGCCAAGGTGGTGGCCCTCAAGGAAGAAGAACTCTACAATGAGGCCAAGAATCTCTCTGTTAGCTATGAACTACTTAAGGCAGTCCATGATACAGGCAAGTTGCCTGTTTTAAACTTCTCAGCAGGTGGGGTGGCCACCCCTGCAGATGCAGCCATGATGATGCAATTAGGGGCCGAAGGGGTCTTTGTTGGGTCTGGAATCTTCAAGTCAGGCAACCCCCAAAAGAGGGCCCAAGCCATTGTTAAGGCCGTGGCCAATTATAGGGACCCCAAGGTGCTTTTAGAAGTATCCAAGGACCTAGGGGAAGCCATGGTGGGGATCAATGAAGATGAAATTGAAGTCATCCTAAGCCAACGGTAAGATTTTTTAAAAGGACCTGTAAGTCACTTGCAGGTCTTTTTTTTGCCTTGAATTTCCTGGTTTTTTGGTCCAAGCTGGGGCCAATAGGGTATAATGGTATTAATTAGCAAGTAGGGGGGGCCTATGAAAAAAACAAATGCCATGCGATTTTTGGACCAGGCCGGGGTCCTTTATGAGCTTATTGAATATGATGAGAATACTCCGGTAGACGGCCAGGAGATTGCCCGTTTAAATGGTTTGCCAGAAGACCAGGTCTTTAAGACCCTGGTTCTCTATAGTGAAGATGGGGACCACTTCCTTTTCTTGCTGCCTGTAAATAAGGACCTGGACCTAAAAAGGGCAGCCAGGCTGGCGGGGAAGAAGAAGTTAAAACTCCTGCCCAGCCGGGACCTAGAGGACCTAACGGGCTATATCCGGGGAGGCTGTAGCCCCCTGGGCATGAAGAGGGACTTTCCCGCCTGGATGGATCTTTCAGGCCGGGAATTTGAAAAAATATATATTTCTGCAGGGAAAAAGGGCCTACAAATAGGCCTAGCCCTAGAGGACTTAGAAAAAGTCCGCAAGATAAAATTTGACAGGATAATAAAGGAGGATATCTAGTGGAGGCCAGGGATAGGTACCAGCAGTGGTTAAACTTTGAAGACTTAAGTGAAGAAGAGACCCAAGAGCTTAAGGCTCTTTCGGAAGAAGAAATTGAGGACCGGTTTTACAAGGAACTCAGTTTTGGGACAGCTGGACTAAGGGGGCAGCAGGGCCTGGGAAGTAACCGGATGAACCGGTTTGTGGTGGCCCGGGCTACAGCGGGCCTGGCCCAGGTAATTTTAGACCAGGGGGAAGAGGCCAAGAAAAAGGGGGTGGCCATTGCCTGGGACGTTCGGATTAATAGCGACCTCTATAAGGACATTGCCGCCAGAGTCCTGGCCCACTATGGGATTAAGGTCTATCTTTTTGAGGATATCCGGCCTACCCCCATGTTATCCTTTGCTGTAAGACAGCTAAGGGCCCAGGCAGGCATTGTCATTACAGCTAGCCACAACCCTCAAGAGTATAATGGCTATAAGGTCTACTGGGAAGAAGGTTCTCAAATCCGGGATGATATAGCCGACAAGATTCTTAAGGCCATTAATAGCCTTAGTTACCAAGATCCCCAGCTTATGGACCTAGAAGAGGCCAAAAAGAGGGGCCTTATTGAGATCATTCCCAAGTCTCTAGAAGAGGACTATTATCAAAAGACCCTGGATATGGCCATCTATGATGAAGAGATAAAAAAGGATATTTGCGTGGTCTACAGCCCCCTAAATGGGACAGGCAATAAGCCCGTTCGCCATGTCCTCAAGGAAAGGGGCTTTAGCCAAATCCATGTGGTGGCCGAGCAGGAAGAACCTGACGGGACCTTTGCCACAGTAGGCTACCCCAACCCAGAAGATATTAAGGCCTTTGACTATGCCCTAAGGGATGGCCGGGCCCTAGATGCGGACCTTATTTTTGCCACAGACCCAGACAGTGACCGGGTGGCCATGCTGGCCAAGAATAAGGAGGGAGACTACCAGGCCTTTACAGGCAACCAGACGGGGGCCCTCTTGATCTACTACATCTTGTCCGGTCTAAAGGACAAGGGGACCCTGCCCAAGGACGGGGCCCTGGTTAAAAGTATTGTGACAGGAGACCTGGGGACCAAGATCTGCCAAACTTTCCAAGTTCCCATGTACAATAGCCTGACTGGCTTTAAAAACATCTGTGCCCTAGCCAACCAGTGGGACAAGACAGGAGACCACCAGTTTATCTTTGGCTTTGAAGAAAGTATTGGCTATGTCTATGGGGACCATGTGAGAGACAAGGATGCCGTGGTGTCTTCTATGATGATTGTTGAAATGGCAGCCTACTACCTGGCCCAGGGCAAGACCCTTTCTGATGTCCTAGAAGAGATTTACCAGACCTATGGCTACCATGATGAAAGGCTCAAGAGTATTGTCCTAGAAGGCCGGGAGGGGGCCCAGAGGATCGAAAGGATCATGGAAGACTTCCGCCAAGACCCCATAAAGGACCTAGGGAGCCTAAAGTTAGACCATATAGAAGACTACCTCCATGGTCTGGGAGAGATTGGCCCCAGTAACCTCTTGGCCCACTATCTTGAAGATGGGTCCCGCTTCTACCTGCGTCCTTCTGGAACAGAGCCCAAGATCAAGCTCTATATCTATACAGAAGATCCCGAGGAGCAGGTGGCCAGAGAAAAGTTGGATATAATAGAAAAGGCTCTTATGGAAAAAATGAGTCAAGTCCAATAGGAGGTTTTTTTGTGATTTTAATTGTAGACCTTAATCCAAAACTGGAACGCAGGCTAAGGGGGGAATTTTTAAAGGGAAGGACCTCCCAGGTAGAAGAAAGCCAGACCCGGGCCGTATCCCCGGGGATTTCCATGGCCCGCCTGGCTACCTCCATTAATGAGCCCACCAGCCTAATGACCTATATAGGGGGGCTGGTGGGCCAGGCCCTGGTCCAAGAACTTATAGACCTGCCCATCCGGCTAATTCCTGAAAGCCTAAAGGACAACAGTCAAGAAAGCTTTCTTCTGGAAGAAAGAACCAGGACCACAGAGATTCTTACCAAGGAGCCCCGGATCACCCGGGAAGACATGTCCAATTTCTACACCAAGTATAAAGATAAGCTAGACCAATATGAGCTGGTTATCTTGGCTCCCCATGACCGGGACCAGTTACCAGATGATATGACCTATATGATGACCCATATGGCCAGCCAGGCGGGTCTTCCCTTGGTGGTTAAGGCAGACAAGAAGACAGACCCCCTCAAGCTAATTAAGGCTAGGCCCCATGCCATGGTCATGGACCGGGCCATCCTAAGCGAACTTTCTGGCCGGCCTCTTAATTATATGAGAGACGTCTTTAAGGCCAAGAGGGCCCTCTTTAAAGAGGACCTGGCCTACCTCCTCCTAGTGGGTAGCAAGCAGGGAGTGACCCTCTTTAAGGGAAATGAAGCCTATTATGGGCAGACCCAGGACATGGACCACCAAGAACTCAATGAGGACTATCTTATGGTGGGCCTGGGCCTAGGTCTGGTAAGAAAATACGATCCCCAAACCACCCTCCGCCTGGCCATGGCAGCGGGGAGCGTGGGGCTCTTAGAAGATAAGATAGACTTTCCTAAGATCAAGGCCCTTATGCCCAAAATCGAGATTAAAAAAATAGAGGAGGCTTAAATGACCCACAAGTTAAAAAGAGAAGATTGCCTATTCCTATTTATAGACATTCAAGACAGCCTGGCCCGGGCCATGAGTGGGGGCCAGGAGGCCATTAAGCAGGCTGAAATCCTGGCCAAGACTGCAGAAATTATGGACATTGACACTATCTTTACCACCCAGTACAAGAAGGGCTTAGGCGACTTTACAGAGAGCATTCGCCAGGAGAGGTCCCGGGCCATAGATTTTGACAAGGCGGCTTTTTCTGCCATGTTAGAAGAGGACTTTGTCAAGATCTTAGAAGAAACAGGGAAAAACACCCTGGTGGTCAGTGGCATGGAGACCCATATTTGCTGTCTTTTCACAGTAAGGGACCTGCTTGAAGCAGGAAAAAAGGTCGTGGTGGCCTTTGACGCCATGGCTAGCCGTAATCCCGAAAACAAGGCCTATGCCCTAGAAGAGATGAGGGATATGGGGGCCACCATCCGGTCCACAGAGTCCATTCTTTTTGACCTTAACTCTGTATCTGGGACGCCAGAATTTAAGGCCGTTCAAAAACTTATTAAATAGGAAAGGGGAGGAAACCACTCCCTTTTTCCTTGCTAGGAGGAAGCATGCGTTTTTTACATATGGCAGACAACCATCTAGGCAGGTCCTATGACTTGGGCCAAAAGGACAAGAGGGACCAGAGCCGGCAAGACCGGTTTGACAACTTTAAGGCTATTTTGGACCTGGCTAAAAAGAGCCAGCTAGATGCCCTTATCCTAGCTGGAGATATTATAGAAGGGGATTTCTTTTTAAGTCAAGATATGTACTGGTTTTTAGACCAGCTGGAGGGCCTAGCCCCCCTTCCCTGCTATTATGTCCTGGGCAACCATGATTTTTTATGGGGCCAGTATGTGACCTCCAGCTTGACCTGGCCTAGGAATGTCCATGTCTTTTCCTCCCACCAGCTAGGCCATTTTGACGATGAGAAAAACCAGGTCCGTTTTATGGGTCAGTCCTGGTCCCATGGGTCCGGGGCCCAGACCCTGGACCTGGGGGAAGGCGATTTTAGGCCCGGCTACCAGCATATCCTTATCCACCATGGCCACTTTGGTGGGAGGGATTACTTTCCCATCTCTCCACAAGCCCCCTGGCTAGACTGGCTAGACTATGTGGCCCTAGGCCATATCCATAAGTATGAAAAGTATAGGGGCCATATTGTAAACCCAGGGACCCCGGAGCCCCTTATGGCCGATGACCTGGGGGAAAAATATGTCCTCCTAGGGGACCTGGGGCCCCACCAGCTGACCCTTAAGCCCCTGTCTTTACAGAAAAGGGAGCTTAAGCGAATTGACTTTACCCTAGAAGAGGATAAGACCTTTAGCCAGGCCCTGGGAGAGCTCAAGAAAGCTTTAGACCCTGCCAAGGACATCTACCAGGTCCGGCTGGGGGGCTATAGGAAGGAAGAGGACTTTTTAGAGGCCCTAAAAGCTCAGCTAAGAGACCAGGTTTTTGGGGCTTTCTTTTCCCATGACTTTGAGGAAAGTACCTATGGGGAGGTCCTCTACAGGGACCAGGAGGAGGAACTTTTGGGCCGGTTGATCCAGGAAGTAAATAGGCAGGACCTAGAAAAAGAAGATAGGCAAAGGGTCCTAGACCTAGCCATGGAGGCCCTTTTAAAGAGTGGAGAAGGCCATGATTAAAAAATTAGAATTATGGGATTTTGGGACCTTTCACCAAAAAGAAGTAACCTTTTCTTCTGGTCTTAACCTATTTTACGGGCCCAATGAAGGGGGCAAGTCCCATATCCGGGACTTTATCCTAGCCATGCTCTATGGCTTTTCCAAGGATTCCACCAAGTCTCGCCTTTATTCCAAGGCCTATGACCACTACCTGCCCAACCAGGGCCTGGCCTTTGGTGGGGCCATGGAGGTTCAGGTGGGCCAAGACCACTACCGGATTGAGAGAAATTTTCTCAAGGAAAGGGAGTCCTGTTATTTCTTTAATAAGACCCGGAAAGAGGACCTGTCGGAGAATCCCAGCCTTTTTAAATATTCTCGGATTCCCCAGCCAGGGGTCTATCTCTATGGGATGAACCAGGACCATTTCTTGGAACTCTATAGCTTGGGGTCCCTAAGGGGAAAGGGGCCTGAGGCCTTGTCTGAAGAGATAAGGACCCTTATGGATAACCTACAGGCCACAGGGGCCTATAAGTATAGCATTAAAAAAGCCCTGGCCCTTTTAGAAGAAAAAGAGGCGGCCCTGGGGACCCTAAGGGCTAAAAAATCTCCCCTAGGCCAGCTGGAAGACCAGATCCAAGACCTAAAAAAAGAGGCCCAAGACTTTTATAGCTATAAGAACAGGCGATTTGCACTGATGGCAGCAGAAGAAGACCTGGCCACAAGGGCCCGCCAACTGGAAGAGGAGATAGGCTCCCTGGAGGAGGATAAAAGAAGGCGGGAAGAAGACTGGGAGAAAGACCAAGAGAGGGGAGACTTTTCTGACTTCTTAAAAATGCGAGACAGGCTCCAGGACTACCAAAGGCAAAGGACCCTCTTGGAAGAAGACCTAAGTAGGCTGGAGGCTGAGACAAAAGGGACTCCTTCCCTAGAGGGTCGCCGGACCAGAAGAAAAATCCTTGTCTTTACGGCCCTGGGCCTAGCCCTGGCTAATTTTGCCTTCTTCCGGATTAGGGATGGGGTTACGGGCCTTCCTATCCTGGTATCCCTTGCCCTTTTGGGGGCCCTGGGAATCTTTTTAGGCGGGCAGAAGAAGGGGGAAGACCTGCCAGAGCCTAGGGATCTTTATGCTAGGCTGGACCAGGTTTTTATGGAAGAAGAAAAGGACCTGGAGGCCTTTTTTAAGGCCCATAAGGTCCTCCTAAAAGGGAAGATAGGAAGAGATGGCCTAAGGGACTACCTCCTGTCTGGGGCCTTTATGGAGGTCCTGGAGGGGCCAGACCTAGGGGAACTCCAGGACCTAGACCAGGCCTTAGGGGACCTAAGGGAGGCCTATTACCAGCTGGATAAAAAAAGAGTGACCTATAGCCACCATTTAGAAGAGGCAGAAAAGAATTTCATGGCCGCCAAAAGGGCCAAGGACCAAGTGGAAGACCTAAGCAGGCAAAGGGAGGACCTCCTCCATAAAAAGCGCCTGATAGAAAAGGCCCGGGACCTCCTAGAGGGCCTGGCCTACAGGGAGTCTAAGGGGGTCTTTGAAGACTTTCTAGGGGACTTTCAAGCCATCTTTAAGGAGATGTCCAATTCCACCTATAGGCTGGGGGCCTTTGGAAAGCTAGAAGACCTTTATTTTTTAAGTCCAGAAGGGGGAAGGCTTCGGCTAGACCAACTAAGCCAGGGGACCCTGGACCAGGTCTACTTAGCCCTACGCCTGGCCCTGGTTAGGCTGGATAAGAAGGAGGAGGCCCCCCTTATCCTAGATGATAGCTTGGTCTATTTTGACCAGGACCGTCTGGCAGGTTTTTTAAAGAGCCTGGCCCAGTGGCCTAGGCAGGTCTTTCTTTTTTCTGCCCAGGCCAGGGAAAAGGAGATCCTAGATGAGGCAGGGCTTGCCTACAGGCAGGTCCAAATAAAGTAAGAGGAGGAAGTAGATTGATTTGGGCAATTGGAGATTTACATCTGGACCATACAGGGAAAAAACCCATGGACATTTTTGGGCCCCAGTGGATCCAGCATGAGGAAAAAATCTTTAATGCTTGGGAGGAAAAAATAGGTCCCCAGGACCTGGTTTTCCTTGTGGGGGACCATTCTTGGGCCATGCAGCTAGAAGAGGCAAGAGGGGACCTAGACCGGTTAGAAAAACTAGCAGGAAAAAAGATTTTAATTAAGGGCAACCATGACTATTGGTGGTCCAGCATGAATAAGCTAGAGGGCCTAGGCTATAAGAGCCTCCACTTTCTCCACAACAATGCCTATGTCATAGATGGCATTGGGGTAGTGGGGACTCGGGGCTGGTCAGACATCGACTCTAAGGGTTTTGATGACCACGATGAAAAGATCTACAAGCGGGAGTGCAACCGGTTAGAACTAAGTATTGGGGCCCTAAAAGAATTAGGCAAGACCCAGGAGATCAAGGAGGTCTATGCCCTGATCCACTATCCTCCCTTTTCCTACCGGGGCCAGCCCAATGACTTTGCCCATATCCTTAGCAGAGAAGGGATCAAGACCTGCCTCTATGGTCACCTCCACAGTGAAGGCCATGCCTTTGTGAGAGAGGGCGACTATGAGGGGGTAAACTATATCTGTGTGGCTTCAGACTATGTCAATTTTAAACCCGTAAGGCTTAAATAGGAGGGATCATTATGCCAGAAAAAGAAGTAGAAGTAAAGGTTTTAGGCTTAGACACCCAGGCCATAGAAGACAGGGCTAAAAAGAAGGGGGCAGAGTTTTTATTTGAGGAACACCAGGTTAACATCACCATTGATAGCCAGGACCACCCCATCCGCCATGAAAAGGGCTATCTAAGAATCCGCCTCCTCTTAGAAGGGGAAGACATTATCCATCGGGAAATGACCTTTAAGGCGGCCCAGTCCAATGATGGAGCCAGGGAAAACCTGGAGTACACCACAGAAATCCAAGATGAAAAAATGATGCTGGCCATCTTAAAGGAGTTGGGCTATGATAAGATCAATAGGGGAGAAAAACTAAGACGGTCCTATAAATTTATGGAAGGTCGCCTTGATTTTGACACTTGGGATAAGGCCACCTACCCCCATCCCTATCTGGAAATTGAAGGCAAAAACGCCGACCATGTAGACCAAATTAGGGAGGCCCTAGCCATCCCAAGGGAAAACCTATCTAAAAAATCTATAGGGGAATTACAAAAAGAAATTTCTAAAAATTCCATTAATTAGTATGACATATATAGTTAATATGTTATAATATATCTCAAGGAGGCGTGGTATGTCTAAATATCAATTTATTAAACATTTCAAAGAAATTAGGAAAAGCGATGTAGAAATTGTAGGAGGCAAGGGAGCCAACTTAGGAGAACTTACTAACTTTGGCCTCGATGTTCCACCAGGATTTTGTGTGACAGCAGAAGGCTATAATGCTTTTATTGACTATGCGGGCTTAAATGACAAGGTCCGTGAGCTTATGGAAGAGATTGATGTAGAAGATACAGCCAAGCTCGCTGAAGCATCTAACGAGATTCGTAGAATTATTAATAATGGGGAAATCAAACCCGAGATAGAAGAAGAAATTCGGTCAGCCTACCGGGCTTTAAATGAAGAAATCGGCATAGAAGATGCAGAAGTAGCCGTTCGTTCTTCTGCCACTGCAGAAGACCTGCCCGATGCATCCTTTGCTGGCCAGCAAGATACTTACCTTCATATTTCAGGAGAAGATGAGCTAGTTAACCATGTCCGTCGGTGCTGGGCTTCCCTCTGGACACCCAGAGCCATCTACTATAGGGAAAAACAAAACTATGACCACTTCAAGGTGGCCCTGGCTGTTGTAGTTCAAAAGATGGTCAACAGTGCAAAATCAGGCGTTATGTTTACAGCCAACCCCATTACGTCCAACCGGGAAGAAATGATGATCAATGCCTCTTGGGGGCTAGGAGAGGCTGTGGTTTCAGGGACTGTATCTCCAGACGAATACCTCATCAACAAGGCCAGCAAGGAAGTTCTAGAAAAACACTTGGCCAATAAAAAAGTCATGGTGGTTAAGGATACCAGTGGCATAGGCACTCAAGAAGTAGATGTGGCTAGCCTTCTTGGGTCTGAGGCTGTCAGTGGAGAATGCTTAAGTCCAGAAGAACTAAACACCCTTATTGAGGCCGGGATAAAGATAGAAAGCCTTTACGGTTCTGTTCAAGATATTGAGTGGGGCCTAGACCAAGATACCCATGGTCTATATATCCTACAATCTAGGCCCATTACCACGCTAAAGGATGATGTAGAAAATATGTCTAAAGAAAACAAGCTTGAAGAAAAATTAACTCCCCTTGTAAGGGGACTTGCCGCCTCTCCTGGGATTGGCCGGGGCCGGGTTAAACTGATTAAGGATATTTCAGAAATTGAACTCATAGAAGAAGGGGACGTCCTTGTGACCGGCATGACCAACCCGGATATGGTGCCTGCCATGAGAAAGTCTGTTGCCGTTGTCACTGACGAAGGGGGACGGACCTGCCACGCGGCTATTGTAAGTCGTGAGCTAGGTATTCCCTGTATTGTAGGCTCTACCAATGCCACAGAAGTCCTAAAGGATGGGATGGAAATTACTGTAGATGCCACCCGGGGGGTAGTCTATGAGGGCTTTGTCCTAAAAGAAGAAGACAAGAAGGAAGAAGCAGCAGCTGGCGGCCCTGGTCTAGGTGTCAACATGGACCAACTTAGGACCCTTACTGCGCCCCCAACAGGCACTAAGATCTATATGAACCTAGGTGAACCTGACCTTATTGACAAGTACAAGA
Organism: Tissierellia bacterium; assembly: GCA_030532305.1. Classification (GTDB taxonomy): domain Bacteria; phylum Bacillota; class Clostridia; order Tissierellales; family Peptoniphilaceae; genus JAUNLJ01. The sequence goes on from JAUNLJ010000003.1 coordinate 38,473, forward strand.
ACCTACCCCTAGATGGGATTGGTCTTATGAGGACAGAATTTATCTTTACCAACATGATCGGGGCCCACCCCATGCACCTGGTTAAGACTGGCCAAGGGGACATGATGGTGGAAAAATTAGCAGAAGGGATCTCCAAGGTAGCCTCTGCTATCTATCCCAAGCCTCTTGTGGTTCGGATGAGTGACTTTAGGACCAACGAATTTAGGGGCCTAAAGGGTGGAGACGAAGTGGAACCCCATGAAGAAAACCCCATGATTGGATGGAGGGGGGTTTCCCGTTATATTTCTCCAAAATATGAAGATGGTTTCCGCCTAGAATGCCAAGCCATGAAAAAGGTTAGAGAAGACTTTGGTTTAACCAATGTGATTGCCATGCTGCCCTTTGTTAGAACACCTGAAGAGCTAAAGGTGGTTCAAGGAATTATGGCAGAAGAAGGCCTTGAAAGATCCAAGGACTTTAAGATGTGGATTATGGCAGAAGTTCCCTCTGTGGTCTTCCAAGCTGAAGAATTTGCAGAGCTTGTGGATGGTTTCTCCATCGGGTCCAACGACTTAACTCAATTGGTTATGGGAGCCGATAGGGACAGTGGTATCCTAAACAACATGGGCTACTTTGATGAAAGAAATGTAGCGGTTAAACGGGCCATTAAGATCCTTATTGATGCCTGTAACAAGAAGGGGATTACCATCTCTATCTGTGGCCAAGGACCCAGCCAATACCCAGAATTTGCTGAGTTCCTAGTGGAATCTGGTATTACCTCCATGTCTGTTAACCCAGATACTGTAGACTATACCCGCCGCTTGGTGGCTTCAGTAGAGCAAAAGATGATCTTAAAACGTCTAAGGGAAAACAAGTAAGTTTTTCTAGGCCAATAGATAAAAGAAAAAGAGCTTCAGGCCCTAGGGTCTGAAGCTCTTTTAGGGATGGTGACATGAAAAAATTATTAAGCTTTATTGCTTCCAAGACCTACTTGGATGACTACCAATCGAGAGAAGACCTTACTGGCCTGATCCAGGACCTGGGTCTAGATGGGATAGAACTCATTCGCTGCCAAGATAAGGAAGACAAGGTGGATTTGGACCTGGTTAAGGGGGTCCACCTGCCCTTTTACACCTCCTGGATGGACTATGCCTTTTATAGGGATGAGGACCTTTTAGAGGAGTATGGGGACTGGGAGACGGTCCAGTCCTTTTACCAGGTAGAGCGGGATAAGTTTTACCAGTATTTTTTAGAGGACCTGGACTTTGCCCAGGCCCATGGGGACTACTGTGTCTTTCATGTCAACCATGTCCGGTCCATTGACTTTTTGCCCCAAGACTACAACCACTCCTCTCCAGAGGTCATAAGGGGGGCCTGTCAGGTCATCAACCAAATCCTGGAGGGGAGGGGGGAGGAGGGCCCCCTCTTCCTCATGGAAAACCTCTATTCCCCAGGGCTTACCTTTACAGATCCTCATCTGACAGATGCCCTCTTGGAGGGGGTGGCCTATAAAAAGAAGGGCTTTATGCTAGATACGGGCCACCTTATGTCTACCAATTCCTCCCTAAAAAATGAAGACCAGGCCTGGGCCTATATAGAAGAAAGGGTCCGGGCCCATGGGTCCTTAAAAAAATACTTCCGGGGCATCCACCTTCACGCCTCGGTGACGGGACCCATTCGGGAATACTACCGGCAAAACCCTCCTAAGTTACCGGAGGATTTTATGGACCGTTTTAGAGAAATCTACCAGTATATAGGCCAGATAGACACCCATGGCTTGGCCCTATCGGACCAGGCCAGGCGGGTTATAGACTATATTGAGCCGGACTACCTGGTCTTGGAGTTTAAGTACCAAGACCGCCAGGACCTGGTGGCCAAGGTGAAAAGACAGTTAGGGGTCCTGGGCTATTAGCCTCCTATGGAAGAAAGATAATTTAAGAGGGGGGAGGGTTTTTCGCCCCGGAATAGAAAAAGCCCCCTAGGCTTGGAGAAAAGGCTCCAGGCCTAGGGGGCTTTTTGATGGCTTTATTTGGCCAGGCTTTCTAGGGCCAGGCGGTTTTGCCGGATGGTGTAGTCAATAATTTCATCATTGTGGGCAGTAGAGAGGAAGATGGCTTCAAACTGGGCGGGGGCAAAGAGGAGTTGGTGGTCAAACATAAATTGCCAGTAGCGGGTAAAGTCAGCTAGATTGGCCTTAGAGACGTCATCATAATTTTTAATTTGGTCAAAGTCCCCAAAGAAGATGGAAAGCAGAGACCGGTGCCGGGTCACCTGGGCAGGGACCCAAGTGGCCCGAATGTTATCGGTGAAGGCCTCTTCTAGGGTCTTGGCCTTATTTTCTAGGTCCTCATAGACTTCAGGATGGTCTTGGAGGTAGTTTAGGATATCTAGGCCCATTTTCATGGCCAAGGGATTACCAGATAGGGTTCCGGCCTGGTAGACGTCCCCTACAGGACTAAGCCGGTTCATAATTTCCTTAGATCCAGCAAAGGCCCCTACAGGCAGGCCCCCTCCGATGATCTTGCCAAAGCAGTAGAGGTCGGCCTTAATACCATAGTCCTTGTCCACAGACCCAAACCGGGCCCTAAAGCCGGTGATGACTTCATCAAAGATAAGGAGGATGCCCTTTTCCTTTGTCAGCTGGCGGAGGGCCTGGACAAAGTCCTTATCAGCAGGGACCACCCCCATATTGCCCGCAATGGGTTCCATAATGACACAGGCAATCTCGTCTGGGAAGGCCTGGATGGTTTTTTTCACGTCTTCTATGTCGTTGTAGCGGCAAACCAAGGTGTTCTTGATAATGTCTTGGGGGACCCCGGCTGAGGTGGGGGCGTGGAAGGTAAGGGTACCAGACCCACTCTTGACCAAGAGACCATCACTGTGGCCGTGGTAGCAGCCTTCAAATTTGATGATCTTGTCCCGGCCTGTATAGCCCCTGGCTAGGCGGATGGCTGACATGGTGGCTTCTGTCCCGGAATTGACCATCCGGACCATGTCCGTGCCGGTGGCCTGGGTCAAAAACTCAGCCATTTCCACTTCAATAAGGGTGGGCAGGCCAAAACTAAGACCTTCTTCCAGGTAGGTCTTGGCATTTTCTAGCATAAAGTCGGGTCCGTGGCCCAGGATCATGGGCCCCCAGGAGTTAATAAAGTCGATATACTTTTTCCCATCGGAGCTTATAACATGGGCTCCCTTGGCCCTCTCAATAAAGATGGGGCTTTGGTCTACAGACCCGAAGGCCCTAACTGGGGAGTTGACGCCTCCAGGGATCAGTTTTTTAGCCTCTTCAAAGTCATATAAGTTCAATTTTGTCCTCCTTTAAGACCTTAGCCATATCCTTGGCAAAGTATGAGATGATGAGTCCAGCACCGGCTCTTTTCAGGGCAATAAGGGATTCATAGATAACCTCTTGGCCTAGAAGACCGGCCTTGACGGCCTGGTAGAGCATGGCATATTCTCCACTGACCTGGTAGGCCACCAGGGGAACATTAAACTTGTCCTTGGCCCTTTGTAGGATGTCCAAATAGGCTAGGGCGGGCTTAATGATAATCATGTCGGCCCCTTCTTCTAGGTCCAGGGCAATTTCCTTCATGGCTTCATCGGAATTGTGGTAGTCCATTTGGTAGGACTTCCGGTCCCCAAAGGCTGGGGTGGAGTCGGCAGCCTCCCGGAAGGGACCATAGTAGGAGGAGGCATATTTGGCGGAATAGGCCATAATAGGAATGTCCTTGTAGCCATGCTCATCCAGGGCCTTGCGGATGGCCGCCACCCTAAAGTCCATCATATCCGAGGGGGCCACCACATCGGCCCCAGCCTGGGCATGGCTCAGGGCGGTTTTAGCCAGGTAGTCTAGGGTCAGGTCGTTTTCCACCCCGCCCTGGTCATTTAAAAGGCCACAGTGGCCGTGGTCGGTGTATTCGCATAGGCAGACATCGGTAATGACCAAGAGTTTTTTGCTAACCCGTTTGATTTCCTTAATGGCCCTTTGGACAATACCCTCTTTAGCATAGGCAGAAGACCCAGTGGCATCCTTGTGGTCTGGAATCCCAAAGAGGAGGACCCCAGGTATGCCCAAGTCCTCTAATTCTAGAACTTCTTTTTCCAGTTGGTCTATGGATAGGTGGTAGTTTCCAGGAAGGGAGGAAATCTCCCGGCGGATATTTTCCCCTTCTACCACAAAGAGGGGGTAGATAAAGTCGGAAAGATTCAGCCCGGATTCTCGGACTAGGGGTCTTAGGTGGGGGTTATTTCTAATTCTTCTCATTCTTGTGTTCATCTTGAACCAGCTCCTTTAAGGCCTCGACTAAAGAGTCAATACTTGCTTCTTGGGATTGCTTGCTAACGGTAAGTCCGTGGGAGAGGAGGGTTTGGCTAGTAATATCGCCAATGGAGAGGATGTCCACCTGGTCTAGGGATTCTTTGCCGTAGAGGTCCAGGTAGTGGTTGACGGTGGAAGAGGAGGTAAAGAGGATATAGTCTCTCTTTTCAGGGAGGGGGGCCGGGTCTTTGGGCAGGTGGTTTTCATAGATGATGATCTCATCTACCTGGGCCAGGTCCTTGATCCCTTGGACAATATGGGGACGGGAGATTTGAGAATGGGGGAGGAGGACCTGGTCCTGGGGCTTAAGATGGTGGGATAGGAGGTCGATAAAGGCCTCGCCCACATAGACCTTGGGACAAAGGTCCGCCCTTAGGTGGTAGGTCTCTAGGACCTCCTGGGTCTTTTTGCCGATAACAGCAATTTTACTGCCATAAAGGTCACGAATATCATGGTCTTTCAAGTAGTTTTTAAAGAAAATATCCACGGCATTGGCTGACATAAAGAGGATGTAGTCGTAGGTCTTTTCCTCCAACTTTTCTAGGAGCAGGTCCTCATTTTTAGGCTGGATATCCAGGGTGGGCAGGTTGTGGACCAGGGCCCCCTCTTTTTCTAGCTGGTCTGCCAGGCCCCGGGACTGGGATAGGGCCCGGGTAATTAAAACGTGTTTGCCAAAAAGAGGCCGGTCTTCAAAGAAGTTAAGGTCCTTTCTTAGGCCGATGGTCTCGCTAATAATAATTAGGGCAGGGCTACCAATGGCTTCTTTTTCAGCAATTTGGACAATATTTTCCACCTGGCCGGTAATGGTCCTTTGGTTGTTGTAGCCCCCATTTTCAATAATGGCCACAGGCCGCTTAGGGTCTATGCCCCCTTCTAGGAGGTCGCCAACAATCTTGGGGAGGTTTTTGACCCCCATATAAAAGACCAGGCTCCCCTCTAGCTGGGCATATTCATGGAAGTTTCCAACCACACCCTTTTTCCGGTGGCCCGTAATAAAGCTAACAGAGGTCACCAGGTCCCGGTGGGTAGCAGGAATCCCAGCACAGGCTGGGGCCACCACGCCGGAGGTGACCCCAGGCAGGACCTCAAAGGGGACTCCATTTTCTTTTAGGTAGAGGGCCTCTTCAGACCCCCTGCCAAAGATGTAGGGGTCTCCACCCTTTAGACGGACTACCTTTTTGCCCTTCTTAGCCTGGTCCACCAGGAGTTGGTTGATTTCATCCTGGGGCAGGGCATGGTCCCCAGATTTTTTGCCTACATAGTAGACCTCCTTGTCCTTCCCATAGGTCTGGATTAGTTCTGGGTTTAGAAGACGGTCAAAGACTAGGATGTCTGCCTCTTCCAGGGCTTCCTGAACGGCCAGGGTCAGGTTCTTGCGGCTACCGATGCCGGCTCCGGCAATAATGACTTTTTCAATCATGGGCACACTCCTTTAGGGTCTTGGCTAGGGCAATGACGGTTTTTTTGGCCTCATCTAGCCTACAAGAGGCTTCTTGGAAGTAAAGGGCAGAGCCTACCTCCTTGCCATAGCAGGTGTAAATGTCTAGCTGGTCTTCTTGGGCCCTCTCAAAGTCTAGGTAGATGCCAATGGGAGACTCACAGGTGGCCGATAGGGCTTCTTGGAAGGCTCTTTCCACCTCCATCCTAAAGGCCGTTCTCCCATGGGCCAGGGGAGCTAAAAGCTCAGCCAGGTCTTCCCGGTCCCTACGGATTTCCAGGGCTAGGATGCCTTGGTTGGGGGAGGGGATAAACTTTTTGGGGTCTAGGACCAGTGAGACCCTTTCCTTGTAGCCCCCTCGAATAAGGCCAGAATAGGCCAAGAGGGTGCCATCTAGGCCTAGCTGGTCAATTTTCTTCATCCGGGTTTCAATATTGCCCCGGATGGGTTCTATCTGGACCTGGCCCAGCCAGTGCTTTAGCTGGGCCTGTCTCCGGTTGCTGCCGCTGCCGATTTTCATCCCCTCCAGGTCCTTCCAGGAGGACAGGGGGCCCTTGCCCACAAAGGCATCTTCTGGGGCCTCTCCCTTGGGAGGAGCTACCAGGGTTAGGTCGGGGTGGATTAAAGAGGGCATGTCCTTTAGGGAGTGGACAGCCAGGTCAATGGTGCCATCTAAAAGGGCCTGCTCAATTTCCTTGACAAAGACCCCCTTTTGGCCTAGATCAGCAATGGACTTATTTTGAACCCGGTCGCCATGGGTAGAGATTTTAACCAGGTCTACCTCCAGCTGGGGATGGGCCTCCTCCAGGGCCCTCTTTATAGAATTGGCTTGAATAAGAGCCAGGTTACTGGCCCGGGTGCCTAGTTTTATCTTCATCTATTTCCTCCAAGTAGTTATTTAAATTGATGGTTTCGTCTCTCCAGAGCTGGCTTATAATTTCAGAGACATCCTTTCTTCCCTTGCGGACCAGGGCCTCTCTAATTTGATCCAGAATATCTAATTTTTCAGGAGAGTATTTTTTTAGATAGTCAGTCAGGTCCTCACCCACTAGGCGGGAAATAGTGGGGTTGTGGCCTCCTGTGGAGACCCCCAGACAAAGGGAGCCCTGCTGGATAACTTTATTCATAATCAAGGGGGACCGGCTTTTTTTATCTGACCGGATATAGGGGATCTTCCGGTCCTTGGCATAGGTCTCCAGGTAGTCGTTGGCCTTGTCATCACTGGTGGCAATCAAAAGATAGTCGTAGCCATAGAAGACAAAGTTCTCGTCCACCTGGCCTGTTTTTAAAAGAAGACGGTGGGGGAAGGCCTGGGCCAGGGCATAAAAGGCCTCAGAGATTTCCTGGGCAAAGACATAGATTTTAAAGTCTGTCTTTAAAAGGACCTGGACCTTCCTTAGGGCCACAGAGCCAGCCCCCACCACCAGGATATTTTTTCCTTCCGTGTCAATGCTAACGGGCAAATATTTCATAGGTCATAGACCTCCTCTAAAATATTTAGGGCCGCTTCCTTGCCGGGAACCTGGTCGGGCATGTCCTTGAGCCGAAGGAGGGGTTCTCGGGCAATTTTCTTTAGGGCAGAATGGACAATGGCATCCACCTTTTTCTTTTCCCCATGGCTAAGATGGGTCTTCCTAAAGATATAGTCTAGGGTTTCAGCGGCCACCTCATCACAGCGTTGGTTCATATTCTGCATGATGGGGTCAAATTTTGTAGCCCGGATCCAGTTTAGGATCTCATCTTCTAACCGGGTGACCTCGCCATCATAGGAGAGGAGGAGGTCCTTGCGGTGGTTCATATTTTTTTGGCTTACAGCCTGGAGGTGGTCAATGTCATAGAGTTTCACCGCCTCCAGCTGGCCTATATCGGGGTCAATATCCCGGGGAAGAGATAGGTCCATAATATAGAGGGGGTCCTTGCGGGGGCCCAGGTCCCCAGCCTTTAGGATGGTGTGGGGGGAGGCGGTGGCAGAGACAAAGACGTCAGAGGCCTTAACCAGGTCAATAAGGTCTTCAAAGGGGACAATGTCAATGGGGTCATACTTTTGGGCCACCCGGAGGGAATTGGCATAGGTCCGGTTACAAATACTAATCTGGGCCCCAGCCTCTAAAAGATAGTCTAGGGCCAGTTGGCCCATTTGACCCACGCCCACAATGGCAGCCTTCTTTCCCCTAAGGTCTAGCTCGTTTTTTATGAGCTGGACCCCTAAATAGGCGATGGAGATGGGCTCTTCACTAACGGTGGTTTCTGTTTTGGTTCGCTTGGCCAGGGTAATGGCCTCCCGAAAGATCTTATTTAAGATCTTCTTGCTAGAGCCAATTTCCATGGCATTAAGGTGGGCATCGGTAACCTGGCCCAGGATCTGGTCTTCTCCGATAACCAGGGAGTCTAAGCCCATGGTGACATTAAAAAGATGCCTAAGGGCTTCTCGGCCAGTCTTTACAAAGAAGTAGTCAGCCAGATCATCAACCTGGAAAAAGTCCTTATAGAAGGCCTGGATAAGGGCAGTGTCTTCCTGGGCCTGCCGGCTCATGCCATAGATTTCAGACCGGTTGCAGGTCGATAAAATCACTAATTCTTGGATTGAATCAGATAAAAGGGCGTTACTTGCCTCAATCTGGTTAGAGTCAGAAAAATGCACCCTTTCCCTGACCTCAATGGGGCAAATATGATGGTTAATCCCAACAACAAAAAATTCCATACTACGAATCCTCCTAAAAGTCTTGGCCTCTCCTAATAACACATATATCTATTTTACAACAAGGAGATAAAATTGCAATAAACTTGCCCCATTAAGAAGACCTAGGGCCTTAAAATATTGCATATTTTTTTGAGACCCAGGGCCTACTTTTTTTAGGGAAAATAGACCCTAAGAAAAGTCATTTTCTCAAAGAAAATTAAGATTTCAGGCCAATAAAATTGTAAGAGGCGGTGGTTCTTTGGTATAATAACTTTACGATGGGAGGAAAGTAGATTGACGGATTGGAAATTAAGAACGAGAATGCTCCTAGGAGACAGGGCTGTAGAGGCCTTGGAAAAGAAAAGGGGAATCGTCTTTGGCCTAGGTGGGGTAGGTGGTCAAGCCTGTGAGGCCCTAGCCCGGGCGGGGATTGGGTCTTTGGACCTGGTGGACAAGGACATAATCGATTCCACCAACATCAACCGGCAGATCATTGCCCTGCCAGAGACAGTGGGCCGGCCCAAGGTGGAGGTCATGCGAGAGCGTTTAGAAGCCATTAACCCCCAGATAGGGGGGGACAATTATAAAGTTTGCTTTTCTCAAGAGCTGGAAGAAAAATTTTCTTTTGCCAGCTATGATTTTATAATCGATGCCATAGATGACGTAGAGGGAAAGCTCCTACTTGCTAAGATGAGCCAGCAGGATAGGGTGCTTTTTATTTCGTCTATGGGGTCTGCCAACAAGCTAGATCCTAGCCAGCTGGAAATCACTAGCCTCTATAAGACCACAGTCTGTCCCCTGGCTCGGGCCATGAGGAAGGGAGCTAGGGACCTGGGGCTTGAAGATTACCCGGTGGTTTATTCTAAGGAGAAGCCCACCCGGTCAGAGGACTACCAGCCAGGTCCTCTAGCCAGCTCGTCTTTTGTACCACCGGCAGCAGGCCTAATGATGGTATCTTATGTTGTGAGAAGTTTAGTAGCCATGGAGGGTTTGATAAAATGACGATACTTGACAATCTAAATAAGGAACAAAGACAAGGGGTATTAGAGACCGAAGGGCCTGTCCTTATCTTGGCCGGCGCCGGGTCAGGCAAGACCCGGGTGGTCACCTCAAAGATTGCCTACCTTATTGAGGAAAAGGGGGTTCTGGCCTCCTCTATTTTGGCCATCACCTTTACCAACAAGGCCGCCAATGAAATGAAAGAGAGGGTAGGCCAGCTTTTAGATATCAATGTAGACCCCCTTTGGATAGGGACCTTCCACGCCACCTGTGTCCGGATCCTTAGACGGCATATTGAGCGCTTGGGCTATGACAGGAACTTTACCATCTATGACAGCGCCGACCAGCTGACCCTGGTTAAGGAGTCCCTTAAAGACCAGGGCCTAAACAAGGACATGTTTAAGGAAAGGGCCGTCCGGGCCCAGATATCTTCCTGGAAGAACCAGGGGACTTCCCCCAAGGAGGCCCTAAAAGAAAATGAGGGAGACCTCTATTTAGAAAAGATAGCCCAGGTCTATGGTCTTTATGAAAAGAGGGCCAAGGAGAATAATGCCCTCGACTTTGATGACCTCCTTATCCGGACGGTAGAGCTTTTTAGGGACCACCAGGAGGTCTTGACCTATTATCAAAACAAGTTTAAATACATTTTTGTAGACGAGTACCAGGACACCAACCACATTCAATACCTATTTATCCGGTATTTGGCTGGGAAGACCCCCAACTTAACCGTGGTGGGAGATAACGACCAGTCCATCTACAAGTGGCGGGGGGCGGACATCGCCAATATTATGAATTTTGAAAAAGACTACCCCCAGGCCCAGGTCATCCTCCTAGAACAAAACTACCGGTCCACCCAGCCCATTTTAGAAACGGCCAACCAGCTGATTTCTTACAATACCGACCGGAAGGACAAGCGCCTGTGGACCGATAAAAAAGAAGGCAAAGCCGTTAGCTACAGGGAGTATAACCACAATACAGAAGAAGAAATTGGCGTGGTAGACAAGATCCGACAAGGGGTCAAGGAGGGTAGAGACTACAAGGACTTTGCCATCCTCTACCGGACCAATGCCCAGAGCCGGGGCTTTGAAGACGTCCTCTTAAGAAAGAGGGTCCCCTATAAGATTGTGGGTGGGACCCGTTTTTATGAGCGTAAGGAGGTCAAGGACATCCTGGCCTACCTGCAGCTAGTCCAAAATCCAGCCGATGATATTGCCCTTAGACGGATAATTAACTCCCCTAAAAGAGGGATTGGAACAGGGACCATGGACCAAATAAATGACTATGCCAGCCAGGAGGGTCTGACCCTAATGGAGGTGGTGGACACCATAGGGACCAACCAGCTCAAGATCCGGGCCAAGAAAAATGTAGAGGCCTTTGGTCACTTAATGGGTCTTTTAAGGGCCAAGGCCCAGGACCTTAGCCTGTCTGACCTGGTGGAAGCCACTATTTTTGACAGCCAGTATGCCGAGGACCTAAAAAGAGAGGACACCGTGGAGTCCAGAACTCGGCTGGAAAATATCCAGGAGCTTATTTCTGTGGCCCTCCAGTATGAAAAAGAAAATCCAGAGGCCGGTCTAGAAGAGTTTTTAGCCAGCCTGTCCCTTATTTCAGATATTGACCAGGTGGAGGACAAGGAAAACTCTGTTACCCTTATGACCATGCACGGGGCCAAGGGCTTGGAGTTTCCCGTGGTCTTTGTGGTGGGCATGGAGGAAAAACTCTTCCCCACCCACCGGTCCCTGGACAGCACCGAGGACATGGAAGAGGAAAGACGCCTATGCTATGTGGCCGTCACCCGGGCAGAAGAGGAGCTCTACCTATCTTCCGCTAAGTCTAGAACCCTTTTTGGCCAGACCAATGTCAACCTGCCCAGCCGGTTTTTACAGGAAATGGGTAGTACCATTGAGGCTGACCGGTCTGAAACCATAGAATCCAGCACAGTAGATAGCGTGGGCCGGTCCATTACAGCCAAGGGATCCACAGAAAGACAGATGGCTAGAAAACGCCGCTATGATGAAATTCAAGAAGAACGTATCCACAACCAAGAGGCCTCCCTGGCCCAGGTCAAGCTGGGGACCAAGGTGGAGCACAAGAAGTGGGGACAGGGCATGGTGGTCCAGATCAAGGGAGAGGGGGCCGATGAAGAAGTGGTCATCTCTTTTCCAGACAAGGGCCTAAAAACCTTAAGGCTATCCCTGGCCCCCATTAAGATCCTATAGAAGGGAGGTCCCATGGACGAGATGAGAAGGCTGGTGGACCAGCTAAACCGCTATAGCTACCACTACTACACCCTAGACGACCCCCTGGTCTCTGACGGGGAATATGACGCCTTGTTTGACCAGCTGGTGGCCCTAGAAAAAAAAGAAGGCCAGGTCCTTGCCGATTCACCCAGCCAAAGGGTGGGGGGACCCATCCTAGAAAAATTTGAAAGGGTGGACCATGAAGTTCCCCTGTATTCCCTAGACAAGGCCAAGAGCTTTGGGGAACTGGAAGACTGGGCCAAGAGAAACCAGCGGATCCTGGACCAGGCAGGCTATGGGGAGGACCTGGCCTACATGGTAGAGCTTAAGTTTGATGGCCTAACCCTTAGCCTAACCTATGAGGAGGGCCTCCTAAAGTCGGCAGCCACCCGGGGCAATGGGGTCTTTGGGGAAGAAATTCTTCCCCAGGTTAGGACCATAGAAAATATTCCCTTAAGGATTAAGGCCCAGGACAAGATTATTGTCCATGGCGAAGGCCTTATGCCCCTTTCAGCCCTAGAAAAATACAACCAGAAGGCAGAAGAAAAGTTAAAAAATGCCCGAAATGGGGCAGCAGGGGCCCTAAGAAACCTGGACCCCAAGGTGACTAGGCGCCGCCACCTAAAGGCCTACATCTTTAATATTGGTCTTTATGAGGGACGGTCCTTTAAGACAGACCAGGAGATTAAAGAGACCATCCAGGACTTGGGTCTTCCCCTTTCTCCCTACAACCACTTAAAAAAGAACCTGGCAGGGGTCAAAGAAGAGATTGAAAAAATTGGAGCCATGAGGCCCGACCTAGACTTTCTAATTGACGGGGTGGTTATTAAGATTAATGACCTAAGGGCCCGGGAGATCCTAGGCTTTACCAACCGCTTCCCCAGGTGGGCCCTGGCCTACAAGTTTGAGGCAGAGGAGACCACCAGCCTCTTAAGGGACGTGGAATGGAATGTGGGCCGGACAGGCAAGATTACCCCTACAGCCATCCTGGACCCGGTAGAGATTGGTGGGGTCACCGTAGGACGGGCCACCCTTAATAATATTGATGACATTCGGAGGAAGAAACTTAGGATAGGGGCCCGGGTCCTCGTTCGCCGGAGTAACGATGTGATCCCAGAAATCCTAGGCAGCATGGGCGATTTGGCGGGGACAAAGGAAATTCACCTTCCCACCCATTGCCCGGCCTGTGGGACAGAGATCTTAACCAAGGGGGTCCATAGTTTTTGCCCCAATAGCCTGTCCTGCGAGCCCCAGCTTATTCGCCAGCTAGCCCACTTTGCCTCCCGGGATGGGATGGATATAGAAGGTCTTAGTGAAAAGACCTCGGCCCTCTTGCTAAAGCACTTTAACCTCTCGTCTATTGCAGATATTTATAAGCTAAGCCAGGAGGACTTTTTGGGCCTGCCTTCCTTTAAGGAAAAAAGAGCAGAGAATCTCTACCAGGCCATCCAGTCCAGTAAAAAGCCCAGGCTGGCTAATTTTATTTACAGTCTGGGCATCCACAATGTAGGCATCAAGTCCTCTAGGGACTTGGCCAAGCACTTTAAAAGTTTTGCCGCTTTAAGGTCGGCGACAAAGGAGGACCTCCTCCAAGTTCCGGACATTGGAGAAATTATTGCCCAGGAGCTTGTAGCCTACTTCCAAGAGGACCATATCCGTAAGAGCCTAGAAGAATTTAAGGCCCTGGGCATAGAGCCCCAAAAAGAGAAGGCAGTAGACCCTAGGGGCCAGGCCCTAGAGGGCAAGACCCTGGTTATTACCGGGAGCTTTGACCAGCCCCGCAAGGACCTAAAGAACCGCTTGGAGGCCTTAGGAGCCAAGGTGACTTCATCGGTTAGTAAAAATACAGACTATCTTTTGGCTGGAGACAATCCCGGCTCAAAGTTACAAAAGGCCCAGGACCTAGGCATTGCCATCCTAGGCCCAGATCAGCTTTTAGATATAATTGAAGGAGGACAAGATGAAGAAGGATAAGATGACTAGGGACCGGTTTTTGGCCATTGCCCAGGCCTCTAGGTTGGAATTTTCAGAAGAAGAGATGGAGGCCTTTGAAAAAAGCTTTTCAGAAATGACAGACGTTTTGGACAAGATTGCCCATCTGGACTTTGATGAGATAGAAGATCGCCTTTATATCAATAAAGGAGACAACCACCTTAGGGATTCAGAAGTTAGAGGGGAACTTAGCCAGGAAGAGGCCCTTTCCAACACAGGAAGTGCCAAGTATGGCTATTTTAAAATGATGAAATTTGTAGATTAAGGAGAGGGTGAAATAGATGAAGATATTATCAGCCCTGGAGGCCCGGGAGGCCTTTTTAGAGGGAAGACTTCGAGCCCAAGACATGGTAGAGGCTCACTTAGAAGAAATTGATAAGCACAACGACTCAGTCAACGCCTTTATACATGTGACCCGGCAAGAGGCCCTAGATAAGGCCAAGGCCCTAGACCAGGCCCTAGAAGAAGGAAAAGACCTAGGTCCCCTGGCTGGGATTGTTATTTCCCTAAAGGACAATATTTCCTACAAGGGGGTCCCCATGACTTGTGGGTCCAAGATGCTGGAGAACTATATCCCTCCCTATGATGCAGAGATTGTAGACAAGTTAAAGGCGGCCGATGCCATTATTATTGGCAAGACCAATTTAGATGAGTTTGCCATGGGGTCTGACACCAAGACCTCCCATTTTGGCGTCACTAGAAACCCCGCCAACTTAGACCTAGTAGCTGGGGGGTCTTCTGGAGGGGCCGCAGCCTCTGTAGCTGCCCATATGTGCCAGCTGGCCATTGGGACAGATACAGGTGGGTCTGTAAGACAACCCGCAGGTCTGTGTGGGATTGTGGGCATGAAACCCTCTTACGGGTCCATCTCCAGGCACGGGATTGCCCCCATGGCCAACTCCTTTGACCAGGTAGGCGTCCTAGGGCAAAATGTAGAGGATGTGGCCTATCTCTTGTCCATCCTAGAGGGAAGGGACCCCAAAGACGCCAGCTCCACAGGCAACCCCTCCCTATCTAAGGAGGCCATAGACCAGGCCAAGGACCTCAAGGACCTCAAGGTGGCTGTGCCCGCCTTCTACTTGGACTTTGACCTAGAAGACAGTGTCCGGGAAGGCTACCAAAAGGTCATCAACTTTTTAAAAGACCATGGGGCCCAGGTAGAGGAAGTGGACCTAGCCACCCTGCCCCATACGGTGGAATGCTATTATGCCCTTATTAATGCTGAAGTAACCTCTAACATGAGCCGGTACGATGGGATTATCTATGGCTACCGGGCAGAAGACTACGACAACCTAGATGACTTTTACACCAAGACCCGGAGCCAGGGTTTTGGTAGTGAGGTTAAGCGCCGGATTATGCTAGGGGCCTACCTGACCAGCATGGACGAAGAAGAAGGCTATTACAAAAAGGCAGTGACCCTAAGAAAACAGATGATTAAGGAATTTGAGGCCCTCTTTAAGGACTATGACCTGCTTTTATCTCCCACCAGCCCCATGTCAGGCTTTGGCGTGGATCATGACCTAAGCCCCACTGAAATCTATATGTCTGATATGTTTACCCCACCGGTCAACCTGGCAGGCCTTGCTGGGATCTCTGTCCCTGTAGAAGCCCTAGGAAAAGTGGTAGGTGTTCAGTTTATTTCAGATAAATTTAAGGATGCCCAAGCCCTTAAGACTGCAGGCGATTATGAAAGGAAGATGTCCCATGGCATATAAAACAATTGTAGGATTAGAAATACATGTGGAGCTATCCACAAAAACCAAGGCCTTTTGTTCCTGTGAAAATGCCTATGGTGGGGAACCCAACACCCGGGTTTGCCCCGTCTGCCTAGGCCTACCTGGGGCCCTGCCTGTCCTTAGTGAGGAAGTGGTGGAAGCGGCGGCTATGGCCAGCCTGGCCCTAAACTGTGAAGTAGGTCAAGAGCTAACCTTTGACCGGAAAAACTACTTTTATCCTGACCTAACCAAGGGCTACCAAATTACCCAAAATGACAACCATATAGGCCGGGAAGGCTTTATAGAAGTGGAAAGTGACGGGGTTAAAAAGAAGATAGGCATTGCCCAGATTCAAATTGAAGAAGATACAGGGAAAAGCCTCCATACAGAAGAAGAAACCCTAATGGACTACAACCGGTGTGGGGTCCCCCTTATTGAAATTGTCACCAAGCCCGATATTTCCTCTGGCCTGGAAGCCAGGCTTTTCTTAGAAAAGCTTAGGGCCACCCTAAAGCAAATTGGGGTTAGTGACGTTAAGATGGAAGAAGGGTCCCTCCGGTGTGATGTGAATGTCAACATCAAGGACCTAGACAGCCAAAAACGGTCCTCCATCCAAGAGGTGAAAAACCTTAACTCCTTTAGGGGGGTTGAAAAGGCCATTGACTACGAGGTAGCCAGACAAAAGGCCCTTATGGAGGCAGGAGAAGAAGAAATCCGGACTACAAGACGGTGGGATGATGTGGCCAACGAGACCGTGGTCATGCGGGCCAAGTTAACAGGCAGCGACTACCGTTTTGTTCCAGAGCCTGATCTCGCTCCCATTGAGCTTAGCCCAGAAAGAATTGAGGAAATCAGGCAAACTATGCCTGAGCTACCTGATGAAAAGAAGGCCCGTTTTATGGAGGCCTATGGGCTTAGTGCCTACGATGCCGAGGTCCTCACCCAAAAGGCCGACCTAGCCGACTTTTATGAAGGGGTGGCCAGGGACTTTAAGGACTATGGCATGCTGGCCAACTGGGTAACAACAGAAGTCTTACGCCGGGCTGATTTTACAGAAGATGAGGAGTTAAGGCTACCCTTTGAAGAAAAAGATTTTTCTGACCTGCTTAAGATGATCCAGGAAGATAAGATCAACAACAATGCCGGTAAAAAGGTCCTAAGGATCATGTTTGAAAAGGGTGACAAACCTGAAAAGATCATAGAAGAAGAAGGCTTGGCCCAAATGCAAGATAGCTCCCTTATGGAGAGCCTGGTCAAGGAGGTCCTAGAAGAAAACCCAGAGTCTGTGGAAGACTACAGGCAGGGTAAAGACAGGGTGGTTGGCTTCTTAGTAGGCCAAGTCATGAAAAAAAGTCGGGGCAAGGCCAACCCTCAAGTGGTGAACCAGCTTCTTTTAGAAGCCTTAAAAAAATAAAATTCTCTAAAAAAATTTTTTAAGCCCATTTCCATGCCTAAAGGGATCTAGGGGCTTAAAATAGCTAAAAATATGGGATCCTAGAGGCAGGACTTGGTCTTGGCTTTAGGGTCCCTTAATTTTTTAGAGAAAAAACTTTTGTGGTATAATAAGTCAGAATTAGTATTCAAATCCCTAACCAGGAGGGGTCAGGAAATGGATTATAAAAATATAAGAGAAGGGGTCTTTTTAAAGAGGCCCAATCGTTTTATTGCTGAGGTAGACCTGGAGGGGGAAGTCCACCAGGTCCATGTTCCCAATACCGGCCGGGCCAAGGAACTTTTTATTCCAGGACGGAGGGTCCTTTTAGAAGGAGCTAGACCCGGGTCCAAAAGAAAGACAGCCTATTCCCTAGTCCATGTGGAAAAGGAGGGGAAATGGGTCAATATTGACTCCCAAATGCCCAACCACCTGGTGGCCGAATGGTTGGCGGCCTCTCCTCTTCTAGAGGGCTTAGGACCTGTTAAGGACTTTAAAAGGGAGGTCCAGCTGGGCAAGAGCCGGATAGACTTTCAAATCAGGGGGGAAGAGGGGCTCGGTTTTATGGAGGTCAAGGGGGTGACCCTGGAAGAAGATGGCCGGGCCTATTTTCCCGATGCCCCCACAGAAAGGGGCCGAAGGCACCTAGAAGAGCTGACCCAGCTGGCTAAGGAGGGGATAGAGGCCTATGTCTTTTTTGTGGTCCAGCTGGAGAAGGCCTTCCGCTTTTCTCCAAACTGGAAGACAGACCCTGGCTTTTCCCAGGCCCTGGTCCAGGCCCAGGAGGCAGGGGTCCACATCCTAGTCTATAATAGCCGAGTAGACAGAGGGCATATTAGGCTTTTAAAGCCCTTGGACTATTTTTTGGGCCCCAAGCTAGAGATAAAAGAAACGGGGGACCAGGAGGAAGAAGCTGTCTTAGCCATCTATAGGGAGGCCCAGGAAGGCCTTAAAGAGGCGGGAGTTGACCAGTGGCAAAAGGGCTACCCCAACAAGGAGAGTCTAGACCTAGACCGAAAAAAAAACCAGTCCTTTGTCTTTTTAGACCAGGGGGAAGTCCTGGCTACAGCGGCCCTGTGTAGGGGAGAAGAGCCCAGTTACAGGAAGATCCAGGGGGCCTGGGCCCACCAAGAGCCCTATTTGACCATCCACAGAATAGGCCTTAAGCGGGCCTGTTGGGGGAAAAAACAAGGCAGGCGGCTTATGGAGACCATCATAGACTATGCTATGGCCAGGGGGATTTTTTATCTTAGGGTAGACACCCACAAGGACAACCAGAGAATGCGAAGGCTGGTGGAGGCCAGCGGCTTTAGCTATGCCGGTCTTATCCAACTAGAAGATGGCGCCTATCGTTTGGCTTATGAAAGGAAGTTAATAGTATGACAAGTCGGATTCTTATTTCAGCCTGCCAGTCTAATTCTGGCAAGACAACCCTAACCATGGGGCTCATTAAGGCGGCCCTTTTAATGGGCAAGGAGGTCTGTTCCTTTAAGTCGGGACCAGACTACATTGATCCCCTCTTTCACAAGGAGGCCCTAAGGGTGCCCTCCTACAATCTGGACCTTTTTTTAATGGGGGAAGACTATGTAAAGGACCTCTTAAAGAAAAAGACCCACCAGGCAGATATGACCTTTATTGAAGGGGCCATGGGCTACTATGATGGCATTGGTACCGGGTCACAAGGCTCTGCCTGGGACCTGGCCAGGACCACAAAAACCCCAAGTATCCTCATCCTAGCACCCAAGGGCCTAGCTGCTTCCCTAGGGGCCATGGTCAAGGGCTACCTGACCTACAAGGACCCTTCCATGATTAAGGGCTTTATTTTAAATAAGGTCTCCCCCATGATGTTTTCTTATTATAAAAAGATCATCCAGGAGCTGACGGACATTCCCGTTTTGGGCTTTTTGCCTAATATAGAGGACATTAGCCTAGAAAGCCGGTATCTGGGCCTTTTAGGGGTGGATGAAATAGAGGATATTGAAGGCAAGATAGATAGGCTAGGAAGAACCCTTCTGGAAACGGTGGATATGGAGGCCCTATTTGAGATAGGCCGCCAAGCCAAAGACCTAGAGCCAGGAAAATCCTTTAGCTATAAAAAACCAGATGGCCAAGTCCTTAAGCTGGGCCTGGCCCAAGATAAGGCCCTGTCTTTTTATTATCCTGACGTCCTAGAAAGCCTAGAAGAGGCCGGATGGGGTCTGGAGCCCTTTTCCATCCTAGAAGACCCGGCCCTGCCTGAGGGAATATCCGCCCTCTACCTGGGGGGCGGCTATCCCGAGTCCTATGCTGAGGCCATTTCTAACAACCAGTCTCTTTTAGAAGATATAAAAAACAAATACCAGGAGGGCCTCCCCATCTTAGCAGAGGGAGGCGGCTATATGGTCCTCCAAGAAAGCTATAGGGAAGGGGAAAAGACCTATCCCTGGATAGGCCTCTTGCCTGGAGAGGTCCAGCTAACAGACCGACTACAAAACTTTGGCTACGGGAGCTTGTCCTTTGAAAAAGACCATCTTTTAGGGACCCGAGACAAGCCCATAAAAAGCCACGAATTTCATTACTCAAGGCTAGATAGGGAGGGGGAGGATATCCTGACCCAAAAACCCCAGTCTAGAAAAAATTGGAAGTCTGGACAGGTGGGGGACCATCTTTTTGCTAGCTACAGTCATTTACATTTAGCCTCAGACCCTGATCTTATGGACGCCTTCATAAGCCGGGCCAGGCAATATAAGGGGGAAGAAGATGTCTAAAGCACTTATGGTTCTAGGAACCACGTCAGATGCAGGAAAGAGCCTTACTGTGGCCGCCCTGTGCCGAATTTATAGCAACAGGGGCTACAAGGTGGCTCCTTTTAAGGCCCAAAATATGGGGTCCAACACCTTTATCACCAAGGGAGATTTTGAAATTAGCCGGGCCCAAGCCGTCCAAGCAGAAGCCGCCCGGATAGAGGCAGACTTTAGGATGAACCCCGTCCTTTTAAAACCCATGGGTGACAGCAAGAGCCAGGTTGTAGTCAATGGAAGCCACTACAAGGACCTGTCAGCCCAGGACTACTATGAAGAAAAAGAAAAGATCTTTCCCCAGGTCCTAGCCTCCTACCGGGCCCTAGAGGAAGACTATGATATTATCTTTTTAGAAGGGGCAGGGTCCCCCTCAGAGATCAATTTAAAAGAAGTAGATATAGTCAATATGGGCTTGGCCAAGGCCCTGGGCGTTCCCTGTATTATTGTGGGTGATATAGATAAGGGGGGCGTTTTTGCCTCCCTAGCCGGAACCCTCCTCCTTTTTGATGAGGAAGAAAGAGAGCTCACCAAGGGCGTGCTTATCAACAAATTTAGGGGAGACCAGTCCATTCTAGACCCAGGCCTAAGGCAATTAGAAGACATTATCCAAAAGCCAGTCCTAGGGGTGGTTCCCTATTTGGATGTGGATATAGAAGATGAGGACAGCCTGGCCCAAAGGATGAAGGTCAAAGACCCTAAAAAGGCCCTAGATATTGCCGTTATTCGCCTACCCCATATTGGTAATTTCACAGACACCCATGTTTTCTCCCTCCACGACTTGGCCTCTGTCCGTTATATTCATAGGGCCAGAGATTTTGGCCAGCCCGACCTTGTGATTATTCCAGGGAGCCAGAACCTAGAAGAAGACCTCCTTTGGCTTAGGGAAAGTGGCCTAGATGCCAAGCTTAAAAATGCCAGGGACAAGGGCTGCCCTATTGTGGCCCTAGGCAAGGGCTACCCCATCTTGGCCAAGACCATCCAGGCAGAAAAAAAACTACAAGGTCTGGGCCTTTTAGACCTAGACCTGTCCATTGAAGAAAAAAACAAGACCTGGAAAAGGGAAGGGGTCCTAGACCTAAAAGAAGGCCCATGGAAAAAGCTAGACCAGCTAAAAGTTCAGGGCTACTGGCAAGAAAAAATAGAAAGTCACCTAGGCTCGTCTGCCCAGGCCATTAACTTAAGTGGAGAGACCATAGGAGCCGTCAAGGGAAATGTCCTAGGGGTCTCCTGCCACGGATTTTTTGACAATAGAGAGGTCCACCAGGCCCTTATGGAGGTCCTGGCCAAGAAAAAAGGCCTAGATCTTAAACCAGGTGAAGATATAGACCTGGCCGCCTACAAGGACCAGCAATATGAAAAGCTAGCCAGGGGGGTAGAGGCCAGTCTGGACATGGACCTTTTAGACCAAATCCTGGGCCTAAAATAATTCGGGACTTTTTAAACGCGTTACAAAAAAGAAAATTTTTTAGAGCCAAGGGACAAATGCATTTAATTTATAAAGCCCCCCTTGCCCCTTTAAGAATTAGCCAGCAAAAAAGAGATCTTAAAAGGATAATTTAGGAGTAAAAAAAGCTAAAAATGCAAAAATAAATTTATGTATTTTTAGCTTTTAAAAAAGAAAAGATCTTATACTAAGGAAAAGAGTGTAAATCAATAGATTTACCTAAAGAATCTGGCAAATAACTATATTCTAATATAGATATTATCAAATAAGAAACAAAAGATAACTTTACCTTGCAAGTCTTTTATACTATAATAGATACAACATCGACCCAGAAAAACACTTTACCAAATTAAAGAAGAGGAGTATGGGTGATGAAATAAGGAAAGGGGAACATTCATGAAGAACAAAAAAGTCAAACTTTTGTCATTGATGCTAGCCCTAGTATTAGTACTAACTGCTTGTGGCGGAAACGCTCCAGCCAACAACGGTGCTGCTAATAATGGTGGAAACGAAGCTGCAGAAACAACCAGCGATAGCGGAGACAAAAAGATCTTAAGAACAAACAACAGTTCAGAACCAGGCTCTCTAGACCCTGCACTAGCTACAGGAACTCACGAATCTTGGATTCTTGAACACACTTTCCAAGGCTTAATGCAATACAATGACGCCGGGGAAATTGTTGAAGGCGCTGCTGAATCCTACGAAATCAGTGAGGATGGCTTAACCTACACCTTCACCTTGAAAGATGGACTAACCTGGTCCAATGGTGACCCAGTAGTAGCTGGCGACTTTGAATATGCCTGGAAGAGAGTTTGTGATCCAGACCTAGCTGCTGACTACTCCTACCAAATTGCTGACTATGTAGTGGGTGGACAAGAAGCCCTTGATGGAGAAGGATCCCTAGACGATATTGGCGTTAAAGCTCTAGATGACAAGACTCTAGAAGTTCAGTTAAAGAGCGCAACTCCTTATTTCCTAGGCCTAACTGCCTTCTACACACTTTACCCTGTACCCTCTGAAATTGTTAAAGAAAACCCCGACTGGGCAAAAGATCCTAACACAACAGAACTTGTGTCTAACGGTGCTTTCAAAGTAACTAAGTGGGACCACAACGATAAGATTGTTCTTGAAAAGAACGAAAACTACCTATATGCTGATGAAGTTAAGCTTGATGGTATCGAACTAGACATTATCGAAGACCAAAATACAGCTTACTCCAAGTACCAAGCTGGAGAATACGACCTACTTGTTTCTCCTCCAACAGCTGTTATAGCTGAAGGCCTAGCTCAAGAAAATGAAGAGCTAATCATTGGTGACGATATAGGAACCTACTATTTCGAATTTAATACTGAAAAACAACCTTTCAACAATGCTAAGGTTCGTCAAGCCTTCTCAATGGCTTTAAACCGTAAAGTCATCGTTGAAAATGTAACTCAAGGTGGACAACCTGTTGCTACAGGTATGGTGCCCTATGGTCTTTTAGATGATACTGGCGCAGACTTTGCAGAATCTCAAGGGGAACTTATCAAAGAAGACCTTGAAGGGGCTAAGGCCTTACTAGAAGAAGGTCTAGCTGAAGAAAACATGACTATTGATGACCTTCAAAAAGTCGTTCTTTCTTACAACACAGATGAAAATCACAGAAAGATCGCAGAAGCTGTTCAAGAAATGTGGAAACAAGGTCTAGGCGTTGAAATTGGTCTAGAAAATATGGAATTCCAAGTTCTTCTTGACAACAGATCTGAAGGAAACTTCAATATAGCTCGTGCTGGCTGGATGGGCGACTATGCAGATCCAAACACCATGCTTGACATTTTCATGAGCAAGAACCCACACAACGATTCTCGCTATGCTAACGAAGAGTTTGATGCATTAATGGCTAAGGCTAAGAGCTCCTCTGATCCTAAGGAACGGATGGATGCCATGAAGGAAGCAGAAAAAATTCTTATGGAAGACCTTCCAATTATTCCTGTTTACTTCTACAACCAAGCACGTCTTGAAAAGCCTTATCTAACAGGGGTTTATAAGAACATCTTATCCTACCCAACCATGATCTACGCAGACTTGGAAAAATAAGCAGATTCTTTTAATTAAATAAGAATAATAACAGAGAATCGATAGCTATCGATTCTCTGTTATTGTTCATCATGAATGGAACTCTTTTAGTTTTCTTGCACAAAGTATGTCTAGGGCCAGGCCCTTGCAGATAGAAAGGAAGTAGCATGAAACGTTTTGTAACAAAAAGATTACTCATGTCTGTTTTGACCCTCTGGGTAATCATTACTATTACATTCTTCATGATGCATTCTATTCCAGGTAACCCCTTTGCCAAGGAAGGAAGAATGCCACAGAGTGTATATGAAAACCTTCAAGCTAAGTATGGTTTAGATAAACCCCTTGGCGAACAATATGTAATTTACTTAAAAAATGTCTTAAAAGGCGATCTAGGCGAATCCATGAAGTCTAAGACAGAAACGGTTAACGATATGATCGGTAGGGGGGCCCCTATCTCTTTTAGGATCGGTCTTCAGGCCTTTGTTTTCTCCATTATTATAGGGCCAACCCTAGGGAGTATTGCGGCCCTCTACCAAAACAAGTGGCCAGACTACCTGACCATGATCTTGGCCCTTATAGGGATTTCAGTACCTAGTTTTGTTTTTGCCTCTCTCTTGATCCAGTTTGTAGCCATGAAGGTGGCCTGGATACCCATTTCTTGGGGAGATGGCTGGGTCCATACGCTGCTTCCCACCCTATCTATAGCCCTTATGCCAACGGCCTCTAGTGCCAGATTGATGCGGTCTTCTATGTTGGAAGTATTAGGTCAAGACTATATTAAGACGGCCAAGTCCAAGGGGATTGCCCGTCTAGGTGTTATCATGAAACACGCTGTAAGAAATGCCATTCTTCCCATTGTTTCATCTATGGGGACCACCCTGTCTGGTCTTCTAACAGGGTCTTTTGTTATTGAAAAGATCTTTGGGATCCCAGGTCTAGGCAACTTCTTTGTCACCTCCATTAATAACCGGGACTACACCCTGATTATGGGGACCACGATTTTCTATTCTGTTGTACTCATTATCCTACTACTGGTTGTTGATATTTTATATGTTCTTATTGACCCAAGGATAAAGCTTTCAGGAGGTGATAACTAATGGGAGAAAGGATAAATCCAACATTAAAGACCATTGATCCAAAGCTCTTTAAACCGGTGCCTCATGACGACAACAAGGAAAGAATTACCCGTCCAACCATTGGTTATTGGGCAGATGTTTTTAGACGACTTAAACAAAATAAATTGGCTATGCTAGGCCTAATTGTTATCATCTTGCTTCTTATTGTGGCCTTTGTAGGGCCTAGCCTAGTAGGCCATGACTATTCCACTCAAGATTGGCAAAATATCAATGTTCGTCCCAACGACCAGTATGTCTTTGGGACAGACGACCTGGGCCGTGACCTATTTACTCGTGTTTGTTACGGGATCCGTTACTCCCTACTTATTGGGATTTTGGCTGCAGCCATGGACTTTATCATAGGGGTAACCTATGGAGGGATTGCTGGGATGGCCTCTAGTCGGGTAGATAACATTATGATGAGAATTGCAGAAGTTGTCTATGCCATTCCCTATATGCTCATTGTTATCCTTATTTCAGTAACCTTCTCTGGGGAACAGGGAGCCAGTCTATTGACCCTGGTTTTTGCCATGAGTATTACGGGCTGGGTGCCTATGGCCATCCTAGTTCGTGGTCAGGTACTACAGCTTAGGGAAAGTGAATATTCCCTAGCGGCGCGCTCTCTAGGTGGGGACAAGACCTATATCTTGACCCGTCATATTATTCCAAATACCCTGGGACCCATCTTGGTTAATGTCACCCTATCTGTACCTAGGGCCATCTTCTCTGAAGCAACCCTAAGCTTTATGAGTTTAGGTTTACAACCTCCCCAACCTTCACTGGGGGTTTTGTGTAACAATGCTTTAGGCGTTCTTGGGATTAACCTCTATTATCAATTGTTCTTCCCAGCCCTGGCTATTTCTCTAATCATGTTTTCCTTTAACGTTTTGGGAGATGGCTTAAGAGATGCCTTGGATCCCAGACTTAGAAAGTAGGTAATCATGGATAACATATTAGAAGTAAAAAATCTTTGTGTCTCCTTTGAGACCTTTTTTGGGGAAGTTGAAGCCGTCAGGGATATTTCCTTTTCCTTAAAGAGGGGGACAACCCTAGCCATCGTTGGGGAAAGTGGATGTGGTAAGTCTGTTACGGCCAACTCCATTATGCAGCTTTTACAATCCCCTCCAGCTGTCTACAAGCAGGGAGAGATTATTTTCGAAGGGGAAGACCTATTAAAAAAATCTGAAAATGAAATGGTAGAAATCCGTGGGAACAACATTTCCATGGTTTTCCAAGACCCCATGACCAGCTTAAACCCCACCATGAATGTGGGCAAGCAGATTGTAGAAGGGGTCAAGAGCCATAAAAACATTTCAGCTAAGGAAGGCCACGAGCTGGCCATAGAGATGTTAAGAAAGGTTTCTGTTCCTCAACCAGAAAGCCGGGTTAAGCAATACCCCCATGAGTTTTCAGGTGGGATGAGGCAAAGGGTTATGATTGCCATTGCCATGGCAGCCAATCCCCAGCTTCTTATTGCAGACGAACCCACTACCGCTCTAGACGTTACCGTCCAGGCCCAAATCTTAAATCTAATGAAGGACCTTAAGGAACAAATGGGGACGTCCATTATCTTGATTACCCATGACCTGGGGGTCGTGGCAGACATGTCCGACTATATTTTAGTTATGTATGCTGGACAAATTGTGGAACAGGGGACCATTGACCAGATCTTCAGCAATCCAAAACACCCCTATACACAAAAACTACTTCAGGCCGTGCCTCGTTTAACCATGGATAAGAAAGAGAGCCTTCACTCTATTCCAGGGACACCACCGGACCTATTCAAGCCACCTGCAGGCTGTGCCTTTTTTGACCGTTGCCACAAGGCCATGGTTATCTGTGAAGAAAATATGCCTGAATTCCAAGACCATGGGGAAGGCCACTGTAGCCGGTGCTGGCTAAACCATCCTTCCTATGTGGAATATGGAGGTGAAAAATGACAACACCCATTATTCAAGTTAAAGATTTAGCCAAACACTTTAAGGTTGGCGGTGGAAGCTTAAAGGCCGTAGATGGGATTTCCTTTGAAATCAATGAAGGGGAAACCTTTGGTTTAGTAGGGGAAAGTGGCTGTGGGAAATCTACAGCTGGCCGAACCATGCTAAGACTCTACGAGCCCACTGGGGGACAAATGATCTACAAGGGAGAAGATATTTTCTCCTACAACCGGGCTCAAATGAAAGAGATCCGAAAAGATATGCAGATGATTTTCCAAGACCCCTATGCCTCCTTGGACCCTCGGATGACTGTGGAGGAGATTGTTTCTGAACCCTTAGATATCTACAACATAGGGACCAAGAAGGAAAGAAAAGAGAGAATCTTGGACCTTTTAGAACTTGTTGGGATGGGTGAAGAGCATGTCCAACGCTTTCCCCATGAGTTCTCTGGGGGACAAAGACAAAGAATAGGGATAGCTAGGGCCCTGGCCGTTCGGCCTAAATTCATCATTTGTGATGAGCCTATTTCTGCCCTAGACGTATCTATCCAGGCCCAGGTCATTAACCTATTAAAAGACCTGCAAAAGAAACTTAACCTAACCCTGCTCTTTATTGCCCATGACCTGTCCATGGTTAGGTATATTTCAGATAGTGTAGGGGTTATGTATTTAGGGAAACTCGTAGAAATTTCTAAATCAGAGGAACTCTACGACCATCCCCTCCATCCCTATACCAAGGCCCTTTTGTCTGCTATTCCCATTCCTGACCCTGAAATTCAAAGGTCCCGGAAGGTTATAGAATTAGAAGGCGATGTGCCTAGTCCCATTGATCCAAAACCAGGCTGCCGTTTTGTAGACAGGTGCCCCTATGGAGATGATGCCTGCCGGCAAAAAGACCCCAAACTAGAAGAAGTTAGACCGGGACACTTTGTGGCCTGCTTCAAACTAAAGGAAGTCAATGGACTTTAAGGCCTAAATAGCCTATAGCTATTCTAGGTAGACTATCCTCAAAAGCTGGTGAAATAGCTTTTGAGGATTTTTTTATATTAGCTTATAATAAGACCCCTGGCCTACCAGGCCCTAGTTCAAAAGGCCGGGGAGGGACCTATCCTTTAAAGACCCTCTTAGCTATAGATCTTAGGAGGATTCATAAAGTAACAAAGATGTAACAGAAAAACTTTAGGCTTTCTTACTTTTTTGTTACCTAGTGTGGTATAATTTTTGAAGAAGTTAAGGAAAGTCTAAGAAAAAGTAATTTTTGCCCTATAAGAGAGGGCAGTCCTAAGAAGAAAATTGCTTTTTTGCTTTTGTAACCATCTTGTTACTAAAGTTATTCTAGAGAGTCAACTAAGGAGTGTTACTTTGAAAAATCAGACCCTTAAATTAGCCCTTACAACAGTATCCCTAGCTTTTGTATCTGTTGTAGGTCTAAGAGACACTGGTATTTTTGTAACAGACCATACAGCAAATTTATATAGTGGGAATGTTGCAAACTTTTCCGTAGAAGAAGAAGCAAATATTATTGGCTATAAGGACAATGGCTACTTAGTTCAAAGGGGCCAAGTTAAGGTTACTGTTCCTAAACATAAGATTCTTGTGACCCAGGGTCCTAGCCAAAATTATAGTGTGGTAGCCAACACCAGCCTAAAGGCAGAGGGACAAGTCCTTCGGAATTTATTTTTAGGTGAAAGGGTCCAGGCCCTTAGCTACCAAGGTGACTTTGTCAGTGTAAGTACAGAAGACGGCCTAAGTGGGCAGGTTCCCCTAGCCGCCTTAGAAGCCATAGAAGGTCCCTTTACCACCTGGGCCAAGGCCACAGGAGCCGCTACCCTAGACAATGGCGTAGCTCAGCTTTCTATCCAACCAGGCCAAGACCTAGGGGTGGTTTCCTTTGAAGGGGGACAATTTATCATCTTAGCTGGTGACGGACAAAGATTTGCCATAGATCCGAGTCTATTAGATTTTGGACCGGGTGGGCCCCAGGCTCAAGCGCCTCAGGTCAACAGCCCAGCCCCAAGTCCTCAAGAAGAGCCACAAGTAAACCAGCTACCTGATCCCAACCAAGACAAGGTAGCCTATGTTATCGAATCAGCCAAACAAAAGATGGGTAGCCCCTATGTATGGGCTGGCACAGGTGACCCAGGCTATGACTGCTCAGGCCTTGTCTATGCCATCTATACTGAAGAATTGGGCATCCCTCTACCTAGGACCTCTTCTAGCCAAGCTGAAGTAGGGGTTAAATTAACTAGGGAAGAGCTCCAAGCTGGAGACCTTGTTTTCTTTAATACCTCAGGTGGTGGTATTAGCCATGTGGGTATTTATATTGGCGATGACACCATTATTCATGCGGCTTCTGGCGCAGGTTATGTCAAGACAGACAAGCTATCTAGCAAATACTATACAGAGCGCTTTGTTTCAGGAGCTAGAATTTTATAAGTTTAAAAGAGAAAAACGGATCTGGTCTTAGGTCCGTTTTTTTATCTTGGAGGGGAAAAATGGAAATATTGTCAGGAAAAGCGATTAAAGACCAGATCCTTGCTCAGTTAAAAGAGGATGTGGTAAAGATTAAGGAAGAAAGTAAAAAGGCGCCTGCCCTAGGGCTTGTACGGATAGGGGACCGGCCGGAAGACCTGTCCTACAGGAAGGGGATCTTGTCTTCAGCAGAAAAGATTGACCTGGCCATTAAGGAAGAAAACCTGGCCCTGGAGGCCAGCCAAGAAGACCTCTTAGCCAGTATTGGGAAACTAAACCAGGACCCTGAAGTAGGCGGCATCCTTGTTTTCCGCCCCCTCCCTAAGGGCTTTGATGAGGAGGCAGTAAACCAGGCTATTGATCCAGCCAAGGACGTAGACTGTGCCACCCCCCAGGCCCAGGTCCAGCTTTTTAAGGGGGATATGGGGGGCCATAAACCGGCTACAGCTATCTCAGCCCTAAGGATGATCAAGAGGTCAGGGATCCCCCTTTCTGGGGCTAATATTCTTATTATTAACCGAAGCTTGGTTATAGGCAAGCCCCTGGCTATGATGCTTTTAGCAGAAAATGCCACAGTGACCCTGGCCCACTCAAAGTCCAAGGACCTTCCAGGCCTTTGCAAGAAGGCAGATATTGTGGTTACAGCCATGGGCCAGGCCAAGATGATTGATGCCAGCTATGTAAGAGAAGAGACGGTCTTAATTGACTGTGGCCTGTCCCTAGACAAGGAGGGGAAACTCTCAGGGGACGTGGACTACGCTTCTGTAGAAGATAAAGTCCGTGCCATCACGCCTGTTCCTGGCGGGGTAGGTGCCCTAACCAACACCTGCCTTTTAGAATCTTGCTTAAAATACTTTAAAAACTAAACTCTTTTAGGTCCTAAAAAAACCTCTTATGAAAGAGGCCAGCTTTTAGGGCCCAAGCCCCCCTTCTAGGAGAGACTAGAAGGGGGGTTTTTGCTTCTATCCACCTCTTGGAGCAAGGAGGAATAGGGCGAAAGGATAAGAGGGTCCCATAGGGTCAAGGGGAGTCTAGGCCTTTTTAGGGGCCAGGGAGGTCTTGCAAAAAGGGTCCTATCTTTTTAGATAGGACCCTTTCTTATAAAGGCTTAGGATTTAATTGACTTGGTTTTTAGGCTTTTGTCCATTCTTAAGGGCCAAAAGATTATCAGCGGCAGCGTGGCCCATTTCCAGCCTAGCTTCATGGGTGGCATTGCCCAGGTGGGGAAGGAGGGTAACCTGGTCAAGACCTAGCAGGTCTTCTCTGACCTGGGGTTCAAATTCATAGACGTCAAGTCCGGCGCCAGCAATCTCGCCTGCTTTTAGGGCATCAGCTAAGGCCTTTTCGTCAACCAGGGGTCCCCGGGCGGCGTTAATAAAGAGGGCAGACGTCTTCATGGCCTTAAAGGCCTCTTGGTCCATTAGATGGTGGAGCTCTGGGACATAGGCTGTGTGGAGGGAGATGATGTCCGCTTGTTTAAGGAGGTCCTCAAGGGCCACATAGGAGGCGCCCGCTGCCTCTATATCTTCCTTGCGGTTTCTGGACCAATAGATAAGTTTCATCTCAAAGGCCAGGGCCCTTTTGGCTAGGTTTTTTCCAATATTTCCCATCCCGATAATACCCAGGGTCTTGCCCTTTAGCTCCTGGCCTAAAAAGTAGCTAGGTCGCCAACCCTGGAACTTACCTTCCCTTAGGTTTCTTTCCCCGGCAGAAAACCGGCGGGCAGTGGCTAGGATAAGTCCAAAGGCAAGCTCTGCAGTGGATACAGCTGAAGAAGGGGCTGGTGCATTGGTCACAACAATCCCCAGGTCCCTAGCCCTGTCAATATCGATATTATCAAAACCGGCCCCATAGTTGGCGACGATTTTTAGGTGCTTGCCAGCGTCAAGCACCTCGGCATCAATCTTATCAGACAGGGGACAAAGGAGGGCATCGGCCTCTTTAATGCCTTCTATGAGGGCCTCTTTAGAAAGGGGCACATTGCTGTTATGGTAACTTATGTCGAAGCCATCTAAACGGTCTAGGATCTCTTGGGGAATCTGGCTGGATATAAATAGTTTCATTTTTTCCTCCTTATAGGGACATAAATGAAAAGCCGACTGCAAGGGCAATCGACTTTGGCTTAAAAAGCTCGTTCTACTTTTCCGGAACGGATGCAACGAGTACACACATTTATTTTTTTGGGATGTCCATCGACAACTGCCCTAACTCTTTGGATATTAGGAGACCAAGACCGGTTTCCTCTTCTGTGAGAGAAAGAAACAGAGTTTCCAAACATTTTTTCCTTACCACAAATTTCACATTTCTTAGCCATTGAGCCACCTCCTTGTCTACTTTTATACAGTTCGTTACATTCTACCATAAAAAGCCATAAAAATCAATTCCATAAACTGGTCTTTTATTTGCTAAGTATGTTATAATACTTTAATATGAGTAGTTTTTTGACAAGGAGACGATAAAATGCCTAAGACAATTAACAAGCAAAATGGAAGCATTATCATAGAAGATCAAATCTTAGCAACCATTGCTGGTATCTCAGCCATGGAAAGCTATGGCATTGTTGGCATGGCCTCAAAATCAACCACTGAAGATATAATCCAACTACTAAAAATGGATAATTTTACCAAGGGGATCGAAGTGAGTACTCAAGATGAAGACCTGCTTATCCGGCTTCATGTTATTATAGAGTATGGTGTTCGTATTTCAACGGTAGGACAAAATGTGATAGATCAAGTGAAATTTAATATAAAATCTTTAACAGGCTTGGACGTAGACAAGATTGAAGTTCTGGTTGAAGATATCCGTATGGACTGATGGGGGTAGTAAGTTATGAATCACATAGATAAGGATATGCTAGTTAGGCTGCTGGAAAGCGGCACTAACTATTTAATTGAGCATAAAAACGAGGTCAATGAATTAAATGTATTCCCTGTGCCTGATGGGGATACAGGGACCAATATGAGCATGACGGTCCAGTCAGCCCTAAAGCAGGTTAAAGAAAACAAGGCCACTAGCGCAGCAGAGGTAGCCCAGCTGGCCAGCCGGGGGGCCCTTATGGGAGCCAGGGGCAATAGTGGGGTTATCCTATCCCAGCTTTTTAGGGGCTTTTCCGAAGGCATTAAGGGAAAGGAAAAGCTAAATAGTGAAGACTTGGCTAGGGGCTTTAAACAGGCCTCAGAGACCACTTATTCTGCTGTTATGAAGCCCACAGAGGGCACCATCCTAACAGTGGCTAGGGAGCTGAGTGAATTTGCCATGAAGTCCTACAAGGACCACAAGGACCTGGAAGATTTTTTTGAAGGGGTCCTAGGAGCGGCTAAAAAATCCCTAGATAATACCCCCAATCTCCTTCCTGTCTTAAGGGAAGCTGGCGTTGTGGATGCTGGGGGCATGGGTCTCGTTAAGATCCTAGAAGGTGGATTTTTAGCCCTTAAGGGTCAAGACGTCAAGATCCTTGATGGTCTAGGGGAAAAGAAGGTGGCCCGTCAAGCGAAGAGGGAGGCCATTTCTACAGACGACATCAAATTTGGTTATTGTACTGAATTTATTGTCATCACCCAAGAAGACCATGTGGCAGAACTTAAAAAGGACCTGACCCCCCTAGGGGATAGTATGCTGGTGGTAGGGGACAAGGAGCTTATCAAGGTCCATATCCACACCAACAACCCGGGAGCAGCCCTAGAATATGGGGTCAGCTACGGTTATTTAAAGGACATAAAAATAGACAATATGCGGATCCAACATGAGGAAGTTTTATTCTCCCAGGAGGAGCTGGCGTCCTCTAAGGCAGAGGCAAGTCCTAAAAAAGAAGACAAGCCCCATAAAAAATATGGTCTTTTAGCGGTCTGTACCGGTGATGGCCTTTCTAATCTCTTTAAGGACCTAGCAGTAGACTATGTGGTGACCGGGGGTCAAACCATGAACCCCAGTACAGAAGACCTACTTCAAGGGATTAAGGAGATTCCAGCCGACCATATCTTCCTTCTGCCCAACAATGGCAATATTATTTTAGCAGCCCAACAAACGGTAAACCTAGCCGAAGCCGGGGTCCATGTGATTCCAACTAGGTCTGTCCCAGAAGGCATTGCGGCCTGCCTGGCCTTTAACTCTGAACTAGACCTAGAAGACAATATAGACCGGATGGAAGAAGCCGCCCAGGCCATTGTATCTGCAGAGGTCACCTATGCCGTCAAGGATACAGGCATTAATGGAAAGACCATTAAAAAAGGCGATATTATGGGAATTTGTGGCAAAGAGATCCTATCCAGTGGGGCAGACATCAACCAGGTGACCTATGACTTGGTGGAAAAGCTAGCAGGAGAAGACCATTCCTTAATTAGCCTCTATTATGGAGAAGGCAGGACCCAGGAAGAGGCCGAGGCCCTACAGGTCCAACTAGAGGCCCGGTTTGAAGACTTTGATGTGGAAGTTATTTATGGCGGCCAACCCCTCTATTATTATCTTGTCTCTATCGAGTAGGCTGTAGGGTTTTAAGAGATGATGGACCTGTTAGACCCGATTACACAGCTAAAGGGACTGGGCCCCAAAAAGGCAGACCGGTTCAAAAACTTGGGCGTTTCTTCTATTTTTGACTTGATCTGCCTAAAGCCCCACCGTTACGAGGATACCAGCCGGGAGGGGCGGCTCTTAGAGGCCCCAGAAAACGAAAAAATGACCTTCCATGTCCAGGTGACAGGGAAAAGTCCTAGTTTTTATGGAAGGGGCCCCAAGAGGAGTCAATTTACCATTGAGGACGCCAGTGGGAGTGGCGAGTTGGTCTTTTTTAACCAGCCCTATCTGGCTAAGAAGATTAGCCTGGGCCAGGACTACTACCTTTATGGGGCCCTGTCTTTCTTTCAGGGGAAAAGGCAACTTGTGAATCCAGTTATTGAAAGAGGAAATGCTAGAAAAAATATAGGCAAGATCCTCCCGGTCTATCCCCAAGTAGAGGGGCTAAAGACCCGGGAGATTTCTCGTTTTGTGGGCCAAGCCCTAGACCAGCTAGGTCCTGTGGAGGAGTTTATTCCGGCCTATCTACTTGAGCGCTATGGGCTCATGTCCTTTTCTAAGGCCGTGAGGGAGATCCACCAGCCTCAGACCAGGAGCCGCTTAGACCGGGCCCTAAACCGTTTAATTTTTGAAGAGTTTTTCTTATTTCAACTGAGCCTCCTGGAGGCAGGCAAGAGGGACAGCCAGTCAGGCTACAGCTTTAAGGACCAGGGGCTCATCCCTCTTTTTTTAGAAAGTTTGCCCTTTGACCTAACCCCGGGCCAAGGGAAGGTTTGGGAGGAAATTGCCCAAGACCTAGGCTCAGGCAAGGTCATGAGCCGGCTTATCCAAGGGGATGTAGGCAGTGGGAAGACCGTTTTAGCCTTTTTAGCCAGCCTAAGAGCCATAGAAAATGGCTACCAGGTCCTCTTTATGGCCCCTACCGAAATCCTGGCCAAACAGCACTACCAGGCCATCCAGGAGATGCTAGAGCCCCTGGGGGTCAGGGGAGAGCTTATCTTAGGTCAGATGACTAAGAAAAGACGCCAGGAGGTCACCGAGGCAGTAGAGATGGGGGCCTGTCATATTTTAGTGGGGACCCATGCCCTTATTTATTCAGATCTGGACCTAAAGAAACTGGGCCTTACCATTATTGACGAGCAGCACCGGTTTGGGGTCAAGCAAAGGGAGGCCCTAAGGAAGAAAAATCCCAAGGCCCATGGCCTGATCATGTCAGCCACCCCCATTCCCAGGACCCTGGAGATGGTCTATTATGGGGACCTGGACATCTCTAGGGTGGAGGGCCTGCCCCAGGGGCGAAAGCCTGTCAAGACCATGGCCATTAACAGGGGCCTTTTAAATAGGGCCTTTAGTTTTATAGGAGACCAGCTGGCCGCTGGCAACCAGATGTATGTGATTTGCCCCTTAATAGAAGAATCCAGTAAAAGCGACCTGGAGGCAGCAGAGGCCATCTACCAGCACCTGGCCCAGGAGGTCTATCCCCAATATGGGGTGGGCCTTCTTCACGGCAAAATGCCGGCCCAAGACAAGGACCAGATCATGGCCCGTTTTGTCAAAGGAGACCTCCAGATCCTAGTGTCCACGACGGTTATTGAAGTGGGGGTCAATGTACCCAAGGCCAACCTGCTTTTAGTCTATAATGCTGAACGTTTTGGCCTGTCCCAACTCCACCAGTTAAGGGGACGGGTGGGCCGGGGGCAAAGCCAGGCCTACTGCCTCCTTTACTCGGACCTGGCCAGTGATAAGGCGGTGGACCGGCTAAGGATCATGGAGGCCTCCAATGACGGTTTTTATATTGCCCAAAAAGACCTGGAGCTAAGGGGAGGGGGAGACCTCTTTGGGACCCGCCAGTCTGGCCTAGCCTCCTTTAAGTTTGGAGATCCTTTGGAAAATGGCGATATTATGCACTACGCCCACCTAGAGGCCAAGGCCATTATAAAGGGAGACCACCTAAACCAAAGAGAGCTTCCAGACCTTTTAAGGGCTGTTAGGGCCTATTCCAGTCGCCGGCTGGAGCCAGAGGCCTAAATTATTAAGAAGACGAGAATAATGCCATATTGTATCTAAGGGTTCTTTATGATACAATTTCTTTATAGGAGGATAAGCTAGTGAGGATAATAGCTGGAAAGCTTAGGGGTAAGCAGCTTAAGGGGCCCAAATCACAAAAGATCCGACCTACGGAAGATCGGATCAAGGAGAACATATTTAATGTGATCGGTCCCTATTTCCATGGAGAAAAAATTTTAGACCTCTTCTCTGGAAGTGGGGCAGTGGGTCTGGAGTTTTTAAGCCGTGGAGCCCAGTTTTGTGTCTTTGTAGACGCCAGCCGGCAAGCCCACCAGCTTACCAAAGACAATATTAAGGCCTGCAAGATGGAAGAGTTTTCTGAAGTTTTTTTAGGAGACTACCAAGAGGCCTTAAAAAATCTAGGTAGCTTAGCTTATAGGTTTGATCAGATTTATATCGATCCTCCCTATAAGAATTATGTCTATTATGACCAGTCCCTAAAAAAGATCAAAGACCTTGACCTTCTTCAGGAGGACGGGCAAATTATTTTAGAAATGGAAAAGGACTTAGACCTGTCTCTGGGAGAGGACTGGACCTTAAAGAAAGAAAAAATCTACCGGGATACCCGTATCCTAGTGGTAGAAAATAAGTAGGTGAGTATGAAGGTAATATACGCAGGTAGTTTTGACCCGGTAACCAAGGGCCACTTTGATATTATCATGCGGGCGCGTGACATTTTTGGACAAGTTATCGTTGCAGTACTTAACAATAAAAATAAAAAGGGGCTCTTTTCTGTAGATGAAAGAATTCATCTCCTAGAAGAGGTTTTAGAAGGCTATGATAATATTGAAATAGATGCTTTTGAAGGTTTGCTAGTGGATTATGCAAAAAATAAGGGCTGCAAGGTGATTGTTCGTGGCCTAAGATCTGCTACGGACTATGAATCAGAGTATATGTTAGCCATGGCAAACAAAAATTATAAGGAAGGGATAGAGACAGTTTTCTTACTTTCCTCTAACGACAACCTCTTTGTCAGCTCCAGTCTGGCAAAAGAAGTGGCTATGTTTGATGGGGATGTAAGTATGTTTGTCCCAGACGTTGTAGGCAAGGCATTAAAAGAGAAATTAATGAGGTAGAGACATGGATGTATTAAGATTAGTTGATGATTTAGAAGACATGCTTGAAGTAAGTAACACCGTTCCCCTAACCCGGAAGGTTATGGTGGACAAGGACGAGATGCTTCATATTCTTGACCAGTTAAGAAAGCAAATCCCTACAGATATTGCAGAAGCAGAAGGGATTAAATCTAGGGAACAAGAAATTTTAGAAGATGCCCAATACCAAGCTAAACAGGTTGTCCAATCTGCCCACGAAGAGGCCAAACGCCTGGTAGATGAAGATGAGCTTGTGGTTCTAGCCACTGAAAAAGCCCGGGAAATGATTGAAGAAGCAGAAAATGAAAGCAAGGAAATTAGCCTGGCTGCAAGAAATTATGTAGACCACCTACTAGAAGACACCCAGGTTCAGCTGTCTGAACTAATAAAAACCCTAAACCAAAACCGGAGCGAACTTAAGTAAATTTAAGCCTCTAAAGACCGGGCCCCCTAAAAGTCTATCCTAGGACCAACTTTTAGGGGGCTCCTTTTATGGCTTAATATAGGGCGTCTGGGTGTAGTCAGAAGAGAGGACCTCCCCCCTTAGGAGGCTATAGAGGTCCGAAGCCTTGGCCTCCAGGTCCAAGAGGGCCTCTTGAAAGGGAGGCAAGGCTTTTTTTTGGCTAAACTTAGTCAAAAACCGGATGTCTTCTTTCCCCCTTAGGCCCTTTAAATACTGGGCCCCCCTTGGACTTAGACCCAAGACTTGAAGGCCCAGGCCCTCTTCCTTTAAAGCTCCATCAATAAGATCCCTCTTTATACCCAGCTCATGGTGGAGGAGGAGGCGAGACAGGCGGGGGATGCTATAGCGTTTGCTGGAGACCGCCTTAAAAAAGTCTGGCCCTGTCCGCGTCTCTTTTAGGGCCTTAAGTAGCCTGTTTTCTAGGCCCTCTTCATAGCCCCGGTAAAGGTCCAGCTGGTCAAAACCCTCCAGGGCCCAGCGGCGGTAGAAGGAGAAGAGCCTTTCCTTTAAGAGGTCTTCAGACCAGAGGGGGTCTTGGGGAAAATAAGCCTGGCTAGAAAAGCCCCCTTTAAGGTTTTGGCGGATTTGAGAAGCGGAAGGTAGGGGGCGGCCCTGGACCTGGTCTAGGCGGGGGAGGACCCTTAGGAGGTCCTCTTTTTTCTTTTCTTCCAGGGCCCGGTAGTATTCTAAGGCCAGGATCAAATTAGGCTGAAAGACCTGACCCAGCCTAGGGTCTATTTTTTCCAGGGCCAGGCGGAGACTTTGGCTATAGCTATAGCCCGTTTTAAGGAAGGAGGCCAGGTCCTTAGCCAGCAAGTGGTCATTTTTTAAATAGTAGCTGGCCCTATAAAAGAGGTCTGGATGGATTTCTTCCCCCCCACAGTAGATTCCTGCCAGTTGGGGAAGCTGACTAAGGATATGGATGGCCCCCCTGGCAAAGTCCCTGGCTGCTGAAGCGGCAAAGGGGACAGGGAGGGTTAAAACTAGGTCAGCCCCCGCCAAAATGGCCTGCCGGGCCCGGGTAAACTTATCCTGGATGGTGGGCTCCCCCCGCTGGGAGAAATTTCCTGACATGAGGATCACTAAGAGGTCCCCCTGGGCCTTGGCCTGGTCCATAAGGTAAACATGGCCCTGGTGGAGGGGATTAAATTCAGCGATAATGGCGTTAAGTCTCATTTTTCAGCTCCTTTTTCTTAGGTCTAAGTATAGATAATAAAAAGAAGAATGTAAAGTTAGATTTAGGGCCCTGCCATAAAAAAGCCTATGAAATGGCATAAAGAAAGAGAACTTGTGTTATAATAGGAGAAGTTTGTGTTATAATAAATATATGTGACTAGAATAAGAAGAATCAAAGGAGGAGTCTAATAATGAATATTTTGGTAGTTAACTGTGGATCTTCATCCCTCAAATACCAGTTAATTGAAATGGAAAAACAAGAGGTTGTTGCTAAGGGTTTAGCCGAGCGGATTGGGATCGAAGGATCTAGAGTAGAACACAAGGCCACCGGTAAGGAAAAACTTGTGGTAGAAGAAGCCCTAGAAGACCACAAAAAGGCCCTAGAAATTGTCCTAAACTCTCTAGTAGACGATGAATATGGCGTTATCGATTCTCTAGACCAAATCGATGCTGTAGGCCACAGGGTGGTTCACGGGGGCGAAGACTTTGCTAAGTCTACCCTTATTGATGACCAAGTTATGAAGGTTCTAGAAGCCAATGTGGAACTTGCCCCCCTACACAACCCACCCAACATCATGGGGATTGAAGCTTGTAAGGAACTAATGGAAGACACCCCCATGGTAGCCGTCTTTGACACCGCCTTCCACCAAACCATGCCAGCCGTTAACTACATTTATGCCCTTCCTTATGAATACTATGAAAAATATAAAATTCGTCGTTTCGGCTTCCACGGAACCAGCCACCAATATGTGACTGAAAGAGCTGCTGACATGCTAGGCAAAGACCTAGATGAAGTCAACCTTATTACCTGCCACCTAGGCAATGGCTCTAGTATTACTTCCGTTAAGGGTGGAAAGAGCTACGATACCTCCATCGGCTTTACTCCTCTAGAAGGCCTTCCCATGGGAACCCGGACCGGCAACATGGACCCAGCCATTGTTCCCTTTATCATGGAAAAAGAAAATCTTTCACCCAGCCAAGTCTCCAACCTTATGAACAAGGAATCAGGTGTGCTTGGTATTAGTGGCGTTAGTAGCGACTTTAGGGACCTAGAAGCTGCGGCTGAAGAAGGTAATGACAGGGCTCAACTGGCCTTAGATATTTTTGAAGCCTCCATCCGTAAGTTTATTGGAGCCTTCCTAACTGAAATGGACCACTGTGACGGGATTGTCTTCACAGCAGGTGTTGGGGAAAACTCCATTACAACTCGGGAAAGAGTTATCGAAGGACTCGCTTCCCTAGGCCTTAAGATAGACAAGGAAAAGAATGACATGCGAGGCAAAGAAGCCATCGTATCTGCTGAAGACTCCAGCATCAAGATCCTAGTTATCCCAACTAACGAAGAGTTGAAGATTGCCCAAGAAACTGTAAGACTTACCCAAAACTAATTGACAAGATAATCGCCATATAATATAATAAATTGTAATGGTTTTTTAGAGGTGATTGTTGTGAACCGTGACATATCAAGATTTTTGTCAAGTGGAGACATTCATACACAGATTACAGATAAGCTGTATGAGAATACCAGTTCTTACGACATTGAGGGCTTAGGCTTAATTTTTCCTATCGCTTTTGATATTCATCTCTATAAGGTGGACCAGGAATTAGAATTAGCTTTAAGCGTGGAATTTGAGTATGAAACTCAGTGTGCTCGCTGCACAAAACCCTTAAGGGAAAAAGTCAAGAGCCAGGCTGAGTTGCGGCTTTCTGAAAATCCTGAAATGATAGATGAAGAATACGAGGAAGAGATCCTTTTTTTGGGCTCCTTGAAAATTCTTCCTATTGGGGATCTTGTCATGTCACAAGTTATTAGCTCAAGGCCTTTTAAATCTTTATGTCAAGATGACTGTCAGGGGATTTGTCCACAATGTGGTCAAGATTTAAATATTAAGAGTTGTGACTGTACTATGACATCAGAAATAAATCCATTTGAAGAGCTTCAAGGTTTATTTTCCGATGATAAGGAGGTGTAAGCATGGCTGTACCTAAGAGTAAAATTTCAAAACAAAGAAAAAACAAAAGACGTGCATCTGCCTACCAACTGAAAAAAGCAACGGTAGTAGAATGCGAAAACTGTCATGAAATGAAACTTCCACACCGTATTTGTCCATCTTGCGGACACTATGATGGAAAAGAAGTTATAGCAGTAGACTAAAAAAAAGAGCCTTTAGGGGCTCTTTTTTAAAGGGCTTTATTTAGGACTTCTGTGAGGGATAGGAAGACTCTGGACTTAAGACCAGGGTCTTTTTTGCAAGGCCGCAAAGGGAAAAGACTCTTTTCACCCTCTCATTTGTTTTATTTTTTTCTGCAGGGGTATGCTATAGATTGAGGAGGTAGACTTATGAAAAAGATCGCCATTCTAATAGAAAACCAATTTGATGAACAGGAACTATTTTATCCCTACCACCGACTTAGGGAGGACTACCAAGTCGATTTAATCGGGACAGAAAAAGATACAGACTATATAAGTAAGTCAGGGGTATCCCAAAAGAGTGACCTAGCCTCTAGGGATGTCAAGGCCGAAGACTATGCAGGGGTCTTTATTCCAGGGGGATTTTCTCCAGACTATATGCGCCGGTCTGAAGCCACCATTGCCTTTGTCAAGGAAATGATCGCCCAGAAAAAGCCGGTGGCTGCTATTTGCCACGGGCCTTGGGTCCTGGCTAGTGCAGACGGGATTAGGGGAAAGCAGGTCACTAGCTTTCCAAGCCTAAGAGTAGATTTAGAAAATGCAGGTGCCCATTGGCTAGATGAAGAGGTGGTGGTGGCAGACAATATCATCACCAGCCGGAGTCCCAGGGACCTGCCAGCCAACCTAAGGGAATTTTTAAAGGCAATTAAAAACTGATGAAAAAGGGCCTTTTAAGGCTCTTTTTTTTCTAGTATAATAGGTTATAGCGTGTCATAAAACCGTGTAGACTGATATAGGATAGGTGGATGAGCTATGAAAATAATTTTTGATACCATGGGGGGAGACCAGGCCCCCCAAGCCATAGTAGAGGGTGGCCTTAGGGCTGAAAAAGAGTTAGGAATAGAGGCTTATTTTGTAGGGGAAATGTCCCAGCTAAAGGACCTCTTGCCTCCAGACTATAGGCGGCCTATTTTAGAGGCCAGCCAAGTTATTTCTAATGAGGAAGATCCGGCCCGGGCCATCCGGAAAAAGCCAAATTCTTCTATTGTCCTGGCCATGAAGGCCCTGGTGGCTGGAGACTATGATGGCTTTTTATCAGCAGGAAGTACCGGAGGCCTACTGGCTGGGGGTCTCTTTATTTCCAAAAGGATAAAGGGTTTTTCAAGGGCAGCCCTGCCTGTAGCCCTGCCTAATCTAAGGGGGCCGGTCCTCCTTTTAGATTCTGGGGCCAACATGGACTGTTCTGGCAAGCTTTATCTCAACTTTGCCAGGATGGGGAGGATCTATGCCCAAAACAGCTTTGGGATCGAAAATCCTAAGGTGGGTCTTTTAAATATTGGTGTTGAAGAGGGCAAGGGGGACAAGAGAACCCAGGAGGCCTTTGACTACCTAAAGAGATCAGACCTTAACTTTATAGGCAATGTGGAGGCCCGGGACATTTTTACCACAGAGGCAGATGTGGTGGTTACAGATGGCTTTGCTGGCAATATCCTTTTAAAAACGGTAGAGGGGACAGCTGGGCTTGTTATGGGGATGGTTAAAAACCAGCTTAAGAAGAACCCTCCCCAGAAAGAGGCTGCGGCCTATGTTCAAACTCTCTTGGGGGAGGTCTCCCAAAGTCTTGACTACCAAGAGGTGGGAGGGGCGCCCCTTTTAGGGATTAACCACTATGTTATGAAGGCCCATGGAAATTCAGACAGTAAGGCCATCTTTAATACAGCCAAACAGTTAAAGGGGCTTATTGAAAAAGATATGATTACACAAATGAAAGCTTGAGGAGATTGAGATGAAAGAAGAGATTTTAAAAATCATTGCAGAATTATTTAATGTAAGTGTGGAAGACCTAGACGAAGAAACGTCCTTAGAAAATGACCTAAACGCTGATTCTATTGACCTTATGGAGCTGGTCCTGGGCTTGGAAGAAGAATACGATATAGAAATCAACGAAGATGATTTCCAAGAGGTGGAAACCATCGGGGACATTCTAGACCGTATAGAAAAATATACTGATTTTTATGGACAGGACTAAATCCATCCAGGAGATTGAGGCTATTTGTAACTATTCCTTTAGGAATAAAAACCTCCTGATCCAGGCCTTTACCCATTCATCTATCCTCAATGAGGACAAGGATCGAATTTGCTATGAAAGGCTGGAATTTTTAGGGGACGCCGTTATCGATCTGATTATGTCGGAGGTTTTGTTCCTCTCTTTTCCAGGGGAAAATGAAGGGCAGCTGACAGAAAAAAGGGCCAAGGTGGTCAAGGGAACCACCCTTGCTTTTTTGTGCCAATCTTTGGGTTTGGAAAACTATCTAGAGCTGGGAGATTCCCTTCATTTGTCGGAAATTAAGGAGGAGAAGTTTGGGGACATTATTGAGTCCCTTATTGGGGCCATCTTTTTAGATGGGGGCTATCTAGAGGCCAAGAAGACTTTTTTGAGCTTTGTAGATCAAATTCTTCCCATTAAGATCCGGTCAGACAAGAACCCTAAAAATGTCCTCCAAGAATGGTGCCAAAAAAAGCATATGGAGGATAGGTTGGAATATATTACCTACCATAAAGAAGGTAAGGACAATGATCCTACCTTCTTTGTTAAGGTGGTCTTAGATGACAAGGTCCTAGGCAAGGGTCAGGGATCCTCTAAAAAGAAGGCTGAGCAAGAGGCGGCCCAGGCTGCCATCGAAGGGTATGGGATTTATGGCTAAGAGAAATATTATCCCCATCTTTATTCCCTTTTATGGGTGCCCCAGTCTTTGTATTTATTGCAATCAAAGAGCCATTACAGGGCAAAAAGAAGACCTGGGCTTGGAAGAGTTAGACCAGAGGATTCAAGAGGAAAGGACCTGGTTTTTAAAGAAAGGACCCATCCAGGTGGCTTTTTACGGGGGGACCTTTACCCTCCTTCCCTTTTCCAAACAAAAGGCCTATCTAGCTAGGGTCACCCCCTGGATCCAGAAGGGGCTTATTGATGGAGTCAGGATCTCTACCCGGCCGGATGCCATTAATTTAGAAGAGCTTAAGGTCTTAAGGGACCTGGGCCTCGAGACCGTGGAGCTGGGTATCCAGAGTTGGTCTTATGAGGTTCTAAGGGCAGCCAACCGGCCCATGGACCTGGACCAGGTGGAGAAAAACATCAAGGGATTAAAGGACCTGGGTTTTGAATTGGGTCTCCAGCAGATGATAGGCCTTCCTGAGGATAGTTTAGAAAGGTCTCTTAGGACCCAGGAAAAGATCATTAGCCTAGGAGCGGACTTTGTACGGATCTACCCCACCCTAGTCCTGGACCAGACCCCCCTAGCCCAGGCCTATAGGGAGGGGGTCTATAGGCCCCTGGATTTGGACCAGGCCATAGACTGGACTGCCCAGCTATTGGAGGGCTACGCCAGGGCGCATATTCCCGTTATCCGGGTGGGACTGCCTCCCAGCCAAGACTTGGAGGATGCCAGCTTTATAGCGGGGCCTAAACATGCCCAGTTTAGGGAGCTGGCCACCAGCCGGTGGTGGACCCAAAAATTGGGTCAGCTTATAGAAGACAAGGGGCTAGAAGGCCAGATATGCCTTGAGGCAAGCCAGGCCAATATCAATCGTTTGGTGGGGCCAAGGGCCTATGGCAAGGCCTACTTGTCTGAGGCCTACCCCATTGACTTAAGCTTTAAAAATATGGAGGGAGACAAGATGGTTATCCGGTCCCACCAGGGAGATTTTGTCTGGGATCTTTGGCAAGGAGTCGTTGATGAGATTAAAAGAACTTGAATTATTTGGATTTAAGTCCTTTGCAAAAAGGACTAAAATTAAATTTTCAGAGGGGGTTACGGCCATTGTAGGTCCCAACGGGAGTGGCAAGAGTAACATTGTAGATGCCATTATTTGGGCCCTGGGGGAGCAGTCTGCCAAGCAACTTCGGGGTCAAAAGATGGAGGATGTTATTTTTAGTGGGACACAAAACAAGGCCCCTCTAGGTTTTGTAGAGGTGACCCTGGTCTTTGACAATGGGGACAGGTTTTTAGACATTGATTTTAAGGAAGTAGCCATAAGAAGGAAAATGTACCGGTCAGGGGAGAGTGAGTTTTACATCAACAACCAGGCCGTTAGGCTCAAGGATATTCGGGAGCTCTTTATGGATACTGGCATTGGCAAGGATGGTTATTCCTTTATAGGCCAAGGGCAAATTGACCAGGTCTTAAGCCACCGGCCCCAGGACAGACGGGCTATTTTTGAAGAGGCGGCAGGGATTGGCCGCTTTAGACATAAAAAAGATAAGTCCTTAAAGAGTCTAGAAAAAACCAAGGACAATCTGATTCGCCTGGGGGACATCTTAAGGGAAGTAGATAGCCAGGAAGAAAGGCTAAGAAAGGAAAAGAACCAGGCCCAGGCCTACCTAGACTATAAGGCGGAAAAGGACCACTTGG
The DNA here is from genome assembly GCA_030532305.1 of Tissierellia bacterium. Classification (GTDB taxonomy): domain Bacteria; phylum Bacillota; class Clostridia; order Tissierellales; family Peptoniphilaceae; genus JAUNLJ01. Next base: position 82,917 of record JAUNLJ010000003.1, read on the forward strand.
ACCTGAAATTGGCCCTCCTTAAACTAGACCGTGTAAAAAAGGACCAGAAAGACCTAAGGGCCCAAGAGGCCAGTTTAGCTAAAGAAAAAGAAGACCTAGACCAGGCCCTTGGGAACCTTAGGGCGGCCTACCATAAGGGAAAGCTAAGTCTAGAAGGCCTGGAAAAGGACTGGGAATCCAGCCAAGATAGGCGACTTAGCCTGGCTCAAAATATAGAAAAGATAGAGGCCCAGAGGACCTCCCAAGAAAGTCTTAACCAAAGGCTAGGCCAGGAGATAGGGGGCAGAAAAAAAGAGGCCCAAGCTCTTGAGGACCGGCTAGAAGACATCCAGGAGGAAAAGAAGAAGAAAGAGACAGACCTTAGGGCAAAAGAAAAGGTCCTAGGCCAGCTTCAGGATGCTTATGGGAAAAAGGACCAGGTCCTTCAAAAACTACTTAAAGAAAAAAGAGACCTGGAAGGGCAAAAGAGGATCTGGGAAGAAGAAGAACGGGCCCAGCTATCTGAAGATTCCCGGGTAAAGTCTAGGCTAGAGGCCCTAGCCTACTTAAATAGAGAAAAAGAGGCCCGGCTAGAGGCCCTAAAAAACCAGGACCAAAGGAGCCGCTTGCAGGTCCAGGATATGGAGGCCGACGTAAAAAAGCGGCTAGGGGAAAAAGAAGACCTCCTAGGCCAGCTGGACCACTCCAGAAAGGACCAGGAAGCCCAGGAGGCCAGCCTTTCTAAGTATCTTAAAGAATATGGCCTCCTTAGGGACCAGACCCAAGAGCTCCAAGGGAAATTAAAGGACCTGGAAAGGGAAGCGGCCTTTAATCAAAGGATCCTAGACAACCATGAAGGCTTTTCCTATCCTGTTAAATCTTTTTTAAACCAGGTGAAATCTAAGCCTGGCCTAAGTCAGGATATTATAGGCCCCCTAGCCAATCAAATAGATGTTAGGGAGGGCTATGAGCTAGCCATTACCACAGCCCTAGGCGGCGCTGCCCAGAATATTCTTATCAAGGATGACCGGCAGGTGGGGGCCATGATTGGCTTTTTAAAGGAAAGAAAACTAGGCCGGGTCACCTTCCTCCCCTTAACAAGCTTAAAGACCTCTTCCTATGACCTGTCTCGGCTTCCCCGAGTGCATTACCCGGTTTATTTAGCCAGTGACCTGGTGGCCTACGACCAGGCCCTACAAGCCGCCATAGGTTTTACCCTGGGCAGGACCCTCCTGGTGGATAGCCTAGAAGATGGCAAGGACCTAAGCCAAAGGACCCAGAGGAGGTACCGGATTGTGACCAAGACGGGAGACCTCTTTAATGTAGGTGGATCTATCACAGGAGGCCGGCAAAGGCAAGAAAATGTGGACCTTCTTAGCCGGAAGAAGGACATTAAAAAATTAAGCCTGGCCATAGGCAGTCAGCAGGAAAAATTAAGCCATAATGAAAGTCGCCTGGCCCAAGTCAAGGGTCTCTTAGAGGACCTAGAAGGGCAAAAATCCAATCTAGACCAAAGGGTCCGAGAGGCTAAGGAAAGGCTCATCCGCCTGGAAGAAATCTTAGAGTCCCTGGAAAAATCCAAGTTAGACCTCGAGGAAAGAAGGGGGCGAATCCAGGAGGAGATAAAGAAGGAAGAAGAAGGGCTTAAGGCCAACCAAGTTGAAATAGAAGACCTAGAAAAACTAGAGCTTTCCTCCAAAAGAGACAGCCGGATTCAAGCCTTCCAAGACCTTTTAAACCACTTAGACCACCTAAACCAGGAAGAAGACCAGCAAAAGACAGATATAACTAGGCTAAAGGAAAAGTTAGGCCAGGAAAAAGACCTGGTACGTGAATACAGCTTTAGCCTAAAGAGCCTGGTCCAGGAAGAAGAAAGCAGCCGGCGCAGACTGGAAGACCTCCAGTCCAGCCTTAAGGACTACAAGAAGGAGGTCCAGGAAGGCCAGGCCCTTATAGAGGAAAAGACCCAAGACCTAGCCCGTCTACAAGAAGACCATGAGAAGGTCATGGACCAGCTAGGCCGCCTAAAGGAAAGAAAAGAGGGCCAGGCTAAGGACTTAGAGGTCCTAGAGAATAGGGAAAGAGACCTCCTTGAAAAGACCAACCACCACATTCGAAAAGAGGAAAGCCTAAACCATAAGCTAGACCGAATCCAAGAAAGCTATGGGGAAATTATGGACTTTTTAAGACCCTTTGACCCCAAGGACCTAAAAGGCCTTGAAATAAAAGAAGAGGAGTCCCTAGACCACTTAAGAAAAGAGCGCAACAAGGTCCATAGGCAGATAGAGGCCTTGGGTTATGTCAATTTAAACGCCCTTGAAGAATATAAGGAAGTTTCTCAAAGGCAAGCCTTTATCCACCATCAAAAAGACGACCTTTTGGCTTCAAAGGAAAAACTAGAGAAGGTGGTTTCTGAGTTAGAAAGAGAAATGAAAAAGGTCTTTGCCCAGTCCTTAACCCAGATACAGGCCCATTTTGACCAGATCTTTAAGGAGCTCTTTAAGGGAGGCCAAGCCACCCTTAAACTAGAGGACGAGGACCATGTTTTAGAATCCGGTATCCTAATTGAGGTCCAGCCCCCAGGGAAAAAACTACAGTCCCTTTCCCTCTTGTCCGGAGGGGAGCGGTCCATGACAGCCGTGGCCCTGCTTTTCTCCCTCTTACGGGTCAGACAATCCCCCTTCTGTATCCTGGATGAGATTGATGCGGCCCTGGATGAAGCCAATATTAACCGCTATAAGACCTATTTAAAAAAGATGAGTCCCATGCAATTTATTATGATCACCCACCGGAAGTCCACCATGGAGATTGCTGAATACCTATATGGGGTGACCATGGAAGAAAAGGGAATGAGTACGGTGATTTCATTAGCCCTGGAGGAGGTAGAAAAAGATGTTTAATTGGTTTAAAAAGAAAACGCAAAAAAATCAAGAGCCAGAAACTAGCCCTAGGGAGCTTGAAGAAAAGAGCCCTAGCCTAGAGGAAGAAGAGAAGGAAGAGCCAGGTCAGGCTCCAGACCCTAAAGAGGTCCAAGAAGAAGCCCCCGCCTTAGAAAAGGACCCAGAGCCAAAAGAGGACGGGCTAGAAGATAGGCCAAAAGAAGAGCCAAAAGAGCCCCTAGAAGACCTAGAAGAAGACCCAGTTAGTGAAGAGCCAGCTAAAGACCAAGCCTTGGACCAAGAGGGGGATCCTGGTCAAAGGGAAGAGCCTCTTGAAGAAGAGCCCGAGGTCAAGATAGAGCCCCTAAAAGAGGCCCCCCAAGAAAAGGACAAGCTAGGTTTTTTTGGCAAGCTAAAAGAAGGCCTACAAAAGACCAGCCAGGACCTAGGCGGCAAGATCAACCGAGTCCTAGGCAACTATGTTAAAATTGATGATGAGCTTTTAGAAGACCTAGAAGATATTTTGATTACTGCCGATGTGGGTATGGAAACCACCCTGACCCTAATCGATAATCTAAGAGACCGTTTAAAAGAAGAGGGCATACAAGATCCCCAGGCCATTAAACCCCTTTTAGCTGATGAAATTAGCAGGCTTATGGCCAAGGATAACCTGTCTTCTGATTTGGATATTGAACCTGGCCCAGCCCTTATTTTAGTCATCGGCGTCAATGGGGTCGGCAAGACCACCACCATAGGTAAGTTAGCCCACCAATTAAAAGAGGCAGGCAAGTCTGTTCTGATTGTGGCTGCCGATACCTTTAGGGCCGCCGCCATTGAACAGCTCCAGGTATGGGGGGAGAGAACCCACACAGAAGTCATTAGGCACCAAGAAGGGGCCGACCCTGCCTCTGTAATCTATGACGGGATTGCCGCAGCCAAGTCTAGAAAGGTAGACGTCCTAATTTGTGATACGGCAGGCCGCCTCCACAACAAGTCCAACCTCATGCAAGAACTAGAAAAGATCAACCGGGTCATTGAAAGAGAATATCCCCAGGCTAAAAAAGAAGTCCTCCTGGTTTTAGATGCCACCACAGGACAAAATGCCCTGATTCAGGCCAAGACCTTTAATGAAGTGGCAGACATCACGGGGATTGTTTTAACCAAATTAGATGGAACGGCCAAGGGAGGGGTGGTTATTGGCCTTCAAACCCAATTTGGCATCCCCATTAAGTTTGTGGGCGTGGGCGAGAAAATGGAAGACCTCCAGCCCTTTAAAAAAGAAGACTTTGCCAAGGCCCTTTTGGACCTAGACGAAGATAAATAAAAAAATAAGATCCCCAGAGATCTGGCCCTAAAAAAGGAAACTATTTAGAGAGGGTTTTCCTTTTTTAGGGCTATTTTTGCTTTTTTTGGGATATATATTAAAAGAAGGGGCAAGAGCCTATTGGGTAGATAGAGGCAAAAGAGCCAGAGATTTCCTTTAATAAAGAGATCTGTTTTTTAATTATATTGAATTAAAAGAATTTATTGAATGCTCTTGCAATCGTTGCTATATTCATGGATAATAAGAGAAAGGAGTGAATGGACAATAAGAAATAGCTAGATCTACGGATCTTTACTTTTAAAAGCGAAATAGCTTAAAGAAAAGTTTATTTCAGCTAAGGCTTATTGAAAGTTCAGTTTGTTAAAATTCATCTAATTGTTCAACAAGGGGGTTTTTATGAAGGCAAAAAAGGGAGATTGGGTAAGAATCCACTCTATCATTCTACCTGCTGGAGAAAGAGCAGGCAGCGTACCTGAAGACACAGCAAATGTGCCTCTAGAATTATGGCATAAGGGTTTCTTACTAAATGACGAAGCTGAAATTGGTGACCAAGTAAAGGTAGAAACCTACATCGGTCGTGAAGTTGAAGGGGAACTACTTGAAATTGCACCAGCTTGGAAACATGATTTTGGTGAGTATGTACCTGAAATTGCATTTGTAGGAAAACAAGCTAAAGAAATATTAGCAAAGGAGGACTAAGCCAATGACTAAAGACATGAGCTATGATGCGGTCATGGCCCGTAATGGGGAGATCTTAAAAAACACCCTAGGATTTGACTATGAAGGGTTTGAATCCGGTGGGATCGCTTTTGATTACGAAGCCATGATGGATGCAGTTCCTTATACTTTTGAAGAAATAAGAAACTACCAACTCGAACACGGCGTAGGAAACACACCACTTATTGAACTACGGAACATTACAAAACTAGCCAGGCTTTGTGCCCCTGAAGGAAAGGGAGCTACCATTCTTGTAAAGGATGAGGCCTGCAACGTATCTGGATCCTACAAGGCTAGAAGAGCTTCTACTAGTATTCAATTTGCTAAAGAAAAAGGCTTTAAGGGTGTTATTGCAGCCACCTCTGGTAACTACGGAACAGGGGTTGCCTCTCAAGCTGTCCTTGCTGGCTTAAAACCTATTGTTGTTCAAGAATGTTTTGACTCTAGAGGCGTAGGCCAACCAGAAATTATTGAAAAGGCAAGAGCCTGTGAAGCCATTGGGGCTGAAGTAGCTCAGCTTTCAGTAGGACCTGAACTCTTCTACTACAACCTTGTTCTACTAGAAGAAACTGGTTTCTTTAATGCCTCTCTTTACTCACCTCTAGCTGTTGCTGGTGTAGAAACCCTAGGCTATGAAATCATAGAACAATGTAGAGAACGCTATGGTAAGGATCCTGAAGTTGTTATTGCAACTAACGCAGGTGGCGGTAACTTAACAGGAACTGCCCGAGGCATCCAAAGAGCTGGAGCTAAAGATACACAAATCATTGCTGCTTCTGTTGACCTATCTGGCCTTCACATGGCTTCTGATGGACAATTCAACAAGAAGAGCTTCACTACAGGCCATACTGGATTTGGTATTCCCTTTGCCACTTATCCTGACCGGTCAGACGTACCCCGTTCTTCTGCCCGTCCACTAAGATATATTGACCGTTATATTCTTGTGAACCAAGGGTCTGTATTCTACATCACAGAACTTCTTGCTCAAGTAGAAGGTATGGAAAGAGGTCCTGCAGGAAATACTTCCCTAACTGCTGCCTTTAAGCTAGCCCAAACCCTACCAGAAGACGCCATTGTAGTTGTTCAAGAAACTGAATACACAGGGGCTGGTAAACACGTTAACCCACAACTTACCTTCGCTAAGGAAAATGGTATTGAACTTATCGTTGGCGACCCCAATGAACAAAAAGAAGTTCCTGGCGAAAATATTGTTATACCTTCCCATCCAAAATATGTTCACGCTGTCGAGTTAGACGTGAATAAGACAAGAAAGTCTTGTGTTAAAAATGCAGTTAAACACCACAAGGTAGACTTTGTCTCTAAGGCTGACCAAGAATTCTTAGTTTTGGAAACCAACTCCGACTTAGAATCCGTTCAAGGTTGGTTAGAAGAACTCGAAATCGATTACGAAAAATAAATCATATTATTTAGGGGGTAAAATATGAGTCTTAACAGAAGAGAAGAAAGACCAGATGATTTTGAAGAGAGAAGAAAACATTTAGCCGATCTTTCAGACGAAGAATTAAAAGCTCGGTTCTGGGAACTTGTAGGTGAAGTGGTAGATCCCATTATTGAACTTGCCAGAACCAGTACAACACCTTCCATCGAACGGTCTGTCCTACTAAGAATGGGCTTCTCCAGTATTGAAACCCAAGCCTTAGTTGACGGCGCTCTAGATAGGGGACTTCTACCTCACGGGGTAGGACATGTGGTTTATCGCATGGCTAAGGACAACGGGCTTGAACTTCGTGAAGCTGGCCAAAAAATGATTGATGGCGAGCTTTGGGACCAAGCTGTAGAAGTTTTTAAGGAGGCTAAGTAAGATGACTGAAAGAAAATGGCAACACATTAAAGATGATTATTACCGTCTTGATTTAACTCCTGAAGAAGATGCTAAGAGAATGAATGGCATGAAGCCATTGGATCCTGATGAAAAGATCAACATTCCTGAAGTATTTGAAGGACTTGAAAACTACTATCCAAGAAGCAGAGGATGGCACTGGAGAAGTGGAAGGAACGAAGCTAGAGAAATTGGGGAATTCACCTACTATGAAACTTCTGAATCCCTAAAAAATTCTCAACCCCTTCCCGGGTCCATTTCTTCCCTAAAGGGAATTGACCCTCAACCTGCAGCAAACATCACCACTGAAATTGCTTCAGGACGTCCTGAAGATGATATCCGTAGAATGAGAATGGCTGCCTGGCACGGAGCTGACCACTTAATGGTTATCCGTACAGCTGGACAATCTCACATGGAACAGTTAATGGAAGGGACCCCTCAAGGAACAGGTGGTAACGCTATTACTAGAAAACACTTAAGAGCACAAAGAAAGGCCCTTGACCTTATTGAAGACGAAGTAGGCCGGCCCCTAAACTACCACTCTTATGTATCTGGGGTAGCTGGTCCTGAAGTTGCCGTTCTTTTCGCTGAAGAAGGCGTAAACGGAGCTCACCAAGACCCACAATACAACGTCCTTTACCGGAACATCAACATGATCCGTTCCTTCGTAGACGCAGCTGAAGCTAAAAGCGTTATGGCCCATGTAGGGATTGCTCAAATTGACGGAGCCCACAACGCCAACGCTACTGCCATTAAGGCCTGGACTGTTATTCCTGAACTTATGGTTCAACACGGTATTAACTCTCTATACTCAGCTAAAGTAGGTATGAACAAAGAAAACATCTGTCTTTCTACTGTACCTCCAACAGCTCAGCCTGCGCCCAGTATGCGGATGAACCTTCCCTATGCTGTCGCTCTTAGAGATTTCTTTGATGAATACAAGATGAGGGCCCAACAAAATACCAAGTATATGACCGCTTCTACAAGAGAAGCAACTGTAACTCATATCCTAGATATTTTAACCTCTGAATTAACTAGTGCAGACATCCAATCTACCATTACACCAGACGAAGGTAGAAACGTGCCCTGGCATATCTTTAACATTGAAGCAACAGACAATGCTAAACAAGCCTTTAACGGTCTTGACGGCATCACTCAATTTGTTAAGGTTCGCAGGGATGAAGAACCCCTAAAATCTGAAATTAGAAAGATTAAGGAAAAAGCCGTCCTTTACCTAGAAGAAATTCTTGAACTAGGTGGCTTCTTCAAGGCTGTAGGGGAAGGTATGTTTGTTGACTCTGCAGAATACCCAGCCAGAAACTATGACGGGATTGCTAGAGATATTGAAGGTGGCGTAGGTGCCGGAACTGTATACGAAAGAGCTGAAGACTATATGGCTCCAGTTACTGCCCACTTTGGTTACAACAATGTAGCCCAATATGATGAATCTGCTGTAGAAGATCCAGCTTCATTAATTGGCGGATGTACTCTAGAAGATCCATCCTTAATAGTTTATATAGATGAACTAGATGACACTGACAACGTCAATGTCCGTCTAGAAGAAAACAAACGTTATGTCGGTAGCAACATCATCATTCCTGAAATGGAATGGCGCGGAGACGGTATCGTTCAAATTACTACCGTTATGACCACTGACCCAAGAACTGCTGAATATGCAGCCATTCAAATGGGTGAAAAACTAGGTCTTAAAGATGTTGAATGTATCAACGTTGAAGTTCTACAAAAGGCAGAAGGTTGCCGGGTAGAAATCAAGGGTAAAGTGCCCTTTGACATTGACCTAGATGAACTTGTTATTCCACCTAAGCCCGAAGTGCTTAGCGACGAATATATGCGTGAAGCTATAAAAGAAGAACCTATGGTTGTCGTTGCCGGTACTGTCGGCGAAGACGAACACTCTGTAGGCCTAAGAGAAATCCTAGACATCAAACACGGTGGTGTTGAAAAATATGGTGTAGAAGTTCACTATCTAGGCACCTCTGTTCCACCAGAAAAACTAGTAGACGCAGCTATCGAAGTAGATGCTGATGCGATTCTAGCTTCTACTATTATTTCTCATGACGACATTCACTACAAGAACATGTCTAAGATTAACAATATAGCCATTGAACGAGGCATCCGTGATGACATTATCATCGTTAGTGGTGGTACCCAAGTATCCAACGACCTAGCTGTAAAAGCTGGTGTAGATGCTGGATTCGGCCGTGGAACTAACGGTGGGGACGTTGCTACTTTCTTGATCAAAGAGAGGGAGCGTAGAAATGGAGAACGGGAAGATTAATTTAAGTTTACTCGTTGCTGAAATTGGTTCAACAACAACAGTCGTTAATGGATTTGACTTTTCTGAGTCCGGGAAGCCTAAATTTGTAGCCCAAGGCCAATCTTTTACAACCGTTGAAGAAGGGGATGTAAATCTTGGATTGGAACAGGCCATTGAAGATTTAAAGAAAAATTATCAAATTGAGGAACTCACCTGGGACCGGATGGTCGCCACAAGCTCTGCTGCTGGGGGACTAAAAATGACAGTCCACGGTCTTGTCTATGACATGACCGTGAAGGCTGCCAAAGAAGCTGCCCTAGGGGCAGGTGCTAATATAAAATTTATTACCTCAGGCAAACTTAGAAGAACTGACTTAAAGAAAATCCAAGAGATTGAGCCTAATATTATTCTTCTAGCAGGAGGAACAGACTACGGGGAAAGAGATACAGCGGTGGAAAACGCCGAAAAATTAGCTTCTCTTGACCTAAAGGCCCCTGTTATCTATGCTGGGAATGTTGAAAATGATGACGAAGTCAAAGAAATTTTTGACCAAGCCGGCATCGAAGTTTATATTGTAGAAAATGTCTATCCCCAAATAGACAAGCTCAACATTGAGCCTACCCGAGCCATCATCCAAGACGTCTTTGAACGTCACATTATCCACGCCCCAGGCATGGAACGGATTGATGAACTCGTGACAGGCTCTATTATGCCCACCCCTGGTGCGGTTCTTCAGGCTTCTCAAGTCCTCTATGAGGACATAGGCGACCTGATGACCATTGACGTAGGGGGAGCCACCACCGACGTCCACTCCGTAGCGGACAGTAGTGACGAGGTGGCCCGGGTCCTAATCTCACCCGAACCCAAGGCCAAACGGTCTGTGGAAGGGGACCTAGGTCTTTATGTCAGTATGGACAAGGTCGTCAACTTTATTGGCGAAGAAAAGATCGCTAAAAAGATGGGGGTCAGCCTAGAAGACCTAGAAGAGATAATAAAGAACCATCAAGCCATCCCTTCTACAGAAGAGGATATAAGATTTTCTGAAGTCCTGGCCGAATATGCAACCGTACAAGCTGTTAAGCGTCATGCCGGTTCCTATAGGGAACTCTATAGCGGGAGTGGTAAAAAGACCATTGCCGAAGGGAAAGACCTAACAGGGGTTAAGTATATTATCGGTACAGGAGGTGCTCTAACTCGGTTACCAAATAGAGTAAAGATTATGGAAAAAATCGCCCAATCCAATAACGGTTTAGAGCTTCTACCAAACAATGAAGCCAAAATCCTAGTGGATAATGAATATATCATGGCGACTTTAGGGGTTATGAGTAAGGAATATCCTGAAGAAGCCCTGGCTCTATTAAAACAAAGTTTGGGTATTTAAGAGAATAAGTCGATGTTAAAAAACTCTCTGGCTACCCAGAGGGTTTTTTATCTTATGGAGAGGAGATCATCTCATGCAAATGACTCGGCCAGCATGGCTAGAAATCAACTTAGATAAATATAAGGACAACCTAAAAAAGATTAAAGAAAATATTAATCCAGACACCGAATTACTATCTATTGTAAAAAGTGACGGCTACAAGTTTGGCGCCAAAGAAATCGTCAAGGCCGCTAAAGAATGTGGGGTCAGCCACTTTGGCGTGGCCACCCTTAGCGAAGGGATCAGCATTCGAAAAGAAAATCCGGATATAGAAATTTTGATCCTAGGCTATACCCCCGACTATTTGATGGAATCTGCCATTGAATATGATATTCACATGGCTTGCTACTCCATGGATACGGCCAAGGCCCTGGACCAAAAGGCCAAGGACATGGGCAAAAAGGCAGGGGTCCATATTGTCATTGACTCTGGTATGAACCGGATCGGTTTCCAGCCAACAGAAGAAAGTATCCAGACAATCCTTGCCATTAGTCAATTAGAAAATGTAGAGATCTACGGCATGTTCACCCATTTTGCTGTGGCTGATGCCGATGATGACTTTACCATGGGTCAATTTGAAAAGTATTCCTTTGTGGCCAAGGGCCTAAAGGAAGGGGGGCTGGATATTCCCCTTCATGTGTCCAATTCCCACGCCACCATGCGGCATAGAGAATTTGACCTAACCTATGTTAGACCCGGCATCCTTCAATATGGGTCCATTGAGCACGATCCAGCTGGGGAGGTCTTTGGCGTTGAGTTTATTGGGTCTATTAAGGCTGAAATCGGCCATCTAAAGGTGGTTCCAGAAGGCCAAGGCATTAGCTATGGCTTAACCTATACCACTACTAAACCCACCAAGGTAGCCACCCTTCCCCTAGGCTATGCGGATGGGATCCCTAGAGCCCTTAGCAACAAGATGAGTGTCCTTGTAAATGGGGTCCGGTGCCCACAAATTGGCCGGATCTGTATGGATCAATTTATGATTGATGTGACTGGGGTAGACTGCCAAGTAGGGGACGAAGTGGTCCTTATTGGAAAGCAAGGGGATGAAGAAATCACCATCGAAGAAATTTCTGCCCTTGTGGACGAAATTCCAACCTCCTTTGTGACCCACTTTAATAAGCGTCTGCCTCGGGTCTATATTGAAGATGGAAAGGTAGCCAAGGTTTTTGACCATTTTGTAGAAAACTAAGTCTAGATAAAAAATATCTTAGGAAAACACAAGGCAAATTTAGCTAGCCTTGTGTTTTTCTATTGACATATTCCCTAAAACATGCTATATTCTTAAGGTCAAGTTTTTTCCTTGACTCTATAGACAAGGTGATAGCTAAGATGAAAAAAACATTGGAAATCAATGAATTGATGGATTTTTATTCCGACCTTTTAACCAAAAGGCAACAAGCCGTCATGAAGATGTACTATCAATTTGATTATTCCCTTAATGAAATTGCAGACAATCTAGGTATTAGCAAACAGGCCGTCTCTGAAAATATTCAAAGGGCAACCAGGGGGCTTCTGGAATTTGAAGATCTCTTGGGCCTCTTAGATAAAAGAAAAAATCAGATGAGAGAAAAAGAAGTTATGCTTGAAAGCCTTACAAAGATAAGCCTATTGACAGAGGATAAGGCCATCTTAGAGGAAGTCAATAAGCTCATAAATAGGATCAAAAAAGAAGGAGGGTTCTATGGTATTTGAATCACTATCCGATAGACTACAGGAGACCCTCGGTAAACTTCGAGGCAAGGGAAAGCTTTCTGAAAAAGATGTGGATGCAGCCATGCGTGAAATACGTCTTGCCCTCTTGGAGGCAGACGTTAATTTCAAGGTGGTTAAGGAATTTATAAAAAGGGTGAAAGCACGGTCCATTGGAGCTGAAGTTTTAGAAAGCTTAACTCCAGGACAGCAAGTTATTAAGATAGTCAATGAAGAGTTGACCCGTCTAATGGGGGAGAATGAATCTAAGCTCAATATGTCCTCCCAGGGCCCCACGGTCATCCTCATGTGTGGTCTTCAAGGGGCAGGGAAAACAACCAGTACGGGCAAACTCGCCAAGCAGTTAAAAAAGAAGAATAAAAGGCCCCTGCTGGTGGCAGGCGACGTCTATAGGCCGGCAGCCATTAAGCAATTACAGGTGGTGGGCTCTCAAGTGGATGTGCCTGTTTTTACCATGGGAGACAAAATTTCTCCAGTGGACATTGCCAAGGCCAGCTTGGAACACGCTAAGAAGCATGGCAATGATGTGGTTATTATTGACACGGCTGGGCGCCTGCATATTGATGAAAGTTTGATGGAGGAGATCAAGGGTATTAAGGCGGCTGTGAAGCCCCAAGAAATTCTTTTAGTCCTAGATGCCATGACAGGTCAAGATGCCGTTAATGTGGCCGATAGCTTTAACCAGGCCCTGGAAATAACAGGGGTCATCCTAACCAAGTTAGACGGCGATGCCAGAGGGGGAGCGGCCCTATCTATAAGAGCCGTCACCGATGTGCCCATTAAATATGTGGCCACAGGGGAGAAAATGGACCAATTGGAGGTTTTTCATCCCAACCGAATGGCCTCCCGGATCCTAGGTATGGGAGATGTCCTAAGCCTTATTGAAAAGGCCCAAAGCAATTATGACGAAAAGTCAGCCAAGGCCTTGGAAGATAAGATCCGGACCCAAAGCTTTACCTTTGACGATTTTCTGGACCAGATCAACCAGATGAAAAACTTAGGTCCCCTAGATGAGCTCATTGGCATGCTCCCTGGGGCCAATAGTAAGATGTTAAAAAATGTCAATGTCGATGAAAAAGAGATTGACCGGATCGAAGCTATTATCAAGTCCATGACCAAAGAAGAGAGGATTAAACCAGAAATCATAAACTCTTCAAGGAGGAAGCGGATTGCCAAGGGCAGTGGGACCGATGTGAGAGACGTCAATGCTGTTCTTAAGCAATTTAAGGATTTGAAGAAGATTATGAAGCAGTTTGGAAACTTTGGAAAGGGCCGCAAGAAGCGGATGAATTTCCCCTTTCCCTTTTAAGTAGGAAGCCATAGAAATTTCGGAGGTGACTTATGGCAGTAAAAATTAGATTAAGAAGAATGGGATCCAAAAAGAACCCCTTCTACAGAGTAGTTGTAGCAGACAGCCGTTATCCAAGGGATGGTCGTTTTATTGAAGAGTTAGGATACTATAATCCAACCACTGTACCCAAGACCGTAAAGATCGATGCCCAAAAGGCCATGGACTGGATCAAGAAGGGTGCCAAACCTACAGATACAGTAGACAGACTTTTTAAACAAAACCATGTCTATGAGCCAGCCCTTGCAGAAGAGGAAGAAGTCAAGGCCCAAGCAGAAGGTGCAGAAGCAGTAGAAGAAGTAGAAAACGCAGAAGAAAACGAATAACAAGGGATAACAAGGTGATTCTACTTGGAAAAAATTGTTAGCTATATTGCTAAGCAGCTTGTCTCTAAACCTGAAGAAGTCCGAGTAGAGACTTCAGAGGAAAAAGGTCTAACTAAAATCACTCTCTATCTTGATAAAGAGGATATGGGCCGGGTCATTGGCCGGAAGGGGCGGATTGCTAAAAATATCCGGGCCATCTTACGGGCTGTGGCCATGAAAAATGACCAAGAGGTTGAGTTAGATATTGTTGAGAAGTAAAAATGGAAAAAACAATTATTGGTAAAATTGTAGCTAGCCATGGCTTAAGGGGTCATGTTCGTATCTATCCCTTGACCGATGAGGCCAGTCGCTTTAAGAAACTGGACTCTGTCTATGTGGGAGATGAAACAAAGAGAAGACAGGTGGAATCGGTTAGTCTTCATAAGAATATGGTTCTAACCAAGCTAGAAGGTGTAGACAATAGGGACCAAGCCGATAGCCTAAGAGATGTTTTTGTCTCTATCCCCAAGGAAGAGAGGATGCCCCTAGCCCACAACCGCTATTACATTAGTGACCTTATTGGCCTTGCTGTCTATGACACAGAAGGTCGAGACTTGGGCCAGGTCTTGGATGTCAGTACGGGGCATGCCAATGCTGTTTTAACAGTCAAAGGCCAAGGGGGAGATTCTTTAGTACCTATGGTAAAGGAATTTATTCAGTCTGTGGATCTGGAAAAAGGGCAGATAGTGATTAAGCCGATTAAGGGTATGATAAAATGAAATTTAAGATACTCACACTTTTCCCAGAGATTTTTGAATTTTTTAAGGACTACAGTGTTGTAGGCCGTGGTATTCAAGAAGGCCTGGCTAGTCTGGATATTATTAATATTCGGGACTATTCAGAAAACAAGCACAGGAAGGTAGATGACTATAGCTACGGCGGAGGACCGGGAATGCTCATGGCACCGGGACCTATTGTGAGAGCCCTAGAGGCCAACACCAGCCAGAAGAGTCATGTGATCTATCTTTCACCTAAGGGCCAGCTTTTAAACCAAGCTAAACTAAACAGCCTAAAGGACTATGAGGAAATTACCCTGATTAATGGCCACTATGAGGGAATAGACCAAAGGGTTATTGACCATTATGTGGACGAGGAAATTTCCATAGGAGACTATGTCCTTTCAGGGGGAGAAATGGCCAGTTTGGTCCTTATGGATGGGCTTATCAGGCTCTTGCCTGGGGTCTTGTCCAATGAGGAAAGTCCTGTAGATGAGTCCCACTCCGCTAAGCTTTTGGAGTATCCCCAGTACACCCGGCCTCAAAATTTTAGGGGCCATGAAGTGCCAGAGGTTCTCCTTAGTGGCGACCATGAAAAGATACGGACCTATAGGCGGCAGATGGCCATTAAAGAGACCCTAGAAAAAAGGCCGGACCTGTTAAAGGAAATAGATTTTAGCCAAGAAGAGATCGACTTTATTAAAAAATTGGAAGAAAATATATAGGAGGTAGACAATGGATATTATAAAAACTCTTGAACAAGAACAGTTAAAAGATAACCTTCCCGATTTCAAACCAGGGGATACCGTTCAAGTTCATTATCGTGTCGTTGAAGGGACACGGGAAAGAATTCAAATTTTTGAAGGCACTGTCTTAAAACGTCAAGGAAGCGGTGTCAATGAAACCTTTACTGTAAGAAGGGTTTCCTATGGTGTTGGCGTGGAAAGAACTTTCTTGGTTCACTCTCCAAGAATTCAAGAAATTAAGCTTCAAAGAAGAGGGAAGGTCCGTCGCGCTAAACTTTACTATCTAAGAGACCGTCAAGGTAAGGCTGCCCGGGTTAAAGAAAAGAAAAATTATTAAACTAAAAAGACATTGTCCTGACAATGTCTTTTTCCATTTCTCAAAAACCAGTCAATCATTTCAAGTAAACTAAACCCATTGAAGGACGGAGATTTATGAAAAAAATACTACTACTCATTATTTTTCTCATCCTGGGAGGAATAGGCGCCTTCTTTTATTTAAATAAGAGCCAAAGCAACAACCAATTTTCAAAAGTCTATGAAGACTACCGTGTGATCTATGAAGATGAGGTCCTACCAGCCGATGAGGTCAAACGAATTGACTCTCAGCACTACCTAAGTGTCCAAATGATCCAGGACTATTTTGATGAGACAGCCACTTACAGGGAAGAGACTAAGGAGCTTGTCTTTAACAACCAGGCGGGGGAAAAAATCATCCCCCTAGACAGTCAAGAAGCCAGCCTCAATGGCCTTAGAATAGGCCTTCGGGACCCTATATTTGAAGAAGAGGGCAAAATTTTTGTTCCAGTAGAGGCCTTTATCCACGACTTTCCGACCCGGGCCCGTTACAACAAGGACCAAAACATCCTGGTCATTGATGACCTGAGGATGGACTATGCCCAGGCCCAGCCTTCTGGAGATGGGGTCAACCTAAGGGAGGGGCCCTCTACAAGTAGTCCCATTGTAAAAACCCTAAATGCGGAGG
Organism: Tissierellia bacterium; assembly: GCA_030532305.1. Classification (GTDB taxonomy): domain Bacteria; phylum Bacillota; class Clostridia; order Tissierellales; family Peptoniphilaceae; genus JAUNLJ01. The sequence goes on from JAUNLJ010000003.1 coordinate 99,224, forward strand.
ATGGCCTTTTTGCCTATGGCAAGACGGAAGACGGCTGGTACAAGGTTCGGGAAAAGATGGGCTACCAAGGCTATGTCTATGAAGAAAACCTAGACGTCCAATTGGTGGAAGGGGACTATCGCGTTGATAGGACCCAGGGAGAGGGCCTAAAATCGGCCCTGGCTAAGCCCTTAAATATAACTTGGGACTACACCTACGCCAAGATGCCAGATGAAAAGATCCAAAATATCCAGGCCATTGAAGGCCTTGATGTCATTATCCCCACCTGGTTTTCTATCCAGGATAGCCAAGGGACCATCTATGACCGGGGAGATAGTCGCTATGTAGCAGCTTACAATAATCTAGGCATTGACGTGTGGGGCTATGTGGACAACCAGTTTGATCCAGACCTAACCCATGAGTTTCTTTCTAATCCCCAGGCCAGGACTCAGGCCATTAATAAACTCTTAAGCCTGGTTAAAAACTATGGCTTAAAAGGGATTAATATTGACTTTGAACAGACCCGTTTAGAGGATAGGGACCTGATCACAGACTTTGTGGCAGAGGTCTATGAGGCCTTTAAGCCTGAAGGGATCTTAGTTTCTGTAGATGTGACCCCACCCACTAGCAATAGTGTAGAAAATGAGTTTTATGACCGCAAGGCCTTATCCAAGGTCAGCGACTATGTCATTCTTATGACCTATGACCAGCATTGGTCTTCTTCAGACCAGGCAGGCTCTGTGGCAGAATACCGGTGGGTAGAATCCAACATCAACCTAGCCATTCGAAATATTCCCAAGGAAAAACTTATCCTAGGGGTTCCCTTCTACACCCGGATTTGGTCTGAAAATGACCAAGAAACCTCCTCTCAATCCGTTTCCATGACAGCAGTTTCTGACTTTATTAGGGAAAGAAACCTTATTATCCAATGGGATCCAGAGGCCAAACAGCATTATGTAGAAACAGACAATGGGGGCGTCACCCACAAGATTTGGATAGAAGACGCCGAGTCCATCCAGTGGAAGGCAAGCCTGATGCGAAAGTACAACCTGGCTGGTTTAGGTTCCTGGCGCTTAGGTTTTGAAACACCTGGCATTTGGACCATTATCAATGACGAATTTTCTGCCTACCAGTATTTATACCAGTAAAGCCAGTAAATAGACCCGGACAATACTTGACGTCTTTTGTGTCATTGACTATAATAAAAAGCGTAAGTGGTTTTATAAGTGTCAACATTTGGAGGAAGCTTTATGTATATGGATTCACATAAAATCGTATCTTCAAATATTTTCGATTATGTGAAAGACGAATATGACTTAGAACTCAATAAAAAGCTACTTCTCTGGGGATCTATAGCGCCGGATGTTCTTCCTAAATACCGCTTAAAGTCCCACTATCCTGACCAAAGTGTAGGTTTTGTTGGTCATGAACTAGTAAAAATCACTCTTTTCTTACAGACCATGCAAAAAAGCGAGTCTTTTTCTAGACTCCTACTCAATAAATTAAGCCGGAAAATAGGTACAACCAGCCATTTTCTAGCCGACTTCTTCTGTTATCCTCATAATGCCAATATTAGCTGCCTGACCCGTTCTTCCACAAAGAAGCACATGACCTATGAGGCAGACCTAAATAAGTATGCCAAGACCCATGAATTTGACTTAAATCTAAGACAGGCTTGGCCCGATGAACGCTTTAGTGGGGGTATTCTAGATTTAAGAAGCTACTTTATTGAAAACATTGAAAATATTTTGGCCCTCTATAGAGAAGAGCCCCTTAGTTTTGCTAAGGACCTAGATTATGCAGCCAATATTAATTTGTATCTACTGTCCCTAGCCTTTGAATTGGCTGAGGAAATGAGCCCTCAGCTGCAAAAAGAAGCTGCCCATATGATTTAGCCGGTGATTGGAAGAGTATATAAGAGACAACCCCCAGAGAGCTGGACCAGGTGAGAACCAGCGGCCATGATCTTATAGAAAAACACCCAGGAGGTTAAGCTTAAGAAATAAAGCTTACGGTATTACCCGTTATCGTGTAATAGAGTATGTAGTACTTGAAATAGGTGGCATAGCGAAGATTTTCGTCCTAACGAGAATTTTCGCTATGTTTTTTTTAGGAGGAAAGACCATGAGAAACAACTCTTTAGCCCGTGAACTAGACATCCGGGAAACACAAATCGCCATAAAAACCTTAAAAGACTTTTTCCAAAGGGACCTGGCCAACACCCTCAACTTAACCCGGGTGTCCGCCCCTCTTTTTGTCACCCCCTCATCTGGGCTTAATGATAGACTTTCAGGGGTGGAAAGGCCTGTCTCCTTTAGCCTGGGCCAATATGATATGAAGGTGGAGATTGTCCAGTCCCTGGCCAAGTGGAAACGTTATGTCCTAAAACGCTATGGCTTTGGCTACTATGAAGGCCTTTATGCCGACATGAATGCCATCCGGGCAGATGAAGTCTTAGATAGTATCCACTCGGTCTATGTGGACCAATGGGACTGGGAAAAAATTATACGCAAGGAAGACCGCAATGCCAGTTACCTAAAGTTTGTAGTCAACCAAATTTATTCCGTCTTTAAACGGACAGAAAACTATATTAACAGCGTCTATCCCTTTGTGCTTTCTGAAAAACTTCCTGAGGAGATCACCTTTATCTCCAGCCAAGAACTGGAGGATATGTATCCCGATAAGAGCCCCAAGGAGAGGGAGGAGCTGGCTGCTAAAAAATATGGAGCCTATTTTTTAATGGGGATTGGCCACAAGTTATCCTCAGGAGAGCCCCACGACCTAAGGAGCCCTGACTATGACGATTGGAGCCTAAATGGAGATATTATCTTCTTTAACCCCACCACCCGGTCTGCCATCGAACTGTCCAGTATGGGGATCCGGGTTGATGAGGAGGCCCTCCTAAAGCAAACCCGCCTATCTAAGACGGAAGACCGTTTGGAGCAGGATTACCACAAGAGCCTTTTAGCCGGGGACCTGCCCTATACCATTGGTGGGGGGATTGGTCAATCTCGGATCTGTCTTTTCTTCCTAGAGAAGTATCACATTGGGGAAGTCCAAGTGGGGGTCTGGCCCGAGGATATGTTGTTAGACTGCCAGTTGTCAGGTTACAATATCCTTTAATTTACAAAAATATAAAAGACCGGTCGAAATTCAAATTCCTTTATAGTATAATATTACTTGCAATGAAATTGGGGGAAGAAGAATGAGTTCGATGGAAAAAGCTTACCAGCCTAAGAAAATTGAATATAATTATGCAGAGTTAAAAGCAAGCCTTTTGCGTCGATTCTTATATAAGGGGGATAGCGAAGCGCTACAAATTCTGCTAAACCTTTATAAAATAGATGAAAGTATCGAAAATATCTTTCCTTCTTATGTGTCTCTAAAAAGTTTGCGTAAGGATATTGAGGGTTTCCTATACTATAAAGAGGGCAAGGAACTCATAGCAGCCAACCTAAGCCAGCTGATCCATGATGATATTAATCGTTTTGAACTGATTATGTATCTAGAGGGCTACCGGCGGGGGATGAGTGCCTGTAAAGAGGTTAATGAACTGGAGATCTTGGCCCTAAAATATTTTACCGTGCCTGAATTATATAATCGGAAAAGCCTTTTTCACTATGATAGAAACCTGGAAGAAATAGGGCGATTTAGGCGGTGGGTGACCTGTAATATCCATAATGATGTAAGTTTTACTAAAAACTATGTGGACCAGGTCAGCTGGTATAACAGGCGGGTCTTGAAAAAGAAGATCAAGCACTTAAATACCCACTTGGACCGTCAAATTATGATAAACTATGATTCAAAGGAAGATCATTATAGGGAGTCAGATAGCCACCTATCCACCAAGGAACTCTATGGCCTATCAAAAAAACTTTATCGTTTTTTACATAGGGATGCCTTAAAGATTTACCATAGGGCCTATTGGAATGGGCTAAATGATCAAGTGTTAAAACGGTATAGATGATTTAAAGGGCTCGTAAGGGCCCTTTTTTAGGAGGACTATGCGGATAATAGGAATAGACCCTGGCCTAGCCATCTTGGGCTATGGGATAGTAGATATCGAAGGAAATAAGTGTAGGCCGGTGGATTATGGGGCCATTACCACGGACAAGGACCTGGCCTTTCCTGAGCGCCTGGCTAAGATCCATAGGGAGCTTTTGGCGCTTATAGACAAGTACCAGCCAGAAGAAGCGGCCTTTGAAGAATTGTTTTTCTATAACAACATTACCACGGCCATTTCCGTGTCTCAAGCCAGGGGGGTGGCCCTGCTAGCTTGCGTTAACAAGGGGCTGGAGACCTTTGAATATACCCCACCACAAATCAAATTAGGGGTGGTGGGTTATGGGCAGGCAGAAAAACACCAGGTCCAAGAGATGGTCAAGATGATCCTCCACCTGGACCAAGTTCCTAAGCCCGATGATGTGGCTGACGGCCTAGCGGCTGCCATTACCCATGCCAATTCACGAAAGTTTAAAGACCAATTTAGGATAAGGTGAGACCATGATTGATTGTATTAGGGGAAAGGTCATTGAGATAGGGGAGGATTTTTGTGTCCTTTTTTGCCAGGACATAGGCTACCATATCTTAGCCAGCCGCTATAGTCTAGAGGGTCTAGAAAAGGAGGATACCGTCCTTTTATACACCCAGCTAGTGGTTCGAGAAGATAGCCTGAGTCTTTATGGTTTTAAGGACAAAAATGAAAGGAAACTTTTTGAGCTCTTTAACACGGTGACCAGTATCGGGCCCAAGGCCGCCCTTAGTCTCTTGAGTACAGCGCCTGTAGACAGGCTAAAACAGGCCATTCTCCTAGAGGACGTGGCCTCTTTAAAGGAGGCCCCTGGCATAGGAAAAAAGAGTGCAGAAAGAATTATCCTGGAACTTAAGGACAAGGTCCAGGCTATTTCTGGTCCCGTAGATCTGAGCCAGCCTCCCCTTGCTGCCACTAAGTCTTCAGAAAGGGCTACGGCCCTTCAAGCCCTAGTGGGACTAGGCTATAATGAATATGAAGCCAAGGGGGCCCTCCAAGGCCTTGGGGAGGAGGAAGACCTAGAAACCCTTATTCGCCAGGCCCTAAAGGCCCTATCTAAAAATATATAGTTTAAAAGGGGGGAGAAGAAATGGAAGAAGAACGGATTATTTCAAGAAACTATCGGGAAGAAGACCAGAGTGAGCCCTCCCTAAGGCCCAAGTGGCTTAGGGAATATATAGGCCAGGACCGGGCCAAGGAGAAGCTGGACATTTTTATCCAGGCGGCTAGGACCAGACAGGAACCCCTAGACCATGTTCTTCTCCATGGGCCCCCAGGTCTGGGCAAGACCACCCTGGCTCAAATTATTGCCAATGAACTAGGGGTCCATATTAAAACCACCTCTGGCCCAGCCATTGAAAGGCCGGGAGACCTGGCCAGTATCTTGACCAACCTAGAGGAAAATGACGTCCTATTTATTGATGAGATCCACCGGATCCACCGAACTGTGGAGGAGGTCCTCTATCCAGCCATGGAGGACTTTGCCCTGGACCTAATTATAGGCAAGGGGCCTTCTGCCCGGTCCATGCGTCTAGATTTAAGCAAGTTTACCCTTATTGGAGCCACCACCCGGTCTGGCCAACTGAGCTCTCCCCTAAGGGACCGGTTTGGGGTCCTCTTAAACCTGGAACTCTATGACAAGAAGAGCCTAGAAGAGATCCTCCTTAGGTCTGCCATGATTTTAGAGATTCCCTTAGAGAAAAGTGGGGCCGCAGAAATTGCTAGACGGTCCCGGGGCACCCCTAGGATTGCCAACCGACTTTTAAAACGGATCAGAGACTATGCCGAGGTTAAAAAAGATGGGATTATTAGTCAAGCGGTGGCCAAGGAAGGCCTAGAACTTTTAGAAATAGACCACTACGGCCTAGACCACTTGGACCGGAGGATCCTGGAAATGATGATCCTAGATTATGGAGGCCGGCCTGTGGGGATTGAAACCATGGCCGCCAGCCTAGGAGAAGAACGAGTCACCCTAGAAGACGTCTATGAACCCTACCTCCTCCAAATTGGCATGATCCAAAGAACTCCCAGGGGCCGAATCCCCTCTGCCAAGGCCTACGACCACTTAGGCTACGCAGCCCTTTTAAAAGACCCAGACCAGTAGATAAATAGATAATAAATACCCATGTAAGGAGCCCTATGAAATTAGAAGAATTTAATTATGACCTCCCCCAAGAGCTTATTGCCCAGGAACCCCTAAAAAAGAGGGACCACAGCCGGCTACTCCATGTAGACAAGGCCACGGGGGACTATAGGGATGATATTTTTAAAAATATTGGCCACTATCTAAGGCCTGGAGACACCCTGGTTTTTAATGACACCAAGGTTTTACCTGCCCGGCTCTATGGCCACCGTCCCCAAAAGGAAGAAGCCATTGAAGTCCTCCTCCTTAAGGAAAAGAAAAAGGACTGCTGGGAATGTCTAGTTAGGCCAGGGAGGAAGATGAAAGAAGGCCAGGAGATTATTTTTTCAGACCAGCTAAGAGGCAGGGTGACGGAGGTCTTAGAATCTGGCAGCCGGCTTATTGACTTTAGCTATGAGGGGGTCTTTCTTGAGATTATTGACCACTTAGGCGCCATGCCCCTGCCCCCCTATATAAAAAAAGACCTTAAGGAAAAGGACCGCTACCAGACCATCTATGCCAAAAATATAGGGTCCAGCGCAGCCCCTACGGCAGGTCTACACTTTACCCAGGCCCTGATGGAAGAGATTAAGGCCATGGGGGTAGACATCCTCTTTGTCACCCTCCATGTGGGCCTGGGGACCTTCCAGCCTGTGCGAGCTGAAAATATTGAAGACCACCATATGCATGAGGAGGTCTATTTTGTTAGTCCCCAGGTCGCCCAAAAGATCAATCAAAAAAAGAGCCAGGGCCATAGGATCCTAGCTGTAGGAACCACCTCCCTAAGGACCCTAGAGGCAGCCACCAACGCCCAGGGGCTTCTAGAGGCGGGCCATGGGTCCACAGATATCTTTATCTATCCCGGCTATACTTTTAAGATGGTGGATGGTTTAATTACCAACTTCCACCTGCCAGAATCCACCCTGCTTATGCTGGTTTCAGCATTTTCTAGCCAGGAGATTATTAAAAGGGCCTATCAGCATGCCATAGAAGCCAAGTACCGCTTCTTTAGTTTTGGCGATGCCATGTTTTTAGAATAAGGAGGCTTTATGGAGTTTAACGTATTACACCAGTCCAGTCAGTCCAAAGCCAGGACAGGACTTTTAAAAACCGACCACGGTCTTATTGAGACCCCGGTCTTTATGCCTGTGGGGACCCAAGCCACTGTCAAGGCCATGACCCCTGAAGAGCTAAAAGAGATTGGCGCCAGTATTATTTTAGGCAACACCTACCATCTCTTTTTACGTCCAGGAACAGATATTATAAAAAAAGCAGGTGGGCTCCACAAATTTATGCATTGGGACCGGCCCATCCTAACAGATTCTGGTGGCTTCCAGGTCTTTAGTCTAGCCAAAAGGAGAAAAATTACTGAGGAAGGGGTCCATTTCCGGTCTCACATAGACGGGTCCAAGCTCTTTATTTCTCCAGAAAAGTCCATGGAGATCCAGCATGCCCTTGGATCTGATATTATGATGGCCTTTGATGAGTGCGCCCCCTATCCCTCAGACTATAATTATATTAAGGAGTCCATGGAAAGAACCAGCCGGTGGGCTAGGCGGTGTAAGGACTACCATAAGGACAAGCCTGGCCAGGCCCTTTTTGGCATTGTCCAAGGGGGCATGTATAGGGACCTTCGGGAGGCCTCTGCCAAAGACCTAGTGGGCCTAGACTTTCCAGGTTATGCCGTAGGGGGCCTCAGTGTGGGAGAACCCCTGGACCTGATGAAGGAGGTTTTAGACTACACCACAGATTGGCTACCCAAGGACAAGCCCCGTTACCTAATGGGGGTGGGCAGCCCCGACTACCTTTTTGAGGCAGTGGAAAGAGGGATTGACATGGCCGACTGTGTTTTACCCACCCGGATCGGGAGAAATGGAACTGTCTTTACCCGGAGGGGGAAGCTGGTGGTAAAAAATGCGGCCTATGCAGAAGACTTTTTGCCCCTAGATCCTGAGTGTGACTGCTATGTCTGTAAAAACTATAGCCGGGCCTATATCCGCCACCTCTTTAAGACCGATGAAATTTTAGGTCTTAGGCTGGCTAGCTACCACAACATTTATTTTCTAGTTAAGCTCATGGAAGACATTAGAAAATCCATTAAAGAGGACCACTTTAAAGAATTTAAGGATGACTTTTATGACACTTATGGGTATAATAGATCTTAGGAGTAAATTAGGAGGGATTTTTTGAATTTTGAACAAGGAAATTTATTAACTACCTTTTTACCACTTATCGTCATGATTGCCATCTTTTACTTTGCTCTTATCCGTCCCCAAAGGAAAAGGGAAAAAGAAGTTAAGGACATGAGAGGCAGTCTAGCTATTGGCGATGAAATCCTAACCATTGGTGGTATTGTAGGAACGATCATTCAAGTAAAGGAAGACCTGGTTGTCATTGAATCTAGTGGCATGAAGACTCGACTTGAAGTGATGAAGTGGGGCGTAAGTTCTGTTGTTAAAAAGAAAAATCATAGCAACAATAAAAAACAAGCGGCCCAAGAAGAAACAAGTAAAGAAGAAAAAAATTAATATTTTTTAAGGAGGAGTTTATGAAATACATAAAAACTATTTCACATAAATCTTTAAAATCCAATTTGAAACACGCAGGCTGCGGTGAATGTCAAACCTCTTGCCAATCTGCTTGTAAAACATCTTGTACAGTAGGTAATCAAAAATGTGAGAATACGAAGAGATAAAGGTTGTGGATTGCCACAACTTTTATTTTTCTTTAAATTAAATGTAGAATGGAGATAGCTACTTGGAAAAGTTACTTGGAAAAATACATAAATTTTATCTTAATAACCAGCATATTATCTTGGATATAGGCTCAGGTTCCATCCACCTGGTGGACCCCCTTGTCTACGATATTATTGATGATATAAAGGTCCTGTCTAAGGAGGAAGTCTTGGCCAAATGGGAGGGGACCTACCCTAAAGAAGACCTTACAAGAGCCATAGAAGAAGTCGCTTTACTGATTAAAGATGAGCTCTTGTTTGCTGAGGATAGCCCCTTAGACCTGTCAAGCTTTAATCCCGATTTTAAGATAAAGGCTCTTTGCCTCCATGTGTCCCATGACTGTAACTTGCGGTGTACTTACTGCTTTGCCTCCCAGGGGGACTTTAAGGGCCAAAGGATGCTTATGGACCTGGAAACAGGGAAGAAGGCCCTAGACTTTTTAATAGCCAGCAGTGGGGATCGCTACCATTTAGAGGTGGACTTCTTTGGGGGAGAACCCCTTATGAATTTTGACCTGGTTAAGGACCTGGTGGCCTATGGGCGCCAGGAGGAAAAGAAGTTCAATAAGAAGTTTAGGTTTACCCTAACCACCAACGGGGTCCTTTTAGATGACGAAATCATTGACTTTGCCAACCGGGAAATGGACAATGTGGTCTTATCCCTAGATGGCCGGCCAGAAGTCAATGACGCCATGCGACCCACCACCAATGGCAAGGGGAGTTACGACCTTATCGCCCAAAAATTCAAGAAGCTAGTGGATAGGAGGGGAGACAAGGACTACTATATCCGGGGAACCTTTACCAATAAAAACCTAGACTTTTCAGAAGACGTCCGTCATTATCATGACCTGGGCTTTAAGAAGACCTCCATGGAACCTGTGGTGACAGACCCCAAGGAAGACTATGCCATCCGGGAAGAGCACCTGGCCCAGATCCTAAAGGAGTATGAAAAACTTTCCAAGGACTACATGGACATCCGCAAGACAGACCCAGACTTCTTATTTTTCCACTATATGATTGACCTGTCTGGAGGCCCCTGTGCCTATAAAAAATCCGTGGGCTGTGGGGCAGGCAGTGACTATATTGCCATTACCCCCCAGGGGGACATCTACCCCTGCCACCAGTTTGTCGGGGAAGAGGAATTTTTAATGGGCAATGTCTTTGAGGGCATCAAGAGAAGGGACCTGCAAAAGCGCTTCCAAGAAGCCCATATCTTCAACAAGGAAGACTGCCAGACCTGCTGGGCCAAATATTACTGTTCCGGGGGTTGCCATGCCAATGCCTGGTACAACAACCAGGATATTTTAAAGCCCTTTGGCCTAGCCTGTGATATGGAGAAGAAGAGAATAGAATGTGCCATCTCTATTTATGCCAAGGAGATGGAGTAATCTTAGCTAGCCAATGAATGGATGATGGATATGAAGGAAAAATGGTTTATACGCAACAAAACACCTGAAAAACCAATAAACTACCAGTCTTTGGGTATAAATAATCTAATATACAAAATTCTTATTAACCGGGGGATAGACAGTCAAGAGGCCTTGGAAGAATTTCTAGACCCCAGCCCCAAGCGCTTCCATTCGCCCATTTTAATGAAGGATATCCTAAAGGCAGGCAATCTCCTATCTAGCTTAAGAAAAAACCAGGGAAAATTGCGAATTATAGGCGATTATGATGCTGATGGGACCATGGCCACCACCATTCTGATGAAGGGGCTGGGCCAGCTGGGCTTTAATGTGGATTATTATATTCCTCACCGGATCCATGACGGCTATGGTTTAAATAAGGACCATGTTCTTAAGGCCAAAGAAGACCAGGTGGACCTGATTATAACCTGTGACAATGGGATTGCTGCCTTTGAGGCCGTTGAACTAGCCAGACAACACGGCATAAGGGTCCTTATCACCGACCACCACAATATTCCAAAAGAAGAGGATGACCAGGGAGAAAAAAGGGACCGAGTTCCCCAGGCAGATGGGGTGATTAATCCCAAGCAGGTGGCCTGTTCCTATCCCTTTAAGGACCTAAGTGGGGCGGCTGTAGCCTATAAGCTGGTTGTCTACCTTTATACCATTATGGGTCATTTAGAAGACCTAGACCCTTCTCTTTTAGCCTATGCTGCCATTGCCACTATTTGTGACGTGATGCCCCTAAAAGGGGAAAACAGGACCCTGGTGACCCTGGGTTTAAAAAGGTTAAACCAGCTTAAGATCCCAGCTGTTGAGGCCATCAAAGAGGCCTCCTCCCTAAGGGGGGATATTCGCAGTGGGGACATTGGTTTTGTTATAGGCCCGACCATTAATTCTGCAGGCCGGCTTTCCGATGCCAACCAGGTTGTAGAACTTTTCCTGTGTGAGGACTATACTCGGGCCCTAGATATGGCCAAGGACCTTAGGCAGTTAAATTATGAAAGACAAAAGTTAACCACCCAGGGGCTAGAAAAAATTGAGGAGGCCCTAAAAAGACCTGGAGAAAAAGACCTTCCCATCTACCTCCTTCGCCATGATGACCTCCATGAAAGTATTGCCGGGATTATAGCCGGCCGGATCAAGGAAAAATACCACCGGCCCACCATTGTTCTGACCAAGGGAAAGGACCTCTTAAAGGGATCGGGACGAAGCATTGAGGCTTGGAACATGGTTGAAGAAATAGGCAAGAGCAAAAAATTTTTACAATCCTTTGGGGGCCACGCCATGGCCTGTGGTCTAAGTCTTAGGGAGGAAGACTTTCCCTCCTTTAAGAGGCACCTCTTAGATCATGCCACCCTAAAGAAGGAGGACCTGGTTCCCATCTACCGAATTGACCAGGCCCTGGACCTATCTCAGACTAGCCTAGACCTGGCCCAAAGTCTTTCAGACCTGGGCCCCTTTGGCAGTGGCAATCCCCAGCCTAGTTTTGGGGCCTTAAACCTAGGCCTTTTAAAGGCGCAGATCCTGGGGAAAAATCGAAATGTCTTAAAAATCTTCCTAACAGAAAGAAGAGAGGTCTATGAAGCGATTTATTTTGGAGACAGCCAGGCCTTTTGCCAAGAGCTAGTAAAAGCCTATGGCCAAGAGGCCCTGGAAAGTGTCTTTAAGGGAAGACCCAGCCCCGTTCAGATGGATATTATCTATAGCCTAGAAGAAAATGAATTTAGGGGCAAGCTATCCCTGCAAATAAAAATAATAAGCTATCGATTTACTAAAGTGTGGTGATTTTTATGTTGGAAAATTTAATAAGTGCCATAAAAAAATACAACCCCGGGGCTGATTTTAAATCCATAAGACGGGCCTTTGACCTGGCTGAAAAGTCCCACGAGGGACAAGTCCGTAATTCTGGCGAGCCCTACATCATACATCCCTACCATGTGGCTTTAATTTTAACGGAGATGAATATGGATACCCCCACCATCATTGCCGGTCTTCTCCATGACGTCGTTGAAGATACAGAGGTCACCTATGAAGATATAAAAAAAGACTTCAACGAAGAGATTGCTGACTTGGTAGACGGGGTGACGAAGTTAAAGAAACTAAACTACAAGACCAAGAAGGAAAAACAAGCAGAAAATATCCGAAAAATGGTCTTGGCCATGGCCAAGGACATCCGGGTGGTCATTGTGAAGTTTGCTGACCGGCTCCATAACATGCGGACCTTGGAGTATATGACCGATGAGAAAAAACACGAGAAGGCCCTGGAAACCATAGAGATCTATGCCCCCCTAGCTGATAGACTGGGGATGAGCCGGGTAAAATGGGAGCTAGAAGACCTGTCCTTAAGATACCTAGATCCAGACAAGTACTATAAGCTTGTGGACATGGTCAACAAGAGGCGGTCTGAACGGGAAGAACTCATTAATTCTTTAATTGGAGCCATTAGTATCCAACTAAAAAAAGTAGGGATTGAAGCGGAAATCCAAGGACGCCCCAAAAACTTCTATAGTATTTACAAGAAGATGATGCACAAGGGTCGGTCCTTTGATGAAATCTACGACCTGTCTGCCGTGAGGATTTTAGTCACAGACGTTAAGGACTGTTATGGGGCCCTAGGGGTAGTCCATACCATGTATAAGCCCATTCCGGGCCGTTTCAAAGATTTTATTTCCATGCCCAAGCCCAACAAGTACCAGTCTTTACACACCACAGTTATCGACAACAACGGGGAGACCTTTGAGGTCCAAATAAGGACCCTAGAAATGCACAAGACGGCCGAATATGGGATTGCTGCCCACTGGAAATATAAGGAAGGGGTCAGCAAGGCCACTTCCTTTGATGAAAACCTAACCTGGCTAAGGCAGCTTTTAGAATGGCAAAAGGACCTAAACGATCCCAACGATTTTATTGAGACCCTCAAGGTGGACTTCTTTGCCGATGAAGTCTATGTCTTTACCCCCCGGGGAGATGTTATCAACCTACCAGAAAATTCCACCCCTGTGGACTTTGCCTACCGAATCCATACGGATATTGGCAACACCTGTGTAGGCGCCAAGATCAATGGCCGGATCGTCCCCCTGGACTACAAATTAAAAACAGGCAATATTGTGGAGGTCATTACCAACAAGAATGCAGAGCCCTCCATGGACTGGTTAAATATAGTCAAGTCCTCCCAGGCCAGGACGAAGATCCGCCAGTATTTTAAGAGCCGGGACCGGGATAAAAATATTGAGCTGGGCCGGACCCTCTTAGAGCAGGAAACAAAAAAACAAGGCTATGGGGCCAAGGCCCTCTTAAAGGAAGAGTGGCTAAATCAGGTTATGGCCAGGCTCCAGGTATCTCATCTGGAAGACCTCTATGCGGCGGTGGGCTATGGCAGCATCAGTCCCAACCAAGTCATAGCCAAATTAATTGACCTCTATGTGGAAGAGAAGGACAAGAACAAGCCCCTTCAAGTCCAAGACATTCAGGGGCAAATTAAGAAAAAACGTCCCACCAGTAACAATGGGGTTGTGGTCAAGGGCATCGACAATGTCAAGGTCCGCTTTGCTAAATGTTGTAATCCCTTGCCAGGAGATGATATTTTAGGTTATATAACCATTGGCCGGGGGGTCTCTGTCCACCGGTGCGACTGTGTGAATATAAAAAACTCAGCGGACAAGTCCCGGTTAATTGAAGTCAAATGGGACGGAGGGGACAAGGATCGTTATAATGCCAATATCGAAATTCGAGCGGCAGACAAGGCCAATGTCATTGGCGATGTGGCCACACGACTTAACGATGCCAATGTGGACCTGGTCAACTTGTCTGCTAGAACTCAAAATGATCAAACCCTATGTGTCAATACGGTGGTTCAGCTCCATGACTTAAATGAACTAGCGAATCTACTAGAGAAGTTAAGGGGCATTAAAAATGTCTATAGTGCCTATCGGGTGAAAAATTAGGAGGTAAAAATGAGGGCGGTTGTCCAAAGAGTAAGCTCAGCTAGGGTCAGGGTAGGAGAAGAGGTCTGTGGGGAAATTTCTAAGGGGTTTTTAGTCCTCTTGGGGGTTTCTGCAGAGGATACCCGGCAAGACCTGGACTATATCGTGAGGAAAATCTTGAACCTACGGGTTTTTGATGACGAAAAGGGGATCATGAACCGGTCTATCCAGGACATCCAGGGAGACATCCTCCTAGTTAGTCAATTTACCCTCTATGGGGATGCCAGAAAGGGCAACCGCCCCTCCTATATCCAAGCGGCCAAGGGACCCGTTTCTGAACCGGCCTACCTGGACTGCATCCAGGAGCTTAAAAAATCAGGCCTTAAGGTAGAAAGTGGTCGCTTTGGGGCAGATATGGAGGTAGAACTTAGCAACCATGGACCCGTGACTATTTTACTGGACAGTGAAAGGAATTTTTAATGTTACAAGTTATTCGACATGTTGTAGGCATCCAGGCCACAAATACCTACCTGGTCTTTAATGAAAATAAAGAGGGGATCCTTATTGATCCTGCTAGCCATGGAAAGGCCCTCATCCAAGCCATAGAAAAAGAGGGGGTCCAGCTGGAGGCCATCCTCCTTACCCATGCCCATGGGGACCATATAGGGGCCCTAAATGAAGTAAGGGACCACTTCCAGGTGGAGGTCTATATGGCCCAGGAAGAAGAAGAGGTCTACCTAAACCCAGGCTTAAATATGGCAGCCATGATGGGGCTAGAAGAGCCCAATAAAAAAGTGGACCACTATATTAAGGATGGGGAGATCTTGCCCTTTAAGCTAGGAGATATTAAGGCCTATTTGACCCCGGGACACACACCAGGGTCCATGTGCTTTCTAATTGAGGATCTTCTCTTTAGTGGCGACACCCTTTTTGAAGGATCTATTGGCCGGACAGACTTTCCAGGTGGGTCTTTGGAGGCCATGATGACCTCCCTAAGAAAGCTGGTTAGCTTTGATGACGGCATAAGGGTCCTTCCAGGCCACGGGGAGGGAACCACCATGGAGCGAGAAAAACGCTTAAATCCCTTTTTAAGAAGGCTATAAATGATTAAAGTAAAGAGTAAACGGCCAGGCGATGCCCACGCTTATTTTGAGCTTCTAAGGATCTATTATCCCACCTATGAGGCAGAGGGGGCAGACCTAGTGATGACCCTTGTAGAAGAGCCTGATGAAGATCTAGTTAACGTTCTATTTTCTGATTTGGGCCAAGTTTTTTTTAAGTCCTTTAAGAGGGAAGACGACCCCATGGACCAAAGGCACAAGGTGGCCAGGTGGCTGGCCCGGGACCTAAAAACAGATAAAAAAGTCCCCAGCAAGTGGGGGATTTTGACCGGGACCCGGCCCATTAAGTTTGCCATTAAGAAGGGAAGGGGCCATAGTCCAGAGGACCTGGTGGATTTTTTGGCCACCGACTACCTGGTGGATAGGGACCTGGCCGACCTCCTGGTGGCCATTGCCCAGCTGGAGCTAAAAGAAGTGGGGGCCCTGTCTAAAAAGGACTATGGCCTTTATATTAATATTCCCTTTTGTCCCAGCCGGTGTTCCTACTGTTCCTATCCCACCCTGGTTAGCTACCAGGAGGCGGACCAAAGGACCTACCTGGCCCTTTTGAAGAAGGAGATGGAGGGACTTTTCCAAGAAATGGCGGCCTATCCCGCCATTATTTATATAGGGGGAGGGACCCCCACCAGTTTGACGACCCCCCTTTTAGGGGACCTCTTAGACTATATAGGGTCCTTTAGCCAGGGTTTGGAGAATCCTGAAATCACCCTAGAGGCTGGCCGGCCAGACACCCTAGATAGGGAAAAGATGGCCCTGATTAGCCAGTCTCCTGTAACACGGATTAGCATCAATCCCCAAACCATGTCCAACTCCGTTTTAAAGGGGGTGGGCCGGCCCCATAGCAAGGAGGATATTCTAAGGACCTATGACATGGCCAGAAACTTGGGCATGGATAATATCAATATGGACTTAATATTAGGCCTACCTGGAGAAGATGAGGCTGGATTTTTAGATAGCCTAGGCCAGGT
Source organism: Tissierellia bacterium (assembly GCA_030532305.1). Classification (GTDB taxonomy): domain Bacteria; phylum Bacillota; class Clostridia; order Tissierellales; family Peptoniphilaceae; genus JAUNLJ01. The sequence goes on from JAUNLJ010000003.1 coordinate 115,510, forward strand.
CATTGACCTGGGTCCTGAAAATATTACCATCCATACCCTTTCCTTTAAGAACGGGTCCAAGCTCTTTGAAAAGACGGGCATTGCCATTAAAAATTATTCCCAGCTGACCAACGGGGCCTATGCCCTGTGCAAAAAAAATGCCTATGACCCCTATTATCTCTATCGGCAAAAGCGGATTATTGGTAATGGGGAGAATATTGGCTATGCTAAGGCAGGTCACACCTGCCTCTACAATATGATGATGATGGAGGAGCTGGCCACCGTTATTGGGGTGGGCATGTCTAGCACCTCCAAGATCAGGACCTATGGCCAGGGCCCTGGGGGAGAGATAAAGAAGTTTTCCAACTATAGAAATTACCGGGACTACACAGAAAAAATAGATGAGATCATTAAGAAAAAAGCCTATGTATTAAAGGAGATGGGGTGGACTCGTTGAAGCTAAAAGATTTACTAGAGGGACTTGATTTTAAAAATACCCTGGACCTAGAGGAGGACCTAGAGATTGTCTCTGTAGAGGACAATTCCCAGTCTGTTAAAAAGGGGTCTATCTTTGTGGCCATTAAGGGTTATATAACCGATGGCCACAAGTACATCCAGGATGCCAAAGACAGGGGGGCCCATCTGGCCATTGTCCAAGAAAAAAGCCCCGTGGACCTGCCCCAGCTGGTGGTGGAAGACTCTAGGATTGCCCTGGCCCAGCTGGCTGCAAAATTTTATGACTATCCCTCTAAGAAGATGACCATGATTGGGATTACAGCCACCAACGGCAAGACCTCCACAGCCTTTATGTTAGAAGAGATCCTAAAGAAGGCGGGCCATGTGGTGGGCATGATAGGCACCGTCCGGCTAAGTTATCCCGGGGTGAGCCTGGCCTCTATTTTAACCACCCCAGGAAGCTTAGACCTTCAATACCACCTGGCCCAGATGGTGAAGGCAGGGGTTGAGTATGTCATTATGGAGGTCTCCTCTTCAGCCCTAGAACTTCACCGGGTTTATGGGATAGATTTTGATATTGTGACCTTTAATAACCTAAGCCATGAGCATATTGACCAACATGGGTCCTATGAAAAGTATGTCCAGTTTAAATCCCGCCTGATCACACAAGCCAAGGAGGAAGGGGCCAGCATCTTAAATCAAGATGTTCCAGAAATCAACTCTCTTAAAGACCAAACAGCTTCCCAGGTTTTTTCCTATTCCTTTAAGGACCCGGCAGATATTGTCTTGGGGCAAGTGGACCTGTCTACAGGTCTTGCTGCCTTTAACTACCAGGTTCCTAAAGAAATTAAAAGGGGAGACTGGACCCTGCCAAAAACAGACCTTGCGGTCCAACTTAAGGTGGCCGGCTACCATTCCCTTATGAATGCCTTTGTGGCCATAACAGCCGCCCTCCTGCTTAAGATAGACCCAGAGGACATTCTGATGGGCTTGGAGGATTTTTCTGGGGTAGAAAGACGGTTTGAAATGATCTATGACGAAGACTTTAAGATCCTAGATGACCATTTTGCCAATGTGAAAAACATCCAGGTCACCCTCCAAACCCTAGAAAAGATGGTCTATAAGGACCTCCATATCCTCTATGCCATCAGGGGAGGCCGGGGCCTCCAGGTTAACCGTGAAAACAGCGAAGAGATTGCCAAGTGGCTAAAGAAACTAAAACCAGCCCACTTTATGGCCTGTCTGTCCCAAGGAACTGTGGGGCCCAAGGACCAAGTCCAGGCTGAGGAAAGAGCCATCTTTGAAGAGGTCATGGAAGAGAGTGGCTTTGAGGTTCCCATTGAAGAGGAGCTTAAGCCGGCCATTATCTCTACCCTGGAAAAGGCAGACAAGGGGGATATTGTCCTCTTAGCTGGTTGCCAAGGCATGGACCTGGGTGCTAAAATAGCATGGGAATACCTTATAGGCCAGGACTTGGTAGAGGATAAGGAAAAATATATAGACAAGATAAAGAATCGAATTTGCTAGGAGGAAGAGATGACAACAGAATCTTTAGGCGCCATGAGAAGGACACATTTTTGCGGGAAACTAACAGAAGAAAATATTGGACAAGAAGTCATCATTATGGGCTGGATTGCCAAGGCCCGGGACTTGGGAGCCTTGATTTTTTCTGATGTTAGGGACTACAGTGGCCTTGTTCAAGTGGTTTTTGATGGGGAAGATGAAAATAGGCAAGAGATTTTTAAAAAGGCCAAGACCCTACGGGGAGAATTTGTCGTAGGCATCAAGGGTCTTGTTCGCGAGCGTTCTTCAGTCAATGAAGACCTGCCCACAGGCCACATAGAAATCCTTGCTGACCAATTAAAGATCTTATCTAAGTCTGAAGTTCCCCCTATCTATGTCAAAGACGATGACACGGTCTCTGAAGAAATGCGGCTAAAATATAGGACCCTAGACCTTAGAAAGACCACCATGCAAAAAAACCTAAGAATCCGGGGGAAGCTCATGAAACTCACCCGGGACTTCTTTGACCAAAAGGGCTTTTTGGAAGTGGAAACCCCTGTCCTAAACCGGCCTACCCCAGAAGGGGCCCGGGACTATGTGGTCCCTAGCCGGATCCATCCAGGCGAGTTTTATGCCCTTCCCCAATCACCCCAGCTTATGAAACAGCTCCTTATGGTGGCTGGCTTTGACCGCTACATCCAAATTACCAAGTGTTTCAGGGACGAAGATTTAAGGGCCAACCGGCAACCTGAATTTACCCAAATTGATATGGAGCTGAGCTTTGTTGATAGGGAAGATATTATGGCCATCAACGAAGACTATCTAGCCTACATTTTTAAAGAGCTAGAAGGGATTGACCTTAAATTGCCCCTAGACCGTCTGACCTATGATGAAGCCATGAGACGGTTTGGGTCCGACAAACCCGACCTGCGTTTTGCCATGGAACTGATAGACCTTTCTCCTGTCTTAAAGGAATCTAGCTTTAAGGTCTTTGCTTCTGCCATAGAGGGGGGAGGGTCTGTGAGGGCCCTTTGTGTCAAGGGGGGCGCTGATTTTTACAGCCGGAAGAAAATTGACAAGCTAGAAGCCTTTGTCAAGGACTTTAAGGCCAAGGGCTTGGCCTGGATGAAGGTCAACCCAGAGGATATTCAAAGTCCTATAAAAAAATTCCTGTCCCCAGAAGAAATTCAAGCTATTTTAGACAAGACCCAGGCCCAGGTCGGCGACCTTGTGCTTTTTGTAGCTGATAAGAACAAGGTGGTCTTCGATGCCCTGGGGAACCTCCGGGTCCACATAGCCAAAGAAATGGACCTTATTGACAAAGAGGCCTTTGCCCTTCTCTGGGTTACAGACTTCCCCCTATTTGAGTTTGATGAGGAAGAAGACCGCTATGTGGCTGTCCACCATCCTTTTACAGCCCCCAAGGAAGAAGACCTAGACCTTCTTGATAAGGCCCCTGAAAAGTGCCGGGCCCAGGCCTATGATATTGTCATCAATGGCGATGAAATGGGGGGAGGGTCCATCCGGATCCACAATCCTGAGGTCCAAAAGAAGATGTTTAAGGCCCTGGGCTTCACTGAAGAGGCGGCCTATGAAAAATTTGGCTTCTTGATAGAGGCCTTTAAGTATGGGGCCCCTCCCCATGGGGGCTTGGCCTATGGCCTGGACCGTCTGACCATGCTCTTTACTGGAAGAGACAATATCCGGGACGTTATTGCCTTTCCTAAGACCCAAGCGGCAACCGACCTTTTGACCGGAGCCCCCAATAGCCTAGATCCAGACCAACTTAAAGAAGTGCATATAAACATTGACAGCAGGGAGGAATAAGTATGGATGATATGGAACAAGTCGGCAAGATCATTGCCCTAAAAGATGGCCTAGCCACCCTAGAAGTTAGAAGACCCAGTGCCTGTGGTCAGTCCTGTACAGCCTGCAAGGTCGCCTGTGACCAAAATGTGGGCCTTTTAACCCTACCCAACACCATCCAAGGGGAAGTGGGGGACTTTGTGGAAATAAAAACCAATTCAGGAGAAGTCCTTAAGTATGCCTTTATGGCCTATGGGATTCCTTTAGTCCTCTTTGTGGCCACCATCCTTATAGCCTATCAAGTGGCCAAGGGAGCTGGCAATAGGGAGCTTATTGCCCTAGCCTGTGGGGTCCTTTCTTTTCTTCTTTCTCACCTTATTTTAAAGAAGGTGGATGCCAAGGCCCCCATTGACAAGGAAGCTGTCATGGTTAGGAAATTAGGTTAAGCTTCATATAAAAAGAGGTTCTATACTAAATAGTGTTGATGAATAAATTTCGTCAGCACTATTT
>JAUNLJ010000022.1 GCA_030532305.1 Tissierellia bacterium
TTCCACAGGCACCTGGGTGGTGGGCCCTTCTGGGGTATTGGTGATGATAAAGCCCCCTTCTGGGGTCTCGGTGATGGTCCCGGTGTAACCCTCTGGGACCTCTTCTTCTACCCGGTAGGAAATATCCTTGCCATCTTCTTTTAGGGCTAGGTCGGTAAAAGTGTGCTTCCAGTCATTTTCTGCACTTAGGACCACCCGGTCCACTTCTTTTTCCACCCCATCTATCTTGGCCATAAGCTTGACGGTAATAGCATCTGGCCGTTTGCCAGAGGCATTGTCCTCATCTGCCCAACGCTTTTCCACAGGCACCTGGGTGGTGGGCCCTTCTGGGGTATTGGTGATGATAAAGCCCTCTTGGGCATTGCCAGTAATGGCCCCGGTGTAGCCCTCTGGGACCTCTTCTTCCACCTGGTAGGAAATCTCTTGGCCACCGGCCTTGGTGGGTAGGTCGGTAAAAGTGTACTTCCAATTATTTTCTGCACTGAGGATCACTTGGTCCACCTGGTAGGTCTCTTGGCCCACCGTGGCCATAAGCTTGACGGTAACAGCATCTGGCCGTTTGCCAGAGGCATTGTCCTCATCTGCCCAGACCTTTTCCACAGGCACCTGGGTGGTGGGGCCTTCTTCCCCAATGGTCACATCCCCGTTACTCCCAATACCTCCGCCCCGGGTGGCTGAATAGTTGCCAGAGATAATAACTTTGGCTAGGGCCCGGGTTTGGTCATTGCCCTGGCTGTCTGTATGAAGGGCCAGCTCCTGGCCTGACCTGTCTAGGGTCCCTTGGAGTTTTTCTAAGGGCTGATCCCCCTCCTCAAGCCAGTTATAGGGCACGCCTCCTAGCATTCTGGGGGAAAGCTTGTAGTCTGGGCTCCCACTGTGGATTCCATAGGACCAGCTACATAGGACATAGAGGTCATGGGCCTTATGGCTGGCTGTATTGCCATAGATGGCGCCCCCATCGTTTACTTCAACGGTGGTGTTTGAAATGGGGCAGGCGGCATAGCCAGCGCCGTCATAGGCTGCCTTGTTGTCTGTAATAAGGACATTGGTGACTTCCAAGAGGCCGTTGCCTCCATACTGGGGGATGGCTCCATTGACATAGATTCCCCCGCCCCCAAAGGCCATATTGGTGACGCCCTTGCCGGTCATCTGGTTGTTGGTGATCTTGCCACTAGAGATGGTGGCCTTGGAGGCACCACCAGAAAAATATTTTGCCTGGACGAAAAGGCCACCGCCAGAAGACCCGGCTGTATTGCCATCAATAAGGCCGCCGGTCATGTCTAAAATATTACTGGCTCCCCATTCCTGAGACCCCAGGCTGATGCCCCCACCATTTTCATCGGAGTGGTTGTTTATAACCTGGGCACCACCAGACATGGCAATCTTAGACCCCTTGTCGGCAAGGATCCCCCCGCCCGCTGCATAATATTGGGTGGGGCTGACGGACTTATCTCTTACTAGCTTGACGGTGTTATCTTGAATGAGGCCGCCAGAGAAGGTTAGGGTGGACTTATTTAAGTAGATACCCCCACCATAGGTGGCCTGGTTGCCTTCTATGGTCCCTCCTGTCATCTGGAGGCTGGACCCCTTAGCGGCGTAGATGGCCCCGCCCTTGGGTGGTTGCTGTCTGGTGCTTGTAAAAGTTCCAATATGCTTGATCTTGTTATTTCTTAGCAGGGTCCCCTCTTGGATCTTAAGGGTCCCCCCATCTACTTCAATTAGAGATTTCTCGATATTGGGATTTGCTTGAAGGCCTTCCTCAAGAGACCTGGCCTCCCGGGTCTTGGTGGCCTGGGGGGCGTTGCCGTCAATGGTGATGTTCCTTAGGCTGGCTTCCTGGCCCTTTTGGACCCTTAGGAGGTAGCCATTAAAGTCTTGGCCCCTAACTAGCTGGGCCCCGGTTCCTTCCAGGGAAATCTCTCCCTCTATGGGGACAGTCCCTGTCACCACAATGTTTTCAATGTTTTGGTTTTCCTTGGCTAGGTCCTTGGCCCTTTGGAAGGTCTTTACAGGCTTTTCCGGACTTCTTCCATCATTGGCATCATCCCCTGCCTGGCCATCCAAGAAGATCTTGGAATCAATCTTACTAAGGCTAATATTTTTCACGCCGAGGATCTTTTCATTCCCCTTGGGGGGCTTATAGGCGGAGGTGGACCCATAAAGTTTTGGAACCTTGAGGACCACTTCCCCATTTTCCTCTGTCAAATAGAGGTCATAGGACAGCCGGTAGGGTTCAAAATAATAGGTCTTGCCGTCAATTTGCTGGTAGTAGTAGTCTACCTTCACCTGGTCAGAAGACACCTTAATCTCCTGGGAGGGGTCAAAGGCAATCTTCCCATTCCAAGAATAGGTCTCTGCTGTATAGGTCATGGCCTGAGACAGGGTTCTCTTGTCTCCCTTTAGGTCCAGGTGGAGCTTATAGTCCACCTTAAAATCCTTAAGGGACCAGGCGTCCACATCTACCACCTCATTGGAGACCCCACCCTTAATATAATGATTAAAGTAGACAGAGTTTATGATTTCATATTCGCTAAATTCAGGCCTGATCAGGTCAAAGCTAAGTAGGTATTGTCCAGATTTTTCCTGACCTGGGTCTAGGTCTAGGACTTGGTCTTCTTGGGCTCCTCCAGACCTAAGGGCCTGGACAAGGTCCGTCTTGTCTATTTGGTTCAGCCTATCTTCTACCGGGGCCTTTTCTTGGGTCTGGGCTTTTTCTGGGGCCCCTTCTGAGAGGGCTAGGGGGGCTAGGGGGGTCACCTGGACTCCCTGGGGCACTTCCAAGACCATCTTGTCTTGGCCCTTTTTTAACCTAAGCCCATAGGCTAGGCGGCCCTCCCCTTCCTGACCTAGGTCCTGGGGCCCATACTGGATGTCCAGGTCCTTATAGGGGGCCTGGATGCCTTCAAAGGATACCTGGCCTGTCCAGGTCCCTGATGGGCTATAGGTCATGGTCTGGGTCTGGGTCTTTTTCCCCTCCTCTTCCAGGATAAAGTCTAGGGAAAAACCTGTCTCCTTCAGGCTTTCTAGGTCTAGGCTGGGGATTTTTTCTAGGTCCTTAAGGTCTAGGCCTAGGCGAAAACCTAGCTTGTAGGCTTCCGGAGAGACCCCTCCCTGGGCCAGGGCTAGGCCTGGACCTAGGATCTGACTAAGTAATAAGATGGCTAAGAGGAAGAAAGAAATCTTTTGTTTCCTTCTTAGTTTTCCTTTTTTAATGTTCATGTGTCTTCTCCTTCTCATGAAAATTTTGATGCAGTAGGATTAAAGAAAAAACCTTTTTATGGACCGGGCCCCTTTCCCTTGTAAGCCCTATGTATACTACTTGTAAAGATCCATAATATAAGCTATTATGCCATAGGATTTATCCTTTGTCACCTACTTTTTTATAACAATAACTTTTATATTCTTCTCTCTTTCATATGATTTTGAAAAGGGATTTCCTAAAGAAATTCTCTTTTTATTTTCCCTGGCTGGGTCCTATAAAATTAGGTCTCCTGGGACTTTTTCTTATTTTAAAAATTGGGGCCTTTTTTCTCTGCATAGGATCCACTCCCTTTCTTAAAACTTTATGATTTTAATACACTTTAACCTTAATAAAAAAGCCAAGCTCTTTTCTGGGGGACTTTCTTCTAGTCCTACTTAAGTAATAAACATGTAAAAGCTTGCTTATATACATGTTATACCATAAAAGGAGCCTTTTGTCACCCCTTTAGGGTGAAAAAGTATACTTCTTAGGGATGTTTTGAGTCTCTTTTTTCCCCTTCCTATCTCCCATAAAAAAAGAAGCTTCCTAGGAAAGCTCCTTTTAAGAGGTTTGAATTTTTTGTCTGATCCGGTAGTAAAAGTAGAGGGCCAGACTTTCTGCCCCCAGGGACAAAAGAAGGATGGGCCAAAAGCCCCCTAGGTCGTAGAGGAGGCCCATGAGGTAGGAGGAGAGGAAGAGGGCCAGGCCGTAGGCCGTGTTAAAAATCCCATAGCCCCGTCCCCTTTTAGAAAAGGGGACCAGGTCGCCTATGGCTGACTTCATAATGGTTTCGTGGCTTCCCATAACCAGGCCCCACAGGACCATGCCCATAATAATAAGGGGGAGGGAGTGGCTAAGGTTTAAAAGGGGCAAAAAGAAGGTCAAGACGGGAATAAAGACCAGGAGAAGGATGCCCCCTGTTTGGGTCTGGGTCCTCTCTTTTAGCCAGTCATAGGCCTTGCCCACAGCCAGGGCGGCCAGGGCATCGACCCCCATGGCCATGGCATAGATAAGGGTAATAGTTGAGTCTGCCATCAGATTCTGGGTCTTGAGGTGGTAGCCAATAATGGCAAAGTTGGCAAAACCAAGACTAGTAAAGAAAATAAAGAAGGTGTAGGTCCAAAAGAGGCCCTGGACTTGGTCCGGGGTTCTTTTTCTTTCCTGGATCTGGCTAAGCTGGGGGTCCTTTTGCATCTTTTGGTAGGAGGCGTAGACCAGGGCCATAAGAAGAACAAAGGGAAGCAGGAGGAGCCGGTAGCCGGTCTGATAGCTGGCTATGTCCTGCTGGCCTCTGAGGCTAAAGACCAGGGTAAAGATAAGGGGTCCTAAAAAGGCCCCCACCTGGTCCAGGGCCTCTTGGAGGCCAAAGGCCATGCCCAGGCCCAGGTCTTGGTTGGCCACATTAGACAGGATGGTATCCTTGGAGGGGTTTCTTAGGGCCTTGCCCAGGCGTTCTAGAAGGACCAGGACCACAAGAAAATTCCATTCCTGGCTAAAGCCCATAAGGGGGACCACCAAAAGAAAACCATAGCCTATAAAGATAAAGGCCCAGTGCCGGTGGCTCTTGTCGGACCAATAGCCGGCCAAAAGTCTAAGGCCGTAGCCAATAAATTCCCCCAGGCCAAAGACCAGACCCACCCGGGTGGCCGAAATCCCCAGGAGGCTAAAATATTGGCTGTTGACCCCCCGGGCTGCCTCGTAGATAATATCTCCAAACATGGAAATAAGACCAAAGATAAGGACCACTTCCATGGCCTGACTTCTTTTCTTTTTCATCTTTTTCCTCTTTTCTTTATCTACCCTTAGGGTCTCTTCCTGGTCCCTAAGGGCTCTTATTTCTTAAGTCCATTATAGGCCAAGTCCCTCTTATTTTAAAGGTCTTATGGGGCTAGGGAAGACTTTTTATTCTTAGTCCAAGACCAGAAAAAAAAGGCCCCGGCTGGGGCCTCTTTCTAAGGCTGGTTCTTTTAGGAATTTATAATTTTTTGGACCCGGTCTCTTAAATCGGGGAGGACCTCTTTTTCAAACCAGGGGTTTTTGTGGGTCCAGATCTGGTTTCTAGGGGAGGGGTGGACCAGGGGAAAGTAGTCAGGCAGGTAGTCCTTATAGTGGCGGACCCGGTCTGTGAGATTTTTCCTTCCATCTCCCTTGAGGTAGAAGTCCTGGGCACTCTGGCCAATGAGAAGGGTCAGCTGGGGGGCCTTAATATGGGCCAGGACCTGGGGGTGCCATTTTTTGGCAAAGGCCTTCCGGGGCTTTTTGTCCCCACTTTTTCCCTTGCCTGGAAAATAAAAGTCCATGGGGATATGGGCAAAGATCTGGGGGTTAAAGAAGGTCTCTTCATCGACCCCTAGAAAACCCATGAGCCTCTGGCCACTCTTGTCCTGCCAGAGCTGGCCACTTTCCTGGGCCCGGATCCCTGGGGCCTGGCCAATGAGGATAATTTTGGCTTCTGGGTGGGCAGAAAAAAGGGGGATATAGCCCTTGTCATTAAAGGCCTGGTTGGCGGGGTCAGCCATGATGGCTTTTTTTATTTTTTCTTCAAAATCCATGGGGCCTCCCCTTATCCTACCAGGGCCTTTAGGGTCCGGTAGAGGATGTCTGGGACCACCCTAAAGGTGTAGTCCATGTCCACCCTTTCTGTAATCTTGTGGCCATCATAGCCCACGGTCCCTATATTGATCACAGGGACATTGATCTTCTTTATGGCCTGGCTGGGGTGGATATACTTGCTGCCCCAGGCAGGCATGTTGTCTTCTAGGGCCCTTAGGCCTTCCTCGTCATCACTCACCTTCATAAAGGAAGAGTCGGAGATAAAGGGATAGAAGTACTTGGTGTAGATCTTCTTGTCATAGGTCTTTTGGGCCTCTATAATGGCCTGGTCTAGGGCTTCTAGGAGGCGTTTTTCTCCGGCCTCCTCTCCCCTAATTTGAATGGGGGCAGAATAGACGGACCCAAAGTAGATGATAATAGCTGGGGACTTGTCCTCTACCCAGTTTTCCCACATCCACTGGATGACTTGGTTACTAAAGAGCCTAAGGTCTAGGTCCCTGGCTCCCTCATGGAGGGCCTGGGTATAGCTGGCATAGGCCCTGGTAAAGTCTGGGCCCCATTTTTCTTCTAGCTGCCTATAAAAGTCTTTAAAGGTGTAGACCCGGGTCTTCCAGGGTCTGGGCCTATAGACTAGGCCCTTGAGCTGGCAATAGGTCTTGTAGTTTTGGTTGATGTCCTCTATCACCTGGTCAAAGGCCTGGACGGCCACCTTTTCCACCCGGTCCATGACCTCCTTGGGGCTCATGGCATGGGTAAAGTAGTTAAAATACCCATAGGCGGCCAGGGCCGTTTGGACTGTGTAGCCTATCTTGCTGTCTGCCTGCTTAAGGCCCATGGGGGGTGGGGCCAGCTCCCCCTGGTCCTCGTCACAGAGGGCCACATTTAGGTTAATTTGCCGGGTCAGCTGGGCCATGATCTGGTTGGGGTCTAGGCCGCCAAAGGGTTCCCCCACATGGGTCTCCTTCCCATAGACGTAGAAGCTGGGTAGGAGCTTGCCTATGGTGCCCAGGTAGATGTTCCGGCTTTCCCCGTCCTGGTCGTTGGGGATGGAGTAGTCTGCATTAATGGCGGCAATATAGTCCAGGTCAAACTTGTCCTTCCAGTCTTCCAGGACCCTAAGGGCGCTAATGGCCCCGTGGGAGTTGTCCTCCTCGTCACATTCGGCCAGGTGGATGAGGTTGCCCTCTAGCTCTTCTGGGTGTTCTGAAAAATACTTCATCATGGCCATATGGCCTGCTACCCCACTCTTCATGTCCAGGGCCCCCCGGCCAAAGAGGTAGTTGCCACTGTCTATGTCCTCCCTAACCTTTTGGGAGATGGCCAGTTTCTTAAGGGCCTCTGGGAGGGCCTCTGGATTAAAGGCCAGGTCCTTTATTTCATGGAAGTCATCTACCCCGACAGTGTCAATGTGGCCCATGAGGATGACGGTCTCCCGGCTCTTTCCCTTGGTCCCCTTGACCAGGCTAATGGCGTTGTGCCGGTCTACGGGGTCGTCTTCTGTCTTTTGCAAGAGGACCTGGTCCTGGTGGGTCTTAAAGTAGTCCAAGGACCCATAAAAGTCGAAAATATACTTGGCCACCTGGCTTTCTCCCTGGCCCTCTCTAACAATACTCTCTATGGCGACTAGGTCCTTGGTGAGTTTTTTTACCTCTTCAAAAAAGTTCATATGGCCTCCTTTCATCCCTTAAAGGGTTTCCTTAGGCTACTGGGCCGAATTCTGGCCCCTTTCAAAGTCTTGGCTCATGTTTACTAGGGTGTCCCCATCAATCCTAAAGACGGTCCAATCCACCATGTCCTGGGCTCCCAGGGCCTTGTAAAAGGCATAGGAGGGGGTGTTGGTGTCTAGGCACCACCATTCAAACCGCTTACACCTCTTATTATGGGCCTTGTGGGCCAAAAACTCCAGGAGTTTTTTCCCATAACCCCGGTTCCGATAGTCGGGCTGGATATAAAGGTCCTCCAGGTAGAGGCCTGGCCGGCCCTCAAAGGTGGAAAAGTTGTAGAAGAAGAGGGCAAAGCCAATGGGCCTTCCCTCTAGCTCGGCCAAGACCACCTGGGCCGCCTCATCATCAAAGAGGGCCTCTTCTAGGCCTTCTAGGTCGGCCTTGACCTCCTGGAGTAGGCCCTCGTAGTCGGCCAGGTCCCTAATAAATTGAAGGATCTGGGGGGTGTCCTCCCTCTGGGCCTCCCGAATCCTATAGCCTCTTAAGCCTGTTTCATACACTGTCATAAAAAAACCTCCTAGTCTCTCCTGTAGACCTCTTGGCCTCCAATAAAGGTCCTTTCTACCTGGACCTCCTTGATCTCACTTTCTTCTAGGGTGAAAATATCCCGGTCCAAAATAATAAAGTCCGCCAGGTAGCCGGGCTTAATCCGGCCCTTGATGCCTTCATTTCCTTCCATATAGGCCCCCTCTAGGCTGTAGCAGTCAATGGCGTGGGCCAGGGGGACCCTTTCCTGGGGATAAAACCCCCCCTTAGGCTGGCCATTAAACCGTTGCCGGGTTACGGCTGAATAGATACAGGGGAAGGGGTTTAAATCTTCCACCGGGGCATCGGTGGAGTAGGCGGTGTGGGCCCCCAGGTCCAGGCCCAGGGTCTTGTGGGCATAGGAGCTGGCTGCCAGGTCTTCCCCCACCCGGTCTTTTAGCATGGTGATGTCGTATTCTAAAAAGATGGGCTGGTAGATAACATTGATATTTAGCTGGGCAGCCCGTTCTAAAAGGGGCCGGTCTGTAATCTGCATATGGACAAGGCCATTCCTATGGGGGTTCTTGTGGTTGACCTTCTCATAGCTGTCCAGGACCCTCCTAATGGCCTCGTCCCCAATGCAGTGGGTCACCAGCTGGATCCCCTCATTGTCGGCCAGGCGGCAGACGGCATCCACATAGGCATTGGATAGGGCCTCCAGCCCCTGGGTGGTGGGGTCGTCCTGGTAGGGCCTGGATAAGAGGGCCGTCCGGGCCCCCAGGCTCCCGTCCTTAAAGAGCTTAAGGCCCCCCCTTTGGTAGGTCAGGTTATAGACCCCCTCCCGTTTGTAGATCCTGTCTACATAGTCCCTAAAGGCCTCCAGGCTGGTCATGTTGACTTGGGGATAGTATCTTAGGGGGGACCTGCCCTCCAGATAGAGCTCTTCTATGGCCTCCTGGGTGGGGGCCCAGTCTTCCATCATGTAGAGGTCACAGGACTGGACAGAGGTCAGGCCACAGGCCAGGGCATGGTGGACCCCCGCCATAAATTTTTCCTGGATGTCTTTTTTTCCATCTTCTGGAAGAAGGCTCCAGACTAGGCCCGTGGCCTTCTCTGAAAAAATCCCCAGGGGGTTCCCCTCTGGGTCCCGGTGGATTTCTCCCCCCTCCAGGGTCAGGTCCCTGTCCAGGCCCAGGAGGTCCAGGGCCTTGGTGTTACAGGAGACCACATGGACACAGACCCTTTCAGCAATAATGGGAATGTCTGTGGAGATCTGGTCCAGGTCATGACGGTTCAAAAACCGCCTGTCTCCTTCCACAAAATAGTCCTGGTTCCAGCCCCGGCCCACCATGAGGGGGATGCCAGGATGGTCCTCTAGGTAGGCCCTCCCCCGGTGGATAACATCCTGGATGCTCTTGGCCTCATAGAGGCGGAGCTGGACCCGGGTTTCTCCCAGGGTCCTTAGGTGGAGGTGGGCATCAATAAGGCCCGGCAGGACGGTCCTACCTTTAAGGTCCACCTGGTCCTGGCCCCCTAGGGCTCCTATGTCCTCCTGGCTCCCTATGGCCACAATCCTATCCCCCTCTACTGCAAAGGCCTCCACAAACCGATCCTTGTCTACATAGATCTTTCCATTGACATAGGTCTTCATGGACCTGGTTCCCTCCTTTTTAAGCGCTCTCTTTTAAGTAAAATTCGGCCTCCCTCCTGGCCCTGGGCCTGGAAGAAGTTAGGACTAGTATACCATAAAAAAAGCCCAGGACTTATGTCCTAGGCTTAAAATTTATGGTTTTTATCTCTTACATCATGCCGCCCATGCCAGCCATGGCAGAGGGGTCTAGGCCTGGTTTATCTTCCTTAATAATCCCCACAGCGGCTTCTGTGGTTAGGATCATAGAGGCTACAGAGGCTGCGTTTTGTAGGGCAGACCGGGTGACCTTGGTGGGGTCTACAATACCGGCTTCAATCATGCCCTTGTATTCGCCCTTGGCTGCATCGTAACCCACTCCAGCCTTTTCAGACTTAACATGTTCTACAATGACAGAGCCTTCTACCCCGGCATTTTCAGCAATTTGACGGACGGGCTCTTCAATGGCCTTAAGGACAATGTTGACCCCTGTCCTTTCGTCCCCTTCAGTTTGGTCAAGAAGGGCTTCGATGGTCTTTTGGGCATCCACTAGGGCTGTTCCCCCACCGGCTACAATGCCTTCTTCTACAGCGGCCCGGGTGGCAGCTAGGGCATCTTCGATCCTAAGTTTTCTTTCCTTAAGTTCTACTTCTGTGGCGGCCCCTACTTGGATAACGGCTACCCCACCAGAAAGCTTGGCCAGTCTTTCCATGAGTTTTTCCTTGTCAAACTCGCTGTCGCTTTCTTGGGCTTGCTTACGGATGTGGGCCACTCTTTCCTCAATGGCAGAGGCCTCTCCACCCCCACGAACAATGACGGTGTCGTCCTTGCTGACAGTCACCTTAGCAGCAGAACCTAGCATGTCCACAGTGGCATCCTTAAGGTCTTGGTTAAGGTCTTCAGTGATGACCCTGGCCCCGGTTAGGATGGCAATATCTTGAAGCATGTCCTTGCGGCGGTCCCCATAGCCAGGTGCCTTGACCCCCACTACATTAAGGGTTCCCCTTAGCTTGTTGACCACTAGGGTGGCTAGGGCTTCCCCTTCAATATCTTCTGCAATAACTAGAAGGGGACGGCTGGCTTGAAGGACTTGTTCTAGGATGGGGAGTAGGTCTTGGATGTTGGTGATCTTCTTGTCTGTTAGAAGGATAAAGGGTTCTTCTAGTTCAGCCACCATCTTTTCATTGTCTGTAGACATATAGGGGCTGAGGTAGCCACGGTCAAACTGCATCCCTTCTACCACATCTAGGTTGGTCCCCATGGACCGGCTTTCTTCTACGGCAATGACCCCGTCCTTGCCTACCTTGTCCATGGCATCGGCAATGAGCTTGCCAATTTCGCTATCGGCTGCAGAAATAGAGGCCACGTTGGCAATGGCTGCCGCATCATCTACAGGGACAGACACGGCCTTTAGCTCTTCTACCACTTTTTCTACGGCTTTTCTGATCCCCTTTTGAAGGACCATGGGGTTGGCGCCGGCAGCTAGGTTTTTAACCCCTTCCCGGACAATGGCTTGGGCTAAAAGAGTGGCTGTGGTGGTTCCGTCTCCGGCCACATCGTTGGTCTTGGTGGCCACTTCTTTTAGGAGTTGGGCTCCCATGTTTTCAAACTTGTCTTCACATTCTATTTCTCTAGCAATGGTTACCCCATCGTTGGTAATAACAGGGGCCCCAAACTCTTGGTCTAGGACGACATTGCGGCCCTTGGGTCCAAGGGTAATTTTTACAGTATCAGCTAGGGTGTCAACCCCTCTTACAAGGCCTTCTCTGGCCTCTTCATTGAATTTAATATCTTTTGCCATGGTATTCCTCCTTAAATTTCCTTAACTAGTCTAGTCAGTCCGTCCTTAGGCAAGAACAGCCAATAGGTCCTTATGGTTAATAAGGATAACTTCTTCTTTTTCTATTTCTACTTCGGTGCCTGCATATTTAGAATAGATGACCTTGTCGCCCACCTTAATGTCTAGGTCATCGTCTTCCATAAGCTCCTTGCTAATGGCAATAACTTCAGCCATGTTGGATTCTTCTTTGGCAGAATCAGGCAGGACAATGCCGGAAGCCGTTTGGTTTTCTACTTCAAATTTTTTTATAAGGACTCTTTTTCCCAATGGTTTAATATTCATGATTTATTCCTCCCTTAAATGGATCTTTAAGTGATTTTGTTAGCACTTTAAGTCTTTGAGTGCTAACACCTATTTATATAGTACCCCTTTCTAGGGTGAATGTAAAGGGGATTTCCTGAAAAGTTTAAGGAAAACGTATCTTTTTCAGGGCCAGATTTTAAAGGCCCACTAGGCCCAGGAGACTGTGGAGGAGGATGGGCATAAAGACGGCGGGGATGTAGTTGCCGGTGGGGGCATCGGTAATCTTCAGGAGATTTAGGCCAATAAGGCCTATAATCAGGCCGCCTGTGGCTGTTAGGTCTGCTAGGATGACCTCTGTCATCAGGGGCTCTAAAAAGGCAGCTAGGATGTAAAAGACCAGCTGATAGAGAAAGGTGGGGATGGCAGACAGGGCCACGCCGATGCCCAGACTAGAGCCCAGGACCAGGGATAGGAGGCCGTCTAGGATGGCCTTGGCAAAGAGGGTGCTGTTGTCCCCCGTTAGGCCGGCCTGGATGGGGCCTAAAATGGCCATGGACCCAATACAATAGATGAGGCTGGCGGCAATAAGTCCCTTCATGACCTGGGTCTTGGGGAATTTTTTGGCCACCTGCCGGTCTACCCAGGCCCCGGCCTGGTTCATCTTATCTTCTATGGCTAAGACCTCTCCCACCACAGAGCCCAGGACCAGGGAAAAGATCACCATGGGAAGGGAGTTTAGCTCCAGGGCCATGGAAAAGCCTAAAAAGGCAACACACAGGCCCAGGGCCTCCACCATCCGGCCTTGGATTCTTTCCGGGATCCCCGACCCCACCAGGACGCCCAGGCTCCCTAGGATAAGGATAGCGCCAGCGTTAACTAGATTTCCTATCATCTCTTACCCCCTCCTTTAAATCTCAAACTCATTTTTATGGGTCCGGCCATAGTGGAAGAGGAGCTGCTGGACATAGCCCGCCTGGGGACCAAACTTCTTTCGTCCAAAGCTTGAAATCTCTTCCCGGCTACTAAAGGGCCCATAGAGGGTTTGCATGGTCCGCTCTATCCAAACATCGACTGGAAAGGAGGACCGACAGCCGTAGCCAAAAAGAAGGATACATTCTGCGGCCTTGGGCCCCACCCCTGGAAGGGTCATGAGCTCTTTTCGTATCTGGTGGGCCTCCTGGCCCCTTAGGCCCTCCAGGTCCACCTGGCCACTGGCAATCATCTTGGCAGACTCCACCAAATACTTATCCCTATAGCCGGTCTTGCCCTGGACCCTTAGGTCCTCTGGGTCCACCTGGGCCAGCCTTTGTGGGCTGGGCAGGCTGTAGATGTCTTGGCCAGAAAAAGTCCCCAGCCGGTCCCCATAGGCCTGGCTAATTTTTAAGATGGAGGACTGGATTTTCTTGACACTGTTGTTGGTGGAAAGGATAAAGGCCACCACCGTGTCCCAAATCTCCTGGTTTAGGATCCGAAGTCCCCGTCCCCTTTCTACTAAAAGGGCCAGGCTTAGGTCTTCTTTAAGGGCCATATTAATCTTGTTGTAGTCCCTGTCCCCATCTAAGTAGTGGCGGAGGGCCTCCGGCTGGGACCCGGTGACCTCCCAATAGTCTTCCCTTTCAAAGACCTGCCAGACCCGGTGGCCGGAAACAATGACATAGGTCTCTCCCAGCTGGATCCAATGAAAGGCCTGGCCTGATCTTAAACATAGGTCTAGGTCGATCTCTCCTAAGATATCTGAACGAACCATGATTTACACCCCTTTATTTCTGCCATGGCACATAAAAAACAGCCGCAAAAACGTTTGCGGCTGCCCCTTCTCTTCTTATTCTTCTTTCTCTAGCCTTTCGGTCAAGTAGTAGGATAGGACCAAGAGGCTGTCATTTAAACGGACGCTTTCTACAGTCACCTCTTCTGGGGTCACTAGGTCTGTGGGGGCAAAGTTCCAAATCCCCTTGATTTTCTTGTCCACTAGGATGTCTGTAATTTCCTGGGCCCCTTCCTTGGGGACGGTTAAAATCCCTACCTGGACCTCTGGATGCTGGTCTAGAAAGTCTGCTAGGTCTCTTGTGTGACGGATGGTGTTGGTCCCAATATCGGTGCCTACCTTCTTGTCATCCTTATCAAAGATACCGATAATTTCAAAACCGGACTTGGCAAAGCCCTTATAGAGGCTGATAACGGCCCCTAAGTGACCGGCCCCAATAAGTACGCACTTATAAACAGTGGGGATACCCAGAATGTTATCAATTTCTTCCTTTAGGGAGGGGACCTTGTAGCCGTAGCCCTGTTGGCCAAAGCCTCCAAAATTATTTAGGTCCTGACGAATTTGTGAGGCAGTAAAACCCGTCAAGTTGCTTAACTCCTGGGAGGAGATCCTGTCCTCTCCGGCTTCAATGAGTTCCTCCAAATACCGGTGGTATTTAGGCAACCTTTTTATGACTGTCTCTGACACTTTATTTTTCACTCTGTACTCAACTCCACTGATTATTCTACACTTGAGTCAGCCCTGGGGCCAACTGACTTAGGTTTTTATGGACATGTATGGTTTATGATTAAAATTTAACTATTTTCTCCTTTCATATTATACATAAAAACTCCTTACTTTTCAAATACTCTTCTTTCTGTTATCCTTATTATTAGAAAATAATTTACAGGAGGAATGACTGTGCTCTTTACCCTATCACATATTAACAAGTCCTATATCGCAGAGGAGACCCTAAAGGACGTCTCCTTTCGGATGGACCCGGGAGAAAAAATTGGCCTCATTGGGGTCAATGGATCGGGCAAGTCCACCCTCCTAAAAATTATTTCAGGGGACCTGTCCTATGACCAGGGGGACTTTATCCAGCAAAAGGACCTAAAGATTGGCTACCTGACCCAGGAGTCCAGCCTGGAAAGTGATAAGACGGTCCTGGAGGAGGCCGGGTCTGTCTTTAGGGACCTGGACCTCATGGAAAGACGGATGGAAGAGCTCACCCAGGCCATGGGCCAAAAGGAGGGGTCGGCCCTGGAGGCGGCCATGAAGGACTATGCCCAGGTCTTGGAGGCCTATGAGGAGGCCGGGGGCTACAGTCGCCACTCCACCCTGAAGGGGACCCTCCTGGGCCTGGGCTTTAAGGAAGAGGAATTTAACCAGGTGGCCTCCACCCTGTCTGGGGGGCAAAAGGCCCGGCTGGCCCTGGCCAAGCTCCTCTTAACCAAGCCCGACCTCCTCCTTTTAGACGAGCCCACCAACCACCTGGATATTGACGCCATTAACTGGCTGGAAAAATTTCTAAGGGACTACAGGGGGAGCCTGATGGTCATTAGCCACGACCGGTACTTTCTAGACCGGGTGGTGGGCCGGATCCTTCTTTTGGAATTTGGCCAGGTCTATTCCTACCAGGGCAACTACACGGACTTTATGAAAAAGCGGAAGAAGGACCTGGATATCCGCCAAAGGGCTTATGAAAACCAGCAAAAGGAAATCAAGCGCCAGGAGGAGATTATCCAGCGCTATGAATCCTGGAACCGGGAACGGTCTATCCGCCAGGCCCAGAGCCGGCAAAAACAGCTGGACAAGATGGACCGGCTTGAAAATATCCAGGAGGTGAAAAAGGCCCGTATCCACTTTGAGCCCCGCAGGCGAAGTGGCAAGGACGTCCTCCAGGTCCAAGAGGTCTCAAAGGCCTTTGAGGACAAGGCCCTTTTTGAGGACCTGTCTTTTTCCATCTACCGGGGGGAAAGGGTGGGGCTGATTGGTCCCAACGGGGTGGGCAAGTCCACCCTCTTTCAAATGATCATGGACCGGACCCCCTATTCTGGCCAAATCCAGCTGGGGGCCCAGGTGGAGATTGGCTATTTTGACCAGGAGATGGCCAGCCTAGACGAGACCAAGACCATCATGGAAGAAATCTGGGACGCCTACCCCCAGCTGACCCACTATGAGATCCGGACCTACCTGGCCCAATTCCTCTTTGTGGGCGACGACCTGGTTAAGGAAATTTCCAGCCTGTCTGGGGGAGAAAAGGGCCGGCTTAGCCTCCTTAAACTCATGCTAGGCCAGGGCAACTTCCTCCTTTTAGACGAGCCCACCAACCACCTGGATATTGACTCCAAGGAAATTTTAGAAGAGGCCCTCAGAAACTACACCGGGTCCATCCTGGCCATTAGCCATGACCGCTACTTCCTAAATGCCGTCTGCCAAAAGACCCTGGTCCTGGACCCGGAAGGTCTAAGGGTCTACGAGGGCAACTATGACTACTATTTGGAAAAACTAGAGGCCCTAAGGGCAGAAGAGGAGGACCCCCAGGAGGGGGACCTGAGCCGGACAGAAAAGGACCGGATTAAAAAAGAGAGGCGCCTGTCCCAAAAAGAACGCCGGCAGAAAAAGGCCCAAAAAAAGGACCTGGAGGCAGAAATTGCCCGGCTAGAAGCCAGGCAGGAGGACCTGGAAGAGACCCTTAGTCTACCGGAAAGCTATGAGGACCACCAAAGGGCCTTCCAGCTGGCAGAGGACCTGGAAGCCACCAAGAAGACCCTGGAGGCCCTCTACCAGGACTGGGTCCTCCTAGAAGAGGACCTGGAAGACTAAAAAGAGACCCTAGGGTCTCTTTTTTTCTCCTTATTTTTCAGGATCCTATTTGTTAAAGACATACCGGTCCAGCCGGTCCAGGGCCTCCCTTAGCTGGCTGTTGGGCAGGGCCAGGTTCATCCTCAAATGGGTGGGCCCCTGGAACATCTTTCCATCTTGGACCATGACCCCCACCTCCCAGGCGGCCTTTTCTAAGGCCTCTAGGCTGGTCTGGTGGTGGGCCAGCCACTGGCCACAGTCCACAAAGAGCATATAGGTCCCCTGGGGGCTGGCCAGGTCTAGCTGGGGCCAGTGGGTCCTGATATGGGCCACGGCCTCCTGGACATTTTGGGTAAGGACCCCCCTTAACTGGTCTAGCCACTGGGCCCCCTCCTGGGTGTAGGCCCCCATAAGGGCATGCATGGACAAGAGGTGGAGGGCATTATAGTGGGACAGGGCGGCCTCCCTTCTCACCCGGTCCCTAAGCCAGGGGTTATAGATAAGATGGTAGCTGCCGGTGATACCGGCCAGGTTAAAGGTCTTACTGGGGGAATAGAGGGCCACCGTCCGCATTTTGGCGTCCTCTGAAACAGACTGGGTGGGGATATGCCGGTGGCCTTCCAGGGTTAGGTCAGCCCAAATCTCGTCAGAAATAACAAAGACCTGGTGCCTCTTATAGATATCCATGGCCCTTTTGATTTCCTCCTCCTCCCAGACCCGGCCTGTGGGATTGTGGGGGGAGCAGAAAATGGCCACATGGATCTTGTACTTTTTAATCTGCCTTTCCATGTCCTCATAGTCCATCCGCCAGACCCCTTCCCCGTCCCGGATAAGGGGGGAATGGATAATCCTGTATCCGTTGGTTTTTAGGACCTTGGTAAAGCCAATATAGGTGGGGGAATGGACCAAGACCCCCTCCCCCCGAGAAGCCAGGGCCCCCAGGGCAGAGACCACCCCGCCCAGGACCCCATTTTCAAAACCAATGGCCCCCTGGTCCAGGTCCAGGACCCCGTGTCTTTTTCCCTGCCAGGTCTGGATGGCCCGGTAGTAGTCCTCCCGGGGGGCAAAGTAGCCAAAGAGGGGGTGGTCCAGCCGGTCCTTCATGGCCTGGACCACACTGGGGGCTGTGGCAAAGTTCATGTCCGCCACCCACATGGGGATGGGGTCAAAGCCTTCCTTGGGTCTATCTGGGGCAAAACCGGGGTTTTTACCCAGGCCATCTAGGGCCAGGGCATCCTTTCCCCTTCGGTCAATTAAGCTTGTAAAATCATAGGTCATAGGCTCCTCCTATCTTCTTTTTTCTCCTGGACCAGGCCCTATTTAGCCAGGTCCTTCTTAAGCCGAGAAAGGTCTTCTGTATCCAGGACCCGGTAGCCGGCCTCCTGGGCTGCCTGGGCAAAGACCCCCTGGCCAGGGACCAGCCGCCCTGAAAAGGACCCATCATAGACATGGTGGAGGCCACAGGAGGGGCTCTTGGACTTTAAAATAATCCAGTCAGGCTGGAAGTCCCGGGCCTGGTCCAGGGCTTTTTTGGCCCCCTGTAAAAAGGCCCCGGTCACCTCCTGGCCCTCCCGGTTAAAGACCCGGCCCTCCCTAATTTCTGCTGGAAGGCGGGGGGTCCCCAGGCCCCCTAGAACTTCAGGGCAAAGGGCTAAGACCTCCTGGCCCTCTAGGAGGTCTAGGACCTCCTGGCTTTGGTTGTGGCCCCCATTATACTTACAGGCCTGGCCTAAGAGGCAGGCCGATACCATAATCTTCATGTTAAACTCCTTTACTTTCTCAACTTGTCTAGCTATTTCTATTATAGGCCCTGGATCCTGGAGGGACAAGCCCCAAAGAAAAAAGCCCTAAAAGGACCAGACCTCGATAAAAACTGCCCCTTCTAGAAGCTATCCTGGCCCCAGGTGCTTTCTGAAAGTTTTGTGAATAATACAGACTTTCCTTGCCCCCCCTAAAAATGCTGATACAATAGACTTAAGAAAGCAAACAGTTTCTCCTGGAAGGGGCCCTGCCAAATCTAGGAGAGGGAAAGAAAGTCCAGTAAAAAGCCTAGGAGGGATATTATGTTATTTGCCCGTAAAAACCCTAAAAAAAAGACAGCCCGTCCCCTTAGAAAGATAGGCCTGGTGGTCCTCCCCCTTTGTTTCCTCATGGTGGCCTGCCAAGAGGCCCCCAGCTCAGAGGCCCCCCAGGAAGACCTGGCCAGCTATGAGCGTGTTGAAAGAACCATAGACAATACCTACCCCCGCCTGTCCCTGGAAGAGCTTTCAAACTATTCCGACCTGATTGTCACCGGCACTTTTAAGGGCTACGGGGACCCCTTTCGGGTCCTTCCCTACGGGGGCCAAGAGCCCTCTATCTTTAAGGATGGGGTCTTTGAAATTGACCAGGTTTACAAGGGGGATATAAAGGCTGGAGATGAGGTCACCCTTAGGACCCAGGGGGGCCAGTGGGTGGACCATGAGGAAGAAACCATCTATGTGGACACCTCCTCTGAGGACTTAACCCTTGAAGAAGGGGCCCAGGTCCTCCTCTTCCTAGCCCGGCCCACAGCCGATGCCTACAAGACCCAGGAAGACTACTACAAGTTAGTTTCAGGCCCCAACGGTCTTTACAGTCTTTCTTCAGACAGTTTTGAAAACCTAGCCGACCCCTCCATAACCCTAAATCCAGAAGACCTGGAGACCATCGACCCTTCTGTGGACCCAGGGGAGGCCCAAAAGGCCCAGATGGATGAAAAATTAAAAGATGGGTCCCTTTCCCAGGAGGACTATGAGGCCTACTTTGACCAGCTAGACCAATATGGCCAGCGCCAATAGGCCCAAAAAAAGGAGCCCCGGATTTTATCCGAGGCTCTTTTTTTCTTTAGCTTATTGGTCCCTAAAACGGATCATCTTTTGGATTTCCCCTAGGACCAAGGGGATAAAGGAGGCCCCAATAACTAGGCCCCAGTCCTTAAAGGAAATGTCTGTTAGGTGGAAGAGGTCTTCCAGGAAGGGCACATACATAACCAAGACGGTTAAGAAAAGGGAAAAGGCTACGGCCTGGACTAGGCGCTTGTTGGAGAAGAAGCCAATTTCCCAGAGGTTGTCTTGGAAACTCCTGGAGCTAAAGGACCGGAAGAGCTCAGACAGGATAAGGGTGGCAAAGGCCATGGTCCTGGCATAGACCAGGCCTTCTTCTGTAGATCCCATTCGCTTTAGGCCAAAGAGGTAGATGCCCAGGGTGGCCAGGGTAATGGCCACGGCTTGGACCCCTACGGTAATGGCTGTTTGCCGGTCTAAAATAGGCTCATCTGGGTCCCTGGGGGCCTCCTTCATAATATCCTTCTCTCCCCTTTCCACCCCTAGGGCTAGGGCTGGGAAGGAGTCGGTAATCAGGTTTAGCCACAAAAGCTGGATGGGAAGGAAGGGGGTGGGCTGGTTGAGAATAATGGCCAAGAAGACCACCAAGACCTCCCCAATATTACAGGATAGGAGGAAGGAGACGAACTTCTTAATGTTGGAGTAGATAATCCGTCCTTCTTCCACTGCATTGACAATGGTGGCAAAGTTGTCGTCGGTTAGGATCACCTCGGCGGTGTTTTTGGTGACATCGGTCCCGGTAATCCCCATGGCCACCCCAATGTCTGCCCGTTTAATGGCAGGGGCATCGTTGACCCCGTCCCCGGTCATGGCTGTAATCTCCCCATTGGCCTTAAGGGCGCTAACAATTTGAACCTTGTTTTCAGGAGAGACCCTGGCAAAGACCCGGGTCTTTTTCACTAGCTCTTGGATCTCTTGGGGGCTCATGGTGTTAAGCTCTTGGCCCATAATGGCCTGGTCTCCCTCTTGGAGGATACCTAGGTCCTTGGCAATGGCTACGGCGGTTTCTAGGTAGTCCCCGGTAATCATAACTGGGACAATGCCCGCACTCCGGCACTCACTAATGGCCGCCTTAACTTCAGGTCTGGCTGGGTCAATCATCCCAGTTAGGCCCACAAAGATCATGTCGGACTCAATATTTTCTGAAGAGATGTCCTCAGGCAGGCTGTCATGGACGTCATAGGCCTGGGCTAAGACCCTTAGGGCCTCCTTGGCAAAGGCGCTATTTTGGTCGGCAATCTCCCCTCTTAAGTCCTCGGTAAGCTCTCTTACCTCCCCATTTAAAAGGATCCGGTTACAGTTCTTTAGGACAATATCTGGGGCCCCCTTGGTAAAGGAGACAATCTTGCCCTCTTCAAAGTTTTCATGGAAGGTGGTCATCATCTTCCGGTCAGAGTCAAAGGGGATTTCTTCAATTCTGGGATATTTTTTGTCCAGGTCCTTTTCCTCAAGGCCCTGCTTGCCGGCAAAGCTAATGAGGGACCCTTCTGTGGGGTCACCTAGGATATCATAGGTCCCCTCTTCAAAGACCAGGTCGGCATCATTGGCTAAAAGGCCAATGGAGGACAGGGTGTAAAGGGAGGGGAAGTCTTCTTCTTTTAGGGGCTGGCCCTGGTAGCTTAAGTCTCCCTTGGGCTCATAGCCACTCCCACTGACTTCTAGGACCTTGCCATCCACATAGGCCTTGGTGACGGTCATTTCGTTTTGGGTTAGGGTTCCGGTCTTGTCGGAACAGATGTAGGTGACGGTGCCCAGGGTTTCTACGGCTAAAAGCTTTTTAACAATGGCATTTTTTTCTACCATGTTGGACATGCCCAGGGATAGGACAATGGTAACAATGGCAGGCAGGCCTTCTGGAATGGCAGCAACGGCTAGGGAAATAGCAGTCATGGCCATGGCTAGGACCTCGTGGCCATAGAACATGCCTACGCCAAAGACCACAAGACAGACCACCACCACTAGGATGCCTAAAAACTTAGATAGCTGGGCCAGGCGCCTTTGGAGGGGGGTGGTTTCTTCTTCCATGCTGGTGATGGAAGTGGCTATCTTACCAATTTCTGTGTCTTGGCCTGTGGCAGTAACGAGGCCCCGGCCCCGACCATAGGAGACAATGGAGGCAGAATAGGCATAGTTTTCCCGGTCTCCAATCCCCCGGTCTTCTTCATAGGTCTTTTGGGCGTCCTTGTCTACGGCCACAGATTCCCCAGTTAGGGAGGATTCATCTACCTTTAGGTTAGAGGATTCAATGAGCCTAAGGTCAGCAGGGACAATATCCCCGGTTTCTAGGACCACCAGGTCTCCAGGAACCAGGTCCCTGGACTCGATCTCCTTAACCTTCCCTTCCCGAATTACCTTGACTAGGGGGGAGGACATCTGCTTAAGGGCAGAGATGGCCTCCTCTGCCTTGCCCTCTTGGAAGAGGGACAGGCCCGCATTAATCAAGACAATGGCCAGGATAATAAGGGAATCGATGGGTTCCCCCATGAGGCCAGAAATAAGGGCGGCCACTAAAAGAATGATGATCATGGGGTCCACAAACTGCTCGGCCAATTTCTTAATAAAAGGTTTCTTTTCTTCCTCGGCCAGCTCATTCTTTCCATACTTTGCGAGAAGCTCTGGCACCTCTTCCTCTTTTAGGCCCTGGGAGGGGTCCACAGACAACTTGTCTGCCACCTGCTCCTGGGTCAGCTTATACCATTCCAATCTTACTTACCTCCTAATTTTTATTTTTCTTCCTTAAAGATATAAAAAAGACCCTTGTCCTTTAAATCTTAAAGAACAAAGGTCTTGCAACCGATTCACGGTCTTTAGCCGGGATTATCCGTATTGACGGCTAAAGATTATTTGCTACTCCCCTTCGCCTATCCATCTTAACAAAGGGACAGGGCCCCTGTCAAGGAAAAAACGAGGCTCTCCCTGGCTTAGGAAGTTAAAATCCTACTTTTCTAACTTGTCCTTGCCTCCCATATAGGGTCTAAGGGCTTGGGGGATCCGGATGGACCCATCGGCTTGGAGCATATTTTCTAAGAAGGCGATGAGGATTCTAGGGGTGGCCACCACGGTGTTATTTAGGGTGTGGGCCAGGTAGTTGCCCTCCTTGCCCCTAATCCGGATATTTAGCCGGCGGGCCTGGGCATCTCCCAGGTTGGAGCAGGACCCGGCTTCAAAATAGGTCTGTTGACGGGGGCTCCATACCTCCACATCTAGGGACTTGACCTTGAGGTCGGCCAGGTCACCAGAGCAACACTCTAGGGTTCTTACAGGCAGGTCTAGGGACCGGAAGAAGTCTACGGAGTTTTTCCAAAGCTCCTCATAAAAGGCCATACTGTCCTCTGGATGGCAGACAATAACCATCTCTTGTTTTTCAAACTGGTGGACCCGGTAGACCCCCCTTTCCTCAATGCCATGAGCTCCCACTTCCTTCCTAAAGCAGGGGCTGTAGGAGGTCAGTTTTTGAGGTAGGTCTTCTTCTTCCACAAAGCCACCGATAAATTTTCCGATCATGGAGTGTTCGCTGGTCCCAATCAGGTAGAGGTCTTCTCCCTCGATCTTATACATCATGTCTTCCATCTCTTCAAAGCTCATGACCCCAGATACCACAGAGGACCGGACCATAAAGGGAGGCACATAGTAGGTGTAGCCCCGGTCAATCATAAAGTCCCGGGCATAAGATAAGATGGCAGAATGAAGACGGGCAATGTCTCCCTTGAGATAGTAAAAGCCAGAACCAGAGGTCTGCCTGGAGCTTTCAAACTCCACCCCGTCTAGGCTCTCCATAATGTCCACATGGTAGGGGATCTCATAGTCGGGCACTAGGGGGTCTCCAAAGCGTTCAATTTCTACATTTTCGCTGTCATCTTTCCCTATGGGGACACTGGGGTCAATGATCTGGGGAATTTGCATTTGTTTTTCTAGGATGGCCTTAGAAAGCTGGCCTTCTTTTTCTTCTAACTGGTCCAGCTGGTCATTGATGTCTTTGACCCGGGCCTGCTTGGCCTTGGCCTGGTCTATCTCTTTTTTAGCATAGAGGGCCCCAATTTCCTTGGAAATCTTATTCCTTTGGCCCCTTAACTCGTCCCCCTCTGTCTTTGCTTGACGGAATTCCTTGTCTAGGGCAATAATTTCATCTACCAGGGGAAGTTTGTGGTCTTGGAACTTCTTTTTTAGGTTGTCACGGATTAGGTCAGGTTCCTCCCTGAACATTTTAATATCTAACATCTTTCCTCCTTCATAAAAGGGCCTACCCCTTCCCCTAAGGGAGGCGATAGACCCGCCTTGCCAGCCAATAGATGCCTTGTTTTTCATGACCTGGTTAAAAAGGCCTCCCTATGGGTCCTGGGAGCCTAGCTAACCAGGTCCCTTAAAGGAGTCCCCTCTTTTTCATCTTCCTATTTACTTATAAAAATTATATCAAAGCCAGCCTTCTTTGTAAAGTTAGGCCTGCCCTTCCTCCTGGCCTTCCTCCTCTAAAAGATAGATCTCCACCTGTTTTATCCGTTTGTCCTCCACCCCCAGTTCCGTCAGCCGGATCTGGTCATTATAGAGGACCGAGTGGTTCTTGTCGTCATCTTCTTCCGGGATAAAACCCAAAAGCTCAATGACCAGGCCGGAGATGGTCTCGTGGTTTTCAGACTCCAGGTGGATATTTAACTCATGGCTAATATCGTCCAGGTTGGCAGAGCCTTCCACAATATAGGTCTGGGTGTCCTTACAGATAATGCCTGGCCGGTCCGGGTCATATTCGTCCTCAATCTCCCCGACAATTTCCTCCACAATGTCCTCTATGGTCACCATGCCGGAAAAGCCCCCATACTCGTCAATGAGGATGGCCACATAATTTTTAGTGTTTTGCAATTCACTTAAGAGAAGGTCTATATTTTTGCTTTCTGGCACAAAGTAGGGCTCCTTAATGACCCGGTCCAGGTCAAAGTGCTTATAGCCCTGTTTGTTAAACTCCACAAAGACGTCCTTAATATAGGTAATCCCAATAATATTGTCCTGGCTGTCCTTGTAGACAGGGATCCGGCTGTAGCCAGACTCTAGCATTTCCCCAATGGTCTCCAGGCTAAAGTCATCGTAGTCGATCATATACATGGAGGTCCGGGGGGTCATAATCTCATGGGCCAGCTTGTCATCAAAGTCCATAATATTAACCATCATTTCTTCCCCGGAGGTGTTAATAACCCCCTGTTCCTGGCCTACCTTGAGATAGGACTTGATTTCCTCTTCGGAAATCTTTTCCTCCACATCGTCAGAATACTTGCCCATGACCTTTAGGACCAGGCTGGTGGAAAAGCTTAAAAAACTCACAAAGGGGCTCATAAATTTATAAAAGATATGAATAATCCGGGCCGACCTTAGGGCCGTGGCCTCTGAATTTTGCAGGGCAATCCGCTTAGGAACCAGCTCCCCAAAAATCAGGGTAATGTAGGAAATCAAGATGGTGATCCCCACAAAGGCCACGGTCTCCCCATAGGCCAGGCCCTGCTCTTTCAAATAGGCCCCCAAGAGGGTAGACAGGCTGGTGGCTGCCGAACCGGCAGAAAAGAAGCCTGCCAGGGTAATCCCCACCTGGATGGTGGATAAAAACCGGGTCTGGTCCTGGGAAATACTTAAGAGAAGCCGGGCCCGCTTGTCCCCTTCTTCTGCCATCAGCCCTATCCGGTTGCTGTTATAGGATACAATGGCCATTTCTGCCGCTGCAAAAAAAGCATTAACCAGGGTTAAACATACAATAATTAAAATCTGTAACGAGATGCCCCCATCTCCATCGTCCATAAAATTCCCTCCTTGAATCTATCTAGTGTCTTATTTTTAAAAAGGTGATACAATTATTATAGCACAAGACGGCCCATCCACAAACGAAATCCACATCATGTAAAGGAGAACCTATGATTTTTCTAGCTTCCTACACCACTGAAGAAAAAGATATCCCCCTGGACCAGGACCTGGTCATCCATGATTCCTGTGGCCAGTATGGCCGCTACCAGCCCTTTTATATGGCCAATACCCTCCGGCTCTTTTTTATCCCCCTGGGCCGCTTTAACAAGCGGTTCTTTGTCCGGATGACCTGCTGCGGAGAGATCTATGGCCTAAAAGAGGAGGTGGGCCTGGCCCTCTTAAGGGGGAAAAAGTCCTCTATCCGCCCCCAAGACCTGGTGGATATCAATAATTATGCCGGGTCTGGCCTAAAAAAATGCCCTTCCTGTGGCATCCTGGTAGAGAGTGCAGACTTCTACTGTAAAAATTGTGGCCAAAGACTTTAAAAAGGCTAGACCCTAAGGGTCTAGCCTTTTTTCATGGTCTTCTTTTTAAGTCAGAGGATGACCTGGCCTAGTCTAACTTAGGGCCTCATGGGCATCCTTTAGGCCCTGGATAATCTCTAGATGTTGGGGGCATTCTCCTTCACATTGGCCACAGGCCACACACTGGTCCGCTCCCCCGCCCTCTTCAAGTAGTTTTTTATACTGGTCCCTGTTCTTGTCCTCCCCAAAAATATAAAGGTCGTTGTACATGGTAAAGATTTTAGGAATCTTGACCCCTTGGGGGCAGGGCTGGCAGTAGTCGCAGGCGGTACAGGCTATCTGGATCCGCTCATCAAAGATGGCCTTGGCCTGGTCATAAAGGGCCCAGTCCTCTTTAGACAGGCTGCCTGGGCTAATGGCATCTGCTACCCTTAGGTTGTCTTCTAGCTGGTCCATGGTAGTCATCCCACTAAGAACCACGCTAACCTCTTCTTGGTTCCACAAGAAGGCCAGGGCGTGGCCAGCTGGGGACAGGTCCCTAGAAGAGCCTTCCCAAAGGGCCATAACCTCTTCTGGGGGATTGGCCAGCTTGCCTCCCTTAACGGGTTCCATAATGACCAGGGAAATCCCCCTATCTCCAGCCAGCTTTAAGCCCCTTAGGCCGGCCTGGTGGTTGACGTCCAAATAATTTAACTGGATTTGGCAAAAGTCCCAATCGTGGTGGCTTAGGATGTCTTCAAAAACCCCATAGTCGTCATGGAAGGAAAAACCCAGGTAGCGGATGAGGCCCTCTTCTCTGGCCCTAAAAAGCTCTTCAATAACCTGGAAGTCCTTGACCTTTTCCCATTCCTCGGCATCTAGGGTATGTAAAAGGTAAAAGTCAATATAGTCTGTCTTTAGCCGCCTAAGCTGTTCATTTAAAAACCGGCGGGTGTCTTCAGGCTTGTCCATCTTCCAAACAGGCAGCTTGGTGGCTAGGTAAATATCTTCCCGATCCCCTCTTTTTTCAAAATAGTCCCCTACAAAGGACTCGGAATTTTCTCCGTGGTAGATATAGGCGGTGTCATAGTAGTTGATCCCAGCCTCCATGGCCCGATCTAGCATCTTAGAGGCCATGGCCTCATCTATCTTTGTATTGTCCCCATCTAGGACAGGCAGGCGCATGCAGCCAAAGCCCAGTTGGGATACCTGTAAGTTATCCTTAGTAAAGTTACGATATTTCATGTTTTCCCTCCTTTATCTTATTATAACACAGTCCCCCAGGTCTTATGGGAAGGTCCTGGAAAAGACCATCAAAAAAACCTTGTAGCCAGGCTACAAGGTTTTTTATGTTAGAGATTATTCAATAATGTTGGTTACAACACCAGAGGCTACAGTACGGCCTCCTTCACGAACAGCAAAACGTAGCCCTTCGCTCATGGCGATGGGGGTGATTAGTT
>JAUNLJ010000032.1 GCA_030532305.1 Tissierellia bacterium
GTCTAGGAAAAAGTCCCACCTGGGGGCTTTTTCTTTGGCCTAAAGCCTATTTTGCCACAAAAAAAGACCTATAGGACGCCTTGGCACCCTATAGGTCTTTTATGCTTAGCTTATAGAAGTTCTTCTACAGGTTTGTATTCATAACCTAGGTCGTCAGCTACGTTCTTGTAGGTAACGTGACCTTCAGCTACGTTAACACCAGGAATAAGTTCTGGTCTCATCTTACAAGCTTCTTTCCAGCCATTGTTAGCAATGGGTAGTAGGTAGCTTGTAGTTGCGTTAGCTAGAGCAGAAGTTGAAGTCATTGGGAAAGCACCAGGAATGTTGGCTACAGAGTAGTGAACAACGCCATGTTTGATGAAGGTTGGTTCATCATGAGTTGTTGGAGGATTGCTGGCTGTCAAGTCAGTAGAACCACCTTGGTCAATGGCTACGTCAACGATAACAGCGCCGTCCTTCATTTGCTTAACGTGTTCTTCAGAGATAAGTTGTGGAGCCTTCTTACCAGGAATTAGAACAGTAGATACTACTAGGTCAGCAGCAAGAACTGCGTTTTTGATGTTAAGAGCGTTAGAATATTGAGTTTCGATTTGGTTGCCGAAAATGTCAACAAGTTCAGCTAGACGAACAAGGTTAGTGTCAAGAACAGTAACGCGAGCAGACATACCCACTAGCATACGGATAGCTGCAGTACCTACAGTTCCCCCACCAAGAACAACAGCGTTAACAGGTTCTACCCCTGGAACACCACTGATTAGTTTACCCATACCGTTTTTAGTTCTTTGTAGGAAGTGAGCCCCTTCGATAGCTGCAGTACGTCCAGCAACTTCAGACATGGGCTTTAACAAGGGAAGGTTGCGACCGATTTGAACGGTTTCATAAGCAATCCCAACGGCCTTAGCGTCTACTAAAGCTTGAGTTAATTCCTTATCTGCGGATAGGTGAAGATAAGTATAGATGATTTGGTCTTCTTTGAAGTATTGATATTCTTCTTTTAGGGGTTCTTTAACCTTGTAGATAAGGTCGGCATCCCAAGCTTCAGCGGCAGTGGCTACAATTTGAGCACCTGCTTCAGCATAAGCTTCATCTGGGAAGTTGGATGCTACACCAGCGCTAGTTTCAACTTTTACAGTATGGCCAGCTTGAACAGCAGAGGCAACGGCTGCTGGGGTGGCAGAAACACGGCTTTCATTGTTTTTGATCTCTTTAGGTACACCAATAATCATGTGAACACTCCTTTTTTTAATTAAAGTAACTTCGTTAACTTAATATTACCACTTATATTCTCACTTGTAAACCCGGAAGAGCAAACCCTTTTCCATTTAAAAGAATTAGATTGTATTATGAATTTATAATATTTTATTAATTCCTTGATCCTCTATTTTAAGCCATTCCTTAGGTCTTAGAGGGGAATAGGGGCCTGGGATCTAGGGGGGCCTATCCCCCCAGGCCCCTGGCTTAAAGGAAAAGGATATTCCCCCGGGCTTTCTGGCTTTTGGAAGGCCTCCTTCCCCGACCCTTCTAGCCCCCTATCTTTTTTTCTAAGAATTTTAGGGCCCGGTCAAATTCATAGCGGTAGTAGTTGGCAAAGTGGGCATCAGAGCCCAGGGTGTACTTGTCCCCGCCCACCTGCTTGTTAAGGTCCAGGACATAGTCGTAGATGGGGAGGTTGCCAAACTGGTAGATGGACCGGCAGTTGAGCTCCAGGGCCATGTCCTGGGCCTTGATATTTTCTAGGATGCCTATAAAATGGTCCTTAAAATGCTCTAAAAGGGCCCGGTCATAGGCAATCCGCCTAAAGCCGTAGTCGATATGGGCCAGGACCTGGGCCCCCTTAAAGACCCGGCTGGCCTCTAGGACCAGGTCCAGGTAGTCCCCGGCCACCTGGTAGGGGTCCCGGCCCTCCACCTGGTCTGTGGCAAAGTCATAGACCCCATTTTGGTGGACAGACAAGAGGACCAGGTCATAGGCCTTGTCTTTTAAAAAGGCCTCTATCCGGCCCAGGCTCTGGGGGGTATAGCCCACCTCTATGCCCTTGTAGAGGCGGCCAGGATATTTTTTTTCTAGCCTGGCCCACTCCCTGGCATAGGCCTGGTAGTCGGGATAGTCGTCCCGGCCCGTCACCGGGTTGTCAAAATCCAGGTGCTCTGTGGTCACCACGGGCCCCGGGGTCAGCTTAAGGTAGTTTTCTACCTCCTCCTGGCTGTCAAAAGAAAATTTAGTGTGGCAATGGGTATCTACCCAGCCGGGTCTACTTAACATAGGCCCTCCTTTCTAGGCTCTCATCCTCTTTCCTAGTCTACTTCTACCCCATTTCCTGGCCCCTAAAGACAAAAAGACCCCCTCTTGGGGGCCTCCTTATTTGTAACCCATAAGCTTGGCAGCGTTGTTGTAGAAGACGTCTTCTAGGCCTTCTTCATCTAAGCCAGAGGTTAGGACCTTTTGAATTTCCACCGTGGGGTGGTGGAAGGGGGCATCAATCCCGAACATAATCCGGTCCCGGCCCACCTTTTCATAGGCCTCCCGAATTTTGACACTCATGGGCATACCGGACATTTCCAGGTAGATGTTGTCAAAGCGCTGGGCCATGTCAAGGGCCGCCTCCACATACATGCCGTGGCCGTGGCCCATGTGGATCATGACCACCTTAACCCTGGGGTGGCGCTGGGCCAAGAGGGCAATGGACCAGGGGAGGGAATAGGGAGGATGGCCGGAGTGG
Source organism: Tissierellia bacterium (assembly GCA_030532305.1). GTDB lineage: Bacteria > Bacillota > Clostridia > Tissierellales > Peptoniphilaceae > JAUNLJ01. The sequence continues at coordinate 2,720 of JAUNLJ010000032.1, forward strand.
ATAAAGACAGGGACCCCCACCTCTTCTGCCAGGTCCAAAAAGGGATCAGCTATAGGACTGTCAGCCACATAGGCGTGCATAAGGGGGTGCATCTTAATCCCCTTGAAGTTCTTTTCCTTAAGATAGTAGCGGGCCTCTTCTAGGGCCGCCTCTCCCTGGGCCGGGTTGACAAAGACAAGGGGGATAAGCCGGTCCGGGTAGGCCTCATAGGCCTCTAAAACCTCTTGGTTCCTAGGGGCATCGGCAGCACAGAGGATGGTTTTTTCCACCTGGTAGCTGTCCATGTCCCTAACCAGCTGGTCCTTATCTATGGCAAAAGAGCCGGCCCAGCCTCCAAAGTCTCCAATATGGCTATGGGCATCAAACTTCTTATGTTTACTAAACATCTTATCATCCTTTCCTGATCTAGCTTGTTTTTTTCATTATAGGCCCTCATCCCGTCCCCCACAAGCTACAGACCAGGTTTATTTTTTAGGCACAAAAACCCCCTGGAGAAGGATCTCTCCAGGGGGTAGGGTCTCTTATGGACCTCTCTTCTTTTTTAGCCTACTTTTTGTCCTTTAGAAGGACGGTCCGGGTGGTTTCT
>JAUNLJ010000033.1 GCA_030532305.1 Tissierellia bacterium
CTAAAAAATAGTGCTGACGAAATTTATTCATCAACACTATTTAGTATAGAACCAAGAAAAACCAGCCTAAGACCTAGGCTGGTTTTTTTGCTTCTATATTTATTCTTGCCGGCCAGGTTTTTCCTTAGAAAGACAGGCCTCCTTGTTGGGGAAGGGGTCCTTAAACCGTTCTTCATAGGCCTCAATTAAGTCCTTCCGGAACTTGGGATGGGCAATGCCAATTAGGGCCTGGGCCCGTTCCTTGACCGTATGGCCCTTAAGCTGGGCAATCCCATATTCAGTGACAATATAGTCGGCATCGTGGTTGGTGGTGGTCACCAAAGAACCTGGGGTAATATCTGGCACAATCTTTGAGATTTTACCCTTGGCGGCTGTAGACGGGAAGGCAATAATAGAAAGGCCCTCTTCAGCCATGGCTGCCCCCCGGATAAAGTCCAGTTGGCCACCCACCCCGGAAAAGATCTTGTGGCCTAAACTACTGGCTACAATCTGCCCATTTAAGTCCACCTCAATGGCAGAGTTAATAGAGGTCATCCCCTTATTTTTACAAACCACAGAGGGGTTATTAACAAAGTCCACACTGGCTAGGTAGATAGAGGGGTTATTGTCTACAAAGTCATAGAGTCTTTGGGTCCCCATGAGGAAGGTAGAAATAGACAGGTCCGGCATATAGGTCTTGGCGGCATTATTAATGACCCCCTTTTCAATCAGGTCAATGACCCCGTCAGAAAACATTTCTGTATGGAGGCCCAGGTCCTTCTTGTCGTCTAAAAACTGCAAGACAGCATCGGGAATAGCCCCAATCCCTAGCTGGATGGTGGCCCCGTCCTTAATTAGGGAGGCACAGTACTTGCCGATCTGCATTTCAATATCCCCAATCTTAGGGGGCATGAGTTGGGGAAGGTCCTCTTCATATTCCACCACAATATCCAGGTCATTGACATGGATCATAGAATTTCCCAAGGTCCTGGGCATTTGGTGGTTGACCTGGGCAATGACCAGCTTGGCCGCCTCTGCGGCTGGCCGGGTATAGTCCACAGAAATCCCAAAGGAACAATAGCCGTGGTCATCGGGAGGGGTCACCATAATTAAGGCCACGTCCACATCAATTAGCTTTTCCCTAAAGAGTTTAGGGATTTGGTGGAAAAAGACAGGGGTATAGTCCGCCCGGCCATCATTGACGGCATCCCGGGTAGACCCACCGGCAAAAAGTGAGTTGTAGATAAAATGCCCCTTGTACTTGGGGTCCGTTAGGGCGCCAGTATGGCCGAGCATTTGGACAATTTCTACATCCTTAAAGTCCTTGTAGTTCCGGCTAAGGGCCCGGATCAGCTCCTGGGGTTCCCCCATAGCATGGCCCAGAACTACCGTGTCTTTAGACTTAATATGCTTGATGGCATCGTCAGCAGACATTTTTTTCTTGTAGTAGGTATTTTTCCAGCTCATAGTATCCTCCTTATGGATATTGGTTAATGACTTGGTGTATATATACCACCCCACTAAAGAATCTAACCGATTGGGCCCCTTTCTCTTGCCAGGCATTTTCCCAGGGGCTTCTTGCCCCAGCCTCCCCTTAAGGTTATAATAGAAGGAAGACCACAAGCAATAGGGGAGGGTATGCTAGCCATGATACAAAATTATGTTGAGCAGATTTTAAATATCTTTAATTACTTTGATGCCCTAATTATTACCGACACCCAGGGCCAGATAGAATATTTTTCAACCAAGCGACCCAAGATTAACAGCTTAAGGGAGGAAGAAATTTTGGGGGAGAATATCCTGGATGTCTACCCAAGCCTAACCAGGGAAAACTCCACCATCTATGAGGTAGCCAAAACCGGCAAGGCCATCTTTAACCACAACCAGACCTTTACCACGGCCAAGGGGGAGGCCATCTGCGCTGTAGAAACCACCCTCCCCATAAAATCTGGAGAAAAAGTGATCGGGATTGTTAATGTGAGCCAGTATCGGGAAATGGCCGACAACAAGAGGCAAATTAAGCTGTCCCTTAAAGATAAAAAGGCCATCTATAGCCATGAAGACCTCTACCAGCTCAAGGATATGATCGGCAAGTCCCCTAAGATGCAGCAACTAAAGGATATGATCAAACGTGTAAGTCAGACAGATTCATCGGTCCTTATCTACGGGGCCACAGGAACGGGCAAGGAGCTGGTGGCCGAGTCCATACATACCTGTGGGACTAGACGGACAGGCCCCTTTATCTCCCAAAACTGCGCCGCCATTCCTTCCACCCTCCTAGAAAGCATCCTCTTTGGCACCGTCAAGGGGAGCTACACAGGGGCCGAGGACCGGAAGGGACTATTTGAGCTGGCCCAGGGAGGGACCCTTTTTTTAGATGAGATCAACTCCATGGAAATAGAAATCCAACCCAAACTCCTAAAGGCCATCGAAGAAAACGAGATCTGGCGGGTGGGAGGACACACCCCTATAAAAACAGACGTACGAATTATTACAGCCTGTAACGAAAAACCCTCTAAGGCCATTTCTGAAGGGAAATTGAGGGAAGACCTCTTTTACCGGATTAGCGTGGTGGGCATAGACCTGCCAGAACTTAAGGACCGGGGAGAAGACGTGGAGCTTTTGACCCAGTATTATATAGAAAAATACAACCGGGAAATGAACAAGGACATTAAGGCCCTAGATGATGAGGTGGTGGAGATCTTTAACCATTATGCCTGGCCGGGCAATGTAAGGGAACTAAAAAATGTTGTGGAAAGGGCCTTTAATTTGACCTCCAAGCATTTTATAGGGACCAAGGACTTGCCGGAATATATGAAGTATGCAGGCATGCAGGCGGTCAAGGTCCAAGAGCTCATAGGGGGCAAGTCCCTGCCAGACCTGGTGGCCAGCTATGAAGAAAGCCTGATCAAACAGGCCCTGTCTAAGACCGACAACCTGGTGGAGGCCGCAGACCTCTTAAAAATCTCTAAACAGTCCCTCAACTACAAGGTCAAAAAATACCAGTTAAAGCTGGAAGAGTAAAGATATTTTTACTAGACAGTAAAGTCTTTTTTACTCTCTTGAAATAGGTTAAATTTATTGAAAAGCATAGGCAAGGAAAACCGGATGGAAGAGGTTGGAAAACCGGCTCTTTGTCAAATAGTGTTGATAAAGAAAAACAATAACCCACAGAAGACTCA
>JAUNLJ010000004.1 GCA_030532305.1 Tissierellia bacterium
TGAGTCTTCTGTGGGTTATTGTTTTTCTTTATCAACACTATTTGACAAAGAGCCGAAAGAAGCCTCAGCTTAATTTGTTTAATTTTTGAGTTAGACGGCCTAGTTTACGGGAAGCCGTATTCTTATGGATTACATTCTTAGAAACTGCCTTTTTAAGCTTTTTATCCACATCTTGAAGTAGGGCCCTTGCTTGTTCGACTTCCCCAGCAGCTAAGGCTTCTTCAAATTTACGGATAGCTGTTTTAGATGCAGTTCTAATAGGTTTATTCCGCTCAGTTTGTTTTTTGGATAGATCTATTCTTTTAATAGCAGATTTAATATTAGCCATGTTGTCACCTCCGATGTTTTCGTATTCCAGGATTAAAATATCTCCATTAACCTAAGCTATTTTACCACTTATCATAGGAAAAAGCAAGAATAAATTCTACTTATGTCTTTTATTCCCTGCCACAAGGGTCCCTTCTGGGACCTGGGCAAGGGGGGATTTTTGTAAGCTTAGGCAATTAAATTATGCAGGATAAGAAAAATTATGTTAAAATAATATGTTAGGAATGAAGCTATCTACTTAGAGAAAGGAAGTCCCCTAAGATGGAAAAAGAAAACAAGGAAAAAGAAGGTCTAATGGGCTGGGTGCAAACCATTCTTGTGGCCCTGGTCCTGGCCTTTTTAATTCGTTCATTTATATTTAATACCACACTGGTTATTGGGGAAAGCATGGAGCCCACCCTCCATGAAAGAGACCGGCTCATTTGCCTTATTTTCCCCTTTTATTTTTCTGACCCAGACTATGGGGATATCGTCATTATTGATGCCCCCAACGGGTCTGGGGAAGAATATGTTAAAAGGGTTGTAGGAAGGCCGGGCGATAGGATAGACATTGACCAGGGCCGGGTTTACAGGAATGGGGTCCTCCTGGAAGAGGACTATATCCACCAATTTGTAGAGACCGAGACCTATTATGGAGACCAGTGGGAGCTAGGGGAAGGGGAGTTTTTTGTCATGGGGGACAACCGTCATCCTCAAAAATCCATAGACAGCCGGGCCTTTGGCCCCGTCCATAAGGACCACATTAATTCCCGGGCCTTTTTAAGGTATTATCCCTTTTCTAAAATAGCTAAATTGTAGGAGGTAGCATGAAGCAGGAGAACATTCGGAATTTTTCAATTATTGCCCACATAGACCATGGCAAGTCTACCCTGGCCGACCGGTTAATTGACCAGACGGGCAACTTGACGGCCCGGGAGATGGAAGACCAGGTTTTAGACAGTATGGACCTGGAAAGGGAACGGGGCATTACCATTAAGCTCAAGTCCTTTCGGCTTATCTACCAGGGGCAAGATGGGGAGGAATACGTCTTTAACCTCATTGACACCCCAGGCCATGTGGACTTTAATTATGAGGTGAGCCGGTCTCTAGCTGCCTGCGAAGGGGCCCTTTTGGTGGTGGATGCCAGCCAGGGGGTGGAGGCCCAAACCTTGGCTAATGTCTACCTGGCCCTGGAACAGGACCTAGAGCTGGTTCCTGTTGTTAATAAGATTGACCTGCCCTCAGCCCGGCCGGAGGAGGTCAAAGAGGAGATAGAGGATATTATTGGCCTAGAAACAGACCATGCCCCTCTAATTTCAGCTAAGAGTGGTTTGGGGATTGAAAAGGTCCTAGATGCCATTATAGACTATATCCCCGCCCCCACAGGAGACTCCAAGGCCCCCCTTAAGGCCCTTATTTTTGACTCTGAATTTGATTCCTACCGGGGGGTTATTTGCTACATCCGGATTTTTGAAGGGACGGTGAAAAAGGGCGACCAAATTAAGATGATGGCCACGGGCCACGTCTTTGAAGTCACCGAGGTGGGGGTTAACGCCAATGGGCATATCGCCACGGACCAACTGAGTGCAGGGGAGGTAGGCTACCTAACAGCCAGCATCAAGGAAGTCCGCCAGGCCAATGTGGGGGATACCATTACCCATGCCAACCGGCCCACCCCAGAGGCCTGCCCTGGCTACAAGGAGGTGGTCCCCATGGTCTATTCCGGGGTCTATCCGGCAGAAGGGGAAGAATATACCAATGTGAGGGATGCCCTGGAAAAACTTCGGGTCAACGATGCGGCCCTGGTCTTTGAACCAGAGACCTCAGTGGCCCTGGGCTTTGGTTTTAGGTGCGGCTTTTTAGGCCTCCTCCACATGGAGATTATCCAGGAAAGAATGGAAAGAGAATTTGACCTGGACATGATTTCCACAGCCCCCTCTGTTATCTACCAGATCAACCTAAAGGACGGGAGCCGGCTAGAAATTCAAAACCCCTCGGACCTACCGGACCTTAGCCTGGTGGAAAGTATCGAAGAACCCTTTGTTCGGGCAGAGATTATGGCCCCCTCCGCCTATATTGGAGCCGTCATGGAGCTTTGCCAGGACCGGCGGGGACGGTTTATAAATATGGAATATTTAGAAGAAACCCGGGTAACGATCCACTATGACATGCCCCTAAATGAGGTCATCTATGATTTTTTTGATGCCCTAAAATCCAACACCCGGGGCTACGCCTCCTATGACTACGACCTCATCGGCTACGAGCCAGGGGACCTGGTTAAACTAGACATCCTCATTAATGAGGAGCTAGTGGACGCCCTGTCCCTTATTGTCCACAGGGACAAGGCCTATGAGAGGGGGAGAAAGATCTGCCAAAGGCTGGTCAAGGAAATTCCCAGACACCAATTTGCCATCCCCATCCAGGCCGCTGTTGGGTCCAAGATCATAGCTAGGGAAACCATCAAGGCCCTAAGAAAGGACGTCTTGGCCAAGTGCTATGGTGGGGACATTAGCCGGAAGAAGAAACTACTTGAAAAACAAAAAGAAGGTAAGAAGAGGATGCGCAATATTGGGTCTGTGGAAGTTCCCCAAGAGGCCTTTTTGGCAGTCCTTAAATATGATGAAGACTAAGAGAAGATGGGAAGGAAAAGCAGTTCGAAAGGGACTGCTTTTTTTAGAGAGGTGGTTTTTATGAAGCTGGGCCTGTATATCCATATCCCCTTTTGTAAAAGCAAGTGTGCCTATTGTGATTTTCTCTCCTGGAGACCAGAAAGCCAGGAAGATATAGGGGCCTACCTGGACTTGTTAGGTAAGGAAATGGCCCTGTATGCCCCCCTTTTAAGAAAAAGGAAACTGGAATCGGTCTTTATAGGGGGAGGGACCCCCTCCCTGGTGGAGACGGAAAAATTAAGGGGCCTTTTGGCTAAGCTGGGGACCTACCAGGACCTAGAAGGCCTGGAAGTGACCCTGGAGGCCAACCCTGAAAGCCTCCTAGACCAGGACCTGGAGGCCCTAAAAAAAGCCGGGGTCAACCGGCTAAGCCTGGGGGTCCAGTCTAGCCAAGACCGGCTTTTAAAAAAGATCGGCCGGATCCATACGGCGGACATGGCCAAGGAGGCCTTCTATCGGGCCAGAGAGGCGGGCTTTGACAATATTAATCTGGACTTTATTTCTGGCCTGCCTGGGGAGGACCGGGCCGACATTGGGGCCAACCTAGCTTTTATTAGGGACCTAGACCCTGACCACCTGAGCTATTACGCCCTTATAATAGAAGAAAATACCCCCCTTTACGAGGCCAGAAAGGGAGGCGACTTTGAAGAGCTCAGCCAGGAAGAGGACCGGTGGCGGATCCACCATATAGAAGACCAGCTAGAAAAACTAGGCTACGGCCAGTACGAAATTTCCAACTTTGCCAAGCCGGGAAAGGCCTCCAGGCACAACCGGCTTTATTGGGAGCTGGGGGAATATATCGGCCTGGGACTAGGGGCCCATTCCAACCTGGGAGACAGGCGGTATTGGAATACAGATCGGCTGGCGGCCTATAAGGACGACCTAGACCAGGATAAAAAACCCATAGGGGGTGGGGAAGACCTTTCAGGGGCCGAGAGAGACCAGGAGCTGGCCATCTTTGGCCTGAGAATGAACCAGGGGATTGCCCTAGATACCCCCCTCCATGATGGAGAGACTTTTTCAGACCGCTACAAGGAAGTCATAGAAGACCAAATCCAGGCCGGCCTCTTAATAGAAGAAGGGGGCCGGGTCCGTTTAAGCCGGCTGGGAAGAGACCTGGCAGGCCAGGTGGAGCTGGCCTTTTATATGGCCTAGGCCCAAAAAAGAGGAGAAAAGGACAAAATCTAGATTTCTTTTGCTTTTAGGATTGACAAGGGGAGGGAAAGGGTATATCATGAATAGTGAAGTTAGCACTCAATAGCAAAGAGTGCTAACAGATCCAGAAGGGGTGATACTATGGACGAACGCAAGATCAAAGTACTCATGGCCGTTATCCATTCTTATATCTCTTCCCCTATGGCAGTAGGGAGTCGGACCCTTTCAAAAGAATATGACCTGGGGGTCAGTTCAGCCACCATTCGCAATGAGATGAGCGATTTAGAAGACTTAGGCTATCTGATTAAGCCCCATACCTCTTCGGGTAGGATCCCCTCTGACAAGGCCTTTCGCTTTTATGTCAACGAGCTCCTAAGCCAGGTAGACCTAAGCTTGGGGCAAGAAAAAAAGGAAAGGACCCTGCCCTTGGACCTGGTCCAGGGAACGGAAGAATTTTACGAGGGAGTGGCCAAGAACTTGGCCGACCTGACCAAGAGTATGGTCTATATTGTGACACCAAAGAAAAGAGACACCAGTATTCACTTACTAGACCTACTCCTCATTGAAGAGAGGCTGGCCCTAGTCATTGTCGTAGGCAACCAGGGGGTAGTGGAAAGAACCCTCCTTCCCCTAGAAGAGCCCATGACAGAAGAAGACCTATCTTATATAGCAGACCGGCTTAGGAAGGCCCTAATTGGCTTGGATTTTGAACAAATCTCCAATTTAAAGCTAAAACTATCGCCTGATATGGTCCCCTACCAGGACTTTATCCTGAAGGTGATAGAAACCCTAGCCCATGCCGTCTATAAGGTAGATGAGATAGATATTTATGAAAGTGGTTTGATTAACCTATTGAACTATGAGGAATTTCAAGATATTCAGATAGCTCAAGAAATTATGTCCTATATGAGTGAAAAGGATAATGTGCTAAAAATTATCAGTCAAATTCCCAAGGGAGAAGACCTCCATATTCTTATTGGTTCTGAAAACCCGGACAAGATTTTAAGGACTAGCTCCATCCTAGCTACAGACTACCAAGCAGGAGATCAAAGTAGTGGACGGATAGCCCTAATAGGACCCGTTCGCATGGACTATAGGTATTTAGTCCGGACTCTTATTGATTTTTCAAAGGAACTCAGTTGGATTTTAGGGGGCTAAGCATTTAAAAGAGGTGATAATTTGAGCATACATGAGGAAAAACAGCCAGATTTAGAAGAAGAGGTCCAAGAGACGGCTTCCCAAGAAGACCAAGAAGCTGGGTCTTTAGGCCAAGAGGAGCCTGAAGATAAGGAGCTGGAAAAGGTAAAGGATCAGTTTCTTCGCCTGCAGGCAGACTACAGCAACTACAAGCGGAGGACAGAAAATGAAAGGCAAGAGTACTACAAACTAGGTGTAGAGAAATTAGCCTTAGGCCTTCTGGAAGTTTTGGACAACTTCGACCGGGCCCTAGAGACTGGGGAGGACAAGGAAGATGCCTTTTATGAAGGCATGAGCCTTATTTCCAAGCAGCTTTACGGCATTCTGGAAAAGAATAATATAGTAGAAATAGAGGCCATCAACCAAGACTTTGACCCCAACCACCACCACGCCGTCCTTGTGGAAGAAGTGGAAGGTGTAGAAGAGGGCAAGGTGGTAGAGGTTTTGCAAAAGGGTTACCTTTACGGAGACAAGGTCATCCGGCCTGCCATGGTAAAGGTATCTCAGTAGGATAAATTTAAGGAGGAAAAATAATTATGGGAAAAATTATTGGAATAGATTTAGGTACAACTAACTCAGCCGTTGCCGTTATGGAAGGTGGCGAGGCGGTTATTATCCCTAACATTGAAGGGAACCGGACCACACCTTCTGTGGTGGCCTTTACAAAAGATGGGGAAAGACTTGTTGGGGAAACAGCCAAAAGACAAGCCATCACCAACCCTGACCGGACCATTGCCTCCATTAAGAGGGAAATGGGCAGCGACTACAGCGTTAAGATTGATGGCAAGGACTACACCCCCCAAGATATTTCAGCCATGATCTTGCAAAAGCTAAAGGCCGATGCAGAATCCTATTTAGGCGAAACAATTAAAGAGGCAGTTATTACCGTTCCAGCCTACTTTACCGATGCCCAAAGACAGGCCACCAAAGATGCTGGCCGGATTGCCGGCTTAGATGTCAAGAGAATTGTCAACGAGCCCACAGCGGCGGCCCTAGCCTATGGGGAAGATGAGACCTCTGATTCTTCCACCATTATGATCTATGACCTAGGTGGGGGAACCTTTGACGTGTCTATCCTTGAGCTATCTGACGGGGTCTTTGAAGTCCATGCCACCCGAGGCAACAACCGTCTAGGCGGGGATGACTTTGACAACCGGATTATTGACTATATTGCCGAAGAATTTAAGAAGGAAAATGGAGTCGACCTTAAGGCCGACAAGATGAGCCTGCAAAGACTTAAGGAGGCCGCTGAAAAGGCTAAGAAGGAACTGTCTTCTACCATGACCACCAACATCAACCTACCCTTTGTGACTGCCACTGCTTCAGGCCCCCTTCACTTAAATATGGACCTAAGCCGGGCCAAGTTTAATGAGCTTACTGGGGACCTAGTAAAGGCCACAGAAGAACCTGTTCGTTCAGCCCTAAAGGATGCGGACCTAGCTGCTTCTGATATTGACAAGGTCCTTCTTGTGGGAGGGTCTACCCGGATTCCTGCAGTCCAAGAAGCAGTTAAGAAGATCATTGGCAAGGACCCACAAAAGGACATTAACCCTGACGAATGTGTGGCCCTAGGTGCAGCCATCCAAGCTGGGGTCTTAAGTGGAGACGTTAAGGACCTTCTTCTCCTAGACGTAACCCCTCTTTCTCTAGGTCTTGAAACCATGGGGAATGTGACCACTCGGCTTATTGAAAGAAATACCACCATCCCCACCAAGAAGAGCCAAGTCTTTACAACTGCTGCAGACAACCAAACTGCTGTAGACATTCACGTTCTTCAAGGGGAACGGCAAATGGCCAAAGACAACACCACCTTGGGCCGTTTCCAACTGGATGGGATTGCCCCTGCCCGTAGGGGGGTTCCACAAATTGAGGTGACCTTTGATATTGACGCCAACGGCATTGTCAATGTATCTGCCAAGGACCTAGGCACTGGTAAGGAACAACACATTACCATTACCTCTTCCACCAACCTAAGCGAAGATGAAATTGAAGCCAAGGTCAAGGAAGCAGAAGCCCACGCAGAAGAAGACAAGAAGAAGAAGGAAGAAATTGAAGTTAAGAACAATGCGGACTCCATGATCTACGCTTCTGAAAGTGCCTTAAAAGAAGTAGAAGGCAAGATCTCTGAAGAGGACAAGAAAAAGGTAGAAGACGCCATGAAGGCCCTAGAAGAGGTCAAAGAAGGCAGTGACGTGGAAGCCATTAAAGAAAAAACAGAAGAACTTCAACAAGCCCTCCACGGTGTTTCTGAACAAATCTACCAAGAAGCTCAAGCTGGCCAAGCAGGAGCTCCAGAAGAAGATGTTGTTGATGCCGATTATGAAGTTGTCGATGAGGACGAAGAAGAATAATCCTGTAAGGATATGGGGCAATTCTCAGATAAGTGAGAATTGCCCTTTTCTTTTGCTTATAAGTCGTATAAAATAAAGGATTAGAGTAAAAGAAATAGGTGGTTAAATGAGAGACTTTTATAAAATTTTGGAGATAGACCGGGATGCCTCTTCCAGCGACATAAAAAAAGCCTACCGGAAGATGGCAAAAAAATACCACCCGGACCTACATCCAGATGATGAGGAAGCAGAAAAGAATTTTAAGGAGGTCAACCTGGCCTACGAGGTCCTATCAGACGACCAAAAGAGAAAGACCTATGACCTCTACGGGGAAGAGGGCCTTAACAACAGCTTTTCAGGAGGTGGAGGCTCCGGATTTGGGGGTTTTGGCGATATCTTTGATGATATTTTTGATATCTTTGGTGGGGGCTTTGGGTCCAACTATTCTTCTGGATCCGTCAACCCCAAGGCCCCAAAACAGGGGGCCAACATCCGTTACGACCTCCAGCTAGAATTTAGGGAGGCGGTCTTTGGAACAGAAAAGAAAATCCATATCCGCCGGCAAGAAAACTGCTCCAGCTGTGGGGGAACTGGGGCCCAAGAGGGCAGCCATGTGGAACGGTGTGAGACCTGTGGAGGGTCTGGCCAGGTCCGTAAAAGGACCCAGTCTGCCTTTGGGCAATTTGTCCAGGTGGTGACCTGCGAGGACTGCCATGGGACTGGGGAGATCATCGAAGAGGCCTGCCACCACTGTAAGGGGACAGGCCGGGAAATGGTCAACCGGACCCTGGAAATTAAGATTCCTCCTGGAATTTATGACCAGGCTGTGATCTCTGTTGGTGGCGAGGGCCACGAGGGTGTCTATGGGGGCCAACCTGGAGACGTCTATGTCTACATCCATGTTAAGGAAGATGAGATCTTCCACAGGGAGGGCAGCGACCTCTATCTTAGGATGCCCATTAGCTACACCGATGCCGTCCTAGGGGGGACTGTTAAGATCCCCACCCTGGAAAAGTTGGTGGACTATGACATTCCTCCTGGAACTGAAGGGGGGAGGGTCCTCCGCCTAGAGGGCCAGGGGGTTCCCCACCTAAGGGGCAAGGGCCGAGGGGACCTTTACTTTACTGTGGACATTATTATCCCTAAAGAAGTAGACGAGGAACAAAGAAAGATCCTAGAACTTTTAAGAGAGTCCAGTAAGGGCCAGGAAGAAAAGGAACACAAGGGATTTTTTGAGAAGATAAAGAATCTTTTTGACTGACCAGGAAGGCAGGGACAAAGTGATCTATGAGGCATTGACCATAAAAAGTAAAGATAAGAAGGCTTGGGAAGTCCAGGCTCTTTTAAGTGCCTATGGCATTGACCAGTTTGAGGAGTCTAGCCGGCAGCTCATCCAGGAGCTAAACCGGCCTGATTTGGCCTGGGACTATGTGGACCCAGACCTGATTGACCTGGAGGAGGGAGACTACCAGGTCACCTTCTACCTGGCAGAGGACCAGGACAAGAGCTTCCTAGAGGACCTAAAAAGGGACCTGGAAGACAGGGGCCTGGGAGAGCTTTTAGTAGACCAGGTCCAGGAAGAGGACTGGGCCAACAATTGGAAAAAATACTACAAGCCCATAGACCTAAACGAGAGTTTGGCCCTTGTCCCCAGCTGGGAGGACTATGAGCCCAAAGAAGGCCAAGAGGTCCTCTATATAGACCCGGGGATGGCCTTTGGGTCTGGGACCCATGAGACCACCTATATGTGTATGGAAGAGGTCTACGACCTAGTCCAGGAGGGAGACCGGGTCATAGATATTGGCTGTGGGTCTGGGATTCTCTCTTTAGTGGCCCTAAAAAAGGGAGCCCAGGAGGCCCTGGGGGTGGATATAGACCCGGTCTGTATCACCGCCTCTAGAAACAATAGCCGGCTTAATGGCCTGGAAGACCGCTTTAAACTTTTTGAGGGCAACCTTCTAGATGTGGTAGAGGGAGAGGCCCAAGTTATTGTCTCCAATATTGTGGCTGAAATTATTGTAACCATGATAGGGGACCTAAGGGACCACCTTAAGCTAGGGGGCTACTTTATCACGTCTGGAATTATCTTAGACAAGAAGGACCTGGTGGTTTCTGAGCTTGAAAATCAGGGTTTTGAGGTTCTAAGGGAAAGGACCAAGGGAGAATGGGTGGCCCTGGTGGCCAAGAGGACCCGTCCATGAGGCAGTTTTTTCTAGAGGACAAGGGCCAGGTGGGCCAGGAGGTCCTTTTAAGCCTCGAGGACTCCCACCACCTTATTCATGTTTTAAGGGCCCAGGCCCAGGAAGAGATCCAGCTGGTTTCTGGAGGCCAGGTCTTTGAGGCCGTCTACCTCCGGGAGGAGGGGGGCCGGGCCCGGGTCCGCCTGGTCCAGGAGAAGGCCTCCCACCAGACCAAAAGACGGGTCATCCTCATCCAGGCCATGGTCAAGGGGCAGAAGTTTGAGACCATCCTCCAGCATGGGACCGAGGTGGGGATAGATGGTTTTTATCCCATCCAGCTGGCCCGGTCCGTTTCAGACATTAGGGCCAAGTACCCTAAAAAACGAGACCGGTTTGAAAAAATCCTAAGGGGGGCGGCAGAACAGTCTAACGCCCTAGAGATCCCCTTTTTAGGGGACTACTTGACCCTAAAGGATATAGGGGGGCTTTTGGGGCCAGAGGACCTACTTTTAATCCCCTATGAGGAGGAAAAACCTGGCCAAGACCTGGCCAATCTTCTAGGAGGGGTCCAAGGGGATATTTACTATCTTATAGGGCCAGAAGGGGGCTTTAGCCCAGAAGAAATTGCCTATCTCAAGAAGATAGGGGGCAGGACCCTTAGCCTGGGTCCACGGATTTTACGGTCAGAGACAGCGGCCCTTGTGGCCGGTTTTATGTTAAAAAACCACTTAGAAGGGAGCCGGCGTGAAGACATATCGGATTGAGACCTTGGGCTGCAAGGTAAACCACTATGAAAGTCAGTCCTTGGAAGAGATTTTTCAAAAGGGGGGCTACCAAAAGGTGGAAGAGGGCCAGGCCAGTGATGTGACCGTGGTCAACACCTGTACGGTAACCAACCTAAGCGACAAAAAGAGCCGCCAGGCCATTCGACAAGCCAAAAGAAGAAGCCCCCAGGGTCTGGTGGTGGCCATGGGGTGCTATAGCCAGGTTAAGCCGGAAGAGGTGGCAGAGCTTGAGGAGGTGGACCTGGTCCTTGGGACGGCCCATAAGGGGCAAATCCTAGAGGAGATTAACCGGCTTAAGAAGGAGAGGGCCACCCCCATTGAAGTGGAGGATATGCTGGACTTTGGTCTTTTTGAAGACCTCCATATCCATGACCAGGGGGCCATGACCCGGGCCTACATGAAGGTCCAAGACGGGTGCAACCAGTTTTGCTCCTACTGCATTATTCCCTATGCCCGGGGCAGAATCCGGTCTAGGAAGATGGACCAGGCCCTAGAAGAGGCCAGGGACCTGGTGGCCTCAGGCTACAAGGAGATTGTTTTAACAGGCATCCATATTGGGTCCTATGGCAAGGACCTGGAGGGGGACCTGGGTCTTATAGACCTTATAGAGGCCATGGCCAAAGTGGAGGGCCTGGAGAGGATCCGCCTGTCCTCCATTGAGCCCATGACCATCAGCCGGGACTTTTTGCAAAGGGCCCTGGACACGGGCAAGCTCTGTGACCACTTCCACCTGAGCCTGCAAAGTGGGTCAGACACCACCCTAGAGGCCATGAACCGGAAATATAGGACAGAAGACTACAAGAGGACCGTGGACCTGATCCGGGAATACATGCCCCATGCAGGGATTACCACGGATATTATTGTGGGCTTTCCTGGAGAAGAGGAGGTCCACTTTAAGGAGACCCTGGACTTTGCAAAAGAGATCGGCTTTGCAAGGATCCATGTCTTCCCCTACAGCCCCCGGACAGGGACCCCGGCGGCCGCAAGGAAGGACCAGGTCCATGGCCAGGTCAAGAAGGACCGGGCCAAGGTCTTAGCCCAGCTGGCTGAGGACCTACAAAGGGACTTTGTAAAAAGGGAAATGCCCTATAGGCAGTCTATTTTATTTGAAGAGAAAATCCAGGATAGGGTCTATGGCTACACCAGTAACTATATCCGGGTCTATGCCCAGACAAATAAAGACCTTAATAACCAGGTGTTTTATGGTAAAATAAAAGAAGAAGGCTTAGAACCTGTAGAAGTTATTCCATGGGAGGGATAAGTATGGAAGACTGTATTTTTTGTAAAATTATAAACCAAGAGATCCCCTCGACAAAAGTCTATGAAGATGACCTTGTCTACGCTTTTAAGGATGCCGATCCCCAAGCCCCTGTCCACTTCCTTGTGGTTCCCAAGGTCCATATTCCGTCAGCCAATGACCTAAAAGAAGAAGACCAGGCCCTCTTAGGCCATATCCTCCTAGTGATTAGTAGGCTGGCCAAGGACCTAGGCATTGCCGAGGCCGGCTACAGGATTGTCAATAATTGTGGGGAAGACGGAGGCCAGACCGTAGGCCACCTCCACTACCATATTTTAGGAGGACGGAGCCTCCAATGGCCACCAGGCTAAAAAGAAAAGTTTCAAGTAGGTGCACCCCAGGGGGTGCATTTATTTTTTGACCCCTTCCATCCCAAAAGGGGACGGATAAGTAGGCTTAAGAGTGGGTATTTATAAAGTATATGTCCCTCTAGGAGGGGGACTTGTGAAAAAGGAAGAGGACCTATAAAATATAAGAAACAAGCAAAAAGAGGGGAGGGATAGACATGATGCTTATTTTAAAAAAGGGCCTGGGCCAGGCAGAAAAAGAGGCCCTGGTCCAGAGATTTAAGGGCCTGGGCTATGGGGCCCGGCTTTCCCGAAAAGAAGGACAGGCCCTCCTTGTCCTAGATAGGCCAGCAAGTAGCCTGGACCTAAAAAAGCTAGGGGCCCCAGCCTGGTTGGAGGACCTGGTGGTCCAAGAAGACCCTCCCAAAAAAGTCAGCTGGGCATGGAAGGGGGAGCCTAGTCAAATAGATTTAGGAGGCCGGAAGATAGGGGGCGGCCATTTTCAGGTGATTGCTGGCCCCTGTTCTGTAGAGTCCAGGGACCAGATTGTGGCCATTGGCCAGGCTGTCAAGGCCTCGGGCGCAGGTCTTTTAAGGGGTGGGGCCTACAAGCCCAGGACCTCCCCCTATTCCTTCCAGGGTCTGGGCCAGGAGGGCCTGGACTTTCTCATGGAGGCCAAAAAAAAGACCGGCCTTCCCCTGGTGGCAGAGATTATGGACTACAGGGACCTGGACAAGTTTGAGGGGGTGGACCTCCTCCAGGTAGGGGCCCGAAATATGCAAAACTATGGCCTCTTAAAGGCCCTGGGCAAGGTAAAGAAACCCATCCTTTTAAAGAGGGGGTTTGCCAACACCTATGAAGAGTGGCTTATGAGTGCAGAATATATTATGGCTGGGGGCAATGAGGAGGTTATCCTATGTGAAAGGGGAATCCGGACCTTTGAGACCCACACCCGGAACACCCTAGACTTGACCAGCATTCCTGTCTTAAGGGAGATGACCCACCTGCCTATTATTGTGGACCCCAGCCACGGGACGGGCAAGGCCTCCCTGGTGGAACCCATGGCCCTGGCAGCAGCAGCCTGTGGGGCCGATGGGCTCATGATAGAGGTCCATAACGATCCGGAAAAGGCTCTTAGTGATGGGGACCAGGCCCTGGACCCCCAGGCTTTTGATCGCTTGATGGACAAGATTAAAAGTCTAAGGGCCTGTATGGAAGGCTGGGTCTGACCTTAAAGGAGAAAGGAGGAGGAGGATGCTAAAAAAACTTTATATGCCTCTAGATAGGCCCTATAAGGCTTATATAGGAAAGAAGGCCTGGGAGGAGATCCCTGCCCTTATAAAAAGCCTGGGCTGGGACAAGGTCTGTATCGTTAGCGATAGGCAGGTGGCCTCCCTCTACCTATCCCCCCTCCAAGAGGTCCTGGCCCAGGGGGACTGGGAGGTCCACCACCATATCATAGAAGGGGGGGAGGCCTCCAAGGATCTGGCCCACTACTTAGGTCTGGTTCAGGACCTTTTGGAGAAGGGCTTTAGCCGCCAGGACGGGGTCCTGGCCCTGGGAGGGGGTGTCGTTGGGGACCTGACTGGCTTTGCCGCCGCTAGCTTTATGCGGGGGATAGACTTTATCCAAGTCCCCACTAGCCTTTTGGGGGCCGTGGATGCCTCCCTTGGGGGCAAGACCGGCATCAACCTGGACCAGGGGAAAAACCTCCTAGGAGCCTTCCACCAGCCTAGGGGGGTCTTTATCCAACCCCAGGTCTTCCAGACCCTGGCCCCGGAAAGCTACCAGGAGGCCTTTGGGGAGATTATTAAGTATGCCATGATCGCTGATGAGGACCTCTTTAGCCAGCTGGAGGCTGGGACATGGACCATGGAAGACCTGGTTTTTCGCTGCCTAAGCATAAAAAAAGACCGGGTCCTGGAGGATGAGAAAGACCAGGGGATCCGGAAGACCCTCAATTTTGGTCATAGTTTTGGCCATGGGATAGAGAAGGCCTCCGGCTACCAAGTCTCCCATGGCCAGGCCGTAGCCATGGGCATGGTCCTAGTGGCCAGGGCCGCCCTTGAAGAGGGCTTTCCCGAGGAAGACTTCCACCGGATGCGGGCCCTTTTAGACCACTTTGGCCTAAATAGGCCCTGCCCCTTTGGGGAAGAGGAGATCTTTAGGGCCCTCCTAGCAGATAAGAAGAGGAGGCCAGGGGGGCTAGACCTGGTGGTCCCTAAAAAGATTGGGCAAGTGGAAATTAGGCCCATGGACCTGGAAGAGGTCCGGGTCTGGCTAAAGAGGGGCTTATCATGAAGGCCAAGATAAGCCCCTCTTCCTTAGGGGGCGAGGTCCTGGCCCGGAACTCTAAGTCCCATGCCCACCGGCTTTTGTTGGCAGCGGCCCTGGGGGATGGGCCCAGCCAGGTCCTCCTGAGGGACCCTTCAGAGGATATAGAGGCCAGCCTAGCCTGCCTCTTGGCCCTGGGAGCCAGCCTAGAGCCAGGGGGCTGGGTCTGGCCCATAAAAAAACCCTATCCCCAGGAAGTGGACCTCTACCCAGGAGAAAGTGGAACTACTTTTCGCCTCTTGGTCCCCCTTCTTTGTGCCCTAGGGATCCGGGGCCGTTTCCACCTGGAAGGGAGCCTCTACAAGCGGCCCATGGAGGACCTCTACCAGGCCCTGGAGGCCCATGGGGTCACCATTAGGGGGAGGGGGAGTCGGGCGCCCTCTTTTTCAGGCCAGCTCCAGGCCGGGACCTATAGGCTAAGGGGGGATATTTCCTCCCAGTTTTTCTCAGGCCTGGCCTTTGCCCTCCCCCTCTTGGAAGGCCCCAGCCTTATTGAGATAGTGGGCCCCCTAAAATCTAAGCCCTATCTGGATATGACCCTGGAGGTCCTAGGGACCTTTGGCCTAGACTTAAAAAAAGAAGGGTCTCAAATAGCCATAAGGGGTGGCCAGTCCTACCAGTCTCCAGGCCGGATGGAAGTAGAAGGGGACTGGTCCAATGGGGCCTTTTGGCTGGGGGCCGGTCTTTTTTCCAAAGAAGGCATCCTGGTTAGGGGCCTGGACCCAAAAAGCTGCCAGGGGGATAGGCAGGTGGTGGCCATCTTAAGGCAAATGGGAGGCCATATCCGTGAGATAAGGGGGGGTCTTTTAGCCCAGTCTTCCCAGCTCAGGGGCCTAGAGATTGACGGGAGCCACATTCCTGATTTGGTTCCAGTCCTGGCCCTTGTGGCCTCCCTAGCCCAGGGGCAAACCAAGATCTATGGAATAGGCCAGCTTCGCTACAAGGAAAGCCACCGGCTAGAGACCATAGGCCAGGTCTTAAGGGACCTGGGTGGCCGGGTCCAAGTTGGGGAGGACTGGCTCCTTATTGAGGGGGTCCCCCATTTAAAAGGAGGCCGGGTCAAGACCTGGGGGGACCACCGGCTGGTTATGATGGGGGCCCTTGGAGGCAGCCTGGCCCAAAAAGAGGTCCTTATAGAGGGGGCCCAGGCCGTCAACAAGTCTTACCCTAAATTTTTCCAAGACCTAAAGGCCCTGGGTGGCCAGGTCACCATAGGAGGTTAAGCGTGTCATCAATATATGGAGAACATCTAAAAATGAACCTGTTTGGCGAATCCCATTCCCAGGGGATCGGGGTGGTCTGTGATGGGCTAGAACCTGGTTTTCTGCTAGACCTAGACCGGCTCCAGGCCCTTATGGACCGGAGGGCGCCAGGAGGGGCCTATCGGTCTAGCCGGAGGGAGAAGGACCAGATAGAAGTCCTGTCTGGCCTCTTCCAGGGCCGGACCACCGGGACCCCCCTGGCCCTCTTAATAAGAAACCAGGATGCCCGGTCCAAGGACTATGAGGCCCTAAGGGACCTGCCCAGGCCGGGCCACGCCGACCTAACAGGCCACTATCGTTATGGGGGCTTCCAGGACTACCGGGGAGGGGGCCATTTTTCAGGCCGCCTAACGGCCCCCCTGTGCGCAGGTGGGGGGATTGCCCTCCAAATCCTAGAGGCCAGGGGCATCCATATAGGGGCCCATATCTACAAGCTAAAGGAGGCCTATGACACGGCCTTTGACCCGGTCCATCTGAAAAGAGAGGACCTAGAAGGGCCCAGGCAAAGAGACCTGGCCACCCTGTCCCAGGAGGCCGGGGAGACCTTTAAAAAGATCATCAGCCAGGCCCAGAGAGAGGGAGATTCTGTAGGGGGCCTTATTGAAGTGGGGGTCCTGGGCCTGGAGCCGGGCCTGGGGGACCCTATCTTTTCAGGCCTGGAAAGTCGCCTGGCCCAGATGATTTTTGCCATCCCCGGGGTCAAGGGCCTGGAGTTTGGTAATGGCTTTGCCGCCACCGACCTCTACGGGAGCCAAAACAATGACGACTTTTATCTGGCAGAAGGGAAGATTAAGACCTCCACCAACCACCATGGGGGGATCCTGGGGGGGATTAGTTCCGGCATGCCCCTGATCTTTAGGGGGGCCATCAAGCCCACCCCCTCCATTGGAAAAGTAGAAAAGACCGTCAACCTAAGGACCCTGGAGGAAACGGACCTAAGAATAGGCGGTCGCCACGACCCCTCCATTGTCCTAAGGGCCCTGCCTGTCTTTGAAGCGGCCACAGCCTGGGTCCTTTTGGACCTAATCTATGGAGGTGGGTCCCATGGCAGATATTAAGGACCTTAGGCAGGAGATAGACCAAATTGACCGGGACCTGGTCCAAATTTTTAAAAGACGGATGGCCTGGTCCCAGGCCATAGGGGCCTACAAGAAGGCCCAGGGGATCCCGGTCCTGGATAAAAAAAGGGAGGAAGAGGTCCTAGAAAGGCTGACCCAGGGGGAGGATGAAAGCACTAAAAAGGCCATAGAGGGCCTCTATGACCGGATTTTTGCCCTGAGCCGGGCCCACCAGGAGGGCCTCCTGGGAAAGGACCCGGAGGAAAAGATCTATGGCCTTGTGGGAGAAAAACTAGGCCACAGCTTTTCCCCTAGAATCCACCAGCTCCTATCAGGACGCCCCTACGGTCTCTATGAAGTGGCGCCAGAAGACCTGGAAGCCTTTTTAGGCCGGGAGGATATAGGGGGGCTGAATGTGACCATCCCCTATAAAAAAAGAGCCTTTGCCCTCTGTGACCAGGTGAGCCCCAGGGCCAGCCGCCTAAAAAATGTCAACAGCCTCCTTAAAAGGCCCGATGGGAGCCTGTGGGGGGACAATACAGACTATGGGGGCTTTGTCTACCTACTTAGGGACCTGGCCTATGACCCCCAGGGGAAAAAGGCCCTGGTCCTGGGAACAGGAGGAGCTGGCCAGACCGTAAGGGCCGTCCTGGAAGACCTGGGGGCCCAGGTCCACATGGTTTCTCGCTGGGGCCCCCTGGACTATGAGGGGGCCTACAGGGAGGAGGGGGTCCAGTTGGTGGTTAATGCCACCCCAGTGGGCATGTACCCCCATAATGGGAAGAGCCCCCTGGACCTAAGCCGGTTTCCTAGCCTGGAGGCCTGCCTTGACCTGGTCTATAATCCCCTAAAAACAGCCCTTATCCTCCAGGCCCAGGCCCTGGGCCTGCCTGCCCGCTCAGGCCTGGGTATGCTGGTAGACCAGGCCCGTTTGTCGGCAGAAATTTTCCAAGGGGAGGCCCTCCCCCCCTCAAAAACCAGAGAAATCCAGGCCCTTTTGGAAGGGGAACTTAAAAACCTGGTCCTTATAGGCATGCCCTCCTCTGGAAAAACCTCCATTGGCCAGGTTTTGGCCCAAAAACTAGGCAAGGACTTTGTGGACCTGGACCAGGAAATTGAAAGGCGGACAGGCCTAGGGATACCGGACTATTTTAAGGTCCATGGGGAGGAGGCCTTTAGGGACTTGGAAAGCCAGCTTATAGAAGTCTTTGGCAAAAGGACAGGCCAGGTCATAGCCTGTGGGGGTGGGGTAGTAGAAAGAAAAGAAAACTACCTCCCCCTTAAGCAAAATGGAACCCTCATCCTTATAAAAAGACCCCTAGAGGACCTAAGTAGCCAGGGTCGGCCCCTGTCCCAAAAGGAAGGGGTGGAGGCCCTCTATAGGCGGCGGCGGGGCCTTTATCTTAGCTGGGCAGACTTGGCCCTAGATAATAGGGGGATCCAAGAGACAGCAGGGCAAATAGAGGCCCTCTTTAAGACGGGGGCCCTTTAGGAACCTGGCCCTAGCAAGCTAAGGGTCAAAAACAAGGCCAGGGCTTATTTTAAGGATTTGTAAAAAATAGTTTGCCTAAGATTACAAGATATGGTATAATATGCCGATGATTAAATTACACACATCTTTGGAGGGGCTGGGGTTGCCGAAAGGTTAGCAGCCACTTATGAAGAAGGTGGAGGAAAAAACCAAGGAGGTTTAAAAATGTCAGTAGTAAGTATGAAAAGCCTGCTAGAAGCAGGGGTGCATTTTGGACACCAAACCAGACGCTGGAACCCTAAGATGAAAAGCTATATCTTTGCAGAAAGAAATGGCATCTATATCATTGACCTACAACAAACCGTCAAGATGTTGGATGATGCCTATAGTTTTGTAAGAGATGTGGCGGCTAGAGGGGGAGAAGTTCTTTTTGTAGGAACTAAAAAACAAGCCCAAGATGCCATTGGTAAAGAAGCCCAAAAGTCTGGCATGCACTATGTCAGCCAACGTTGGTTGGGGGGTCTTCTTACAAACTTTAACACCATTAAGAAGAGTATTAACCGTCTAAAAGAATTAGAAGAAATGGAAGTCAACGGGACCTTTGATGTTCTTCCTAAGAAGGAAGTTATTGGTCTTCGCCGGGAAAGAGAACGTCTAGAAAAATTCCTTGGCGGGATCAAAAACATGGAAAAGTTACCCGATGTGATTTACATTGTGGATCCTAAGAAAGAAAATATTGCCGTTAGGGAAGCCAGAATCCTAGGTATTCCTATTGTGGCAACCATTGACACCAACTGTGATCCTGATGAAATTGACTATCCTATTCCAGGCAATGATGACGCCATTCGTGCCGTTAAGCTCATTACTGAAACTATTGCCAATGCCGTTATTGAAGGTAGGCAAGGGGTTCAAACTGAAGATATAGATGAAGAAGAAGGTCAAGAAAGTCCCCAAGAGGTGACTGAAGATGAGGACCTAGAAGAAGCAGCAGAAGCCGAAGAGGCTGAAGAAAGTGAAGAAGCTGCTGAGTAAGCCTGTGAAAAATAAGAGTTCTATCACTTTAGAGCTCTTATTTTTATGATAAGTTCACGACTTTATGGTATGATATACTTGAATAATTCTGAAAGGGGATTGAAAGACAATGGAAATAACAGCAAAAATGGTAAAGGAGCTTAGAGATAGAACTAGTGCCGGGATGATGGATTGTAAAAAGGCCCTAAAGGAAGCTGATGGGGACATTGAACGGGCAGTAGATATCCTAAGAGAACAAGGACTTAACGCCGTTAGCAAGAAGGCAGGCCGGATTGCTGCAGAAGGTCTAGTGGATGCTTACATTCATGGGGGCCGGATCGGAGTTCTTATTGAAGTTAACTCTGAAACTGACTTTGTCGCTAAGAATGAAGACTTTAAAAACTTCGTAAGGGAAATGGCCATGCAAGTAGCTGCCACAGCACCTAAGTATGTGTCCAGGGAAGAAGTGCCTGAAGAAGTTCTAGAACACGAAAAGTCTGTCCTTAAGGAACAAGCCCTTAACGAAGGGAAACCTGAACACATTGTGGAAAAAATGGTGGCCGGCCGTCTAGAAAAATTCTATGAAGAAATTGTCCTTCTTGACCAAGTCTACATCAAAGATGGGGACGTAAAGGTTAGGGACCTAGTTAACGACCTAACTGCTAAAATTGGTGAAAAGATCTCAATTCGCCGCTTTGCCCGTTTTGAAGTAGGAGAAGGCCTAGAAAAGAGAGAAGAAGATTTCGCAGAAGAAGTTGCAAAGCAACTTAAGTAAAAAATTTAGGAGGGGCAATGACCATGGAGCCGAAGTTTAAGAGGATCGTTTTAAAGTTAAGCGGTGAGGCCATGGCTGGCACCAAGGGAATTGGCATTGACTCAGCAATGGTAAAACTCTATGCCCAGCAGATCAAGAAGATCTGGGAATCTGGGGTGGAAACCAGCATTGTTGTAGGCGGTGGAAACTTTTGGCGAGGCCGAGACAGCAAGGACATGGACCGGGCTACCTCCGACTATATGGGGATGCTAGGGACCGTTATGAATGCCTTGGCCCTCCAAGATGCCCTAGAGCAAATGGATGTGGTAACCCGGGTTATGACCGCCATTGAAATGAAGGATGTGGCCGAGCCCTATATAAGGCGGCGGGCCATCCGCCACCTGGAAAAAAAGAGGGTGGTTATCTTCTCAGGCGGCATTGGCAACCCCTACTTCTCCACAGACACCACGGCAGCCCTAAGGGCGGCAGAGGTGGGCGCCGAGGTGATCCTACTGGCTAAAAAAGGCGTAGATGGCATCTATGATGCAGACCCCAACCTAGTGGAGGGGGCTGAGAAGTACGACAGCCTAAGCTATTTTGAAATCCTAAGTAAGGAGCTCAAGGTCTTAGATAGCACCGCCACCTCCCTATGCATGGAAAATGGCCTTCCCCTCATTGTCTTTGGCATAGATGAGGTAGACAATATTTATGATGTGGTAATGGGAAAAGAAATAGGAACCTATGTAGATTAAGGAGACAGGAGTCATGTCTATTAAAGCAATTAAAAATGAAATAGCAGGAAGAATGGATAAGACGCTAAGAAGCTATGAGGAAGAGTTACACACCATCCGGGCTGGCCGGGCCAATCCCACTCTTTTAGATCGGATCACTGTAGAAGCCTATGGCCAACAAACCCCCCTTAATCAAGTGGCAGGAGTTTCAGCTCCAGAAGCTAGGTTGCTTACCATCCAACCTTGGGATGCTGGCCTAATTCCAGAAATTGAAAAGGCCATCTTAAAATCAGACCTAGGCCTAAACCCTTCCAATGATGGCAAACTCATCCGCCTAACCATTCCCCAACTAACTGAAGAGCGTAGAAAAGACCTCATCAAGCTGGTGGGAAGCTACGAAGAAAATGCCAAGATTGCCCTAAGAAATATTCGCCGGGAATATATGGACAAGGTTAAGCAGATGGAAAAGGACAAGGAAATCTCAGAAGACGAAGAAAGAGTCTACGAGGAAGAAGTCCAAAAGGTTGTCAAAGACTATATGAAGAAAATTGAAGATATCTCAGCTAAAAAAGAAGCCGAGCTTATGGAAATTTAATAAGACCCCGAAAGGGGTCTTTCTACTTTTAAGGGGGCAAGATTAAATGAAAAATCTAGCAGAGGCAGGACTGGATCCGGCTAAAATGCCTAGGCATGTGGGTCTTATTCTAGATGGCAATGGCCGCTGGGCCAAAAAAAGAAACCAGCCTAGGATCTTTGGCCATAAAGAGGGTAGTAAAAGGGTCCTTGAGATTGTCAAGTCAGCCTATAGTCTAGGCATACCCTATCTTTCTTTTTATGCTTTTTCTACAGAAAACTGGAAGAGGCCCCAGGCTGAAGTCCAAGGTCTTATGCGGCTCTTGGCTGGATTTATAAACCAGTATTTAGAAGAAATGGACCAGATGAATATCCGCTTAAATATTATGGGAGATAGGTCTGCCTTTACCGGGGACCTGGCCAGGCAGTTAGAAAATGCGTTGTCACGAACTGCAAACAATGATACAATGATAGTTAATATAGCTTTAAATTATGGGGGTCAAGATGAAATTGTGTGGGCTACAAAAAAGATTGCCCAGGCAGTTAAGGAGGGGCAGCTAGACCTGGAAGACATTAATAAAGAGGTCTTTGCCTCCCAGCTTTATACAGGGGGCCAAGCTGAGCTTGACCTGGTCATCCGGTCTAGCGGAGAACTTCGGGTCAGTAACTTTATGCTTTACCAACTGGCCTATAGTGAATTTTGGTTTTCTGATATTTATTGGCCCGACTTTACAGAAGATGTCTTTATTGAGGCCCTAAGAGACTTTCAACAAAGAGATCGGCGTTTTGGGGGTATCTAATTTGTCAGACATGAAAAAGCGGCTGGTGACAGCCCTTTTGGCCTTGAGCTTTTTAATAGGAATGTTATATATAGGGGGCTGGCCCCTGAAGATAAGTCTCCTCTTGACGGGCCTGATTATGGTCCATGAGTGGGTCCAGGCCTTTGATGAGGCTGGGGACAAACTGCCTAAGGGCATATTATTTTCAGCCAGCCTTATGCAGTTTGCGATCTTGCTTTACAAGCCTTCTCTGGCTAGTTTAGGCCTACTCTTGGTCCTACTTGTTCTGGCTGTAGACTTTGTCTTAGACCCAGAAAAAACCGTCAGAGAAATGGCGGTCTCTTTGCTTGCCTTTATTTACATCCCCTTCAACCTCTTTTTCTGTTTTGAATTTTTACATACCCAATTTCTCTACCTGGTCTTTGTCATCGCCTTTTCCACAGATACCATGGCCTATCTTATAGGCAATCTTTTTGGAAGGCATAAGCTCATTCCCCAGGTCAGCCCCAATAAAACCCTAGAGGGGGCCCTGGGTGGCCTAGGAGGTGCTGTTTTAGTGACCTTCTTCTACTTTCGTTTTTTGGGCCACCCCATCCAAAGTATAGACCTGGTCTTGGTGGGACTGGCCTCTGTGGCTGGCCAACTAGGAGACCTTTTTGCATCCAGGATTAAGAGACAAACGGGGATTAAAGACTTTGGCAAGATCCTGCCAGGTCATGGCGGTCTTTTAGACCGGTTTGATAGTATTTTGTTTATCATTCCCATGGTATATGCTTTATTTGTATTTTCAAAATAGGAGGGAGCATGGCGACCTTATTAGGAAGTATTTTTGTATTTTTATTAGTAGTTGTACTCCATGAGTTGGGCCATTTTTTAGTGGCTAAAAAAGTAGGCATCCGGGTCAATGAATTTTCCATTGGCATGGGGCCGGGCCTTTATAGGCGGCAGGGGGAAGAAACCCTCTATTCCCTAAGGGCCCTGCCCATAGGTGGCTATGTGGCCATGGAGGGAGAAGAGGAGAGTTCAGAGGACCCTAGGTCCTTTGGCAATGCCAGTGTAGGCCAACGGATGGCTGTGGTCCTAGCTGGGGCAGGCATGAATTTTGTCCTGGCCATTGTGGGCTTTTTTTTGGCCTTTTTAATCATGGGGACCCCCACCACCAGCCTAGGCCAGGTTCAAGCAGGGTCTCCTGCGGCCCAGGCCGGTCTAGAAGTAGGAGACAAGATCCTAAGCATCAACCAGGTGGAGATGACCTCCTGGGAGGAGATTCCCCTGGCCATTGACCAGTCCTCTGGCCAGGTGGACCTGGTGGTCTTAAGGGAGGGCCAAGAAGAGCAGGTCCAGGTGGCAACAGAGGACTATGAAGGCCGGCAGATTATAGGGATTAGCCCCCAAAAGACCAGAAATATTCCCCTGTCCCTAAAAAATGCCTTTCTTATGACGGGCATGGTTATTTTTTCTATTGTAGAGCTCTTTAAACTCATTTTTTCAGGCGATTTTTCTATAGATATGCTTTCAGGCCCTGTGGGGGTGGTCCAATTTATAGGCCAGTCCACTAAAAATGGCTTAGGAGACCTTTTATTTACCCTGGGCTTTATCTCTGCCAATTTAGGCCTGGTTAACCTACTGCCTATCCCCGCCCTAGATGGGGGCAAGTTTGTGTTTTTAGCCATTGAGGGCCTTAGGGGCAAGCCTGTCAGCGAAAAGCTAGAAGTAGGCCTGTCCATGGTGGGCATTAGTCTCTTATTTGCCTTGATGATCTATGTCACGGTATTTGGGGACCTGGCTCGAATTTTAGGCTAGAAGAGGAGGAATTATGAGACGACAATCAAGACAAATTTTTCTAGGAGCAACCCCCATAGGGGGGGATGCTCCTATTTCTGTCCAGTCCATGTGTAACACGGATACCAAGGATGTGGAGGCCACAGTGAGCCAGATTCTGGACCTGGAGGAGGCCGGCTGTGATATTATCCGCCTGGCCGTCAACTCCTTGGAGGATGCCAAGGCCCTGCCCAAGATTAGGGACCGGATCCACATTCCCATTATTTCTGACATCCAGTTTGACTACAAGCTGGCCCTTTATGCCATTGACCATGGGACAGAGGGCCTTAGGCTAAACCCTGGCAATATTGGGGCCGACTGGAAGGTGAAGGAAGTGGTTGGGGCCTGTAAACGGGAGGGGGTTCCCATCCGGGTAGGGGTCAACAGTGGGTCCATTAAGCAGGCCTTTTTGGACAAGTACCAGGGGGTCAATGAAAACTCTATTTGCTATTCTGCCCTAGAACAGGTTAGGCTTTTGGAAAAGGAGGGCTTTTATGATATTAAGGTGGCCCTTAAGTCCAGTGACGTGGGTCTTAGCGTGGCCTCTTACCGGAAGTTTGCCCAGATGACCGACTACCCCCTCCACCTGGGGATCACCGAGGCAGGCCCCCTCTATGCGGGGACCGTCAAGTCTGCCATTGGCATAGGGTCCCTGCTCTTAGAGGGGATTGGGGACACCCTTAGGTGTTCTCTTAGCGCCGACCCAGTGGAAGAGGTTAAGCTGGGCCGGGAAATTTTAAAGTCCCTGGGTCTTTTAAAGGATGGCATTGAAATTGTCTCCTGTCCCACCTGTGCCCGGACCAAGATCGACCTCTTT
This sequence comes from Tissierellia bacterium, assembly GCA_030532305.1. Classification (GTDB taxonomy): domain Bacteria; phylum Bacillota; class Clostridia; order Tissierellales; family Peptoniphilaceae; genus JAUNLJ01. The sequence continues at coordinate 24,818 of JAUNLJ010000004.1, forward strand.
GGCCTGGTTGAAGAGGCCCAGAAGCGCTTAGGCCCTGATCTAGGCAACCTAAAAATTGCCATTATGGGCTGTGTGGTCAATGGACCTGGCGAGGCCCGGGAGGCAGATTATGGGATTACAGGCGGAGAAGGCCAGGGGGTTATTTTTAAGAAGGGGCAAATTGTGGACAAGGTCCCCGAGGAAGACCTTCTGGAGACCCTCATAGAAAGGATAAAGAAGGATCAGCATGAATCTCTTAAATAAACTCGCCTCCCTCCAGGGCGTGGAGGTGGCCTCCTATATAGAAAAGGGGATCCGGTTAGAGGAAGTTCAGGTGTCTAGGAAGAAGAGGACCCTGACCTACCAGCTGGTCCTAGACAAGCCTTTAGGAAAGGAGGACAGGGAGGAGACCCTGTCCGGTCTTAGGACCCTTTTAGGGAGCCTTTTTAAGGACTACCAGGCCCAATTTAAGATAGAAGAAAATTTTAGCCCACCTGAGGACCTGGTGGGGGAGGTTAAAAAGATTATCTTGGCCTACTCCCCCTCAGCCTCCTCCTGGATGGACAGCCTGGACATCCAGATTCAAAAGACCCAGGTGGACCTGGCCATTTCTGACTATTCCCTCTACTTTTCCCTAAGTAACAATGGCCTAAAAGACCGGATAGAAAAAGACCTGGGGGCCTATGGCAACTACCAGGTGGCCTTTTCCTGCCTGGACACCCATAAGGACCTGGGGTCTGGGGAGGCCCGGGCCAATTTTTGTGAGAAATTAGACCAGGACGAAGAAGGGCTTTGCTCTGATTTTTCCAAGATGACCCCACCCAAGAAAGAGACCAAGCAAGTAGCAGTCCAGGAAGAGGAAAAAGACTATGCCTATGGCAAGGGGACCTTTAAGGAGTCCACCCCCCTAAACCAGATTATGAGCCCCTCCCGGGTGACGGTGGAGGTGGATATTTTTGATATAAATATTTTTGTGCCCAAGGATCCTAAAAAGAAATTAGTGGTCAAGCTCTCTTGTACCGACCGGAAGACCTCTATTTTGGCCAAGGCCTTTGTCAAGCCTGAGGATATAGGCGACTTTACCAGCCACTTTAAAAAGGGGACCCATGTCCTAATCTTGGGCCGTTACGACTTTGATGACTTTGACAAGACCCACTGCTTAAGTGTTAGCAAGATGGCCCCCAGCCCCAAGGTCATACTTATGGACGGGGCCCAGGAAAAAAGAATAGAATTCCACCTCCACACCAATATGAGTAATATGGACGGGGTCAATGGGGCCAAGGACTTTATCGCCCGGGCAGCTGCCTGGGGCCATGAGGCCCTGGCCATTACCGACCACAATGTGGTCCAGGCCTTTCCAGAGGCCATGGAGGCAGGGGAGAAGGCCGGCTTAAAGATCATCTATGGCCTGGAAGCGGACATGGTGGACGACCAGAAAAAGATCATCAAAAACTATGACCCCCACAAGACCTATTCTTCCTATGTGGTTTTTGACGTGGAGACCACAGGCTTTTCTCCCATCAACAACCAACTTATTGAGATTGGGGCCGTTAAAATTAAGGATGGGGTCTTGGTGGATTCCTTTGGAGAATTTATTAATCCCGGCGTCCCCATTCCTGAAAAGATTACTGACCTAACAGGAATCTCTGATGCCATGGTCCTGGGAGCGGATAATGTAGACCAGGTTATGGACCGGTTTTTGGACTTTTGCCAGGACAGTGTCCTGGTGGCCCACAATGCAGACTTTGACATGGGCTTTATTAGTAACAACCTGCCCCCGGGAAGAGAGGACCTGGTCTTTCCCTCTGTGGACACCCTGCTTTTGGCCCAGTGTTTGGTGGAGGATACTAAAAACTACCGGCTGGGGACCCTGGCCAAAAAATTTGGCATTAAGCTAACGGATGCCCATAGGGCCGTCTATGATGCCAAGGCCACGGGAGAACTCTTCCTGGTCCTTCTGGACCTGGCCCAAAAAGAAGGCTACCCCAGCCTAGAGGCCATTAACCAGCTGAGCCATCCCCAGGCAGAAAAGCTCTTTCCCACCCATGTGACGGTCTATGCTAAGGACCAAGAGGGGCTTTTTGACCTCTACAAGCTGGTTTCTAAAAGCCATATGGAGACCTTCTATAGGACTGCCCGGATAAAAAGGTCGGACCTGGTGGCCAAGAGGGACCACCTTATCCTGGGCTCTGCCTGCCTGGAGGGAGAGCTTTTTGATGGCCTGGTCCGGGGAAGGGATCCAGAAAGCCTAAGAAAGCTAGCCAGCTTCTATGACTTTTTAGAAGTCCAACCCCCCATCCTCTATAAGGAGCTTTTAAAAAGTGGCCTGGCCCTAGATGAGGACCAAATCCAGACCTTTATTAAGGCCATTTGCCAGCTGGGAGACCACCTGGGGATCCCGGTCTTGGCCACAGGCGATGTCCACTACTTGGATCCAGAGGATGAAATCTTCCACAAAATTATCCATGGGGCCAAGAACTTTGCCAGCGACAGCCCCAAGGAAGGGGCCTATTTTAGGACCACAAAAGATATGCTAGAGGCCTTTGCCTTCTTGGGCTGGGAAAAGGCCCATGAGCTTGTGGTAGAGGCTCCCCGGGCCCTCAATGAAAAGATTGAGACTCTTAGGGCCATTCCCAAGGAAAAGTGCCCTCCCAAGATTAAAAATGCCGACCAGGACCTAAGGCAGTCTGTCATGGACAAGGCCCGGGCCCTCTATGGGGACCCCCTGCCAGAGCTTGTGGCTAAACGCCTGGACAAGGAGCTGGACTCCATTATAAAAAATGGCTATGCAGTCATGTACCGGATCTCCCAGGCCCTGGTTAAAAAATCCAATGAAGATGGCTACTATGTAGGCAGCCGGGGGTCTGTAGGCTCTTCCCTGGTGGCCACCATGAGCGATATTACCGAGGTCAACCCCCTGCCCCCCCACTATATCTGCCCCCACTGCCAATATAGTGAGTTTGTAGAAAACCCCCTCCACTCCTCTGGCATAGACCTTCCCGACAAGGTCTGTCCCTCCTGTGGGACCCCCCTAATTAAGGAGGGCCATACCATCCCCTTTGAAGTCTTCCTAGGCTTTTATGGCGACAAGGAGCCGGATATAGACCTAAACTTTGCCGGGGAATACCAGTCTAGGGCCCACCAATTTATAGAAGACACCTTTGGCCATGACTTTGTTTTTAGGGCCGGGACCATAGGAACCATGGCGGAAAAAACAGCCTATGGCCATGTGGCCAAGTATTGTGAAAAAAACAATCTCCATTTACCCAATGTGGAAATTAACCGTTTGGTGGCAGGCTGTGTGGGCGTTAAAAGGACCTCTGGCCAGCACCCCGGGGGGATCATGATTGTTCCCAAGGACAGGGATATCCATGACTTTACCCCCATCCAGTACCCAGCCGACAAGAAGGAGTCCCAGGTGATAACCACCCACTTTGCCTATGAGGCCATTGCAGAAAATATCCTCAAGCTAGATATCCTGGGCCATGATGCCCCCTCCATCTTAAAGATGCTAGAGGACGCCACGGGGGTGTCCATGGACCAGATCAACTTAAATGACCCAGAGACCATGAGCCTCTTCCTATCCGATGAGGCCCTTAAGGCGGACCCAGAAATCTTTTCAGAAGAGGTGGGGACCTTAGGCATACCCGAGTTTGGGACCCCTTTTGTCCAAAAGATGCTCCAAGAAACCCGGCCCACCACTTTTTCTGAACTAGTCAATATTTCCGGCCTTTCCCACGGGACCGATGTCTGGGTAGGCAATGCCAAGGACCTAGTCAATTCAGGACAGGCCAGCCTGTCCGAGGCCATCTGTACCCGGGAGGACATTATGAACTACCTGATCCAGGCCGGGGCCGACAACAAAATGGCCTTTGACGTCATGGAAAAGGTTCGTAAGGGCAAGGGGATTCCAGAAAAATACATGGACCAGCTGACCCAGCTGACGCTGCCTCCCTGGTATCTAGACTCCTGTTCCAAGATAAAGTATATGTTCCCCAAGGCCCATGCCGTGGCCTATGTAACCACCTCTGTTCGCATTGCCTGGTACAAGGTCCACTATCCCCAGGCCTTTTATGCCGCCTTTTTTACCACTAAGCTAACGGACTTTGACGGCCAGCTCATCTACGAGGGTTTAGAGGCGGTCAAGGAAAGGATGGAGACCATCGATAGTCTAGGCGATGGGGCCAGCCCCAAGGACAAGGCTGAGCGCCTGGTCTTCCAAGTGGTCCTGGAAATGTATGGCCGGGGCTACAGCTTTTTACCCGTGGACCTCTACCAGTCTAAGGACTCTAAGTTTACCGTAGAAGAGGGAAAAGTCCGCATGCCCCTCCAAGCCCTGGTGGGGGTAGGGGAAAATGTGGCTGGGAGAATCTATGAGGAGGCTAAAAAAGGCCCCTTCCTCTCCATAGAGGACATGACCCAAAGGACCGAGGCAAGTAAAACGGTCATCCAAGCCCTAGAAAGGCATGGCTGTCTAGATAATTTTCCTAAAGAAAATCAACTTAGTCTCTTTGATTTCAACTAGATAGGCCATTGAATGCTTGAAATTTTAGGAAAATAAAGGTATAATAGGGAGGCATTAGCCGTTTGGCTACGACTCTTTAGTAAAGAGGGGAGGGAAAGTATGTCCGAAATTCGTGTTGGCGAAAATGAAACTCTTGAGAACGCTTTAAAAAGATTTAAAAGATCTTGTGCTTCCAGCGGAGTTCTTAGAGAGGCCCGTCGTAGAGAGCACTACGAAAAGCCCAGTGTCAAGAGAAAAAGAAAAGCCGAAGAAGCTCGTAGAAAGAAAAGACGTAAATACTAAATGAAGGAGTGTCAAAATGTCTTATAAGGACAGACTGATGGCAGACCTAAAGGATGCCATGAGAAACAAGGACAAGTTGAAAAAAGATACCATCACCATGGTTCGTGCCGCCATCAAACAAAAAGAAGTAGATGAGCGTAAGGACCTAGGGGATGAGGATATCCTGGGCCTGATCTCTAAAGAGGTCAAGGAAAGACGGTCTAGTATTGAAGAATTCAAAAAAGGAAATCGACAGGACCTTGTAGATAAGACACAGAAAGAGATAGACCTCCTAATGGACTATTTGCCAGAGCAACTTTCCCCAGAGAAAGTAGAAGCCATGGTCAAAGAGACCATAGACAAGAAGGGGCTTTCTGGTATGAAGGACATGGGCGCCCTGATGGCAGAGCTAATGCCTCGCCTAAAGGGGAGGGCCGATGGAAAACTCGTCAACCAGCTGGCCAGTAAATTCTTAAAATAATAGATGAACCCGGGGTCCTCTCCGGGTTTTTTTGATTGATATTTCCTGGGATAGGGTATTTATATTATGTAAGTTATGCCCATTAAAGGAGGGAGATTTATGGCCAAAAAAAGACAGATAGGCGGTTTTTTTCTATTGGTTTTCCTTATGCTACCTAAGCTGGCCTATGCCCTGGGAGAGGGGGTAGACTTTTTAGACCTTTTAGAAAACACCTGGGTCCTGGCCCTCTTGGTTATTCTAGGAATGGCCGGCCTGGTGGTGGAGCTTTTTACCCCAGGTTTTAGTTTTGGAGGCCTGGTGGCTGGACTGTCCTTTATCCTGTTTTTTACGGGTAGTATAGGCAATGAAATATCTAGCTTCTTAAGCCTCTTTGTTTTTATTTTAGGGATCCTCTTACTTATGATAGAGGTCCTTATTCCAGGTTTTGGCCTGCCAGGCATAGCGGGTTTAGTGGCCATGGTAGGGGGGCTGGTTATGGCCTCACCCTCCCTAAGCGCAGCGGCCTTTACCCTGGCCGTGGCCCTTCTTATTTCTGGCGCCCTCTTTTTCTTCTTTGTAAAAAATGGCTACCAGTCTCAATATATTAGGCGAATTATCCTAGCCAACAAAACCATGACCCCACCGGGCCAAGGAAGGGAAGAGGACCTTCAGGTCCAGGAGGGCATGGAGGGAAGTAGCCTGTCCCCCTTAAGGCCTTCTGGCTTTATAGATATTGACGGTCAGCGGATTGACGCCATGACCGAGGGAGACTTCATTGAAGGAAGAAGGCCTGTTGTGGTAACCCGGGTCTTAGGCAAGCTTGTCTATGTAAAAGAAAGGCAAGACTAGAGACCCTAGTTTTTACTGGAGGCCCTAGAAAAGAGGGCCCTGGTGGAAGAAAAAGCAAGTTAGCCCTAAAAAAATGCTCCCTTGCCGGGAGCCCAAGTAAAGGAGTAGAAGACATGCCTGCAATCATCTTTAGTTTTGGGATTATCATCCTGATTATTATCCTTTTGATCCTATTTTTCACCTTTGTGCCGGTGGGCCTTTGGATTACCGCCTTTTTCTCAGGGGTAAGCATTAGCCTGTCCACCCTTGTGGGCATGCGCCTTCGCCGGGTTAGGCCAGGCCACATTGTCAACCCCATGATTAAGGCCACCAAGGCTGGGCTAAGCCTGGATATTTCCAGCCTAGAAGCCCACTACCTGGCCGGGGGAAATGTAGACACCCTAGTGGATGCCCTTATTGCAGCCCAAAGGGCAGATATTCCCCTAGACTTTGAAAGGGCAGCGGCCATTGACCTGGCCGGCCGGGACGTCTTGGAGGCTGTCCAAGTGTCTGTTAACCCCAAGGTTATCCAAACCCCTAATATTTCAGCCGTCGCCCAAGACGGGATTGAAGTGGTGGTTAAGGCCAAGGTCACCGTCCGGGCCAACATTGCCCGCCTGGTAGGGGGAGCTGGAGAAGACACCATTGTAGCCCGGGTAGGGGAAGGGATTGTTACCACTGTGGGGTCCTCTGAAAACTACAAGGGGGTCCTAGAAGATCCAGACAATATTTCTAAAATGGTCCTGGAAAAGGGTCTAGATTCAGGCACAGCCTACGAGATCCTATCCATAGACATTGCAGATGTGGACGTGGCTAGAAATATTGGGGCCAGACTACAAACAGACCAGGCTGAGGCCGACAAACGGATTGCTGAGGCCAAGGCTTCTGAAAGACGGGCCATGGCCATGGCTAGGGAACAGGAAATGAGGGCCGCTGTAGTAGAAGCAGAAGCCCAAGTGCCCCTGGCCCTAGCAGAAGCCTTAAAATCAGGCAACCTAGGCGCCCTGGACTACTATAAATTAAGAAACATGGAAAGCGACACGGCCATGAGGGAAAGCATCTCCTACGGGGCCAAGAAAAAAGCTGAAAAAAGAAAAGATGATTAGCCATGGAAGGTCTCATCATATTCATTCTCATAGGTCTTTATACCCACTATAAAAGAAACCAGGAAAAGGCCTTTAAGGACCTTCATGAAGAAGGAGCCCCCCAGGAAAAAAGGGGAGACTTTGCCAAAAAGGCCCCCTCCCAAGGGCAAAAGAAAAAGCCGGGGACCTGGGTCTTGCCCAGTAAAAGGCAGAAAAAGGCTATTCCAGACAAGAGAGAAAAGTCCTGGGCCAAACAGAAGGCCCAAAAGGCCAAAAAGGGCAAAAAAAATCGAGACCAGGGCCAAAAGAAAAAACCAGACTATATCTTGGAGCCAGAGAGGCTGGTGGAAGATGACTATAGCCTGTCTGCCTATCTTAGGGACAAGGAGGCGGACCCAGCCTCTTCTAACAAAGAAGACCTGGAAACAGACAAGTTACTAGAGGGTATTATTATGAGTGAAATCCTGGGACCACCTGCGTCCCAGAGGGAAGATAGATTTTAAAGGAGAGTGAGTTTTTGACAGAACGGGTCTCACAAGAGATTGCCATAGAGACGAGCCAAGAACAGAAAGAACTCTATGGGCATTTAAATGAAAATATCAAGCGGATCGAGGAGGCCTTTCATGTAAGGGTCTCCTATACGCAGTCTAGCCTAGAAATTACAGGGGACCAGGAAGAGGTCAGGCAAGCCTCTATTCTTATAAATAATTTAAAGGACTTAATCAGGCGGCAAAAGACCATAGACAAGCGGGATGTAGCCTATAGTATTTCCCTAATTAAGTCAGGCATAGAAGATTCCATTGTCAGCCTCTTAGAGGAGCCCATTGTCTTTACAGAAAGGGGCAAGGCCATTCGGCCCAAGACCCTGGGGCAAAAACGTTATATTGACGCCATTAGGGACCATGATGTGGTCTTTGGGGTGGGGCCAGCCGGAACGGGTAAGACCTACATTGCCATGGCCTGTGCCGTGAGTGCCTTTAAGAAAAAAGAGGTCAACCGGATTATCCTAACCCGGCCAGCTGTGGAGGCAGGAGAAAGCCTAGGCTTCTTGCCTGGAGACCTCCAAAGCAAGGTGGACCCCTATTTAAGACCCCTCTATGATGCTCTTTTTGAGATGCTGGGGACAGAGGCCTTTAACAAGTATGTGGAAAAGGGCATGATTGAGGTGGCCCCCCTGGCCTATATGCGGGGACGGACCCTAGATAATGCCTATGTTATCCTAGACGAGGCCCAAAACACCACCAACGAGCAAATGAAGATGTTTTTGACCCGGCTGGGCTATGGGTCCAAGGCCATTGTCACTGGAGATATTACACAAATTGACCTTCCCAGGGGGAAAAAGTCTGGCCTAAAGACGGTCCTCCATATTTTAAGACAGACCAAGGGCATAGGCATTTCCTATTTGGGCCGCAATGACATTGTCCGCCACCCCCTTGTCCAAAGGATTATTAAGGCCTATGAGGACTATGAGGAGGAGGAAAAGGAAAAACGCCAGGCCCAGGAAGACAAGAGCCTGTCCCAAAAGCCAGAAGGGGCCAAGAAAGAGGGGGCAAAATAACTTGCTGACTATTTATTTTGACAACCGCCAGGCGGACCCGGTTTTAAGTCCCCAGGTCAAGGCCATGGTCCACCAGGTTGTGGAGGCTGGCCTAGAAGTCCTGGGAGAAGAGGGGGACCTGGAGGTCTCCATCTCCTATGTAGACGATGAGGAGATAAGACAGCTCAACCGGGACTATAGGCAGGTAGACAAGGTCACCGATGTCCTTAGTTTCCCACTTTTTGAGACCTACCCTGGCCAGCCCAAGCAGCTAGGAGATATTGTGATTAACATAAAACAGTGCCAAAGGCAGGCCCAGGAGTTTGGCCACAGTTTTGAAAGGGAGCTCACCTACTTGACGGCCCACAGCCTGCTCCACCTCTATGGTTACGACCATATAGAGGAAGAAGACAAGGCCAAGATGCGGCCCTTGGAGGAAGAAATCCTAAGGCACTACGGGAAAAAAGGAGGGTCCCAAGTATGAAAAGAGGCAATTTCATCCGGACCTTTAACTTTGCTGTCCAGGGAATTATCTCAGCCATTAGGACAGAACGCAATATGAAGTTCCACTACCTGGCTGCCCTGGCGGTGATTATAGGGAGTTTATTTTTTAACCTCAGCCGGTTGGAATTCTTGATTCTCTTTTTTGCCGTGGTTTTTGTGGTCACAGCAGAAATGTTTAACACAGCCATAGAGAGGACCATTGATTTGATCACCCAGGACTACCATCCCATGGCCAAGCTGGTCAAGGATATTAGTGCCGGGGCCGTCCTCCTATCGGCCATCAATGCCCTTGTGGTAGCTTATTTATTATTTTTTGACCGTTTGAACACCTGGAGCCACATGGCCCTGGTCCGGATCAAGAACTCTGGCCCCCACCTGACCTTTGTGGCGGTCCTCTTGGTCTTGATTTTGACCGTTGGCCTAAAGACCTTTTTAAGGGACCATAGCCGGGGGTCCTACTTCCAAGGCGGGGCTGTTAGTGGACACGCCGCCCTGGCCTTTTGCCTGGCCACCTCGGCCGCCTTTATATCCATGAATGGGATTGTGGCCATCATCAGTTTCACCCTGGCCCTTCTGGTGGCAGAAAGCCGGGTAGAAGGTGGCATACATGAGCTTAAGGAGGCCGTCCTTGGGGGGATCTTAGGTTTAGCTGTGGCGATTATATTATTTTCTTGGATGGGGTAGTGATGAAAGAAAAAGACTTAATTTTACAAGCAAAAGAAGCCCAAAAAAGGGCCTATGTTCCCTACTCGGGTTTTCCTGTAGGGGCGGCCATCTTAACAGAAAAGGGGGAGGTCTATACCGGCTGTAACATTGAAAATGCCGCCTACACCCCCACGGTCTGTGCAGAGAGGGTGGCTATTTTTAAGGCTGTTAGCCAGGGAGATACCCGGGTTAAGGCCCTGGCTGTCGTAGGAGGGGACAAGGAGAAAGCCTTTCCCTGTGGAGTCTGCCGCCAGGTCCTTAGTGAATTTGGAGATGGGGCAAAGATCATTGTGGCTAGGGATGAAGAGGACTATGAAGTCTATGACTTTGAGGACCTGCTTCCCCATCATTTTGGTCCCAAGGACCTAGGAGGTCAAGATGTATAAATCAGGTTTTGTAACAGTCATAGGCCGGCCCAATGTGGGCAAGTCCACCTTGCTTAACAGCATTTTGGGTCAAAAGATGACCATTACCTCAAATAAGGCTCAGACTACGCGAAATAAGATATCCCTTATCCATAGCGAAGACCGGGGGCAGATTGTCTTTATAGACACCCCGGGCATCCAAAAGCCTAGAAATGAGCTGGGGAAATTTATGCTAGGGGAGTCCCTATCTTCCTTGGAGGGGATAGATATTGTCATTATGATGGTGGAGCCCGATGAAAAGATAGGAAAGAAGGACCGGAATATCCTAGAGCGAATCCGGGGCCTTAAGGGGACCCATCCCTTGTTTCTTGTCATCAATAAGGTGGACAGCCTAAACAAGGACCAGGTTCTTCCTGTTATAGGCCGCTATGCAGAGGAAGAGATTTTTGACGAGATTATCCCCCTTTCTGCCAGGACAGGAGACAATGTGGACCGGCTACTGGACCTGATCTATGACCGCTTGGAAGAAGGGCCTAAGTACTATCCAGAGGACATGTTAACGGACCAGCCTGAGCGCTTTGTTATTGCAGAGCTTATTCGGGAAAAGGGCCTTAGCTACCTACAAGAAGAGGTCCCCCACGGCCTGGCTGTGGAGATCAATAGTATGAAAGAAAGACAGGACAAGGCCCTTTATGATATTGATGCCACCATCTATGTGGAAAGAGATTCCCACAAGGGGATTATTATAGGCAAGGGGGGGGCCATGCTCAAGCGGATAGGCATGGAGGCCAGAAGGGACATAGAAAACCTCCTGGGGCAAAAGGTAAACCTCCAGCTTTGGGTCAAGGTCAGCAAAAACTGGCGAGACAAGGATGAAAGGGTCAAGCACTTTGGCTACCAAGCGGAGTCTTGAAAGTCGGGGGATAGTCCTTTCTGAAGCCCAGTACCGGGAGACCAGCAAGATTATCCAGGTCTATACAGAAGAACTAGGAAAGATCTCCGTCCTCTGCAAGGGGGCCCATAGGCCCTCCTCCTCCCTCCTCTTTCTAACCCAGTCCTTTTCCCACAATGACTTTATCCTAGGTCGGGGCCGGAGTTTTTATTACCTGCAAGGGGGGCAGATTATTGAGTCTAACCTGGCCCTTCGCCGGAACTTTACCAGCATGGTCCATGCCTCCTTAATTACGGAGATCATAGAAAAGACCTCCCTGGAAGGCCATGGCCACCGGAAGGTCTATGGCCTTCTAGCCAGAACCCTAGACCTGGGCCGGGACATAAAAAATTGGGAGGCCCTTTTGGCCGCCTTTATTATAAAATATGTCAGCTACATGGGCTATAGGCCCCGGCTAGACCTAAGTAAGGAAGACCTAGAGGAAGAGGTCTCCTTTGTCATAAATAAGGGAGGACTTGTGGTGGCGGGCCCCTTGGAAGTAGGAGGCAGCCGCCTAAGTCCTAGGGAGATTTACAGCTTGCAACAAATGTTATATAATGCATTAAATAAGGCTTTTTTGGACGACCTACCCAGGGACATGTCTAAAAAATTAAGTGGTCTAATGGTGGACTATCTACAATACAATTTGGAAATTAATAAACTTCATTCTTTAAGCCTAATGGAATGAAAGGGAGGAATATGAGTATGCATTTTCAAGATATGATGCAAAAACTACAAAATTATTGGAAAGAGCAGGGTTGCCTGATCCTAGAACCCTATGACATCGAGCTAGGGGCGGGGACCATGAACCCCAACACCTTTTTTAAGGCCCTGGGTCCTGAACCCTGGCGCACAGTCTATGTAGAGCCTTCAAGACGGCCTGCAGACGCCAGGTACGGGGACAACCCCAACCGGGTCTACCAGCACCACCAACTTCAAGTTATCTTGAAGCCATCTCCAGAAAATATCCAAGAGCTTTACCTAAACAGCTTGATTGTTTTAGGCATTGACGTCAACCAACATGACATTCGTTTTGTGGAAGACAACTGGGAATCCCCCACCCTTGGGGCCTGGGGTCTAGGCTGGGAAGTTTGGCTAGATGGGATGGAAATTACACAGTTTACTTATTTCCAACAAGTAGGCAGCATCAACTGCGATCTTGAAAGTGCTGAGCTAACCTATGGTCTTGAACGGATAGCCATGTATTTACAAGATGTAGAAACCGTCTATGATATCCAATGGAACGATCAATATACTTATGGAGACATCTTCCACAAGGCAGAGTATGAGCATTCTGTCTACAGCTTTGAACTAGCTAGTAAGGACCTGCTTATTGGTCTTTTTGACCAGTATGAAAGAGAAGCCAAACGGGTCCTAGAAGAGGGGATTGTTCTTCCTGCCTATGACTATATCTTAAAGTGTTCCCATACCTTTAATGTCCTAGATGCCCGGGGGGCCATCTCTGTAAGCCAAAGGCCCAGCTATATTGCCAGGGTCCGGGCCATGGCCAGGGAAGCGGCCAAGGGCTATTTACAGCAAAGAGAAGAGATGGGTTTTCCTTTTTTGAAGGAGGGAGAAGACAAGCATGAATAAGTATTTGATAGAAGTGGGTGTGGAGGAACTTCCCTCCCACTATATAGAACCTGCCCTAAGCGATTTTGAAAATGCCCTAGCGGGTGCCTTGGAAGTGGAAAGGGTGGCCTATGAAAATATTAAGGCCTATGCCAGCCCAAGACGTCTTACCCTGATTATAGAGGGCTTAGCAGACCGGCAAGAAGACGTCCATGACAAGGTCCGGGGGCCGGCTAAACGGATTGCCTACCTGGAAGATGGGTCCATTAACAAGCCCCTAGAAGGCTTTATGAGGTCCCAGGGGGTAGAAGAAAAGGACATTGTTCTGGAAGAATACAAGGGGGAAGACTATGCCTTTGCCCTTATCCACCGGGAGGGTCAAGAAACAAAAGACCTCCTAAAGACTTTGGTTCCCCAGGCCATCCGGGCCATCCATTTCCCCAAAATGATGCGGTGGGGAGGCAAAAACCTACGCTTTGCCCGTCCCATCCGCTGGCTGGTCTCCCTTTACAATGACGAGGTCCTAGCCTTTGACCTAGAGGGGATCCCCCTAGACCGCTATACCCGGGGCCACCGTTTTTTAGGCAGCGACCACATTGAAATAAAAAGGGTGGAGGACTATGAGGGCCTCTTAGAAGAAAACTATGTCCTTGTGGACCAAGACAAGCGGCGGGAATCCATCCAATACCAAACCCAAAGAATGGCCAGGACCCTGGGTGGCGAAACCCATCCCGACCCAGACCTCCTAGAAGAGCTAACCTATATTGTAGAATACCCCACCGCCATTTTGGGCCGGGTAAAAAAAGACCACCTCTCCCTACCCGACATTGTTATTACCACCTCCATGCGGGAGCACCTAAGATATGTTCCCGTCTATGATGTGGAAGGCCAGCTTATGCCCTACTTTATTACCATCAGGAATGGGACAGACGACTACAAGGAAGTGGTCAGCCAGGGAAATGAAAAGGTCCTAGGGGCCCGGCTAGAAGATGCCATTTTCTTCTATGAAGAAGATAGCAAGAAGCCCCTAGAAGACTTTGTGCCCGCCCTAGAAGGGATTATCTTCCAAGAAGAACTAGGTACCATGGCCGATAAGGTAAAGAGGACCCAGGCCCTGGTGGCCAAGCTGGGCAACCGTCTTGGGGTGGGCAAGACCACCATTGCGGCCTCCCAAAGGGCGGCCTATTTAGCCAAGGCAGACCTAACCAGTAACCTGGTCCAAGAATTTACAGAACTAGAAGGCACCATGGGCCGGATCTATGCCCTAAATTCTGGGGAAGATGATATTGTAGGCCAGGCCATTGAAGAACACTACATGCCCAAGGGAGCCAAGGGGGACCTACCCAAGAGCACCACAGGCAGTATCCTATCTATAGCCGACAAGCTGGACACCATCTGTGGCCTTTTTGCCATTGAAAAACTACCTACAGGCAGCCAAGACCCCTTTGGTCTAAGGCGCCTAGTCATTGGGATCCTCCGTATTCTTAGGAACAAGAATTGGAATATAGGCATCGATGGGATGGTGGAATCTTCCCTCTTTACCTATGTGGACCAGCAGGGGCTAACCTTTGACCACGAAGAGGTGAGGGGCAAGGTCCTAGACTTTATGCTGGGCCGGGCTTCTAATATGCTTTTAGATGAGGGCGTCCCCTATGACGTGGTGGATGCCGTGGTGGCCTCTACAGAAGACCTATCTGCCAGCATCTTTACCAAGGCCAGAGACCTAGAAGATTTCTTAAAAGAAGATGGGGCCAAGGCCTTTGTTGAGGCGGCAGAACGCTTGGGCAACATGGCCAAGCACCGTGAAGAGACCATGACCTTTAAAGAAGACCTTCTAGAGGAGAGCGAAGAGGGACTTTACAAGGCCTATAGAGCCATAAAACCCCAGTGGGAAGATGCCTTCTCCAGGGGAAAATATAGGGAGGCCCTAGATATATTGGCCAGCCTAACAGGGCCCATCCATGACTACTTTGAAGCCAATATGGTCCTAGTAGAGGATCCAGCCCTTAGGGCCAATCGTCTAGCCCTCCTTGGGGCCATTGATGAAAAAATAAAGAAAATCTTTGACAGTGCCAATATTGTCATGTAAGAGGTGGTGACGGGCGTGAATTTATCCCTAAGACAGGAAGAAATCTTGACCATTGTCAAGGAAAACCAACCCATTACAGGAGGCCATATAGCCAAAAGACTGGGCTTGTCACGGGCAACAATTCGGCCAGATTTAACGGTTTTAACCATGCTAGAAATTTTGACAGCCCGTCCCAAGGTAGGCTATTTTTACACAGGAAAAAATCTAAGTTTTAATTTTGTATCCCGGGCTAGAAATCGGCAGGTCAAATCCTATATGTCCCTGCCTGTTAATATGAACTATGAAGATTCTGTCTATGACGGCATTGTCAGCATCTTTTTAGAAGATGTGGGCACCCTTTTTGTCCTCAAGGACCAGTCCCTAGAAGGGGTGGTTTCTAGAAAGGACCTCCTTCGTTTTTCCATGGGGGAGACGGACCTAGAAAAGACCCCCCTGTCTGTGATTATGACAAGGGTCCCCAATGTGGAGACCATAGGTCCTGAAGAGTCCATTTTAGCAGCTGCCAAGAAGATTAGCGAAAAAAACATCGATTCGCTGCCAGTGGTAGAGGAGAAAGAGGGGAAACTCCGTGTCCTAGGCCGGATTAGCAAGACAAGTATCACTCAGATATTCGTGGAATGGGGAGAAGAAAAATGAAAAGACCTGAAATTATAGGTATCAACGATGCCGATGGCTTGGATCCTTTAGCCGTATATGTCATCTCAGATAGTATCGGAGAAACGGGAGAACTCATTGCCAAGGCCACGGTCAGGCAATTTGATGATGTGGACTATGTCATTAAACGGTATCCCTACCATAATAGCATCGAGCAAATTGGTCCTCTTTTAGAAGAGGTGGCTCAAAAGAAAAGGGCCCTGATTGTCTATACCAATGTAGACACAGACACCAGAGAATATATAGCCAGAAAGCAAAAGGAGCTGGGCCTCTATATGGTAGATGTCATGGGCCCGCCCATGGACGAGCTCCAGTCTCTTTTAGGCTATGAGCCCAAGAGGGAACCCGGACTTATCCGGAGGCTGGATGAAAACTACTTCAAGAAGGTGGAGGCCATTGAGTTTGCCGTTAAGTATGACGATGGGAAAAATCCCCAGGGCATTGTCAATGCGGATATCTGCCTAGTAGGGGTCAGCCGGACCTCCAAGACCCCCCTGTCCATGTACCTGGCCCACCAGTTCTACAAGGTGGCCAATGTGCCCCTGGTGCCAGAAATTATGGTCCCTGATGAAATTTTCCAAAAGGACCCCAACCGGGTCTTTGGCCTGGTGGCTAATTCCGACAAGCTCTATACCATCCGGGAGGAAAGACTCCGGGCCCTGGGCCTAAATTCCCGGGCCAAATATGCCAACGTGGACCGGATTAGGGAGGAAGTGGCCTATTCTAAAAGGGTCATGGACCAAATTGGCTGTGAGGTCATTGATGTGTCCAACAAGGCCCTAGAGGAGACCGCGCAAATTATTATTGGCCATTTAAAAAACAAGGGTCTGTCTAAAAAAGACTAGACCCCAGGGAGGTGGAAGCCATGACAATACGAGAAAGGTCAGAGGCCCTGGAAAAAAAGATCCTGTCTCCCCGGGCCTGCCTGTCCTCAAAAACCAAGGGGAGGCAGGTATGGGAAGAGCCTTGCGATATGCGAACAGACTTCCAGAGGGACCGGGACCGGATTATTCATTCCAAGGCCTTTCGGAGGTTAAAGCACAAGACCCAGGTCTTTATCTCTCCTGAGGGAGACCACTACCGGACCCGGCTAACCCACACCCTGGAAGTCAGTCAAATTGCCAGGACCATGGCCAGGGCCCTCCAGCTCAATGAAGACCTGGTGGAGGCCATTGCCCTGGGCCACGACCTGGGCCATACCCCCTTTGGCCATAGTGGGGAGAAGGTCTTAAACGACCTCCACCCCCAGGGCTTTAGGCACAACGACCACAGCCTAAGGGTGGTGGACCTTTTGGAAAGCTCCAGCAAGAGGCAGGGCTTAAACCTGACCTATGAAGTGAGGGAGGGGATCAAAAAACATACAGGACCAGACCTGCCCCAGACCTATGAGGGCCAGCTTATCCGGTATGCCGACCGTTTTGCCTATATTAACCACGATATAGACGATGCAGTCAGGGCCCAGGTCCTAAGGCTAGAAGACCTGCCCAAGGACCTGGTGGAGATTTTAGGGGTGGGCCATTCCCAAAGGATCAATAGCATGATCCGGTCCCTGGTCAAAAGCAGTTTGGACCAAGGAAAAATCACCATGGACCAGGAAGTGGGTGGGGCCACCCAAAGGCTAAGGGCCTTTATGTTTGAGACCGTCTATTTTAATCCCAAGGCCAAGAGCGAGGAAGAAAAGATCTCCCATATCCTAAGGGAGCTCTACCACTATTATAAAAAACATATAGACAAGATCCCCAACCACCTAGTAGGCGTCTATGGGGATGGGGACTATACGGACGATGATCTCATTGTAGACTATATTGCCGGCATGAGTGATAAGTTTGCCCTCCATGTTTGGCAGAAGATTTTTGTCCCAAAATTTTGGGCCCTAGACTAGGAGGTTAGAGGATGGCAGCCATTATTGATGACTTGGTCATAGAGCAGGTCAAAGACCAAGCTGACATTGTGGAGATTATAGGCCGGAGTGTAGACCTTAAAAAACAGGGAACCAGCTACATGGGCCTTTGCCCCTTCCACCATGAGAAGACCCCCTCTTTTTCCGTCCAAAGGGAAAAGGGATACTACCACTGTTTTGGCTGTGGGGCAGGAGGGGACGTGATCTCCTTTGTGATGGAAAGTCAGAACATGAGCTTTATTGAGGCGGTCACCTACCTGGCTGAAGACCTCCATATCCCCCTAAGACAGGGGAACCAGGAGGCAGAAAAAAGAAAGAAAAAACGAGACCGGATCTACCAGATGAACCGGGAGGCCGCCCTCTACTACATGAAGATTTTAAGCCGGCACAGCTATGGCCTGGCCTATTTAGAGAGCCGGGGGATCAACCACAAGACCCTCCTTAAGTTTGGCCTGGGCTTTGCCCCCTCAGGAGGGGACCAGTTAAGAAACCATCTTTTAAAAAAGGGCTACAAGGAGGAAGAGCTGTATGAGGCCGACCTCCTATCTTATAATGAGGAAAAAAACCACTACTTTGACCGTTTTAGGAACCGGCTGATCTTTCCTATTATTGACACCCGGTCCCGGGTCATTGGTTTTGGGGGCCGGGTCTTGGGAGAGGGCCTTCCCAAGTACCTTAACACCAAGGAAACCCCGGTCTTTACCAAGGGGACCATGCTCTATGGCCTAAACCTCTTGGCCAAGGAATCGGACCGGTCTAAGATACTTTTGGTGGAAGGCTATATGGATGTTATAGCCCTCTATAAAAGTGGTATAAATTATAGTACAGCCTCCCTAGGGACAGCCCTAACCCGGGACCAGGCCCGGCTTATTAAACGGTATGGCAAGGAAGTCTATATTTGCTATGACGGAGACCAGGCTGGGGTAAGGGCCAGCAAACGGGCCATCCAGGTCCTTTTCCAGGAGGATATCCATCCTAAGATTGTCCAACTTAAGGATGGGCTGGACCCAGACGACTTTATTAAAAAGTATGGGGTCTTTGAATTTGAGGCCGCCCTTAAGGGGGCCATAACAGCCGTGGCCTTTTATATCCAGGAGGCAGAAAAAAACTTTAACCTGTCTTCCACAGAGTCTTTTTCTAACTTCTTACGGGAGATTGCGGCCATCCTATCTAGGATCCAATCTCCTGTGGAACAGGACGTCTATTTAGACAGGGTGGCCCAGGCCTATGGGGTTAGCAAGGAGGCCCTCCGGCTAGAAATGGGCCGGGTCCCCCCTAGGGCCCAGAGCCTGGACTTAAAAAAAGAGAGGGAAAAAAAGCCCCGGGATCCTTCCAATAACCGGATCCTGACCCTTTTAGCCTATAGCCTGGAGTCCCAAGACTTTTGTAGCCTGGTAGGCAGGGGCCTTGGGGAAAAGCTAGACCTAAAGGACAAGTGGAAGGAGGTCCTAGAGGGCCTAGGCCAGCTCTACCAGGAGGGGCTAAAGACCAGGGACCAGCGCATAGAGGCCCTTCTAAGTCGCCATCCAGAATATAGGCAAGAGATAGAAAAGATCTTAGAGATTAAACTGGACCTTCCCCAAGGAGAAAAAATTATTCAAGAGCTGATAGATAGTATCTATAGGCAAGAGCTGGAGCAAGAACGGGATATGCTTTTAGGCAGGATCCGCCACCTAGAGGGGTTAGCATCCCCCTCAGAAGAAGAAAGAAAAAGGTTAAAGGATCATTTAATAGAACTCACAGAGATAGTCCATAAGCTTGGATCAGTAAGTCGAGGAGGTTTAAATGGATAAAAAGACTTTTGATAACTATGAGTCTAAAGAAGCTATTATAAAGGAATTAAAAGACAAGGGAAAAAAGAAGGGGAAATTAACCTACGAAGAAATTATTGACGCCCTAGATGAGATTGAATTAGGCTCAGAGGATATTGAGGACTTATATTCCAGCTTTGAAGAAGTGGGCATTCAAATCGTAGACGAAGACGATGAGGATGAAGACGACAAGAAAAAGAAGAAAGAATCCAAAGAAATCAAAGCACCTAAGGGAGTCAGTGTAGATGACCCTGTCCGTATGTACCTCAAGGAGATTGGGAAGGTAGACCTGCTCACGGCAGAAGAAGAAATTGCCATTGCCAAGCGGATTGAGGCAGGGGACGAAAGCGCCAAGCAGGAGCTGGCTGAGGCCAACCTCCGCCTAGTGGTGAGTATAGCCAAACGCTATGTGGGCCGGGGCATGAGCTTTTTGGACCTGATCCAGGAGGGAAACCTGGGCTTGATGAAGGCGGTAGAAAAGTTTGACTACACCAAGGGCT
Organism: Tissierellia bacterium; assembly: GCA_030532305.1. Taxonomy (GTDB): domain Bacteria; phylum Bacillota; class Clostridia; order Tissierellales; family Peptoniphilaceae; genus JAUNLJ01. Next base: position 44,524 of record JAUNLJ010000004.1, read on the forward strand.
TTAAGTTTTCCACCTATGCCACCTGGTGGATTAGGCAGGCCATTACCCGGGCCATTGCCGACCAGGCCCGGACCATCCGGATTCCAGTCCACATGGTGGAAACCATCAACAAGCTAGTTAGGGTCCAAAGGCAACTGGTTCAAGAGCTAGGCCGGGACCTAACCCCAGAAGAAATTGCTGAAGAAATGGGCATGACCGTAGAAAAGGTCCGGGAAATTCAAAAGATTGCCCAGGAGCCAGTGTCTCTTGAAACCCCCATAGGGGAAGAAGAAGATTCCCACCTAGGGGACTTTATCCCCGATGACGATATAGAATCCCCCCAAGATGCGGCCACCTTTACCCTTTTAAAGGAACAATTAGACGATGTTCTAATGACCCTAACAGAAAGGGAAAAGGAAGTTTTAACCCTGCGTTTTGGTCTTATTGACGGACGGGCCAGGACCCTAGAGGAAGTAGGCAAGGTCTTTGATGTGACCCGGGAGCGGATCCGTCAAATTGAAGCCAAGGCCCTAAGAAAACTCCGCCATCCCAGCCGGAGTAAAAAACTAAAGGATTTTCTAGAATGATAGGCCTGTCCCCCCGGCTAGAGGCCATAGCCAGCCTAGTAAGTCCTGTGGGCACCCTGGCCGACATAGGGACCGACCATGGCCTCTTGCCTGCCTTCCTCCTAGAAGAGGGGCAGGTGGGCCAGGTTATTGTCACCGACATTTCGCCGGCCAGCCTAAATAAGTCCCGGGTCCTTTTAGGCCGGCGCTTTGAAAAAGACCAGTTTTCCTGCCGGGAGGGAGACGGGCTAGGCCCCCTAGAAGAAGGGGAGGCCCAGGCCCTGGTTATAGCCGGCATGGGGGGGCTTCTTATTGGTGACATCCTAAGCCAAAAAAGAGGCCTGGTCCAGTCCCTGGACTATCTGATCCTCCAACCCATGCAGGCCCAAGAAGACCTGTGGGACTGGCTAAGTCAAGAAAATTTTGAACTTTTAGATAGGGCCTTGGCCAGAGAAGGGGACCGTTTTTACCCCATAGTTAAGGTGAAATCTGCCAAGAAGAAGTGGGATTTACCCATCTCTTGGGAGGACTTTAAGGACTGTAACCACTTTGAGGCCCTGGTTAAAAGAAATCATGGCCACTATCTGAAGATAGAAGAAGAGATAAAAAGACGTGCAAAGACAAAGGACCAGATAGACGAAGTCCAAAGATTGAGAAAGCAATGGGAGGCCTACTTATGAAGCTAGAAGAGGTCATAGCCTATATGGACTCTTGGGCCCCGGAAGAGAGCCAGGAAGACTGGGACAATTCGGGGCCTCAAATTTATTTTAAGGACCAAGACCTAAAGGGGATTTTAGTCTGCATGGATATTAACCAGGCAGCCTATAAAAAAGCCAAGGACCTGGGGTGCAACCTACTTATTAGCCACCACCCCTTGTTTTTTTCGCCCATTAAATCCCTAAGAGAGGATAGCTACAAGGGCCAGCTGGTTATGGACCTTATCCAGTCCAGGATCCAGGTCTACTCTGCCCATACCAATCTGGACAAGGCCACCGATGGGGTCAACCACCAATGGCTGGCCCTGCTTAAGCTGTCTCAAGTGGAAAAACTAAGTGAGGAAGACGGCATAGGCCTTGTGGGCCAGGGAGAGTGGACCCTAGAAGACCTGGATGGTCTTTTTAAGGACCTGGGCTTTAGGCATGTAAGGTATTATGGCAAAAAGAGGGCCTATTTTAACCGCCTAGCCATCTGTGGTGGGTCTGGGGCCGACTATCTAGAAGAGGCCAAGGCCAAGGGGGCCCAGGTCCTTATAACGGGAGATGTGAAATACCACCAGGGGCAAAGGGCCTATGAAGAGGGGATGACCTTAATTGACCTTGGCCATTTTGAAAGTGAGAGCCTTATTTTAGACCGGATAAGTAGCCGGCTAAAGGTGGCCTTTCCCCATGTGGCTATTTACACCCATAAAGAAGCAGATTATAGCTTTGAAATAGACCCATAATGTGGTAAAATAAAAGAATAGAGTTCGAGTACGTTGGTCGACTGCGCGTCATGCGAGGAAAGTCCGTGCTCCACAGAGCAAAGGTGCTGGATAACGTCCAGTAGGGGCGACCCTAAGGCTAGTGCAACAGAGATATACCGCCAAGTTGACTTGGTAAGGCTGGAAAGGCGAGGTAAGAGCTCACCAGCACATAGGCGACTATGTGGCTATGTAAACCCCATCTGGAGCAAGACCAAGAAGGAGCAAAAGGGTGGCTGCTCGTCACCTTCCATAAGGTAGGTCGCTAAAGCTTTTTGGTGACAAAAAGATTAGATAGATAGTCGATGAATACAGAACACGGCTTATAGATGTAGTCGGACTCAATCCCTAAGGGAAAAAAAGAGGAGCCATAGGAAGACCTAGGGCTCTTTTTTATAGGCAAGAAAGTCAGGGAAGCCTGTAAAAGGAGAATTATTTTATAAAAATCCAAAAGTTTTAAATTTTTTAAGAAAAATCCCTTGACAAAAAAATAAAATACCCTTAAAATATGTTCCAAGCTAAGAAAAAGCAGGACCTATAGGGAAAATTAACAGAGAGCCGGGAGAGCTGAGAGCCTGGCAATTGGAAGTATGGGTCGTTTCACTTTGGAGCTGGTGGGCTGATAAGGCCTATCCCGTATCCCGCGTTAAGGGTCCAAGAGATAGGTAAGACCTATAAAAAAGGTGGTAACGCGAGCACTTCGTCCTTTTGGCGGAGGGCTTTTTTATTTAAGAAAATAAGCTAAGAAAAAGCTAGATAAACATGGAAGATTGACAGAGAGCCGGGGGAGCTGAGAGCCTGGTAATGGGAAGTGTTTGTCATTTCACTTTGGAGCTGGTGGGCTCATAAGGCCCTCCCGTATCCCGCGTTAAGGGTCCAAGAGATAGGTAAGACCTATAAAAAAGGTGGTAACGCGAGCACTTCGTCCTTTTGGCGGAGGGCTTTTTTATTTAAGAAAATAAGCTAAGAAAAAGCTAGATAAACATGGAAGATTGACAGAGAGCCGGGGGAGCTGAGAGCCTGGTAATGGGAAGTGTTTGTCATTTCACTTTGGAGCTGGTGGGCTCATAAGGCCCTCCCGTATCCCGCGTTAAGGGTTCAAGAGATAGGTAAGACCTATAAAAAAGGTGGTAACGCGAGCGCCCTCGTCCTTTTGGATGGGGGCCCATTTATTTTTAAGGAGGAAGGAAAGATGAAAAAGTTATTGGCCTGTCTTATGGCCCTAAGTGTCCTGGTGACAGCCTGTAGTTCTGGAGCTGGTGAGACGGCAGGGTCAGACCAGGCTGGGTCTGGGGAGGAGCTTGTTATCGGTATTATTCAATATATGGACCATGTGTCTCTAGATGCAGCCAATAGGGGTTTTCAAGAGGAGCTAGAAGCCTCTGGCAAGAAGGTCCGCTTTATAGAGCAAAATGCCAATGGAGACCTGGCTACGGTCAGTCAAATTGGAGCCAAGTTCCAGGCTGAAGAGGTGGACCTGGTCTATGCCATTGCCACCCCGGCAGCCCAGGGCATGCAAAACCAGCTAGATAAGACCCCCCTGGTCTTCTCTGCCGTCACCGACCCCCAAGGGGCAGACCTGGTAGAGAGCCTAGAATCCCCTGGGGGAAATATGACCGGGGTCAGCGACTATATAGATCCCAAGACCCAGCTAGAAAGATTCATCAGCCTCTATCCTGAGGCCAAGACCATAGGGGTCATCTACAACACCGGGGAGCAAAACTCCAGGGTCCAGGTGGAAGAACTTAGGCAGGCAGCCGAGTCTCTGGGCCTAGGCCTTAAGGAAGTGGGCATTAGCCAAATTGCCGATGTGTCCCAGGCCATCGCCTCCTTGGCAAAAGACATAGACGGTCTTTTTGCCCTGACAGACAATATGGTGGCCAGTGCAGGCCCCACGGTGGCCAAGGCCCTTTTAGATAAAAAAATCCCCTCTGTATCAGCAGAAGAGGGTCAGGTAAAAAATGGTCTCCTTTTTAGTGAGGGGGTCAACTATGAAGAGCATGGCCGCCAGGCCGGAAGAATGGCCCTAAAGATTTTAGAGGGCCAGGCTCCCAAGGACTTACCTGTAGAATTTAATGAGGTCAATCATTTACTAGTTAACGAAGAGACAGCCAAGGCCCTGGGTCTGGATTTAAATCATCCAGCCCTTCAGGAAGGTACCCTGGTAAAATAAGTCTTGACAAAGTGTCTTCTATACTTTACACTGGTAAACAAATTATATAAAAGGCGAGATATGAGAGAAGAACAAGGGGAGACTTTCCAGAGAGCTATCGGCAGGTGGAAGATAGCAAGAGAAGCTTGTTATATATACACTCATATAGCTGACTGGCTGAAGGAAAGTAGGCCAGTCCGGAGACCCCCGTTAGCATAGGTTGAGGATTAACTCTTAGAGGTAATTATATTTATAATTACAAATCAGGGTGGTACCACGAGATATGACCTCTCGTCCCTGTAAACCGTTTGTGTTTGCAGAGACGGGGGGTAATTTTTTTTGGAGGTAAAAAATGAAAAAAAATCTTAGAAAAAAAGCCTTAGTTAGCCTTTTTCTGGGTCTAACCATGGCCCTCGTAGGATGTAGTCAAGGTACAGGATCCAATAAGACAAATACCAGTCCAGAAGAAGAAAAGACCTTAAAGATTGGTGTTGTACAATTGGCTGAACATGTGGCTTTAGACCGTGCCAGACAGGGTTTTGAAGAGGAATTACAAGACCAGGGCATCAAGGCAGAAATTATTTATGAAAATGCCCAGGGGGAACTTCCTTCTGTCATGACCATTAGCAAAAATTTTATCAAAGAAGAGGTAGACCTGGTCTACGCCATAGCAACACCAGCAGCCCAAGGGGCCCAAAATGCCTTAGCTGATACAGACATTCCCCTTATCTTTAATGCCGTCACAGACCCGGTGGATGCGGGCCTAGTGGAAAGTTTAGAAAAACCTGGTGGACAGGTAACCGGAGTTAGTGACTATATTGGACCCAAGGACCAGTTAAAGGCCTTTGTAGACTTGTTCCCAGAAATTAAGACCCTGGGGGTCCTCTACTCCACCAACGAGGCCAACTCCGCCAGACAAATAGAAGACCTAGAGGCAGCCTGTGATGAATTGGGCATCGAGCTTATGGTTAAGGGGATTAATAACATTAATGATGCTAGCCCCACCATGGCCAGCATTGTGACCCAAATAGACGGCCACTTTGCCATTACAGACAATATGACCTCCTCATCAGCTGCCGCCATAGGCAAGATCTTAAAAGAAAATAAAATTCCTTCCTACGCCGCAGAAGAAGGCCCTGTTGAAAGTGGCCTCCTCCTATCGGATGGGGTTAGTTACCAAGAACTAGGCCATCTAGCAGGAAGACAAGCCATAGATATCCTAGTCGAAGGCAAGTCTATCAGTGATATGCCTGTTGGTTTTGCAGAAAACACCACCCGGGTAGTCAACGAAGAAGTAGCCCAGGCCCTGGGATTAGACTTAGCCATTTTTAAAGAGGCCAAATTCGTAAAAACAAGAACAGAATAAAGAGGGACAACATGCAAGAGATACTTTTAGCCTCCCTGGAACAGGGACTTATTTTCTCCCTGCTGGCTGTGGGGGTCATGATTACGTTTAGACTATTGGATATTGCCGACCTATCGGTAGAAGGGACCTTTCCTTTGGGGGCCTTTGTCCTAGCCTGGGGCTTTGCTTCAAACTTAAACCCCTTTTTGGGCTTGGTCCTGGCCTTTGTGGCCGGATCCCTAGCCGGGCTTTTCACTTATTTTTTATACAAGAAGCTAGCCATTCCTGCCATCCTAGCCGGGATCCTCACCATGACCATCCTCTACACGGTCAACCTAAAGATCAACGGGACCTCTAATGTGCCCCTGGCCACAGAGACCACTCTTTTTGACCTGTCCCAGGCCCTACCCGATGTCCTTATTTTAGGGGTCATTGTCCTGGTGATGAAGCTGGCCCTAGACTGGTTCTTGCAGACGGAACAGGGCTACCTTTTGAAGGTAACAGGAGACAATGACAGCCTGGTGAGAAGTCTAGGCCAAAACCCCAACCGCTACCTGGCCCTGGGGCTTTTGCTCTCCAACGGCCTGGCCGCCCTAAGTGGGGCCTTAATGGCCCAGTACCAAGGCTTTGTAGATATTACCATGGGCCAGTCCATGATTGTAACGGCCCTGGCCTCCATTGTCATAGGAGAGGCCATCTTCCGCTACAATAAGAGCCTAAAAATTACCAGCCGGGGCATTCTAGGGGCCCTTATCTATAGGATAATCTATGGCCTAGCCATTCACTTTGGCCTAAACCCCGATGACCTAAAGGCGATTACAGCCCTGATCGTTATTGCCTTTATTGCCTACAATAACCTATCCGCTAGCCAAAAAAGAAGGCAGCAGATTAGAAAAGCAAAGGAGCAATAAGATGTTGTCTATAAAGCATTTACAAAAGACCTTTTATCCAGGCACCCCGGAAGAAAATCGGGTCTTCAAGGATTTTAACCTAGAGACCCAGGACCATGGCTGTATTGCCATCCTAGGCCCCAACGGCTGTGGGAAATCCACCCTCTTTAACCTGGTCACAGGGGGTCTTCAGGCTGATGCAGGAAAAATTGAATTAAACGGGCTAGACCTGACCCCCATTTCTGAAGTGGACCGGGCCAAGTATATTGGCCGGGTCATGCAGGACCCCTCTAAGGGGGTTAGCCCCAACCTGACCATCCTAGAAAACCTCTATCTTTCCCGCCTAAAGGGACAGAAGTTTGGCTTTTCCTCCCTAGTCAAAAAAGATATCCAGGACGAGCTGGTAGACAAGCTAGCTAGTGCCAAGCTAGGCCTAGAAAACAAGCTTAACACCCAGGTCAAGTATCTTTCTGGAGGTCAAAGGCAGACCGTGAGCCTTATTATGGCCACCTACAACCGGCCAGACCTCCTCCTTTTAGACGAGCACACAGCCGCCCTAGACCCAAAAACCTCTTACCTGGTCTTAGAAAAGACCCGGGACCTCATTGACAGGGAAAAGATCCTAACCCTGATGATTACCCATAATCTAAGGACGGCCATTGATTTTTCAGACCGGATTATTATGATGCTGGCAGGCAAGATTGTCCTAGACGTGCCCGGAAAAAGCCTAAGTGAGGAAGAGCTCACCAGGATCTACCATGAAAAGATTGACAAGCAGAGGATAAGTTTGGCCTCCTAGGTCCCTTTAAGAGGTGAAAAAAACTAGAGAATGTTGTATAATGGGGTAAGGGAGGGGATTTCATGAATATTTATGCCACGTCCGTTAAAACCATAGAAGGCAAAAAAACTGATCTTAAGGCCTACCAAAATCAAGTTTTACTCATTGTCAATACGGCAAGCCAATCTAGCAGGAGTATTCAACTAGAAGGCCTCCAAAGGCTCTATGATATTTACAAGGAAGACGGATTCGCCGTTTTGGCCTTTCCATGCAATCAATTTAACCAAGATGAACCTGGTGATGATGCTGAGATTTTGGCCCGAATGAGGGGAGAATTTGAAATCTCATTCCCGATTTTTTCAAAAACAGATGTAAAGGGACCAGAAGCCCACCCGCTCTTTGTTGGCTTAACCCAGGACATAGAGGGGGAAGTAGAAGACAATTTTGAAAAGTTCTTAGTGGACCGGGACGGCCAGCTAGTAGCCCGTTTCCCCACAGGAAAGCAACCCATTGACTTAAAAGATGATATTGATGAGCTGATTTAATAGAAGGGATTCCCCATCCACATGGGGGATCTTTTTTTATGGTCTTGTGTGAAAGATTAGTGATAGGCCGATGAAAGATTCATGAAGGGGCCTTAATTTACCTAAACTTTACAATAAGTGGATATAAATCTAACCCATCTTAGGTAAACTAAGGGACAGTAGATCACATGAATTAAGAGGAGGAAAAAATGAACAATATTAAAAGAATTGGTCTAATTGCTAGTATGACTGCCCTAAGTTTAGCCCTTGTTGCTTGTGGTGGAAACGAAGCTGCCAACAACGGTGGAGAAAATGCCGCCAACAACACTGAAGCCAATGCAGGAAACAATGTAGCTACAGAAGAAGCTGCTGATCCTTCTGAACTAGGTGCTATTGCAGTAGTTAGCCGTGAAGATGGGTCCGGAACTAGAGGGGCCTTTGTTGAAATCGTCGGCATTCTTGAAGAAGACGAAAATGGCGAAGAAATTGACATGACCACCCAAGAAGCCGATATCCAAAACTCTACCAATGGGGTTATGACCACTGTAGCTGGAAACCCTTCAGCCATTGGCTATATCTCTTTAGGCTCTCTTAACGACACCGTTAAGGCCCTAAGCATTGATGGGGTTGAACCTACTGCTGAAACTATTATTGCTGGCGACTATGCCATTGCAAGACCCTTCCTACTAGTAACTAAGGGAGCACCTGCTGAAGGTTCTATTGAAGAAGACTTCCTAAAGTTTGCTCACTCTAAAGAAGGTCAAGACCTAGCTGAACAAGAAGGCTATGTCAGGGTAGCTGGTGAAGAAGAATACGAAGCTGCAGGCCTTTCTGGTTCTATTACTGTAGCAGGTTCTACTTCTGTAACTCCCCTTGTAGAAGTTCTTGTTGAAGCCTACACTGCCCACAACCCAGATGTAACCATCGAAATCCAATCTACCGGTTCTTCTGCAGGTATCCAAGCTGCCACAGAAGGAACAGCTCAAATTGGTATGTCTTCTAGAAACCTAAAAGATGAAGAAAAAGGCGAACTTGAAGAACTTGTTCTAGCCCAAGACGGGATTGCTGTTATCGTAAATACTGAAAATCCCCTAGCTGATATGTCCCTTGAAAATGTTAAAAACATCTTCCTTGGGGAAATGGCTGACTGGTCTGAACTTGCAGAATAAGCTAGACCCTAAAAACCCTAACTTTCTTTAAGAAAATAGGATTCCTAAAAATCTAATTGGCATGGCGACCCAGGTCCCATGCCAATTTTTATTGGCTAGGATCGTCTGGAAAAAAAGTCTAGCTTAAAATTGGGCCAGGGACAAGGCCTCATCAGCTAGAAAAAGGAAGGGGACCTGGCTTAAAACCCTTAAAATTTTTATGGAAAAACCTCAAGGCTATTTAAAGACCATGTAAAGGATGGCCGGGGCCTAGATAAAAAATAGGTAAAGCCAGGCCCCTTTGTAAAGGGAATGACCTAAGATTGGGGAAATTTTCAGCTTATGCAAGGGATTTCCCCTCTAAACTTTACATAAACTTTACAATTCAGCTAAGTATATTTGACCCTGGCTTGCTATGCTAGGGAACAAAGGAGGAGAACAAATGAAGTCTAAAGGATTTGAAAAGTTCTGGGAGATTGTATTTTTTATCTGCTCTCTCGTTTCAGTGGCTTCCATCATCGTCATCTGTTATTTTATTTTTTCCAACGGCCTTCCATTTATTTTGAATTATGGCCTGAGTGATTTTCTTTTAGGAACAGATTGGCGGCCAACGGCAGGCAACCCTAAATTTGGGATTCTGCCCATGATCATGGGGTCCATCTATGTGACGATTGGAGCTTGTATTGTAGGTATTCCTATCGGTGTCTTAACAGCTATTTACTTAGCCTATTTTTGCCCGGATAGAATTTATCGTTTTATTAAACCCGCTGTTAACCTGATGGCAGGCATTCCATCTATCGTCTATGGTTTCTTTGCCCTTATGGTCATGGTTCCCTTTATTAGGGGCTTTGCCGGAGGAACCGGGATGAGTGTTTTTACAGCTTCTGTCCTACTGGGCATTATGATCCTGCCCACCATTATTGGTCTGTCTGAAAGTTCCATTCGGTCAGTCCCCAGGTCCTATTATGAGGGGTCTATTGCCCTGGGGGCCACCCATGAAAGGTCTGTTATGCGGATTGTGGTTCCTGCAGCCAAGTCCGGTATTTTAGCAGCCATCATCCTAGGCATTGGCCGGGCTATTGGGGAAACCATGGCCGTTATTTTGATTGCCGGTAACCAACCCCGGATGCCCAAGGGGATCTTTAAGGGGGCCCGGACCATGACAGCCAACATTGTTATTGAAATGGCCTATGCGGCAGGCGCCCATAGGGAGGCCCTCATCGCTACAGGTGTCGTCCTATTTATATTTATCTTGATCATTAACTTAATTTTTAATCTTGTTAAAAGGAGGATGAATTAATGAATCGGAAGACCCAGGCGCATCTGATGCGTTTTATTATTCATCTTAGTGCAGCCATAACCGTAGCCGCTTTAGCCTTTATTGTTATCTATATTATCATTAGAGGGGTCCCCAACCTCTCTTCCAGCCTCTTTGCCCTGGAATATACCACAGACAATGTATCCATGTTCCCGGCCATTATCACCACCCTTGTGGTGGTCCTATTGACCCTTCTTATTGCCACCCCCCTAGGCATCTTTACCGCCTTTTACCTAGTGGAATATGCTAAGAAGGGGTCTACTGTGGTAGATATTATCCGGGTAACCACAGAAACCCTCCAAGGGATCCCATCCATCTTATATGGTCTTTTTGGGATGCTCTTTTTTACGGTCTTTTTAGGCATGGGCTATTCCATTATTTCTGGGGTCTTGACCCTATCTATTATGGTCCTTCCCCTAATTATCCGGTCTACAGAAGAAGCCCTTATTGCCGTAGACGATAGCCTAAGACAGGGGAGCTTTGCCCTAGGGGCAGGTAAGCTTAGGACCATTATTAAGGTGGTCCTTCCTGTAGCCACCCCCGGGATCCTGTCTGGGGTCATCCTGGCCATTGGCCGGTGTGTGGGGGAAACGGCGGCCCTAATGTTCACCCTGGGAACGGCCACAGCCATGCCCACAGGGCTCCTGTCTTCTGGGAGGACCCTGGCCCTACACATGTATGTATTATCCACAGAAGGACTTCATGTCAACGAGTCCTTTGCCGTTGGATTTGTATTAATCATTCTGACCCTACTCATTAACAGCTTGTCAGAATATGTGAGTCGGAGATTTGTTGAAGGAGGAAAATAAATGCCCAAAATGCAGATTAAGGACGTGGACTTATACTACGGTGATTTCCAAGCCCTAAAGAAAATCAATATGGATATCGCAGCCAACGAGGTGACTGCCTTTATTGGCCCCAGTGGATGCGGAAAGTCCACCATGCTAAAGTGCCTAAACCGGATGAATGACCTGGTTGAAAATTGCCGGATTGAGGGTCTGATGACCCTAGACGGGGAGGACATCTACGCAGACAACTACGACCTAAACCTCCTTCGTAAAAGGGTGGGCATGGTCTTCCAGCACCCCAACCCCTTCCCCATGAGCATCTATGACAACATTGCCTATGGGCCCAGGACCCATGGGATTACCGACAAAAACGAGCTAGATGAAATTGTAGAAAGATCCCTAAAGGGAGGGGCCATCTGGAATGAAGTTAAGGACAAACTCCACCAAAAGGCCACTGAAATTTCCGGGGGCCAACAACAAAGGGTTTGTATTGCCCGGGCCCTAGCCGTATCACCTGAAGTCCTCCTTATGGACGAACCCACCTCTGCCTTGGACCCTATTTCCACCTTAAAGATAGAAGAACTTGTCCAAGACCTAAAAAAGGATTATACTATAGTAATAGTTACCCACAACATGCAACAAGCCACACGGGTCTCCGATAAGACAGCCTTCTTCTTGACAGGCGAGGTTATTGAATTTGATAACACAGAAAAACTATTCTCTTCCCCAGAAGACCAACGGACAGAGGATTATATCACAGGTCGATTTGGTTAATAAAAAAGGAGGGATCTTATGCGTAAAAATTATGACCGTGAGTTGGAAGTTTTAAACCACAATATTATAGAAATGGCCGCCTTTGTAGAAAGAGCCATTTTAAACGCCTTGACGGCCCTGGAAACCAGAGATGCAGACCTAGCTAAACGTGTCATAAAAAGAGACGAAGAAGTGGATGATATGGAAAGGGACATTGAAGACATGTGCCTAAGCCTGATTCTTCGTCAACAACCTGTTGCCAGTGACTTAAGATTTATTTCTGCAGCCCTTAAGATTATCACTGACCTAGAGCGGATTGGGGACCATGCCCAGGACATTTCAGAAATTTCCTTGGCCATGCCAGACTCACCCCTTTCTTCAGAACTGGATGCCGTCCTAAAGATGTACAATGAAAGTTCCTACATGATTAAGACCGCGGTGGATGCCTTTATCACCCGGGACGAAGACCTGGCCAACGAGGCCATTGCCCATGATGATGTGGTAGACCAACTCTTTGTAGATTTTAAGGATCAAATTATAGAGGACCTAAAGGGCGGCAGCAAAGATGCCGAAGAATATATTGACCTTCTACAAATTTCCAAATACCTTGAAAGAGTAGGGGACCATGCTGAAAATATTGCCGAATGGGTTATTTTCTCCATTACTGGCGAACACGTTGATGTAGACTTTGAAGAATAAGGTGATCTTATGATTTACTGTGTGGAGGATGAAGCTAACATCCGTGACCTAGTGGTTTATGCCTTAAAAAACAACGACCATGAGGTGAGGGGCTTTGAAAAGGGGTCCGAGCTTTTTCAGGCCATGAAGGACCAGGTCCCCGATATGATTCTTCTAGACATTATGCTGCCTGAAGAAGACGGATTGGAAATCCTAGAAAAGATCCGCCAGGATACCCGCTATGAGGATATTCCGGTGATTATGCTAACGGCCAAGTCCTCAGAGCTAGATCGGGTTCTGGGTCTAGACAAGGGGGCCGATGACTATATGGTCAAACCCTTTAGTGTCCTAGAGCTCATTGCCCGTGTGAATGCCTTGTTTAGAAGGATGAGAAAACAAGAGGGTGGCTCTGACAATATTGAGATCGAGGGGGTCAGAATTGACAACCAACGCCGGCAGGTCTTGGTAGAGGGTCAAGAAATCAACCTGACCTACAAGGAATTTGAACTCTTGCTTTATCTTTTTCAAAATAAAAATATTGTCCTTAACCGGGACAAGATTATGAGTCATGTTTGGGGCTATGATTTTGAGGGAGAAAGCCGGACTGTGGATGTCCACATTGCTTCCTTAAGACAAAAATTAAAGGACAAGGCCTATTTAATTGAAACCGTACGCAACATTGGTTATAAAGTAGGGACCAGTGAATGAAAAAGAGGTCTCTAGTTTATGGTTTAGCCATGTCCTTATTTGTGAGCCTAATTTTTCTTTTGTCCCTGTCCCTAAGTAGCTACCACCGGATTATAGGGATGGAAGAAGCGGGCTTTATGTCCCTTGGCCAGGTCCTAGAGGGCCTAGAAAATAGCCAGGCCAGGATCCAGGTCCTAGAGGCCAAGACCCGGGAGAACAAGGAAAAGAAGTATATACTTGTCAATCAAGTAGGAGATCCCCTATATGCCAACCTGGATATGGAGGATCTCCCTTCTTACATAAGCTGGGAAGAACTTCAGGCCCTGGATAAGAGCCAGGAAAAAACCAGCTTACAAATCCTAGAGAGGTCCTGGAGAGAGGGCATGGCCCAGTCTATTTATGCCCTAGATTCAGGAGGCTATCTTGTTCAAATAGACCAGCAAGAAAGCCTTGTTGCCTATATCCTAAGTAATTTGCCCATTAGCCTTGTTATCTTCATTATAGGGAGTTTTTTGAATACCCTGATTTTGGAAAGGCTCTTTGACAAAAAGAAAAGGCAGGCCCAGTTTTTAGTCCGAAACCTGGGTGGGCTGGTGGAAGACCCCAGCCTGGACCTACCCCTAGATCCGGACTTTAAGGAGGCTGGCCTTATGGCCAAGGAAGAGGCCCAAAAGATCCAGGACCAGATCCAGAGGATGGAGAGCCAATTAAGTGGATTAAAGGATATGATTGTCAACATGCGGGAGGGGGTTATCCTGGTGGGGGAAGATCGAAAGATCATCTCCATCAACCAGTCTGCCGTGAAGATCGTAAATGCCTCCATCTATATTAACTATATGGACAAGGACATCCTCTATCTTTGCCGGGAGCTGGACTTTATCCGGATCTTTAACAAGGCCTTTGAAGAGGCCCTGCCCGGCATTGAGACCATGGAAATAGGCGGCCGGACCATAAAAATCTTTTTAAATCCAGTTTTTACAGCAGAGAACATCTTCTTTGGGATGATGCTCCTTTTAATTGATGTCACCGAGGCCTCCCGGGCAGAAAAACAAAGGCGGGAATTTACCTCCAATGTAACCCATGAGCTAAAGACCCCCCTAACCTCTATTAGGGGCTATGCCGAGCTTCTCCAGACTGGTCTGGTCCAGGAAGAGGACCAAAAAAAGTTTCTGGCCATTATCTTGGAAGAGAGCCAGCGGCTCTTTGAACTAATTGACGCCATTATCTCCATGTCCCGGCTGGAAGAGGATATCCAGGAGGGGGAGATGGAGCTTTTAGACCTAAAGGGCCTGGTGGAATCTATTTTAAGAAGCCGGGAGCCTGATATTAAGGCCAAGGACCTTCATATCCAGACCCATTTTTCTAAAGATAACCGGCTCTACACCCACCCCCGTCTCATGGAGGAGATCCTTAGAAACCTTCTGGACAATGCCATTTCCTATAATGTCAAGGGAGGGACCATTGCCATCACCATTAAGGATGCGGAAGATGAGCTGGTCTTTTCCATCAAGGACACGGGCATTGGGATTGCCTATGACCACCAGGACCATATCTTTGAGCGGTTTTATATGGTGGACCAGTCCAGGTCCTACAACAAGAAGTCCACAGGCCTGGGCCTATCCATTACCAAGCACAATGTAGACAAGCTCAAGGGGCGGATTGACCTGGTTTCCCAAAAGGGCAAGGGGAGTCTTTTTACCGTCACCCTGCCAAAAACCCAGAAATCACAATAATATCACACAAGGGGCCTATAATAGGGGAAAAGAGGTGACATATGTTTAAAATTCTTGTGGTAGACGATGAAGCAAAAATCAGGGAGGTCATTAGGACCTACGCCGAATTTGAAGGCCACCAAGTGGTGGAGGCCTCTGATGGCTTAGAGGCTGTAGAAATATGTAGAAATGAAGACTTTGATGTAATTGTCATGGACATTATGATGCCCAGGCTATCGGGTTTTTCAGCCTATAAGGAGATTAAAAAGTTTAAGGATATTCCTGTCCTTATGCTATCGGCTAGAAAAGACGAGTATGACAAGCTCTTTGGTTTTGAAATAGGGATTGATGACTATGTGGTCAAGCCCTTTTCCCCCAAGGAACTTATGGCCCGGCTCAATGTCATAGTCAAACGAAACAAAAACATCCATGACAACCGGATCATGACCTTTGAAGGCCTGCAAATTGACCTAGACGGCCGCCAGGTCTATGTAGACAAGGTCCCTGTGGACCTGACCCCCAAGGAGTATGACCTCCTGGTCTACCTGGCTGAAAATGAAAATATAGCCCTTACCCGGGACCGGCTTTTAAACAAGGTCTGGGGTTATGACTTCTACGGGGACGACCGGACTGTGGATACCCACATAAAAATGCTTAGAAATAGTGTGGGGCCCTACCGGGACTTTATTGTCACCGTTCGTGGGGTGGGTTATAAATTTCAACCGGGAAGTGGCATCCTGTGAGAAAGCAAGCCATAGATGGGAAGTCAATCCGGATCAAATTTTGGATCTACTTTTCTATCCTGGTGGTCTTTATCCTCCTCCTCCTCTGGCTCCTCCAGATTGTCTTTATCAACTCTTTTTACCAGTCCATGAAGACCCAGGAGATTGAAAAGATCGGCCAGGAGATTGTCTCCGAATTTGGCCAAGAGGACTTCCAAGAAACCGTCCTAAGTTATAGCTTTGAAAAGGGGGTCAATATCCAGATCCTAGATGGCTTTGGCCGCCGGTATTTTCCCCTAGAACCCATTGACGTCTTCCAGCAACCTGCCCTAAGAAAAGATGACTACGACAAGTATATCCTCCCCCTCATTAAGGGCAACCTGGCCAGTAGCACCTACCTAGAGTCCATAGGGGACACAGGCACCAGCTCCATCCTCCATGTGGCCTATTTGGGGGAGGAGGCCAACGACCGTTATTATCTCATGGTCAACACCATCCTAGATCCGGTGGACACCACTGTGGATGTCCTAGTCAACATCCTTCTCATTGTGTCCGTTATAGCCATGTTTTTGGCCTTTGGCCTGGCCTATTTTCTTTCCAACCGCCTGGCCGCCCCCCTTACCAACATGGCCAAGACAGCCCGGCAACTGGGCCAGGGGGACTATGATGTCAGTTTTGAAAAGGGGGACTACACGGAGATTAACGACCTGGCCAGGACCCTAAACTATGCCAAGGAAGAGCTAACCAAGACCATAGAGGTAAGAAAAGACCTTATTGCCAATGTCAGCCACGACCTCAAGACCCCCCTAACAGTCATCAAGTCCTATGGGGAGATGATCCGGGATATTTCCGGAGACAATAGGGACCTAAGAAACAAGCATATAGACACCATCCTCCAGGAGACCGACTATTTGACAGAATTTGTCAATGACCTTTTGGACCTGTCCCGGGTGGAGTCTGAGCTAGAAGACTTAAATAAAAGGCCCTTTGACCTGGTGGACCTAGCTAAGAAGACCCTGGAACGCTTTGAACTTTTAAAGAAAAAGGACGGCTACCAGCTGGATATGGAGGCCCCCAAGACCTGCATCATCCTGGGAGACAAGGACAAGATCCGGCAAGTTATCTACAACTTTATCTCCAATGCCATCAACTATTCCAGGGACCGCAAGTATGTCCTTCTTAAGATCACCCAGAAAAAGACCTGTGTCCGCCTATCGGTCATTGACCATGGGATAGGGATTCCAGCAGACAAGCTGGAGGATATCTGGGACCGGTATTTTAGGGCCCGGGATAATTATGAAAGGCAGGTTGTAGGCACAGGCCTGGGCCTGCATATCTGTAAGACCATCTTGGAGCTCCATGACTTTAACTATGGGGTGATCTCCCAAGAAGGCCGGGGGAGCGAGTTCTATTTTGAAGTCCCCCTTTATGATGAAAACTAGATAAAAATAAGAAAGACCGACCCCCTTATGGCAGGGGCCGGTCTTTCTTATTTGGCTTTCTTAGGGTGGGTCTCTGCCTTAGGTCATAAAAGAGCCAGGCTCTTATGGGCCCATCAAAAAAACCGGCTGAAGACGTCTTATACTAACGCCTTCAGCCGGTTTTTGTCTAGCTAGGCTCTTGGTCTTATTCCATAACTACCAGGAGCTGGCCACTTTCTACAGCATCGCCAGCAGAAGCCAAGATCTCCTTGATCTTACCACTGGTGTTGGCTACAATATTGGTTTCCATCTTCATGGCCTCAGCCACAAGAAGGAGGTCGCCTTCTTTAACCTCTTGGCCCACGTCCACAAGGACCTTGATAATGGTTCCAGGAATACTAGAGCCCACTTCTAGGACATTGTCGGGGTCAGCCATGGGAAGGCTGGCCTTAGCAGAGGCATGAAGGGGGATGGTCTTGTCTTCAATGAGGATAAAGCGGCGGCTACCGTTCATTTCAAAGGTCAATTGCCGCTTGCCATTTTCATCCAGCCGGCCCAGCTCAATAAAGCGGACCATCATGGTCTTGCCATCGGCAATTTCGATTTCGGCGGTTTCTCCTTCCCTTAGGCCGTGGAAGAAGATATCAGACCCCATCCGCCATATATGCTGGTAGTCCTTCCAATTTTCGATATATTCATCAAAGACCTTGGGGTAGAGGGCATAGGATAGGAGGTCTTTTTCGCTGGGCTCTTCCTCCATGGTCTTTTTGAGGTGGTCTCGAATACCCTCAAAGTCTTCGTCTTCTAGGAGGAGGCCAGGCCGGACGGTAATGGGCTCTTCTCCCTTTAGGACTAGTTTTTGGAGCCGCTCAGGGAAGCCCCCATAGGGTTGGCCCATCATGCCCTTAAAGTAGGTGACCACAGAGTCAGGATAGTCTAGCTTGGCCCCCTTGTCGTAGATATTTTCGGGAGTTAGGTCATTTTGGACCATAAAGATGGCCATGTCCCCCACCATCTTGGAGGAGGGGGTCACCTTGATAATGTCCCCCACCATATCGTTGACGGACTTGTACATTTCCTTGACTTCCTTAAACTTGTGGCCTAGGCCAAAGCTTTCCACCTGGGGTTTAAGGTTAGAGTATTGGCCTCCAGGAATTTCGTACTTGTAGATTTCGGTGGTCCCACTCTTGAGGTCAGACTCAAAGTTTTCATAGACAGGACGAACGGCGGCCCAGTAGTTGGAGATTTCTTCGATCTTGTCCAGGTCTAGGCCAGTGGCCCTTTTAGTACTTTCTAGGGCAGCCACCACAGAGTTTAGGGCAGGCTGGGAAGTAAGCCCACTCATGGAGTTGACGGCCGTATCCACAATATCCACGTCGGCTTCAGCCGCCATTAGGATGGTGGCCACCCCATTTCCGGTGGTGTCGTGGGTGTGGAGGTGGATGGGGATGGAAATTTCGTTTTTAAGGGCCTTAACCAGCTTGTAGGAGGCGTAGGGCTTTAAGAGTCCACTCATGTCCTTAATCCCAATCATATGACAGCCAGTGGCCTCCAGCTCTTTGGCCAGGTCAATATAGTATTGGAGGGAGTACTTGTCCCTATATTCATCTAAAATATTGCCAGTGTAGCACATGGTGGCTTCGGCAATCTTGCCGGCAGCCAGGGTTTCGTCAATGGCTAGACGCATGCCCCCAATCCAGTTAAGGGAGTCAAAGATCCGGAAGACGTCCACGCCAGACTTGGCAGATTGACGGATAAAACGCTTAACCACGTTGTCGGGGTAGTTCTTGTAGCCGACAGTGTTGTTGCCCCGGATCAGCATCTGCATGAGGATGTTGGGCATAAGGGCCCTAAGTCTTTCTAGCCGGTCCCAGGGGTCTTCGTGGAGGAAGCGCAGAGCCACGTCAAAGGTGGCCCCTCCCCACATTTCTACAGAGAAGAGCTCCCGCATATTGTAGTTGACAGCCGGGGCAATCTTCACCAAGTCCTTGGTCCGGACCCGGGTAGCCATAAGAGACTGGTGGGCGTCCCGCATGGTGGTGTCAGTTAAAAGGAGTTGGTCCTGGGTAAGGACCCATTGGGCCAAGCCCTTGGGGCCCATTTCATCAAAGAGCTGCTTGCTGCCTTTAAACTCTTCTTTTTCATAGTCAGGGACCAAGGGGACCTCGAAGGTCTTTTCTAGGGCGTTGGCATCGTTGACGATAATATTGCCCACATAGGACATGACCCGGGCCTCTTCGTCAGTTCGGGCCTCAATATCAAAGAGTTCAGGGTGCTCGGCAATAAAGCCAGTGTGGCAGTCGCCTGCCTTAAAGTCATCAGACTGGAGGACATTTAGGAGGAAGCCGATATTGGTCCGGACCCCACCAATTTGAAGTTCCCTCAAGCTCCGGCCCGCCTTGTTGATGGTGTCCTGCCAGGACCGGCCGTGGGTAATAACCTTGACCAAAAGGGAGTCATAGTAGGGGGAGATGTTGGCCCCTTGGTAGGCAGTCCCCCCGTCTAGACGGACCCCAAAGCCAGAAGAGGACCGGTAGAGGTTGATCCGGCCGGTATCTGGGGCAAAGTTATTAAGGGGGTCTTCGGTGGTGACCCGGCACTGGATAGAGTAGCCGTTAACCTGGACGTCCTCTTGGGACTTAATGTCGATCTTGTCACTGTCTAGGGGGTAACCCTGGGCAATATGGATTTGGGCCTGGACAATGTCAATGCCTGTCACCATTTCGGTCACCGTATGTTCTACCTGGATCCGGGGGTTGACCTCGATAAAGTAGTGGTTTAGGTTCTTGTCTACTAAAAATTCCACCGTTCCAGCAGACCGGTAGCCTAGGGACTGGGTGATCTTTAAGGCGTCCTGGCAAATTTCTTCCCGCTTTTCTGGGGGCAGGGAGAAGGCTGGAGTAAACTCAATAACCTTTTGGTGGCGCCTTTGGATGGAGCAGTCCCGTTCAAAGAGGTGGACCACATTGCCGTAGGCATCGCCTAGGACTTGGACTTCAATATGCTTGGGGTCTTCCAAGTATTTTTCGATGAACATGGAGTCATTGCCAAAGGCCTTTTTAGCCTCAGACTTAGCAGAGTGGAAGTTATTAAGGAGTTCTTCTTCGTTGTGAACCACCCGCATGCCCCGGCCACCACCGCCGGCTGCAGCCTTAATCATCACAGGGTAGCCAGCCATTTTAGCAAAGTCCTTGGCCTCCTGGTCATTATGGATGGGTTCTTCTACCCCGGGAATGGTTTTAACACCGGCCTTTTTGGCCACAATCTTAGAGGAGATCTTGTCTCCTAGTTTACGCATGGTATCGGACCGGGGACCAATAAAGGCGATACCAAATTTTTCACATTTTTCAGCAAAATCAGGGTTTTCAGATAAAAAACCATAGCCAGGATGGATGGCATCGACCCCCTGGCTTAGGGCCAGCTGGATAATTTCATCCATACCCAAATAAGCCTCTACGGGAGACTTGTCCTTACCAACCATATAGGATTCGTCAGCCTTGTTCCTAAACAGGGCCAAACTGTCTTCAGGTGAATATATAGCCACTGAACGGATGCCCAGTTCTCTACAGGCTCTAAAAATACGAATTGCAATTTCGCCACGATTAGCGACCAAAATTTTTCTAAACTTACGAACTTCCATAGTCTTACCTCCTTATAAACTTATATTATACTATATTTGTAAGAAAGATGGTCGTGGTTTGAAAAAACTTTCTAATAAAAGCAGACTTTTTGCCCAGGCCAGGGGGGTATATAAATTTCAGGCAATGGGCTTGCAAGATTATTTTATAGGTGCTAAACTTAAAATAGACTTATATACGGGAGGATAGAATGGATCTTATCATTGCAGCCCTACTTGATTTAGGACTAGGTGATCCCTATGGCCTTTTTCATCCAGTTCAGGCCATGGGGGCCTTAATAAAACTGGAAGAGTCCGGCATTCGGCACATAAGTCAAACCCATAGGGGGCTCCGTTTAGGGGGCCTGGCCATGGCTCTTTTTAATATAGCCCTGGTCTTTAGCCTATCGGTTTTCCTCCTTAGGCTCCTTCCGGAGACGGCCAGCCGGATTTTGGGTATTTATATGATGTATTCATCCCTAAGTGCCAAGATGTTGGCCTTTGAGGCTAAAAAGGTAAAAGAGGCCCTAGAAGAGGGCCTAGAGGCTGGGCGGCGTCGCCTCCAATATATTGTAGGCAGGGACACGGCCGCCTTAAGTCAGGAGGAAGTGATCAAGGCCACAGTAGAAACAGTGGCAGAAAACACTTCAGACGGGGTCATTGCCCCCCTCTTTTATATCCTACTTTTGGGGCCAGCTGGAGGCTGGACCTACAAGATGGTCAACACCATGGACAGCATGATTGGCTACAAAAACGACAAGTATCTTCACCTGGGACGGTATCCAGCCCTTATTGACGATATCTTTAACTATATCCCCGCCAGGCTTACAGGGCTTTTTATGTGTCTCTCTGCCCTGGGCAAGTACCCGGCAAAAAGGGGATGGCAGACCATGCTTAGGGATAGAAAAAATCACCTAAGCCCCAATGCCGGCTACCCAGAGGCGGCAGTAGCTGGCCTTCTAGGCATAGAGCTAGGAGGGGGCCACTATTATTTTGGTAAGTATATTTTTAAACCCACCCTGGGCCAAGAGGACCAGGCCATAGGACCCGGCCACATTGAGGCCACCATCAACATCATGTACCGGACGGCCTTTTTGTTTTTAGTCCAGGTCCTAGTGATTCGCTATCTTCTTTGACTTAAAATTTTATAGGATAAGGATAACGGGAAGCTGGTGAAAGTCCAGCACAGCCCCCGCTACTGTAAGCATGTCTAGGCGACCATAACCACCGGCAACGGGAAGGGGTAGCCTGTAAAGGTGCAAGTCAGGAGACCGGTCCTTAGCTTTTAGTAACCTTCGGTGGGAGGGTGGTAGTTTTAGCCTACTTCTCCGGAGTAGGATTTTTTATTTTAGGAGGGAAAATGGACAAGGGAATTATTATTGCAAGCTTTGGAACGTCAGTAGAAGAGACAAGGAGAAAATCCATCTCTAGGATTGAAAATGCCATTCATGAGGCCTTTCCTGAGGCCTACAGTCTTCGGGCCTTTACATCTAGGATGATTCGCAACCGCCTAATTAAGGAGGAGGGCCTCCATGTCTTTACAGAAAAGGAAGCCTATGACCACTTGCTAGACCGGGGGCTAAAAGAAGAAAACATCTTTATCCAGCCCCTTCATGTGATTCCAGGCTATGAGTATGAAAAGCTGGTCAAGCTAGACCGGGGAAGGGTGGGCCTGCCCCTTTTTAGCTCTAAAAAGGACCTAG
The DNA here is from genome assembly GCA_030532305.1 of Tissierellia bacterium. Taxonomy (GTDB): domain Bacteria; phylum Bacillota; class Clostridia; order Tissierellales; family Peptoniphilaceae; genus JAUNLJ01. The sequence continues at coordinate 66,763 of JAUNLJ010000004.1, forward strand.
ACGACTTTGTAGGGAGGATGGACTTTGACCTGGGAGAGGGGGAGGCCCTAATCCTCTTTGGCCACGGGACGGACCACACCAATGATGTAATCTATAGGGACCTTCAAGAGGCCTTTAGGCGGGCTGGCCATGACAATATTTTTGTGGTCTGTGTGGAAGGCAACCGGCCCTTTGCCCATGTGGAAGAAGACCTGGCCGGCCTAGGCCTAAAACGGGTCCATGTCCAGCCCCTGATGATTGTGGCTGGGGTTCACGCCCTGGAAGACATGGATAGCCAGGAGGAGGGGTCCTTAAGGCGAACCCTGGAAGAAAGAGGCTATGAGGTGGTCTCTAGGATGAAGGGCCTGGGGGAATATCCTGAAATTGTAGACATGTTTGTTCAAAAGACCCGTCTTCTCTTGGAAGGAAGCCCCCTAGAAGATAAGGACACCTATATAGGGAGGCAGGCATGAGAAGGTTAATTGGCATTGGAACCGGTCCAGGGGCCCCGGACCTCTTGACCCTAAGGGCCATTATGGCCATAGAGGAGGCAGACTATATCTTTGCGCCCAGCAACCGGGGCAAGACCATGGCCCTAGACACCGTGAGGCCCTATTTAAAGGACAAGGAGGTCATCCTCCTGGACTTTCCCATGATGGCAGTGGACCAGGCGGCCTACGACCGGGCCATGGCCACCATAGAGGAAACCCTTAAGGAGGGCCAGGTGGGGGTCTACCTGAATATTGGGGACTCCACCATCTACAGTAGCTTTTTAAACATGGTGGCCCAAAGGGACTTTGAGGACCTGGAGATCGACCTGGTTCCTGGGATTCCCTCCTTTGTGGCTGCCGCCAACATCATCGGCAAGAACCTGATCCGCAAGGGAGAGTCCTTTGGGGTCTATGACGAGGTGGATGAAGACACCCACTTTGCCCAAGACAACCTGGCCATCCTGAAGACCCGGTCTTTAGACAAGACCCTGGACCTTTTGGAGGACCAGGGCTATGACTATGACTATCTGGAATATGCCAGCCTAGAAAAGGAGCTCCACCTAAGGGACCGGGAGGCCATCCTAGAGCGGAAAAACTATATGAGCCTGGTCTTGGCCAGGAAGGGAGAAAACCAATGATCCATGGGGGAGACACCAAGACCTATGGGGAAAAGTATGGCCAGGCCATGGTGGACTTTTCTTCCAACATCAACCCCTGTGGTCCCCCAGCGCTTTTTAAGGAGGTCCTGGCCGGGGCCTACCAGGCTATGACCACCTATCCCGACCCCTACTACCGGGACCTAAGGGCCAGCCTGGCTGGCTACTTGTCTTGCCGGGCCCAGGAGGTCCTGGTGGGCAATGGGGCCATGGATATTATAGACGGGGCCATCCGGGTCTTTGACCGAGTCATCATTGCCTACCCGGCCTTTGTGGAATATGAACTCCGGGCCCAAATTAACGAAAAAGACCTGGTCCACATCCCCATGAGGGAGGACCTAAGGCCGGATATACCGGCTCTTATAGGGGCCATGGAAGAGGGGAGCCTCCTTATTTTAGGAAACCCTAATAATCCCACAGGCTTTAGGCTAAAGGAGGAAGACCTCTTGGCCCTTTATGAGGCCGCCCTAAGGAAGGGGACCACCCTCCTTTTGGACGAGGCCTTTTATGAATTTTGCCCAGAGGACTATGACAGTGTGGCGCTTTTTAAGAAGACCCACTACCAGCAGGTTATTATTATTCGGGCAGCCACTAAATTTTTTGCCATTCCCGGCCTCCGCCTGGGCTATGGGGTGACCCATGAGGCCATAAAGGCCCAAATAGAGGCCTACCTCCACCCCTGGCGGGTCAACAGCATGGCCGATGCCCTGGGCCAAACCCTTCCAGACCTGGAGGACTATGCTAGAAGGTCCCGGGCCTATGTGGCTGGGGAAAGGACCTTCCTTTTGGAGGAGCTAAAAAAACTCAAGGGTCTTAGGGCCTACCCCTCCCTAGCCAACTATATTCTCATTGGCCTGGAAAGGGATTCAGGAAGCTTTTTACAGGACTTTTTAGGGGCCCGGGGGCTTTTGATCCGGCGGTGTGAAAATTTTAGGGGTTTAAATGATGACTATATACGGATTGCAGTCAAGGGCCGGGAGGCGAATCTTAAGCTAATCCAAGCCCTCAAGGAATATGAAAAAAGGAGTTGTTCTGGTGTATAAAAAGGACCCAATGGGAATAGAAAATGAAAGTATGTCCATTATTGAAGAAGTTATGGATGATGTAAACTTTAGTGAAGAGGAAAAGCTGGTGGTTAAGCGGATGATCCATACCACTGGAGACCTGGACTACCGGCATATTGTGGACCTATCTAATGACTTCCTAGAAGAGGCCAAGAAGGCCCTAGAGGAAGGGGTCAAAATCTACACGGACACCAAGATGGCCTACCAGGGCATCAACAAGACGGCCCTGGCTAAGTCAGCCTGCGACCTTTATGTGCACATTTCTGATGAGGACGTGGCCCAGGAGGCCAAAAAGAGGGGGACCACCCGGTCCATTGTGGCCATAGAAAAGGCCGTGGCCAATGGGGCCGAGGCCTTTGTCATTGGCAATGCTCCCACGGCCCTCTATAGGCTCTTGGAATTAGCAGAAGAAGGCCGGGTCAAGCCTAAGTTTATTGTGGCCGTTCCCGTGGGCTTTGTAGGAGCTGCCGAGTCCAAGGAAGAAGTGGCTAAATACGACTACCCCTATATCCGGACCCGGGGCAACAAGGGAGGGTCCAATGTGGCCGCCTCTATTATTAACGCCCTCCTTTATATGGTCTACCCCCGATGAGCTTTGAAGAATATATCGTCCAGGACGGGAAAAAAATGCGCCTGGGCTACACTACAGGAACCTGTGCTGTAGCCACTACCCTGGCAGCCTGCCAGGCCCTAGAGGAGGGCCAGGAAATCTTTCGGGTGGCCCTGTCTACCCCAGCCGGGATAGACCTGGACCTGGAGGTCTTCCAGGTGGCGAGGACCCAGGAGGAGGCCACCTATGGGATTTACAAGGACGGGGGAGACGACCCCGATGTGACCCACGGGGCTAAAATCACCTCCCGGGTCCGGCGAAGGGGGGACGGAAAAATTGTCCTAGATGGGGGCCGGGGCGTGGGACGTTTCACCCAAAAGGCCCTCTTTGGCCAGCCGGGCCAGGCGGCCATTAACCCCGTGCCTAGACAGCTTCTTATGGAGGTCCTAGAGGACTACGACCAGGGAGGCCTAGACTGCCTCATAGAGGTGGAGGGGGGCGAGGACCTGGCCAAGAGGACCTTTAACCCCTACCTGGGCATTGAGGGGGGTGTCTCCATCCTGGGGACCAAGGGGATTGTCTACCCCATGAGCCAGGCGGCCTATGTCAAGACCTTCTCTTTGGAAATGGACCTTCTTAGGGACCAGGGCCAAGAGGACCTGCTCTTGGTCTTTGGCAACTATGGGGGGGACCTGGCCCCGAGCTATGGCCTTAATTTACGGCCCATTAAGGTGTCCAACTACCTGGGGGAGGCCCTTCGTTATGGGGAGGCCATTGGTTTTAAAAGGATCCATGTTATTGGCCACATAGGCAAGCTGGCCAAGACCAGTATTGGGATTTTTAACACTCATTCCGCCGTTTCAGACACCCGGATGGAGGCCTTTGTCTACTATCTCTACCATTTGGAGGCCCCCAGGGACCTGATCCAGAAGGTGGAGGCGGCCCTAACAGCCCAGGAGGCTCTAAAGCTTTGCAGAGAGGCTGGCTATGGCCACATAAGCCAGGCCATGGAAGCAGGCTGCCAAAAACGGATCAGCCAATATATTCGCAATGATAAGGTGGACATTCAGGTCCACATCTACACTATGGACTAGGAGGAAGATATGGTAGCAGTTGCCGGAGTAGGACCAGGGGACCTCAGATATTTGACCCTGGAGGTTTATGAGGCCATTAAAAAGGCCCACCGGGTGGTGGCCTTTGGTCGAGTGGGCCAGGGGGTTAGGGAGCTCAGAGAGGACCTTATTATCGTTAGCCGGGTCAAGGACTGTCTGGACCTGGCCCAGGAGGAGGGCGACCTCTTGATTTTAGCCAGTGGGGACCCTCTTTTTTTTGGGGTGGTGGCCTTTTTAAAGCGGTCTGGGGTAGACATAGCCAGGATCTATCCTGGGATTAGCTCCTTCCAGTACCTAAGTGCCCAGCTCCAAATCCCCTGGCAGGAGGCCCATCTTTTTTCCCTCCACGGAAGGGACATGGACCTAAAAGAGCTTTTAGATAAGCCCCTATCCATTGGCCTGACAGACAAGAAAACCACCCCCAATGTCCTATCTAGGGCCCTAGGCCAACTGGGGGCCCAGGGCCGGATCATAGCGGGGTCCTACCTGTCCTATGGGGACAAGGAGGTCATTGAAGAGAGAAAAATTGGGGAAGACTTTAGCCTGGAAGAGGGCCTATCTGTGGTGGTGATTGAACTTGAAATGGATTAAGGACGAGGAATTTATCCGGGACCAGGTCCCCATGACCAAGGAGGTCCCCCGGATGCTCACCTGTAGTTTTCTAGGTCTAGAGCCTGGGGACCACTTTTTAGATATAGGGGCCGGCAGTGGGTCCATTTCCATCCAGATGGCCCTTTTAGGGGCCCAGGTGACGGCGGTGGAGTCCAAAAAAGAGGCTGTGGACCTAATTAAGAAAAATGCCCAGAAGTTTAAGGTGGACCTGGACCTGGTCCATGGGATGGCCCCAGAGGCCTGCCCCGACCAGGTCTTTGACGGGATCTTTATTGGGGGAAACCGGGGGCAAATGCTAGGTATCTTAGACTATGCCCACCACCACCTTAAGGCGGGGGGCAGCCTGGTGGCCAATTTTGTGACCCTGGCCAATGTGGCCCTCCTAAGGGACTGGTTAAGGGACCAGGGCTATAGCTACCGGCTGGATTTAATCAACCATAGCCAGGAAGATAGACTGGGGATTTTAAGGGGGCAAAACCCCATTTTTATAGTAAAGGGAGTGAAAAAGTGATTTATTTTGTAGGTGCAGGACCAGGAGATGTGGACCTTATTACGGTCAAGGGCCGGAGGCTCTTGGAAGAGGCAGACCTTATTATTTATGCAGGGAGTTTGGTTTCAGAGGCCCACTTGGCCTTTGCCAAGCCCTCCTGTAAATTCTATAACAGTGCCAAGATGAACCTAGATGAGGTCCTAGAGGTCATGACAGGGGCCGAAAAAGAGGGGCTGATGACCGTCCGTCTCCACACAGGAGACCCCTCCATCTATGGGGCCATCCAGGAGCAAATGGACGCCCTAGAAGAGGGGGGCCTTCCCTTTGAAGTGGTGCCCGGGGTCAGCTCCTTTACGGCAGCAGCGGCAGCCATCAAGCACGAATTTACCCTACCGGAAGTGAGCCAGACCCTTATTTTGACTAGGCGGCGGGGACGGACCTCTGTTCCAGAAAAGGAAAATATCCCCAGCCTGGCCAGCCACGGGGCCAGCATGGCCATCTTTTTAAGTGTGGGCTCCATTGAAGAGTTGGTGGAGGAACTCAAGGAGGGCTATGGCCGGGATGACGTGCCTGTAGCCGTGGTCTACCGGGCCAGCTGGGAAGATGAAAAGCAAATCTTTGGGACCCTGGCCGACATTGCCGGCAAGGTCAAGGATGAGAAGGTGGTCCGCCAGGCCCAAATCCTGGTGGGAGACTTCTTAAAGGCCGACTATGCCAAGTCTAAGCTCTATGACAAGGGCTTTACCACCGGCTATAGGCAGGGGCAAAAGTGACCCTGTCCATTTTGGCCTTTAGCCAAAGGGGCCTGGCCCTGGCCAAAAAAATCCAGGCCACCTATCCTGGGGCCATCTACCACAAGGACCTGGGCACCGGGATTAAGTCCGGGGACTTTAAGGCCCTTTGGGAGGCCAGTGACCAGATTATTTTTATTGGGGCCACGGGCATTGCCGTCCGCTACATTGCCCCCCATGTTCAGAGGAAGGACCGGGACCCGGCGGTCCTGGTGGTGGACGATGGGGGCCGGTATGTGATTTCCCTTTTAAGTGGCCACCTGGGGGGAGCCAACCAGGCCGCCCAGGACCTGGCCAGGACCCTGGAGGCCCAGGCCATTATCACCACAGCCTCCGATAGCCGGGGCTTTGAGGCCCCCGACCTCTTTGCTAAACGGCTGGGCTATGGGATTGATAATCTAAGGGACCTGGCCCAGGTCACCAGCCTTATGCTAGATAAAAAACCCCTGGCCTTTTATTCAGAGGAAGGGGCCCGGCCAGACTACCCCTATTTTACGTCCTTTGATAGGATAGAAGATATAGAGGGGGTTTCTGGGGCCCTTTTGGTGACCTCCTCCACCAAAATAGACCTGGACCTGCCCCATGCCCTCCTTAGGCCCAAAAACCTACACTTGGGCCTGGGGGCCAAGAAGGGGGCGGACTATGCCCTCCTTAGGGACCTCCTAGAGGGGGTCTTTAAAAGGGAGGGCCTGGCCCTGGCCTCCATTAAGGACATGGCCTCCATAGATATCAAGGCCCAGGAGGAGGCCTTGGTCCGTTTGAGCCAGGACCTAGGCATTCCCTTTAAGACCTTTAGCAAGGAAGACCTAAGGGTCTATGAAAGGGACTGCCAGAGGTCTGACTTTGTAAGAAAAAGGGTGGGGGTGGGGTCCGTGTCCTGCACGGCAGCCCTGGCCCTGGGAGGTAAGAAAGTAATTGACAAGGAAACAGGTGGGGGCTTTACCCTTTCTGTAACAAAGGAGATGTAAATGGCAACACTATATGTAATTGGAATAGGCCCTGGAGGAGAAGACCACTTTACCCGGGCCATGGAAAAGGCCATCGGGGCCTCAGAGGTTTTAGTAGGCTACACCCCCTATATGGCCTATTTAGGGGACCGGGTCCAGAATAAGGAGATCATCTCCACGGGGATGAAGTCTGAAATTGAGCGGTGTAAGGCCGCCATTGACCAGGTAAAGGCAGGAAAGACCACCTCCATTATTTCTACTGGCGATGCCGGCCTTTATGGGATGGCAGGTCCCATTTTGGAGCTGGCCCCTGAAGACATGGACATCCAGGTCCTACCTGGGGTCAGTGCCAACTTTGCCTCAGCAGCCCGGCTGGGGGCCCCCATTATGCACGACTTTGTCACCATTAGCCTGTCTGACCTCTTGACCCCCTGGGAGCTTATCCTAAAACGGGTGGCCATGGCTGTGGAAGGGGACTTTGTTATCACCATCTACAACCCCAGGTCCAAGGGCCGGCCCAACCACCTTCGCCAGGTCCTAGACCTGATGATGGACCGGGGGATAGAAGGGTCCCGTCCTGTGGGTATTGTCAAAAATGCTGGCCGGGAGGGAGAAGTCATCTACCGGACCCAGCTAGACCAGGTGGATGTGGAAGTGGTGGACATGCTCAGCTGTGTCATCATAGGCAATTCCAAGACCTATTGGAAGGGGGACTTTATGGTCACCCCCAGGGGTTATGAAAACAAATGATTTGGATTATAGGAGGCACGGGAGAATCTAGCCGGCTTAGCCAGCGGATCCAGGACCTAGACGGGGTGATTTTCACCGTGGCCACAGAGGAGGCCCTGGAATTTAACCGGGCCCAAAAGGTCCATGTGGGCCGGATGGACCTGGAGGAGATGGCGGCCTTTGCCAGGGACCACCAGGTGGACCTGATTGTAGATATGTCCCACCCCTTTGCCAGGGTGGTTTCAGCCAATGCCAAAAAGCTGGCCCAAGATAAGGGCCTGGCCTATGTCCGCTACCAAAGGGGCCAGGCCTCTAGGGAAGAGGGGGCCCTCTATCTGGACTCCTATGAGGCCTGCCAGGACTACCTAAGGGGCCTTAAAAGGGGCCGGGTCCTCTTTACCACCGGGAGCAAGGGGATAAGGGACTTTGAAGGGGTCCGGGGGGGCAAGCGTTTTATCTACCGGATCCTCCCCATGGCCAAGAGTATGGAGGCGGCCCGGGAGGCTGGGGTGGAGATGAAAAACATCCTGGGCATGCTGGGCCCCTTTTCTGTGGCCATGAACCAGGCCCTCATAAGGGAATACCAAATCGACTACCTGGTCACCAAGGACAGTGGGGCAGATTCTGGCTTTAAGGAAAAATTAGAGGCCTGCCGGCTGGAGGGCATCCAGGCCCTGGTCATAAAAAGGCAGGAGGAAGAAGGGGTCCAAAGTTTAGAGGACCTCGAAGCTATCATAAGGAGGGCCCATGGAACATTCCCACCGTTTTTTTAGAAACAAGGCTTGCAAGTACTTTCCCTGCCATAGCTCACCCCAGGAAGAGGACTTCAACTGTCTTTTTTGCTATTGCCCCCTTTATTTTTTAGAGGATTGCCAGGGGAACTACAAAATGGTCAAGGGGGTTAAGACCTGTATTAACTGTAGTATCCCCCACTGGCCTAAAAACTATGACTATATTATAAAAAAGCTTGGAAGAGAAATAAAAGGAAGGAAAAATATGCTAAACTTAAAAAATTACTTATCCGAAATTGAAGGCCTAGACCAAGAATCTCTAGACCAGGCCCTTAACCACTGGGACCACCTGACCCACCCCATTGGGTCCTTGGGCCAGCTGGAAGAGACCACTATCCGTCTAGCAGGCATCCAAAAAAGACCCATTCCTAAGCTAGAAAAGAAGACCATTATTGTCATGTGTGCCGATAGTGGGGTCTTTGAGGAAGATATTTCCTCCAGCCCCCAAGAATTTACCCAAATGCTGGCCAATATCATGGTGGACGGCCGGACCGGGGTCTGCTCCCTGGCCTCCTATGCCAAGTCTGATGTGGACGTGGTGAATATTGGCATGCTAGAAACCATGGACCAGGATCCCAGAATCATCCAAAAGTCTGTCCGTGTCTCTTCCAACAACTTTACCCAGGAACCGGCCCTAACAGAAGAAGAGGTCCTTCGTGGGATCCAAGTGGGTATTGAGGTAGCCGAAGAGCGAATTAGCCAGGGCTACGATATTTTAGGGACCGGGGAGCTGGGCATAGCCAACACCACTACATCCTCTGCCGTCCTCCACCTGATGACTGACCTGAGCGTGGAGGAGGCCGTGGGCCTAGGGGCTGGCATCGATGAGGACCAGTTTGCCAGGAAAAAACGCATCATCAAGGAGGCCAAGGAAAGATACCAAAAGGATCCCGATGATGTGATCGGCATCCTAGCCGCAGTAGGTAGTCTAGATATTGTGGGCCTAGTGGGGGTCTTTTTAGCCGGGGCCAAAAACCGGGTGCCTGTGGTTATAGACGGTCTTATTTCTTCTGTGGCCGCCCTGTGTGCCGCCCGGTTAGAGCCCAAGGCCAGGGACTATATGTTTGCCTCCCACCTATCCAGGGAAGTGGCCTCAGCTAAGATCCTAGACTTCTTAGGCTTAAAGGCCCCTGTCCATTTGGACATGAGACTGGGAGAGGGGTCCGGCTGTCCCTTTACCTTCCTTATCCTCGAGGCCGGTATCCACTGTATGGAAAATATGGGGGTCTTTGAAAACACCAATATAGACCACCATGTCCAAGTCAACATCCGGGACAAACAAGATGATTAGGCTGGTGACAGGGGGGGCCAGAAGTGGCAAGTCCTCCTATGCGGAGGCCCTCCTTATGGACCGGGAGGACGTCCTCTATATCGCTACAGCCAAGGTGGAAGATGAGGAAATGGCCCACCGGGTCAAAAAACACCAGGCCCGCCGGCCCAGCCAGTGGGGCCTTTATGAGGGGGACCAGGACCTGGCCGGGGTCATTGGCCCCCAGTATGGGGCCTATCTCTTGGACTGCGTTACAGTCCTGGCCTCTAACTATCTTTTTGCCAGAAGCCAGGGCCTAGACCAGGTCCCTCCCGAGCTCCTAGAAGAGGTGGAAGAGGCTGTCTTTAAGGAGCTTTCTGCCCTGGTTAAGACCGCCAAGAAAGAAAACAAGTCCCTGGTCCTGGTAACCAACGAGGTGGGGGACGGGCCTGTCCCCATGTATAGCCTGACCCGGGCCTTTCGGGACCTCCAGGGCCGGACCAACCAAAGGCTGGCCGCCCTGGTGGATGAGGTCTACCTGGTGGTCTGTGGCCTGCCGGTGAAGATCAAATGAAGGGCCTGATCTTAGCCCTCCAATTTTTAACCCGTTTCCCCATTCCCCTAGCCATCGACTTTAACCAAGACAATGCCCGGGCCAGCCTCTTCTTCTTTCCCTGGGTCAGTTTTCTTATTGGCCTGGCTACAGGGGGCCTCCTCCAAGTCCTAAGGCCCCTAAGCCCAAGTATAGGGAGTTTTTTAGCCCTTATTCTATGGATTTTTTTAACGGGGGGCCTCCATATTGACGGGGTCTGCGACACCCTAGATGGTTTTTTCTCCAACCGAGATAGGGAGGAGGTCCTTCGCATTATGAAGGATTCCACCGTAGGCTCCTTTGGGGTTTTGGGCCTGGTCTTCCTTATTATAGGCAAGGCCATCTTCCTTAGAGAGATAGACCTTAAGGCCCTGGACCTGGCCTTTTTAGTGGCCGGCGCCCGTTTGGGGGTCCTCCTCCTTATTTTATACTTTCCCTCAGCCAGACCTGGCGGCCTAGGCAACATCTTCCAAAGGGCCCAGCCCCTGGCCCATGTCCTTTTTTCAAGCCTCCTCCTTTTGGGCCTGGCCTTCTTCTATAAGAAGAGCCTCCTTTTGGTTATCCTAGCCTCCCTTTTGCTGGCCTTTTTCATGGGCCAGTGGAGCATAAAAAAGATCGGTGGGGTCACAGGAGACGTCTTTGGTTTTGCCCAGGAATATGGGGAACTTTTTGCACTTTTAATCTATTGGGGGGTAAGTCTATGGATTTAATTTTACTTCGCCACGGCCAATCTAAGGCCAATAAAGATAAGGTCATTGGGACCCCTGAGGTCTCCTTGACCCAGCTGGGACGGGACCAGGCCCTTAAGGCGGGCCTTAGGCTCAAGGCCAAGAAGATAGACCGGGTCCTAGTCTCGCCCTATACCCGGGCCCAAGAAACGGCCCAAGAGGTCAACAAGAGCCTGGGCCTAAGTCTAGAGACAGAGGACCTGGTTAGGGAGGTCTCCTTTGGCATCCTAGAGGGCCACCGTTTTGAAGATATGGAAAAAGACCCCAACTACAAGGATGTTCTCCAGGCCTGGCTAGACAATCCCCGGGACACAGCCCCACCAGGAGGGGAGTCCATCCGGGATGCCAGGGCCAGGGCCCAGGCCTTTTTAGACAAGTACAAGGACCAGGACCAAACCATCCTAGTGGTGAGCCATGAGGGCTTTATCCGGGCCCTCCTATCGGTGGTGGTAGGGTCTGTGGACAGCTTCTTTAGGTTTAAGGTGGACAACTGTTCCTATATCCAGGCCCACTGGGGAGACTACCCCTATATTCAAGCCGACAGTTAGTTACAACTTAGTTACAAATCTCCCAAGGGCCTTTCTTATTTTCATTTTTTTGTTATTATTTATCATGAGGTGAAAAGCAAAAAATGAAACACACAAATAAAGTCCTTTGGGGCCTACTTTTAGCCCTTGGTTTGGGTCTATTTTTACCAGGATCCATTTTTGCCAAGGCGGAAGATAGGCCTCTTTACCTGGGTCTATCCATGGGAACCGATAGCAAGGGAAACTATGAATCCTTTGTCCTATCCTGGGTAGAGCCCGAGGCAGTAAAGGCAAGTTTAAATCAAGGGAAGGATGTCCGCTACCAAGTGGATGTAAAAGAGTCAGGAGGGACCTGGTTTTCAGAAGGAGGCCAAGAGCTTATCTCAGGTTCCCTGAAGGACCTAGGCGGCCAGAGCCTATCCCTAGGCCAAAAAGACCTGGAGGCCCTGGGCCCCATTGACGTCTACAGGCGGGGTTACAGCTTTAGGGTCCGCTATCTTATAGATGGGGTGGCCCTGCCCTTTTCCAATGAAATTAGGGTAGGGGCCAGGACCAGCTACGACAATGCCTCCCTTTGGTTCTATGAGGAGCTGGAAAAGGCCAACAAAAATGCCTTTATCCCTGGAAAAATTCAAAGCGATATGAAGGCAGATATTAGCCGGGAAGAATTTACAGAAGTCATTGTCCGGGTCTATGAAAGGGCAGAAGGCCTCCACCTAGTGGCCGGGTCTTCCTCCTATGAAGACACCAAGAACCCTTCTGTACAAATTGCCACCGACCTAGGCCTAGTGGAAGGGGTAGGGGGCGGCCGCTTCCTTCCTGAAAAAGCCATTAGCCGGGAAGAAATGGCCATTATCTTCTCCAGACTGGTCCAAAAATTAGAGGTCAAGGCTCCTGAAGACAAGGGCTTCCTCTTTAAGGACCATGAGCAGATCGCCCCCTGGGCCCTAGACCATGTCTACTATATCCAGGACTATGGGATTATCCTAGGCGACGACAAGGGCAACTTCCTCCCCAAGGACAAGGCCTCTAGAGAAGAAGCCGTGGTCCTAGGCCAAAGGCTCTATGAGCTGGTAGAAAAGTAAGACAAAAAAAGAAGCCCCAGGCCTCTTTATAGGGATCCTATCCCAAAAAGGATATCGGCATGAAGGTATTAACCCTTGGTGCCGATTTTTATATGGCAAGAAAGGGGCCTTAAAAAGCTTGAAAAAGGGACATACTTTAGCATAGTATCTAATCTATCATAATCTTTTTATGATATACTATGCTAAAGGAGGGGAAGGTGTCAGACAAGGTAAAGCCACTGGCTATTTTTTCACCAAGCTGGGATCCAGGGGGCCATCCTTAGCTAGACCTATTCTAAAAGCCTATTGGGGAGAATGATGAAGAAAAAATCCATCTACATACTTGTTATCTATTCGGCCTTAGGAAATTTTATTGACCTAAGTTTTTTTACTTGCCTGCCTGTTTATCTATTGAAGGGAAATTCCAGCACCTATGCTGGCCTCTCCTTTAGTCTCATGAGTTTGTTGGGTATGCTTTTTTTGCCCATAACGGGAAGCCTTATTGACCAGGGGAAGAAAAAAAGACTCCTTCAAGGAACGGCCCTAGGGCTTTCCTGTCTTTTTTGGGCCTATTCTTTTTTCCCCAGAGAAGCTATCTTTGTCCTATCTCCCCTAGTATTAATCCTCCTAAACCTCCACGGGTCTCTAGTAAAAGCAAGTTTACCCCTTGTGGTGGCCCCTTCTGACCTCCTCCGCTACAATGCCTTAAAAAGTTCTTTGGACACCCTAGCTATTTTTTTGGCTCCAGGAATTAGCCTTTGGATTTTTTCAAGCCTCTCTTTTTATCATCTTCTGGGGCTATTGGGCTTTTTGGCCCTTGTCAATGCAATAGTGGCCTCTTTTTTTCCCCTATTATCGGGAAAAACAGAAAGCAAGAAGTTTTCCTTAGGGCAAATAAAAGAGACCTTTCTATCCCTTAAGCAGGATGGCTATTTATTGCCCTTGGTGTTCTTATTTATGGCCTTAAATTTTTTTATAGGCGGCGTGGAAGAAATCATTTATCCAGGAATTTTACTTAGTCACTATCAAATGGAAGAAAAATTCTTGGGCTTTGGCCTATCTTGCACAAGTTTAGGTGCCATTATAGCTGGACTTAGCTTGATGAAAAAATCTTCAGAAAAAAATTTCAGTGGGGCCATATTTTCTTATATAAAAAAGAATGCTTACTTGATGGTCCTCTTAGGTGGGATCAGCCTACTTATAGCGAATAAGGCTTACTATTTTCTTCTCTTCTCTTTATTTCAGCTACTTATAGGATTTTTCACCAGTCGAGTGAATATTCCTTTGGAAGTTAGTTTTCAAAAGAGGGTTTCCTTGGAAGAGCAAGGACGGTTTTTTTCTTTTCTAGCCTTTTCTTCTCGGGTCTTAGTCCCACTAGGCATACTCTATTCCGGATTTTTGGTCGATCAAGTTGGGCCAGGACAAACCTTAATGCTAAATAACTTGTGCATTATCATACTGGTCTATATCTTTGGCAAAAGAAGGGTGGCAGAAGGCCTTAGTAAGAGTTAAATTCCATTTAAAGCCTGAAAGGATGGCCAGTAGAGGAGACAAGAGGAAAGTGTTGGACCCGGTTAAATGAGCCCATAAAAAAAGGCCATGGGCCTATAAACCCATAGCCTTTTCCCACTTTTAGCTAGCTTTTTTTATCTTTACTTGTCTAGATGACAGCCTATCCGCTCAATCCGGTTTTTACTGGTAGAGAGGATATGGAAGGTCAGATCGTCAATTTGGATGACTTCGCCCTTGGCGGGGAAGCGGTCAATTTTTTCAATGATATAGCCGGCAACGGTGTCAAATTCTTCAGATTCCAGGTCCACATCGATGATCCGGCTAAAGTCAGCCAGGGAGGCAGACCCGGCCAGAACATATTCATGGCTGTTGACTTGGATGATCTCTTCTATTTCATCTTCGTCATATTCATCGGTAATATCGCCTAGGATTTCCTCAATAAGGTCTTCTGTAGAGATCATGCCTTCCAGCCCCCCATATTCGTCATAGACCAGGGCCACGGACTTTTTCTCAAAGCGGATTTGCTTAAAGAGGGAGGAGACGGGCTTATATTCATAGGTGAAATAGGCGGGCCGGACCATGGTCCTTAGGTCCATGTCTTCTGCCTGGTAGGCGAAAAGGTCCTTAACGTGGAGGATGCCTAGGATATTGTCTAAGTCTTCTTCATAGACGGGGTAGCGGGAAAAGCCTTCTTCCTGGATGGTCTCTTGGATTTCTTCCCAAGTGGCTTCCACGTTGATGGCGACAATATCTGTCCGGGGGGTCATGACGTCTTTGGCGTAGAGGTCCCCAAAATCAATGACATTTTCTATGATCTCCACTTCCGTTTGGTCTAGGAGCTCATCTTCCATACTTTGGAAGAGGGCGTCACTTAGGGGGTCCAGGGAGACCTCTGCCCGGCCCTCCTCCTTATCTTCGTCAAAGGGGGTAAATAAAAGGCTATTGCCCTTTTCCACCAGGCTGACTAGGGGGGTTAAAAGAATTCTCAGATAGTAGAGCAGGCGAGAGTGTTTTAAGATGATGGCTTCTTTTTTTTGCTGGCCAATCCGGTTGGGCAGGCCCTCTCCTAAGAGGAGGATAAGTAGGCCAGAGATAAAGACGCCAAGAATCAGGCCGGGCAGGTCCCAAAAGGCCAGGCCCAGCTGGGAAAAGAGGACGGCCAGGCAGATATTAGAAAAATAGTCTAAGATCAGCATGGTGTTTAAGATATCCTCTACTTGTTTTAGGTTGTCTTCAATATAAAAAAGGGCCTTTTCCTCGTGTTTACGAAAAGTTTGCAATGTTTTTTGGCTCATATGCCGATAACTAGTTGAAAGCATGGTAAAATAAAAGGAAAAGAAGAGGAAAAGGACAGATAGGGCGATTAGTATTTTTACATTCATAATCCAACTCCTTACCCTTCTTATTATAGGCATAAAAGGCCCAAGATACAATGGATTTTATAGAAGACGTGGCTTAGAATAAAGGAAGTGTAGCTATTTATGAAAGAATTCACATGTCATTTTAATTTTGAGAGGAGCAAGAAGGACCACTTAGACAGCCGGGGGGTGATGGATCTTTTCTTAAAGACGGCCTATGCCCACTGGGAGGTCAGTGAAGACCTGGAGGAGGACTACTATGGCTGGATGATTTACCGGTGGCAGGTGGAGTTTAAGTGCCCACCCAACTGCCAAGACCAGATTGAGGTCACCACCCTGGTCAATGAGGTCAACAAGCTTTTTGCCTACCGGCACTTTATCTTAAAACAAGAGGGGGAGGTCTTGGCCCGGGCCGGGAGCCTGTGGATCCAGACAGACCTAAGACGTAGGGAGGCCATTTCCATTCCAGAAAAGGACCATTTTAAAGACCCCCAGACAGAAAAGACCATTCCCAACCGCCAGCTTAGGCGGGCCAAGAAGAAAAAACTCCAGGGGCCGGGTCTGGCCCTTGGGATTGACCCGGCGGACATAGATGAAAATGACCATGTCAACAACCTGGTTTACTTAAGCTTTATGGAAAGGGCCCTGGAGGAGGAAAAGCCAGGCTTTAAGGAGGCCTACCGGCTCAGGGACCTAGACATTACTTATTCCCATGAAATCCGCCATGAAGACCAGGTTCTGGTGGTTATGGGCCAGGAGGAAGAGGGGGTTTTTTACTTTACCATTTGGGACCAAAAGCAGGAAAATATCCATGCCTACATGGTGGGGAAATTTGTAAAGGATCTTGACGGATAGCCTGTAAATTTGGTATGATTAACTTGCTTTATGAAGTTTTAAATTTAGATGGAGCTTGAACTTTTGCAGGTTATCTCTAAGTTTTTAAATTCGATAAAGAAATAATAATTTGGAGGTAATAGAATATGACAGGTAAAGTAAAGTGGTTTAATGCTGAAAAGGGATATGGCTTCATCACCACCGATGAGGGACAAGATGTATTTGCTCACTTCTCTCAAATCCAAGTTGACGGATTTAAGACCCTAGAAGAGGGACAAAATGTTTCCTTCGATGTTGTTGAAGGGGAAAAGGGAGAACAGGCAGCAAACATCGTAATTTTATAAGAACATAGGAGGCCTCTTGTCTAACAAGAGGCCTTTCTGTTATAGGAGGGATAAAATGACTGAACAAAAAGAAAAGAAACTTGTGGCCGAGGTCAATGGCAAGAAGATTACCGAGGAAGATGTGGTTACCTACCTGCAAGGGATGAACCCACAATTTGCCCAACAATTCCGTTCTGAAGATGGGATCAAACAAGTTATCGAAGAGCTAGTTAGGCAAGAGCTCCTTTATTTTGACGCCCTAGAAAAGAACTTGGACCAAGAAGAAGAGTTTGTCAAGGTCCTTAACCAAACCAAGGAATCGCTTTTAAAATCCTATGCTTTTTCCAAGGTTCTTGAAAGTGTCCAAATAGAAGACCAAGACATTGAGGACTTCTATGAAAAAAATAAAAAGCTTTTTGAAATTCCAGAAACAGCCCAGGCCTCCCATATCCTAGTGGATAATGAAGACTTGGCCAAGGACATTAGGGCCAAGCTTGATGAAGGGGCGGCCTTTGAGGACCTAGCTCGAGAACATTCCACCTGCCCTTCCAAGGAAAAGGGGGGCGACCTAGGCCTCTTCTATCCTGGGCAAATGGTGCCTGAATTTGACCAAGCAGTCTTTTCCATGGAGGAAGGCGAAATTTCTGATCCTGTTAAGACCCAGTTTGGCTACCATATTATCCGGCTAGACCATAAATTTGCTGAGCAAAAGAGGACCCTAGATGAGGCCCGTCAAGATGTGAGAACTGAGCTTTTAAGACAAAAACAGCAGGCCGCTTACCAAGAAAAGGTAGATGAATTAAGCGAAAAATATCCAGTGAAACTTTATTAACTTTAAAGGGTTTTTCCACTTTTAAGGAGATATTCCATGCTATAATAAGGGTGTGGAATATCAAAGGAGGAAGTTGATGGATTCTGCCTTTTTTAAATTTATAGAGAGGACCCTGGAAATAAAAGAGGAAAACCAGGTGGAGCTCACCTATATCAGTGGCCGGCTGGAATATTATTTCACCCGGTATTTTGGGGAGGCCCATGGTTTTCTAAGTATCAATTCACGGATTAAATCATCCCGGTCTTTTAAGGAAAAAATCCTTAGGAACAATCTTTATTTAAAGCACGAAACCCCGGAAGAGCTCTTTTATTCTCTTCCGGACCTTATTGGGATTCGGATTGAATGCCGTTTTAATAAGGATGAAGAGGCCATCTTTAAGCTCATAAAAAAAGAATTTTCCGACACAGAGGACGGGATGTACTATTCTATTCCCGGTAACAAGGCCATCTACCTAAAACTAGGAGAAGACCAGCCCAAGACACAAAAAAACAAGTTCCCCATTTACAAGATTGATGGCTACTATGAACGGGGGGAAAAGACCTTTTCTTTTGAACTACAAATCAAGAGTTTGGTTAATGTCTTTTGGGGGGAAATTGACCACCGGATCCTCTACAAAAACTACACCTACATGCTGACCGAGGACTTTTTTAGGGACATTATGTACTCCATTAAGGACAACCTAACCATGATTGATAGGCAGCTAATGATCCTATACAACCAGGTTAATGCCATGGATATGGTCTCTAGGGCCTTTAACCAGGACCAGATCTATTCTATCTTTTCTAAGATCCTCCATGACGAGTATGTGGGCAAGGTCTATCGGGAGCTGGGTTTTGTCATAGACTTTGACTTTCCCAGTGACATTATTATCCGCTACTTGCACGCCAAGTCCAAGGACCAGATGAATGTGACCCAGGACCATATTTTAAAGGATTTTATTGCCGATCTTATTGGCAAGCTAGACCAAAATGACACCAGCCACCTGAGCTTTCATAGTTTAATGGAGCTGGAAGAAGAAGTGGAATTTGACTCGCCCTTTTCCAAGAACCTGGGCAAAAAGATCACCTCTGTCATCAACCATGATTTTTGGTGGAATCTCTTTTTTATTATCCTAGAGGACATAGAGGGGACAAAGATCCATGAGGAGATCCAGTCCTTTTTAGACTTCTTGGAAGACCAGCTTAAGGAGAAGATTGAAAGAGACTTAAGCCAGGCCCGTTTTAGGGAAGAGGAAGAAGAGATTGTGGTTAGTGAGATCCTGGCCATGATTGGGGACCACCTGTCTCGAGAGTGGGGCCTTCACTATGTCTTAAACTATGTCTTTAAACAGGAGACCCCGGTGCCCCACCATGACCTAAGAAAGATTAAAAATTATAGAGACTATCTTGCCACTAGGGAATCCCTTAGGGAGGCCTTTGACAAGGAAGAAGAGGAGTAAGACCATGGCGACTATCTATCTGGCAGGAGGCTGTTTTTGGGGGGTGGAAGAATATTTCCAAAGGACCCCAGGGGTCATAGACACCCAGGTGGGCTATATTAATTCCAAGATAAAAAACCCCAGCTATCAGGAGGTCTGTACAGGGAGAACCCAGGCAGCCGAAGGCCTTAAGCTATCCTATGACCCAAAAAAGATAAGTCAAAAAGAGATTTTAGACCACTTTTATAAGATCATTGATCCCTATCTTTTAAATCGCCAGGGCAATGATATAGGTAGTCAGTACCGGACAGGAGTGTATTATCAAAATGAAGAAGACAAGAAAACTTATGAGGCGGATAGGCTTAGTCGTCAAGTTCAGACGGATCGTCAAATTTTGGTTGAAGTGGAAGTTCTTGAAAACTTTTATCCGGCGGAAGAAGTTCACCAAAGGTATCTAAAAAAGAACCCGATGGGTTATTGTCATATTCAGCTACCACAAATAGATTAGGAGGTGGGGGGATGATTTCAGGACTTAGGGAAGATCATTCACCGATGATTCATTATTTTGCAAAGTTAACAGAGATTCCCCGGTGTTCTGGCCATGAAGAGGCGGTAGGTGACTTTCTACTGGCCTGGGCCAAGGACCAGGGGCTGGAGGCCAAGAGGGATAAGGCCCTTAATGTGGTCATTAAAAAACCAGCCAGTCCGGGCTACGAGGACAGGCCCCCCCTTATCCTCCAGGGCCACCTGGATATGGTTTGTGAGGCCCATGACCTAGAAGCCTTTAACTTTTGCCAAGACCCCATCCACGCCCAAGTGGAAGGGGACCTGGTTATCGCCAGAGAGACCACCCTGGGAGCCGATAACGGCCTGGCTGTGGCCATGATTTTGGCCCTTTTAGAAGACCCAGACCTGGCCCATCCCCCCTTGGAAGCCCTTTTTACCAGCGATGAAGAAAAGGGGATGACAGGGGCCATCCAGTTAGATCCTAGCCTGGTTAAGGGTCGCCGGCTCATTAATATTGACAGTGAAGAGGAAGGCATCTGCTATGTGGGCTGTGCCGGTGGGCAAACCGATGAGGTTTCCTTTAAAAAGGACCTAGAGGCCTCTAAAAAGGCCCAGGCCTACCGGATTAAACTAGGGGGCCTCTTGGGGGGCCATTCCGGCATGGAAATTTATAAGCAAAGGGCCAATGCCATTAAGGTCCTAGGCCGGATCCTCCACCATCTTAAGGGGGAGGAGGATTTTGACTTGGCTGATCTTGAGGGGGGCAACCTATCCAATGCCATCCCCAGAGAGGCCAGTGCCCTGATTCTTAGTGACCTAGACAAGGAGGCCCTAGAGGCCCTTTTGGACCCTATCTTCCAGCCCATTAAGGAAGAATATAAGGAGATAGATCCCCAGATGAGTTTGGCCCTAGACCCAGTAGAGGGGGGACCTGTGGTCTCTAAAAAAACCCGGGACCAGCTCATAGCCTACCTCTACCTGGCTCCCCATGGGATCTTCTTTGTAGACACAGACCAGGCCCAGCAGGTGGAGGCCTCCACCAACCTAGGGGTGGTGAAGTCCCTTGAAGACAGCTGGCTGATTACCTCCCAGGTCCGGGCCTCTTTAAAGTCCAGGATCCAGGAGATTGCCGAGAAAAACAAGGTCCTAGCTGAAGTCTTAGAGGGGACCTACCAGTCTAATTCCTTTTATCCTCCCTGGGAGTTTAAAAAGGATTCGCCCCTTAGGGACAAGGCCCAAGCCGTTTGGAAAGAAAACCGGGGCCAGGACCTCCAGCTAGCTACAGTTCATGCAGGAGTAGAATGCGCCATCTTTATAGAAAGTCTGGGAGAAATGGACATGATTTCCATAGGTCCTGACATCTTTGGGGTCCATGCCCCGGGAGAACATTTTTCTATTTCTTCTGCTGACCGGGTCTATGATTTTATGGTAAAATATCTTAAAGAATTATAAAATAAATTAAGGAGTTAATCATGAAAGAATACAATGAACACACCCAGGACCACGAATGTTGTGGGGGTCACCACCATGAAGAAGACCATGACTGCTGTGGAGGCCAGGGTCACCACCACCATGACCATGAAGAAGGCCATGAATGCTGCGGTGGCCACGGCCATGACCATGACCACGACTATGAAGAAGAGGTGGATGTCCTTCATCTTAGCCTAGAAGACGGCACAGAGATGGACTGCTATGTGGTGGGTATTTTTGAATTTGAAGGACAAGACTATATTGCCCTAGACCCAGTAGATGAGGCCTCCTCTGGGGAGATCCTTCTCTACGCCTTTAAGGAGGCAGAAGGGGAAGAGGTTGAGCTTAGCTTTATTGAAGACGAAGAAAAGTTTAACCGGGTAGCCAAGGAATTTAGTGATCTTTTTGTCTACGACGAAGAAGAATAAAAAGCCCTACTACCGCTATAGTGATTTTTTAAGGGACCGGTTTGGCCAGAAGGTCTATAAACTCCCCATTAAGCTGGCAGGAACCTGCCCCAATCGGGACGGGACCCTGGCCTGGGGAGGCTGTATCTTTTGCGGGGAAGAAGGGGGCTCTTTTGAGAACCTGGAGTCTGGCACCATCAAGGACCAGCTAAGAGAAAATAGGGAGCGGATGGGCCGGCGGTATAAGGCCAAAAAGTTTATTGCCTATTTTCAAAACTTTACTAACACCTACCTTCCCTTGGAGACCTTTAAGGCCAATATCCAGGCGGTCTTAGAAGAAGATATTGTGGGGATCAACATCTCCACCCGGCCAGACTGCCTGCCAGAGGCCTACCTGGACTTTTTAGGCCAGCTGACTAAGGACTATATGGTGACCCTGGAGCTGGGTCTCCAGTCCACCAAGGATGAGACCCTAAGACGGATTAACCGGGGCCACGACCTGGCCGCCTTTATAGATGCCGTCCTCAGGGCCCACCAGCACGGGATCCGGGTTTGCGCCCACATGATTTTAGACCTGCCCTGGGACAGCCTGGAGGATGCCATTTCTTCAGCTAGGATCCTATCAGCCCTTAGGGTGGAGGAGGTCAAGCTCCACAACCTTTATTTAGTCAAGGGGACCCCCATGGAGGCCCTCTATAAGGCAGGAAAGATCCAGCTGCTTTCCAAGGCAGACTACCAGGAGAGGGTTATTAGTTTTTTAGAGCACCTAGATCCCAAGATAGTGGTGGCTCGCATTGTGGGCCGGGCGCCCGAGGCAGAGGTGACCCATGCCAACTGGGACAATTCTTGGTGGAAGATCCATGATGAAATTAATGAAATAATGGTTAGTTCAAACCGTTTACAAGGCGGTTTGTTTAATAAAGAATTTTCTATGTTAAGAAAGGATGATTAAGATGATCAAGTACATTTTAGGAGCAAAGGGCGCAGGAAAAACAAAGTGGCTAATCGACCATGCCAATGACGACCTAAATTCCGGCAATGGAAATATTGTTTTTGTAGAAGTAGACGATGACCACATCTTTAGCCTGGACCACAATGTTCGTTTGGTCAATGCAACAGAATTTAATCTAGAAAATGTAGACACCTTCTACGGTTTCTTCTGTGGCCTGATGGCTATGGACTACGACTTGGAAAAGATCTATGTAGATGGGATCTACAAGGTACTTGACCTAACCCTTGACGACTTAGAATATCTTCACAACAAGTTAGAAAAACTAGATACACAAGATAAAGAAATTTATATCAATGTGGACTACCTAACTGAGGACCTACCAGACCAGTTAAAACAATATGGGGAAGAAGTTGTTGAAGGATAGGCCCACCTGGCCTATCCTTATACCCTACTTATCTATGGGGGGTGAGGGGATTGAACTATCAAGATAAAAATAAAAGATGGGCTAGGCTCATTGCCCTGATCTTAGTTATCGCCATGGTTTTACCGGTATTGATCCATGTCGTTAACTAAGCCTGATATTGATCCAGCCCCCCTTCAACCTTGCAGGGAAAGATTTTTCAAGGATTTCTTAAGAAAGCGGTCTGAGCTAATTAAATCCTATGAGTCTGGAAAAATTTCCAAACAAGAATTTCTCCTAGGCAACTACAAGATTTCAAACCAGTCCAACATCAAACCCTTTTTTCAGGTAGACAGCTATGAAAAGGGGATTTTTAACTACCAGTATTATAATTGCATGGCCAAGTACTACCACAAGTTAAGTCGCTTGGAGCGGGCTGGGAAAAATAGGAAAAAGTCCTACATTCGCTATTGCAGTCTTTCAGACAAGTACTATCATTTAAAAGACCAGGCGGCCCTGGCTCTTTTGGAGCTGGCTGAATTTAACCATGTGGAGGCTTATTTTGTCCATACAGCCTCTAGGCACCTGGCCAATCGCCTCTTTGAAGTGGTCCTACTGGATAGGGAAGAGGCAGTCTTTCATTCTGTGGCCCCCTGGCTCTTGGAGCGTTTAAAGGAAAAGGGGGTCTTTAAGGAAGGACTTCACGCTTCTGTTATTGACGTGTATATTAACGACTCCTATTGACTAGGTGTCGTCTTTAGCTATTTTTAAAATTTTATTATTTATTGAGGGGGTAGTCATGCACTTAGAAGACATTAAGGAAGTAGATCCAGAAATTGCTGGCCTCATCGAGAAGGAGGCCAGCCGCCAAGAAGACCATATTGAACTGATCGCCTCTGAAAACTTTGTTTCTGATGCGGTTATGGCAGCTATGGGCAGTGTCCTAACCAACAAGTATGCCGAAGGCCTACCAGGCAAGAGGTATTATGGGGGATGCCAGGTGGTTGATGAGGTTGAAACCCTGGCCAACGAACGTTTAAAAGCCCTATTTGGGGCAGACCATGCCAATACCCAGCCCCACTCTGGGGCCAATGCCAATATGGCGGTCTACCTGGGCCTTTTAGACCTAGGAGACAAGGTTTTAGGCATGAACCTAAGCCAAGGGGGCCACTTAACCCATGGCAGTGGCGTAAATATTTCAGGCAAGTACTTTAACTTTATCCAGTATGGCGTAGACAAGGATAGGGAACGGATCGACTACGACCAAGTTAGGGAGACTGCTAAAAAAGAAAGACCCAAGCTGATTATCGCCGGGGCCTCTGCCTATCCTAGGGAAATAGACTTCTCTATTTTTAGGGAAATTGCCGATGAAGTAGGGGCCTACTTTATGGTGGATATGGCCCATATTGCCGGCCTATGTGCGGCAGGCCTTCATCAAAATCCTGTAGACTATGCTGATGTGGTGACCACCACCACCCACAAGACCCTAAGGGGACCTCGGGGTGGGGCCATTCTTTGTAGGGAGGAGTTAGCCAAGAAGATCAATTCAGCCGTCTTCCCAGGCCTACAAGGGGGCCCCTTGATGCATATTATTGCAGCCAAGGCTGTGGCCTTTAAGGAGGCCTCTCGTCCTGAATTTAAGACCTACCAAGAACAGGTCCTAAAAAATGCCAAGGCCATGGCCCAGGTCCTACTGGATGAGGGAGTCCGTCTGGTCTCTGGAGGGACCGACAACCACCTTCTTCTTTTAGACCTAAGACCCCTGGGCATCACCGGCCAAGAGGCTCAAATCCGCCTAGATGACCACGGTCTAGCCACCAACAAAAACACCATCCCCTTTGACCCTGAAAAACCCATGGTTACCAGTGGCCTAAGAATAGGTTCTGCTGCCATGACCACCAGGGGCCTAAAGGAAAAGGATATGGAAGAAGTAGCTAAGATTCTAGCCGACACCCTTAAGGGGGCAGATTCTAAGGAAAACATAAAGAAACGGGTTAGCCATATTTGCCAAAGCTTTCCCCTTTATAAATAAGAAGGGTCCAAGATAGGGCCCCAAATAGCTAAGAAGAGACCCTGGCCTAGGCTGGGGTCCTTTTTAATGGAGGCTTTTCTGGCATAAAAGGAGGATTTTCTAAGTTTTAGCCTAGGAGCCAGATTAGGGCGGCCTTAGATTGAAAGGCAAGGTCCTTGTATGGTATAATTTAAAGATATGAACGGGTCAAAAAGACTTTAATAATAGATGGAGTAGGTGAAAAGATGGATAAAGCTTTAGTATGTATTGTAGGCCGGCCCAATGTGGGCAAGTCCACCCTTTTTAATAAGATTGTAGGTCGGCGGATCTCCATTACAGAAGATACCCCAGGGGTCACCCGGGACCGGATCTATGCCTCTGCCCAGTGGCTTAGTCATGAATTTAATATTGTAGATACCGGGGGCCTAGATCCCAAGAGTGATGAAATTTTCATGAAGGACATTAGGAACCAGGCCCAGGTGGCCCTAGATACGGCTGATGTCATCCTCTTTGTCGTAGACGGTAAGGAGGGCATCCACCAGCTGGACCACGAGATTGCCCAGATCTTAAGACGGACAGACAAGCCGGTGATCCTAACGGTCAACAAGTTAGATTCCAAGCAGGCCCAGGACCACAAGTATGACTTTTATGAGCTGGGTTTTGGGGAACCCTATTTTGTCTCAGCGGAGCAAAGCCAGGGCCTAGGGGACCTCTTAGATGCCATCGTAGAAGATTTTCCAAAGGGAGAGGACCAGGAAGACCGGGAAGAAATCAAGGTGGCCTTTATAGGCAAGCCCAATGCCGGCAAGTCCTCCCTAGTCAACTATATCCTGGGAGAAAACCGGTCCATTGTAACAGACATTCCTGGAACCACCCGGGACAGTATCCACTCCTTTTTCACCTATGAGGACACAGACTTTACCCTCATTGATACTGCCGGCCTAAGGAAGAAAAAGAAGGTTACAGAAAATATAGAGCACTATTCCGTGGTGAGGACCCTCCGGTCCATAGAAAATTCTGATGTGTGCGTTTTGATTATTGACGCCACTTCAGGCGTTAGTGAGCAGGATGCCAAAATTGTGGGCTATGCCCATGACCGTTACAAGGCCATTATCCTGGCTGTCAACAAGTGGGACCTTATTGAAAAAGACAATAAGACCATGAAGCACTTTAAGGAAGAGGTCTACACCCGTTTGCCCTTCCTCCTTTATGCCCCCATTATCTTTATTTCAGCCAAGACAGGCCAAAGGGTGGGGGACCTCCTCCACCTGATCCATGTGGCCAACAACAACTATGCCCTGAGGATTTCCACCGGGGTCCTTAATGACATCCTAAACCAGGCAGTCCTTATGAACCAGCCGCCCTCCGACAAGGGCAAAAGGGGCAAGCTCTACTATGGGACCCAGTCCGGGACCCGGCCTCCTAAATTTGCCTTCTACGTCAACGAACCCCAGCTCTTCCACTTTTCCTACCAAAGGTACCTGGAAAACCAAATCAGGGAGACCTTTGGCTTTGATGGGGTCCCCATCCTCATGGAGTTTAAAAAGCGATGAAAGAGCTCGTTCTGGTTTTAATCCTATCCTACCTGATAGGGAGCATTTCAGGATCCTTTATCCTGGGCAAGCGGGTAAGCCATATTGACATCAGACGATATGGGTCCGGCAACGCAGGCACCACCAATGCCCTAAGGGTCATGGGCAAAAAACTAGCCCTTTTGACCTTTATCATAGACTTTTTAAAGGCTGTTTTGGCCCTCTACCTGGCCCTAAGGCTTGTGGACAAGGACCAGGTCTTAATTGCCGGGGTGGGCTGTGTCTTGGGCCATGACTACCCCTTTTATATGAACTTTAAGGGGGGCAAGGGGATGGCCTCCACAGCCGGCATACTGGCTGTTTTTGACCCCCCTAGGGGGCTGGTCTCCATCCTTATTGGCCTGGGGACTGCAGGACTAAGCCGGTATGTGAGCCTGGGCTCCCTCTTATTTTTAACCAGTGCCTGGATCCAGTTTATGTTTTTTACAGACATAAGTCTATTTAACCAAGTTTGCCTAAGTTTTCTAGTGGTCCTAGGTTTCTTTAGGCACCGGTCCAATATCGAAAGACTGTTAGCAGGAAAAGAAAACAAGTTAGGAGGTCAAGGTGGCAATTAAAGTAAGTGTTCTAGGTGGCGGCAGCTGGGGAACTGCCATTGCTGATTTTTTGGCCAAGATAGGCCATGAGACCACCCTTTATGTTAGGGACCCCAAGCAAAAAGAAGACATGGTGTCTAGGGGGGTCAATAAAAAATACCTGCCCCACTTAAAACTTAGCCCCAAGCTGGCCTTAACATCGGATTTAGACCAGGCCCTTGGAGGCCGGGACATCCTGGTTTTAGGGGTCCCCTCCAGCGCCAGCCGGGGGACCCTAGAGGCCATTAAAAGAGCCGGGGCGGCCCCCTCCCTCTGCCTGGTCAACCTGGCCAAGGGCCTAGAGGAAGAGACCCACTTGCGCATGTCCCAGGTGGCCCAGGAGGTCCTGCCCCAGGTCCCCTTTGTGAGCCTCTCTGGCCCCTCCCACGCAGAGGAGCTGGCCCAGGAAGTGCCTACGGCTGTGGTGGCCGCCTCTAAGGACCACAAGATGGCTGTAGAAGTCCAGGAGATCTTTACGGCAGACTATTTTAGGGTCTACACCCAGGACGACTTAGTGGCTGTAGAAATGGGGGCAGCCTTAAAAAATATCATTGCCCTAGCTGTAGGCCTAAGTGACGGCCTAGGCTACGGGGACAACACCAAGGCGGCCCTTATGACCCGGGGCATGTACGAAATCACCAAGCTGGGTATCCAGATGGGAGGTCGCCCCCAAACCTTCCAGGGCCTTTCTGGCATGGGAGACTTGATTGTGACCTGTACCAGCATGCACAGCCGGAACCGGCGCTTTGGCATTGCC